>NZ_JAODIY010000001.1 GCF_026586665.1 Halovenus rubra
TGCACTCCAGCATGGAAGCTGTATTGAGAATTAGCCTCAGTTTCCCGAGAGTATTCTCATCCATAGGGTAGTTTGGCCACGTGTTACTGAGCTATATGCCACGGGCCTAAACCCGTGCGACTAGCATGGCTAAATCGGACTCCGATAGCAATGGCCTCCGGCAGGATCAACCGGAATGTTGCCTCCCAGAGGGAGGCGGTTAGGCGGGAACACATACGATATGTGTTGCTAACTTGCTATCGACTATCGGGACACTCGAGAACCGACCGAGTGTCACCGAACTACCAGAGCTAACATCAGATCCCATCTATACGGCGGACCGCAGGGGTGGAATCCTCATTTCCTTCGGACCAGATTGTTTGGCGGTGAAGGGTATAAACCCTTCGAGTTGCCATCGAATCGTGTCCAGTGCAGTCGGGCGTTGTCGACCCCGACCGAACCTCGTTGTATTCACCCGGAATGCCCGTTTCCACTTAAGGGCATCGGATTGCCTTGCCCCGGGTCGTCCCGGAGTAAGGCGATTTACAGTCTGTCACGAGTGCCCAGTATCACTTAAGGGCGTCGAACGACAGACGGGTTCGGCGGGGAACGTCGCCCCGCGCTGCTTCGTATCTATACCGAGGAGGTGGGATTGTTTAAGGCCGTCGAACCGGTGGCGCTTCGGCATGGAGTCACACCACAGGAATGGTATGCAGAGACGCATCATGTGCCCATAGCGCGACGATGCAGTTGCTGTTGGAGACAGACTCGGATGAAAATGTTGCGTGGCCGGAGGCCAGCCAATCATCCCACGCGGCCTGCGTTTGGTCGGGCCGGGTGAGAGCCACGCGTTCGAGGGGTCGGGATACTACTACCTAAACCCTCTTACTTTGCTCGTGCTCGTGTGCGCGCGCGGACCAAGCCCTTAGTCAGGGAAGCACACGTGAGTCGTTACGTTCCGACGCGTGGGACACATCGGCGTCTAAGACCCAATGGGACCGATGTTACCTCAGTCCATTGTGGAGTTAGTCGGGTCAATCACTGTTCGCTCAGGAAGAGATGGGTCCGGTTTCCGCCCGAGAGTAAGGAGCCGCTCGGTACGCGTGAGTTCCTCAGGACTCGGACTTGGCTTTTCTGTTTCGACAAACTCAACGGCGATGCCCTCGGATTCGGCAGCGATACGGACGGCAGCAAGCTGGTAGGACGGGTAAAATACGGGTGGTAACACGCCGATAACACCATCACGGCGGTGGAGGCGTTTCAGCCACGTCCCACTGTTGACGAGGAGTCCGCCATCTACCTCGCGTAGCGTCGGCCGGTGGGTATGGCCGTAACAGAAAATCGTCGTCTCAGCGTCAGACTCGAAGACCTTGCGTGCGGCCTCTTCGTAGGGAGACTCCGCGTCGACGGTAAGGGGAGTTTCGAAGATACCAAAACGAGCAATCGTTTTCCGAACATCGCGGCGAAGGAAATACAGCGGGACTGCAACAATTAAAACCAGCCCCGTAACCGCAACATTTGCGCCAAGGAACACCCAGGCCGCCGTCCCAGCAGACCCAAAAATCTGGAAAAGCGACTGCATCTGTTCGACTGGTGCCGACCAGATACCGGCGAGATCAAGACCCGCAAATACCGCCAGCAGGGCACTGATATTGAACAGCAATAAGAAAGGAAGCAGAGAGTATCGAAGCAGAGGGTTCATCTCTCGATAGAAGTATTTCGAGACAAGCCAGATAGGCATCCGTTCGGTTGGCGTGACCGCCTGTACGTCTTTTAGCCAGTTGAACTTCCCACGGTCAGAGAGTTGGCCGGCACGGCTGATTATTTGCGTTGTGTAATGATATCCAAGAGGGGTTACATGAGGGTTCCCCCAGTCTTTCAACTGGTTGTTCGGGTCCTGCTGGTGGCCATGCTCGAAATGAATCGCTTGGTCGCCAATCGGACGGGTCATCGACGGTTCCTGCGTGAGGTCGACGTTGTATCTCTTGAACCGGTCGACAAACTCGTCATAGGCCGCCAGCTCATAGTCGTGATTACCGGGCAAGAGCGTGATGTCGACGGTTTCCCCGGTCGCTCGAAGCTGCTCAAACAGCTCCGGATACGTCTCAACGAGGGCGTCGAACTTCTCTGTACCCGCAAGCGATGTGAGTTCCCAGAGTCCGAAAGCATCGCCGTTGATCACAAGTTCAACGTCCTCGTCGGTTGTCTCCAGTTTCTTGAGAAAGCCAAGGAGTTCATCGAGGAACGGGACCGCTTCGAGTTGTTCGTCACCGCCAATGTGGAGATCACTGATGACGTAGTAGACGCGGTCGTCGGCTTCGGGTCGCATCTGGTAGACCTATCGCTCTTGGAGCGTATAACAGTTATACCCTGAGCGGTGACGGCAAGCAGTCATCGACACTGGTTGCCCACGGGGAGTGCTATGAGTCAATTCTTGCTGGGACTTACACGTCTTTAGCGTATCGAGTCACTTAACTCCAGACCGAAGAAGGCCGTAGATGAACAGTTGATGAGTGGACGCGACGAGGAAGCAGTGACAGGTGATGAGCGTGACGCGCTCCTCACAATCGCGCGTGGTGCCGCTGTGACAGCAGGTGGTGTATCTGGCCAACGCATACTGATTACCGCTGCTGAGTACGTTCTGGCGCGGGGACTCGGGCCGATGGCGTATGGGGTATACGCTCTCACGTGGCGAATCGCACAGGTGTTGGTTCGACTCGTTACCTTCGGGAGTGTCCCAGCCCTCCAGCGATATCTGCCAGCGTATGAGTCTGAACCCAAACGCCAATCCCGGGTTGTCGGACTAGCCTATGCAACCACCGTCGGGTTCGGGCTGCTGATGGGAGTCGGGTTGCTGGTGCTCGCACCATGGATAAACGAGCACACCGTCGACGACGCTGCGTTTCCACCAGCAATGCGGTTGTTCGGTGGTCTCATCTTGCTCATTGGTTTCGTGATGATTTACGCCGGGACCTTTCGTGCAGTCGGATCAGCACGGGGAGAAGTGTTGTTTAACAAGCTACTCCGTCCCGCGATGCGCCTGCTGGGTGCCGTCGTGGCACTCACAGTTGGTTACTCGGTTGTCGGCGTCGCCGGAACAATCGTCGTCTGTATGGCACTGCTCGTTATCGTAGGCTACCCAATAACAGAACGGCTAACAGGGATTCGGCCGTCTCTGCGTGTCAGCCGGCATGCGGTCAGCCAGTTCTACAATCACGCGGCACCGGTGGCAATGAGCAGTCTCGGTAAGATATTCCAGAATCGAGTCGACGTATTACTGGTTGCGGCGCTGCTGACGACTGTTGCAACTGGCATCTACAATGTTATTCTGGTTCTTGTGGCGATTGCGTGGATTCCACTCCTTTCGTTTAACCAATTGCTTCCCCCCGTTGCCTCCGATCTCCACGCAAGCAACCAGATAGAGACACTCAATGCGGTTTATGCCTCTGTGACCCGCTTGATTGTGACGACGGTCATCCCAATTCTTGCTGTCCAATTTGTGTTTGGACGGGAGTTACTGGCGCTTTTCGGGCCGACCTACACTGAGGGATACCTAGCGCTTGTCGTTTATCTCGGCGGCGTCTTCGTCGGAAGCGCAGTCGGGGCGACCGGCTGGCTACTTATGATGACAGACCATCAGTACGCACGGATGGGCCTTGACTGGCTGCTGGCCGTCTCGAATGTCATCTTGACGTATATCTTCATCCAGACGTTCGGTCTAGTTGGGGCGGCCCTCGGAACTGCACTGGCCACCAGTGTTCAGAACGGATTACAGGTGCTATTGCTCAGGCGTTTTGAGGGACTATGGCCGTTCGATCGGACGTTTCTGACACCGCTGGCTGCGGGTGTTGTGATGGTGATTGCCATGTCTGGGATACGTTCTGTGGCCGGGGGCCTGCTATCGCTCGGTCTTGGAATAGCCGTTGGCCTCCCTCTTTACATTGCCTCCCTGAAGTTCATCGGTGTTGCACCCAGTGACCGGTTTGTTGCCCAAGAACTCAGTACAACAGTTCGTTCCCGTTTTGCCACTCGGTGGCCGTTCTAATCAGAGAAATGTACGTCCCCCACTTATGATTGTCTGCACCGGCACCAAACACCCACGGCTACCGTGTTTTACTCTGTTGCCCAAGAGACAGCCACATCAACGCTGTCGAATGCTTCGACGTCTACACCGACGGTTCCGTCAATCTTCGACTTGAGAGCAAGTCCCTGAATACCATCGGACACCCATCCAACTTTCTCAAGACCAAGCTTAGCATATAGTAGATTGTTCTGTTTAATATAGGAAAGCGTCTTCTTGTCCAGTGTAACGTTTGCCTCAAGTTCTGTCACTGAAGCTGTGATCTCATCTCGATTGGCCACAGATTTGAGTTCTTTTGTGACTTGGTCCAGCTCGTCTTCGTTCGGATCAACCCAGTCCGTAACGTCCCAGATGACGACGTTATCCGTAATCTTGTACGACCACGGTTTCTCTGAATGGGGCATACTTTTCTATTATATTCTAACAATGATAAATGGTATCATTAAACAAGCAGTAGTAGCAAATAGATGGCGAGCCGAAAAATAATGTCACATGTTTACATAAGTCACAAAGAGGTTGGGTAGAAACCCGTTTAGGCTACCAGCGGCTCACCCCGATAATGAGCTATCGAATCGGTCTTGTTGGCAAGCCCTCAGTGGGTAAGTCGACACTGTTCAACGCGGCGACGATGAACGATGTGCCCGAAGGAGCCTTTCCGTTCACGACTATTGACCCCAGTATCGGTGAGGCATACGTCCGAACAGAGTGTGCTGCCCCAGAGTTCGACAAGAGTTGCGAGCCATCAGTGGGAGCATGTAGAGACGGGTCACGGTTTGTCCCGGTGAAACTGGTTGATATTGCTGGGCTCGTTCCCGGTGCCCACGAGGGGAGAGGACTGGGAAATCAGTTTCTGACCGACCTCAATGAAACGGATGTACTTATTCACGTGGTGGATTTCTCGGGGACAACAGACTCAGAAGGCGAGACAACTGAGGGGCACGACCCGCGAGAGGATATCGACTTCCTCGAAGAAGAACTCGACGCGTGGTATCTCGATATTCTGACAAAGGGAATCGAACGCTATGAGAGCAAGCAACTCTCTGACCCGGACCCAGAAGATATTCTGGCCGAACAGCTCTCGGCCTTTGGTATCTCGGCCGCCGAAATCAAGCAAGTTATTCTCTCAGAGGGATACGAAGTGACCCCATTAGAATGGGACACCAAAACAACAGAGGCTCTCGCTCGTGCCATCCGCAAGCGAACGAAGCCGATGGTCATCGCAGCGAACAAGATGGACACACCAGAAGCACAGGAGAACTGGGACGAAATCACAACCGACCCCGACTACGAACACCTGTCGTTTGTCCCGGTATCCGCTCACGCCGAGAAAGCACTGAAGAACGCAGACGAGCAGGCTGCAATCAACTATATTCCGGGCGAAGGCGGCTTCGAGATTACGACGGAGTTGCCCGAACAAAAAGAAGCAGGTCTCGAACAGATTCGGACATTCATCAACGAGTTCGATGGGAGTGGGGTCCAGCGTGCACTCGAAACAGCGGTGTTCGACGTACTTAACCTGAAGGCCGTCTTCCCCGGTTCGGCATCTGGGAACTGGTCAAACGGGCCGTTCCGTGACTGTTTCTTGCTTCCGAAGGATGCGACCGCAGAAGAGTTTGCCTACCACCTCCATTCAGACATCGGTGACGGGTTCCTACATGGCATTGACTGTCGTACAGACCGACAGGTTGGAGCTGATACTGTTCTTGACCACCGTGATGTCGTCGAGATTATCTCGACAAACCAGTAAGGCGGTCGAAAAACACAGTGGCACCACTCAATGAGCCCCATCAGCGCGAACGGGGATTCTCGTTTAGAAGCGAATCAATTAGGTCCAATAGCGGTTGCTTGGTATCAACGGGAACACCTTCGAACAGCGATAGCTGGTCAAGTGCCAATGTGACGAGCTGTGGCAACACCAGAGAAAAGATAGCCAGAAAGACGAACAGAAACACAAACTTCGCGATAATCGAGGGAAGGTACTGGAGAACGAGCAACGCAAGGACACCAAGGACAACAGCGACGACAGCCGTTCCAAGGGTCAATCCGAGCAACGACGCGGTCTCGGCGGTGGTCAAACTCTCAGTGCTAGAAACCAACAAGACGGTGATACTCCCGGCAAACAATCCCCAGAGACCGAGCCCGACAACCTGGAGTCGTCGTCTGCGTCGCTGCGTGCGACTATCCGCAGGGATATTTTCTGGGTCGATATCCCACGGATTTGCCATGTGGTAACATATTACATTGTGCACACATTATAAGCAATATACCAGCAATAATTGTGGCATTCTGTACGTAATCAGCAACTAGTCGACCGCGCAAAAAACAGAGCGAGTTTGCCACGTCGTTACAGGTAACGCTTAGTAGTGGATGCTCTCGTCTCTTGCACCCTTGATAGCCTCGTGGACAGCCTCTGAGAGGGTCGGATGCACGTGAATCGTTTGTGCAACATCTTCGAGTGTCGCACCCATCTCGATGGCGAGTGTGAGTTCGCCCACTAGTTCAGAGGCCTCGGGACCGACAATCTGTGCGCCGAGAATGAAACCGCTCTCATCGTCGGCAACAACACGAACGAATCCGTTGGTCTCGGCAAGCGAAAGCGCGCGGCCAGACGCTCGAAGCGGCATCTGTCCCGTGACCGGGTCGAAGCCGGCTTCAACCGCTTCGCTTTCGGTCATTCCGACTGTCCCGATTTCGGGGTCAGTAAACACCGCCGCCGGAACCGACTGATAATCTAGCGCTGAAGGCTCGCCAGCAGCGACCTCTGCGGCAACTTCGCCTTCTTTGAAAGCCTTGTGTGCAAGCATTGGCTGGCCAGCTACGTCACCGACTGCAAAGATGTTATCTTCCGTCGACCGTGCCTGTCCATCAGTCTTGATGAAACCATTATCGTCGGTTTCGACGTCAACTGCTTCGAGGTTCAGCGTATCGGTCACAGGTTCCCGTCCAACAGCGACGAGACATTTCTCGGCATCGAACGCGGAGACATTGCCGTCGTCGTCTTCGGTTGTGACAGTGATACTGCCGTCTTGTTTCTCCCAGTCGGATGCAAGCTCGCCGAAATGGAACTCAATACCCAGTTCCTCGGCGCGGTCTTGGACAACTGATGTTACGTCATCCTCGTACTGTGGAAGCGGGCTATCGAGCATCTCGACGATAGTCACGTCACAGCCAAGTTTCTGATAGACTGTCGCCAACTCCATTCCGATGTACCCCGCACCGACGACAACCATACTGTCGGGGACGGATTCGAGCGAGAGCGCATGTTCCGAGGCAAGGATATGTTCGCCGTCAAACTCAAAGCCAGGTACCTCGATTGGGCGACTCCCGGTAGCGACGATAGCGTGCTCAAACTCGAACGATTCGGCACCCTGTCCTTCACCAGACGAGACGACGCGAGCCCTATTACTGGAGGCAAACTCAGCACGTCCTTCCACGAGGTGTGCGCCGGCGCGCTCGGTGAGAGATTCGACGCCTTTGGTCAGTTTCGTCACCAGACGGTCTTTCCAAGAGACCATCCCTTGGAGGTCGACTGCAGGGTCAGCATAAACGCCCATATCTTCTGCTTCCGTGGCTGTGTGGGCCACGTCAGTGGCGGAAATCATCGCCTTCGAAGGGATACAGCCTCGGTTGAGGCACGTCCCACCGTAGGCGTCCATCTCGACGAGCGTCACGTCAAGGTTTAGCTGTCCGGCCCGAATCGCGGCCACGTAGCCGCCGGGGCCGCCGCCGATTATCAGTACGTCCGTCGATGAGGTGATATCTCCAACAACCATTGTTACTCTAGCAACAGCAAGGTGGGGTTTTCGAGGTACTCCATGACCGTGTTACAGAACTGTGCGGCCTCCGCCCCGTCGATGACCCGGTGGTCAATTGTCAGTGAAAGCGGAAGCGTGTGTTTCGCGACGACTTCACCGTCCTCAACAACAGGCCGCTGTTTGATTGCGCCCAGCCCGAGAATTGCTGTCTCGGGGTAGTTGATTATCGGTGTGGCATACTCGCCACCAAAGGCGCCAAAGTTGGTGATTGAGAAGGTACTTCCCTGCAACTCGTCGGGACTCACTTTCCGCTCTCTCGCCTTTGTGGCGAGTTCGTTGACTTCTGTGGCAACCTGTAGCATTCCCTTCTCGTCAGCGTCTTTGACGACCGGCACCATCAACCCAGCGTCGGTTGCGACTGCGATACCGATATTGTAGTAGTGTTTGTAGAGGATTTCCTCGTTATCCTCGTCAAGTTCGGTGTTGAGTACCGGATACTCTTTGAGCGCCGCGATGATGGCCTTGATGACAAACGGCATATACGTCATATTGATACCGCGGTCATCCGCCCGCGGTTTGAGCTCTTCGCGCGCCTCAACCAGTGCCGACACGTCGGCCATATCGTGGTGCGTGACGTGGGGTGCGGTGTACTTCGATTCCTGCATCTGCTCGCCGATAGTCCGGCGAACGCCGCGATATGCCTCAGTTTCGACAGGCTGCTCGCCAGCCCCGCCAGCAGTTGGGGTCGGCTGTGCAGTCTCTGCTCCAGCCGTTGTGCTCGTCGATTCAGCCTCGGCAGACGTCTTGGCTGGCTCTGCCGTTGTCGTTTCCTCAGCCTCGACGAACGCGCGAACGTCTTCTTCCTCAATGAATGCCTTCCCATCGCGGGACTTCTCTGTGGGGACCGCGTGGATGCTGACACCCAACTCGTCGGCGAGGCCGCGAGTCGCCGGCGCTGCCAACGTCTCATCGCGGTTGGCCGCTTTGGCAGTCGTCGTTGTCGTCTGTGTCTTCGCGGTGGTCTCAGCGTCCGCGCCGTCACCGTTGTCACGTTTCGTTACGGCAGCCTTGGTTTCGGTCTCGTCCTCGTCAGGCTCAGCGGCAGCACGAACGTCCGAATCAGTAATCCGGCCGCTCGGGCCAGTACCGTCGACAGCCGTAATATCGACGCCCAGTTCACGAGCAAGTTGCCGGACGTTTGGCGGGGCGAAGACACGACCGTCACCGGTTCCTGCGTCGACAGCGTCCTGGTCGTCTGTGCTGTTTGCGTCGTCAACAGTGTCCTCACTGTCGGTGTCCGTAGACGATGTCTCGGAGGTGTCCTGTGGACTGTCCGTAGCGCCAGTGTCCGTATCCTCGGTTTCGCCGTCTACATTGATGGTAGCGACGACATCACCGACAGGAACCATCTCACCTTCCTCGGCGTGGAGGTCGGTGATAACCCCTGTGACGGGTGCTGGCAGATCAACGACAGCTTTGTCTGTCTCGACATCAGCCATTACTTGGTCTTCTTCGACCGTGTCGCCGGCGCTGACATGCCAGGCGACAATCTCTCCTTCTGCGATACCTTCGCCAACGTCAGGGAGTTCGAATTCGAATGCCATGGTTAGAACTCGACAGTCTCACGGATGCCGTCCTTGATGCGCGCAGCTTCCGGTAGATAGTACTCTTCGAGTGCGTACAGCGGGAACGGCACATCGAAGCCGGTTACGCGGTTAATCGGTGCTTCCTGGTAGAGGAGGATGTCCTCTTGAATTACTGTGGCAATCTCGCTGCCGACCCCACCTGATTGTGGGGCTTCGTGGACAATGGTTGCCCGTCCTGTTTTTTTGAACGACTCTTTGATCGTTTCCTCGTCAATCGGTGAGAGGCTCCGGAGGTCAATAACCTCGGCGTCGATGCCTTCTTCCTCGGCCAGTTCCTCGGCAGCGTCCAGCGTCGCAGGGGCCATTGCACCCCAAGTGAACACCGACACATCACTTCCTTCGCGGCGAACCGCCGCCTCGTCCAGTGGCACAGTGTACTCACCTTCTGGCACGTCTTCACGGAACGCACGATAGATGAGCTTTGGCTCAAGGAAGACAACTGGGTCGGGGTCACGAATTGCCTGAATAAGCATCCCCTTGGTGTCGTACGGTGTCGAGGGGATTGCCACTTTCAGCCCGGGCTGATGGCTGAAAAAGGCTTCACTTGATTCGGAGTGATGTTCAGGCGCGTGGATACCACCGCCGTAGGGTGCACGGAATACGGCCGGACAGTTGAACCGACTATTACTCCGGGTTCGGAGTCGGGCTGCGTGACTCACAATCTGGTCGAACCCCGGGTAGATGAAACCAAGGAACTGAAATTCGGCTACCGGTCGCATTCCGTAGGCGGCCATCCCGACGGCCGTGCCCGCGATACCGGACTCCGAAAGCGGCGTGTCAATAACACGGTCTTCCCCAAACTCGTCGAGGAGGTCCTGTGTCGCACGGAAGACACCGCCGTTTTCACCAACATCTTCTCCCATGACGACGACGCTGTCGTCCTGACTCATCTCGGTATGAAGGCCGTCACGGACAGCCTGGACGAGTGTCAGACTCTGGGTTTGCTCTTTATCGGTTGCTTCCTGGCTCATTCTAGTAGCACCTCGTCGCCGTGGCGGTCACGAATGGTCTCGAGGTAGTCGAGTTGTTCCTGTAGTCGCTGTGGCATATCTGCGTACACGTCGTTGAACATCTCTGCCGGGTCAGGGCGGTCGTACTCTTCGGCCGTGTCGATAGCGTCGGCGACCTCTTCTTTGATTTCAGCGTCAAGGGCCGCGATAGCCTCGTCATCAATAAGCCCCCGGTTGCGCAGGAACGTCTCCATGCGCGGAATGGGGTCTTTTTGCTTCCACCGTTCGACCTCGTCATCGTCACGGTAGACGCTAGGGTCGTCCGCGGTCGTGTGTGCGCCAAATCGATACTGGACGGCCTCTATCAGTGTCGGCCGGCTCGCTCGGCCAATATCTTCGTTGGCTTGCGGGTCGTTTTTGGCTTTGTCGACGGCTTCTTTTGTGACCTTGTAGACGGCCAGCGGGTCCATACCGTCGACCTGAATGCCCGTGAAACCATAGGCATGGGCCTTCTGGGCAATTGTCTTGCTCGCGGTCTGTTTCTCGCGTGGCACCGAAATTGCCCACTGATTGTTGTTACAAAAGAAGACATTCGGCGTATCGTAGACGCCTGCGAAGTTCAGTCCCTCGTGGAAGTCACCCTCGCTTGTCGCGCCATCACCGAAATAACAGAGGAATGCGCGGTCCTCGTCTTGCAGATCCGAAGCCCACGCCGCTCCCGTTGCGTGGGGAATCTGTGTCGCAATCGGAACTGCAGGTGTAAACATGTTCACGTCGTCGTCGGCAACTTTCCCTTCAGTGTGACCCATCCAGTAAAGCAGAACCTGGTACAACTCCCAGCCAAGCACGTAGCCAACGGCATGTTCCCGATAGCTCGGAAACACCCAGTCCTCGTCGTCCAACGCGTGGACGCTTCCAATCTGGGCAGCTTCCTGCCCTGACAGCGGTGGGTATGTTCCCATGCGGCCCTGCCGCTGGAGGCTGACTGCTCGCTCGTCGAAATGACGGGCGACTTTCAGCTGTCGGAACATCTCGACGAGTGTCTCGTCGTCCAAGTCCGGCACCTCGGCTCCCTCTCGGACGTTGCCCTCGTCGTCGAGTACCTGTACCATGTCATCTGGCTCGCGCTGTAACACGCTCATCGAAAAGGCCACCTCTCTGGGTGCATACGTGCATCATTCAATTGCCGATGATTTATTGTTTTCGTGATAGAACCTCACACTATTCAAATATTTGTGGCTGTCTCTCAACCATATCACCGAACAGACGGTGTTGGAATGGTCACTTCATATTTGATTCTGGGGTAATAATTGAACGTATGTCCACCCCGAAACTGACCGCAGAGCGTGTTGGTTCATACGAAGGAAGGTTAGAAAAGAGTACGCTGTGTGAACTCGATTTCGGAGCGAATGGACCGGATGAGGACGCACGCCTTGCCCGTCGGAGAGTTGGACCCTCGCTGAGCTTCCCGGAGCGCTACAGATAGTCGAAGTCCTTGCTGGCTCCGTCGAACCCGGCCCTGCCGGACGCCCATTCGAACACCGGGTCGTCGCGGCGGGCATCAAGGAACTCCACGATTCGCTGGCCGACGTTTTCGCCATAGAGGTTTTCGTTGGTGGCGAGTCGGTCGCGGAGGCTCTCGGTTTCGTAGACGAACTCTATCATGTCGTGGACGTGTTCGGCCGAGGTTGGCGGGACAAGCAGGTTGGACTCGGCGTTCATGACGGTTTCCGGGCGGTCGGTGTTGAACCGGGCAGTGAGACACAGCGCCTCGTCGATGACGTTGAGTTCCTCCTGCATGCTCCCGGAGTCAGTGTACTCGGCGAAACACTGCCCCGAGGTGAGAAACTCATAGACGTGGGCGTGTTTCTTCCAGAGGCCGGTGAACAGGAAGTTCTCTCGGTCCGCTTCGAGGTCAAGGAGTCGCTCACGGTAGCCGTAGTTCTCAAGAGCCTCTCTGGTTGCATTCAGTTCGACGAAGTTGACGTTGTAGCCCTCCTCGACGAGCGCGATGACGCCTTCGACGATGCTCGAAAACCGCTCCTCAAGCAGGTTCGCCCGGCGGTGGATGTCGACGCGAATCCAGTCGTCGCGCTCCTCCAAGACCGGGTAGATGTCGAAGATGGACTCCTCAAGGTCGTGGTCGCGCTTCATCTCGATTGCGTCGACAATCGAATTACCGACAACAGGGATGCGTTCAACTCCGTTCGACTCGCCGGGATACCCCTCGTTCAGGAGGTGCTTTCGGTTGAGTTCGACCGGCGCAAACTGATACATCGAAGCCGCACTCCCTACGAAGGTGTCGTACTGCTCGGGGAACGGCTCGGCGCGGTTGAGCGTCCACTCGCCCTCAAACTGGTCTGTGACGAACGTTTCAGGTTCTCCGAGGTTGTCAAAGGAGGGCATCATCCCCCGAAGTCCTGCCTCGTTGTGAGCCACGAACTGGTTGGTCGCGAATGCCCACGCCTGCGGGAAGATGCCTGCGGCGTGTGTGTCACCGTGGACGATGGGAAGGATAGTCGTGTCTGGAAACTCCTCTTCGAAGTACTCGGCAAGCGTTTTCGTGCGAGTCATCAGGGCCGCGCTCTTCTCGGAGAGACCGCCGCGAATTCCCATGTCGGCGGCGATGTGGGATTCGAGGTCGTACTCGGCCAGCCCGTGCCCGAGCACGTCGTCGTAATGCTGTCCGGTGTGAATAATAAAACACGGCAAGCCGTACTCGTTTGCCGCAGTGACGACCGGTGCCTGCTTGTAAAAGTCGGGCTTAGTCGCCGTGACGACGGCAATCGCGAACGACTCACCTTCGATTTCCTGTCGAAGACGCTCCCCGTAAATGTTGAACTGCGTCACTGGCGAGTCGTTTTTTCGCCGACAACTAAAGGCTTCGTTTGGCTAGTATATTCGTTCCCCACTGGCTTGGTGTGACCATTCAAAACGTTTCGCCCCGTCAGAGAGCCTCCCTTCAGAATCAAGCGTGGCCCAATTTCGGGGATGGCAAACTCAGGCTTCAGTCCGAGCCTGTTCCCGGGCCTCGGTAATATCTCCGTCGCCTTTGAGCACGTTCTCGACGAACAACTCCCCGGCGCGATACGACGACCGGACCATCGGGCCACTAGCACAGTAACCGAAATCAAGCTCTTTTTCGGCAACTTGTTGCCAGGTATCGAAGACGTCGGGATGGACAAACTCAGTTACTTCAAGATGTGACCGCGAGGGCTGGAGGTACTGTCCGAAGGTTACCACGTCGACGCCGACCGTTTTCAGGTCACGGAGTGTCTGATAGACCTCGTGGTGATACTCTCCAACCCCGAGCATGACAGATGTCTTGGCGAAGGCGTCGGACTCCTCGGCGACTTGTTGCAGTACTGAAAGAGACTGTTCGTAGCCCGCTCGGCGGTCTCGAACCGGCCACTGGAGGCGTTCGACAGTCTCAATATTGTGGGCGATGACGTCGGGTTCGGCGTCGATAATCTTTCGAACAAGTTCGTCGTCGCCCTGAAAGTCAGGAATAAGGACTTCAACAAGAATATCTGAGTCGCGTTTCTTGATTTCTCGAATCGTCTCGGCAAAGTGACCTGCCCCTTGATCAGGGAGGTCGTCGCGGTCTACAGAGGTGAGAACAACGTAGTCAAGCCCAATTTCAGTGACAGCACTGGCGACATTTGCGGGTTCATCCTCGTCCAGCGGGTCCATCCCGCCGGTTTCGACGTCACAGAAGTTACAGCCCCGCGAACATCGGTCGCCCATGAGCATGAAGGTTGCAGTGCCAGGGCCGTCCCGGCCACTCCAACACTCACCCATGTTCGGGCACGAGGCTTCCTCACAGACCGTGTGCAGGTCGTGGTCACGGAGAGTCTGTTTGATTTCGGTGAAGCGCTCACCCGATGGCGGCCGCATCTTCAGCCACTCGGGCTTTCGAGTCTTGCTCATTGCCTTAGTCTTAGCGCGTGATGACTAAAAACTGCGGCTCTCGTGTTCGTGAGCAGTGGACGCATGTACTACAGAGAATATACTTCTATAATATCACACGTATCAATTAAAAAAATATAAATCAGATAGGCTTGTTCATCAAATTGGTATGCCAGATACCAACGAAAGTCGAAAGATTAGCCGCCGAAAAGCCCTCCAAACAACTGGCGCACTCACTGTTGGTTGCGGTGTGTTTAGTGCTATAGGAACCAGGATTGGCTCTGCTGAAGAGATCGAAACAGCCGACCCTTCGGTACTCTCTGATGAGCCCGAATACGTTGATACAGTTGAAGTCGACATCCCAAATGAAAGTCCTGATCACCGAACTTTCGAGAGAGATGGGAGTTTAACCGTCCATTGGGATGGCTCATCCCATAATGGGGATGATGAGTATGAAGGATGGCGCCACAATTTTATTTTGTCAGGTGGTGCAGCAGCCGAAAGTCCGGCAGCACTGTGGGGGAAACGATATAAAGTGCAAGGACTGGACTATGGGGAGAATTTACAAGCAAGCACATATAACGACAAGTTCGGAAGTTATCCTGGACCAAAGGATCATCCAGGCGTTCCTAGTTGGCTAGCAAACCCTGTCATGGGGGCTGTAGCCGATGGAATAAAGAACGGTGCTGGAACAGTGTTTTCAGGAGCCACAGAGTTGGCAGAAATGATGAAAGTTGATAAAGATAACCTCGATGATAGTATAGAAAGAGGGTTTAAATATAAACACGAGATAGGTGGTCTGATAGAGACCGGTTGGGAAGAGTGTTGTTTCTTTAGACATGCTACATATATAGCAAACCATCCAGCTTCAGGAGTTCAAGTCAAGGCAGGTTTTCTGGAGAAGGATGGTTGGGCAGAAGAGGAGTTTAATCTACGATTTACCGGTGATCAGGGGGACGTGGTTATAAATTCAGATGGAAATCTACCACAAAATACGCCAAGCCACCCAGAAGACATGACCAAGGAACAACGAGAGGCCTTGGGAATAAAACGCGTTCCCAAGGATGCCGATATTCCAAAAACGGCCGATAATGAAGAACCGTCCCCAGAATATGTGATGACGAAGAACCCAATGTCAATAAAACGTTAATACATCGGGTAGAGAAGAGGAGTCACAGCAGGCATAGTCAGCAATAAACTAAACAGATAACAATTCATCACTTTCAAAAGGTAATATTGTACCATGATTTCACGACGTCGCTACCTCGGACTTCTCCCGATAGCGGGACTGACAGGATGTCTCAGTTCAGATGCCGACCCAACTGAACCCCTCGGCAAGGTCAGTGTCGATAACTTCCTGAGGCGCCCTGTAACAGTAACAGTGACCATCGAAAAAGAAGGGGAAACGCGTCACACTGCAGAGTATCAACTTAGAGCGTACAAGGAAGAAGAACACGACCATCCTGAGCTGGTCACCATCCAAGAGCCCTGGATGGGCGATACCGTTAACTACACAGCTACGTTCGACGTACCAAGTGTAGGAAAGAGCACATATTCCAGTGAAAAACACGAAGAAGATTTCACGGGAAGCGGGTGCTGGAGTATTGCTGCCAGTATCGATACTTACGATGATGGGAGAGAGATAATCGACATAGCTGTCGGAGGGCTGATAGAGGGTGCCGTTACGTGCCCGTGACCAAACGGCAATAGCCACTCCCCAGTTGCTCGGCTGAATAGCCGACAGAAACGCCTATGTGCGCGGACCACTCTCTTCGCATGTGACACAGAGCGCCGACACCAGAACGGAAATCGCCGTCAAGGAGGTACTGCCCGACTTTGCGGACGCGTTTCCGTTCGAGCGCTTCAACGCTATGCAGTCGGCGGTGCTCCCGGCGTTGCTCGACACCGACGAGAACGTCGTGGTCAGTGCTCCCACCGCCAGCGGCAAGACCGCAATCGCCGAGGTCGCAATCTGTCGCACCCTCGATGCAGGCGGGACGGCACTCTTTCTCGCTCCGCTGCGGGCACTCACTGATGAGAAAGAACGCGAGTGGGAACGCTTCGAGGAGCTGGGATACTCGGTCTACGTCGTCACCGGCGAGCGCGACCTGAACCCCCGGAAAGCAGAACGGGCTGACGTGCTGGTGATGACGCCCGAAAAGGCCGACTCCGCAACCAGGAAACACGACTCACGGCGCTACTCATTCGTGACCGACGTGGATTGTTGTATCATCGACGAGGTACACCTGCTTGACTCCGACGAGCGTGGGAGTGTTCTTGAAGTGACTATCTCGCGGCTACGGCGACTCTGTGACCTGCGAGTTATCGCACTGTCGGCGACAATGCCAAACAGCGACGACGTTGGGGCGTGGCTTGATGCCCCCGACGAGACGACGTTTTCGTTCGACGAAAAATCCCGTCCGGTTCCACTCGATGCACGGGTGGCGACTTATAGCCACGGCGAGAACGCATTCGCTGACAAGTACCGTCGGCTCTACCGAGCACTCGACTTGGCGGAACAGCATATCCGAGAGGAAGGACAAGCACTCGTGTTCGTCTCCTCGCGGCAAGACACTGTACAGGCCGCAAAAAAGGCCCGCGACGAACTCGCCTCGCGTGATATCCCTGTCGATGCACGCGGTGATTTTGAGTATCACACCGAAACCGAAGACCTCGACAACGATACGCTTCGCAAGTCTGCGTTGGACGGCGTTGGGTTTCACCACGCTGGCCTCTCGCGAAGCGACCGGAACCGTATCGAGAAGTGGTTCCGAGAGGGCCGTATCAAGCTCCTCTTTTCAACTTCCACGCTTGCGTGGGGCGTCAATCTACCAGCACGGTGTGTCGTTATCCGAGATACCCGCTATCATGACCCCCTCGAAGGCGAAGTCGAGATGAGTCCACTAGACGTGCTCCAGATGCTTGGCCGGGCCGGACGCCCGGGCTACGATGACAAAGGGTATGCATGGGTCATCTGCGATAGTGCCGCCTCAGATCGCTACCGAGAACTGCTTGAAGACGGGAAGACAATCGACTCACAGCTCGCAACCGAATCCGACAGCGGTAGCGGACCGGCAGCGGCTGACCTCGCCGTTCACCTGACCGCAGAAATAGTCCTCGAAACCGTAAAAGATATTGACGACGCAATGGACTGGCTCGAAACGACGTTTTATTACGCGCGTGCACAGCGTGCCGATGCCTACGTCACCGGGTCAGAGCTGCGTGACCGCGTCAGTGAGACACTCTCTTGGCTTGTTGATGCTGGCTTCATTGAGATGGATGGACTCGCTGTCGAGCCGACTGCGCTCGGACGTCTGGCCTCGGAGTTTTATCTTGATTTACAGACTGCCAGAACGTGTGCTGACCTCGCCGAGAGCGAGGATTTATCAACAGGAGACGTGCTTACAGCGGTGGCAACAGCCGAGGAGTTCGACAGCGTCAGCGCCCGTTCGGACGAAGAAGACGCCATCGACGCCGTTCTCGGAAACCGACGCGAGGACCTTGACCCGGGTGCGCGCAAGGTACTCGCTATCCTGCGGGCGGGCATGAACGGAACGACGCCCGCGGAGTTGCAAAGCGACGCCTGGGTTATCCGCCAGAACGCGCTCCGCCTGCTTGCGGCACTGCGCGCAATCGTTGATCGCCTCGCCGATGGCCATGCCGCGAACCTAGTCCGGCGCATCGAGGCCCGCGTCGAGACCGGCATCAGCGAGGATGCGGTCGGGTTGACTGCGGTAGACGGTATCGGGTCAAGCCGGGCCACGTCCCTAGCCGCCGCAGGGTACAGCAGTCCGACAGAGATAGCCGCGGCGACCCCGACCGAACTCGCGGCCGCCGGACTGACCGACGGTGTCGCCAAGCGCGTTCACGAGAGCGCGACCGAACTCCCGGCGCTCGACATCGACTGGGGAGCGTTCCCGGATCGCATCGAACGGGGCGCACGCGAAATGTGTGAGGTGACCGTCCAGACCAGTCAGGGAGACGCCCGTGGGGCGCTGTCTGTGACCGTCAACGGCAAAGCGATGACCAGCAAGGCGGCGTATCTGGGAGAGACAACGCTCCCTGTCGGCGTCTTCGGAGGGACAGCCGACGTACTTACGTTCGCTGTGCGCGTCTCTTTTCCCGACCTGCCGCTTACCCCCGTTGTCCAGACTCGTGAGGTCCGTGTCGTCGACTCTTGAGTGCGTGGCCGACGTCGCTGTGGTCGGATGACCGTTCGATGTAAAATAGAAGGCTAGACAGTTCAGCAGTTTTCGAGCTGTTATAAACAATCTAAACAAATTTGAGAGAGTATTAAAACGTTCGAGTGGGTAATCAAATGGAGACGTACGTGGATGGAAATAGACAAAACGAGGCGAAATTGCGCTAGCGTTTGGCCTATTATATGTTGGATACGGTTGTACGTGTAATCAAGGAGTCAACCCATGTCAAATGCGTCCCCTACCAAATCTCAGTCGCGTCACAGGGCCCAAGCAGCGCCACGGCGAGTGCTCGGAGTTCCCGTGAAATTCATCGGTTTCTGGACGGCCGTGTTCGTCCCGTTCGTCCTGCTGGCCCTGATTGTCAGCGGCGCGGTGTTACAGGCCCCTCAGCTGTTCGCCGCGTTGCTCGGAGCCAACCTTGTCGGCCTCGTCGTCGGCCGAGACTACAAACGATAAACGGACTCAACAACAGCCAGCCCTCCCAGCCGAATCCGCCACCCTCGTTGGCTCTGTTGAATCGCCAGACGATGGCAGAATCATTCGCTAAATAGAAGTGGTTGAGCCAGGATATTTCAATTGTTCCTGACCCAAATGTCTGGCTAGCCAAAGCGTCCCGGTTTCAATTGGGACCGAAAATCGTTACAGGCAATAAAGACGGAGCCGCCGTCCCGGAAAGCGGCAGATTCGCCGACTATGCGCTCGTTTCCCTGGATTGTCTCCATCTCTCCCTCGATATGTCTTACCGAATGGCCAGCGACTCCGGACGAGCCACAATCCCTGTTTGTCTCGGCGACTAAATCTAATCAATGCCTGCATTCGAGATGGGATGGCGAGACACCTTTTTTGCCAGTTGGCCCGTCGACTCTGAGCTAGTCACACCGCGCATTCCCGAACGCCTGACGGTCGACACCTTCGACGGCGACGCCTACCTTTCGGTCGTTCCCTTCGCCATCGAGGACATCAGACCAGCAGGATTTCCGACGGCCGTGGGCCTCTCAACAGCCGAGCTGAACCTCCGGACCTACGTTACCTGTGACGGCGCGCCGGGAATTTACTTTTTCACCCTCGATGCCGACGACATCCTCGGGGTCATCGGGGCACGGCTGTTCAACCGTCTCCCGTACTATCTGGCGGATATCACCTACGATGGCGACCCTCCAGTTGAGTTCCAAAGTCGCCGTACAACACCGGGAGCCCGAGCCACACGGTTCGACGCCCGGTACGGCCCTGCCCGGAATAGCGAGCGATTCGAGCCCGAGCCCGGCACTCGAGAGCACTTTTTGGCCGAGCGGTACCGCTACTTTACAGAGGGAAGCGACGGGAGTATCCGGTATGCCGACATTGAACATGAGACGTGGACGCTTCGACAGGGGTTGTGGGAAACCGAAGAAAACGAGCTGTTCCAAGCAAACGGATTCGAACGCCCGGCAGGTGAGCCGTCGCTGCTGTATGGCGACTACGTCGACGTGTACGCCTCCAGCAGCCAGCAGTGGTAGGCCGCTTCCGAACGAGCGCTTAAGAGGATACGGGCTAACATTGTCGTATGCGCGCCGTTTCATTGCTCCCATCAGCGACGGAGATGCTGTATGCCCTCGGCGTCGAGCCGGTCGGCGTCTCACACGAGTGTGACTACCCCCCCGAGGCGGCCGAGTTACCGTCAGTCATCGAGACACGAGTCGATGCCGACGCATCGAGTGAAGAAATTAACGAGCAGGTCGCCGAGGCGACTGACAACGGCGGTGTCTACGAGATAGACCGTGAGTTGCTGGCGAACCTTGACCCAGATATTGTCGTCTCTCAGGGAATCTGTGATGTCTGTGCGGTCGACGACTCCCGAATTCGACAAGCAGTTGAGGAGCTCTCGCTCGACGCCGAAGTGGTGACGAGTGACCCTCATACTCTCGCGGACCTCCTCGCCGATATTGAGCGCCTCGGAGCGGTGTTCAACCGGGAGAAACGCGCTGCGTCGCTCGTTGCCTCATTCGAAGCACGCATCGAGCACGTCGAGCATGCGACGCCGGCTTCCGGCCCTCGAGTTGCAGTGCTTGACTGGCTTGACCCAGTGATGGTCGCCGGTCACTGGGTGCCTGAGATGATCGAGCGCTCCGGAGCCGACTACGGGATTGCGGAGCCAGGAGAGCGGTCGCGGCCCCGCGAGTGGACCGAAATTCGAGCGTACGACCCAGAGGTGCTTATGCTGTCGCCGTGTGGGTTCGGAGTCGACCAAGCGCGGGCGAATATCGATGCTGTCACCGGGCGCGAGGGATGGGCTGAGCTGACTGCTGTCAAAAATGGCGACGTGTATCTCGTTGATGGAAACCACTACGTGAATCGACCGGGTCCTCGACTCATCGAGACACTCGAACTATTTGCGTCAGTGCTCCATCCGAAGACAGTCCGTCGACCTGAAACAGTAGGGACGACGGTGGCACCGTTCCGTCCGGCAACAGTCGGCAGGGAGTAACATTGCCAGTAGAAACGGCCGGACCGGCGATGGGTAGTCGCGTTTTTAATCGCCAATGTTTGTGACGGCGACAAGGCAATAAACGGGCAGTTCCGCGGCCGCGGCGTTTATAGCTCAGGACGCCTCAATGTGTGGTAATGAAATTACGGACAGATTGGGGTCTCCGGGGACGAATGGTCCTTGTCAGCCTACTGTTACTAATCGCGTATCTGGCGCTGGCAGTCGTCCTCATCGAGGTGCTTGGCGGTGGGCTGCTGTTTACCGGGCTAATACTCGGTGGTCTCTCGTTTGCCCAGTACTACTTCAGTGGGACACTTGCACTCCGGAGTATGGGCGCAACGGAAGTATCGGCTGAAGAATATCCCGAACTTCACCGAATGGTCACGCAGTTGGCCCAGCAGACGGACACGCCACAGCCAAGCGTCGCCGTTGCCGACACAGGTGTACCCAACGCCTTCGCTGCGGGACGGTCACCAAGTGCAGCGACAATCTGCGTGACGACAGGACTACTCTCGACGCTTAATCAAGAAGAGTTAGAGGGTGTGCTCGCCCACGAACTTGCACACATCAAAAACCGGGATGTAGCGGTGATGACGATTGCCTCGTTCTTTGCCTCTATCGCATTCCTCGTCGTGAGGTGGGGCTGGCTGCTCGGCGGTGGGCGCAACCGGGACGGAGCACCAATCTGGGTGGCTATTCTGGTCTCGCTTGTGGTCTGGGTAGTGAGTTTCTTCCTCATCCGTGCACTCTCCCGGTACCGAGAGTACGCGGCCGACCGGGGCGCGGCACAGATGACAGGCGACCCCGCCGCGCTCGCATCCGCACTCCGATCGATATCGGACGACATGGAGCAGGTTCCACAAGACGACCTCCGAGAGCAGGCAGAAATGAACGCGTTTTTTGTCTTACCCATAAAGTCAGGGTTTATCGGGAAACTCGCCAGCACACACCCGCCGACCGAGCAGCGAATCGACAGCCTACTCGCTCTCCAACAGGACCTATAGCTAAAACGTCCGGTGGAAGCGAACGCTTTTTGCGGGTGTCGGTCCGAAATGGCGGTATTCAATGACACGTGAATCACCAACGGATGACTCCACAGCACCCACAGGTTCGTCGACGATGACGGACAACGGGGAGGAAAGTCCAGCAGTAACCGACGGTGGGACGGAAACAGCGGGCGCAGATTCGGTCACGCTCGACCCATGGGGTTCCTCGACGGTGTCGGACTACAAAAAACTGTTCGACCAGTTCGGTATTGGAACATTTGACGAGATAATCGAGGAAGTACCAACGCCACACTATCTGATGCGACGGGGCGTCATCTTCGGTCACCGTGACTACCGCGATGTGGCAACAGCGATGCGCAACGATGACCCCTTCGCAGTCCTCTCAGGGTTCATGCCGACTGGTGATCCTCACATCGGTCACAAGCTTGTCTTCGACGAAATTATTTGGCACCAACAGCAGGGGGGAGATGCATACGGGCTGATTGCCGACCTCGAAGCCCACAGCGCCCGTGGCCTGTCGTGGGACGAAATCGACGAACACGCCCGAAACTATATTCTCTCGTTACTCGCACTCGGGTTCGACCCTGAGGAAGGGAACTTGTACCGTCAGTCGACAAACCGTGAGGTACAAGACCTCGCGTTCGAGCTGGGAATCGAAGCGAACTTCTCGGAACTAGGTGCAATCTACGACTTCGACGGGGAAACTGACGTATCACACATGCAGTCAGTTATCACACAGATGGCCGATATCCTCTATCCACAAGTCGACGGCCCGAAGCCAACAGTTATTCCCGTCGGCCCAGACCAAGACCCCCACGTTCGGCTGGCCCGTGACCTGGCCGCCCGGGTCCAGTACTTCGGTGTCACAGAGGCGTATGCAAGCTTCGAGACCGGGCCGAAAGAACACGCACTCGTCGCCGAGGCGCACGAGACGCTTAGTGACCGCCACCCTGACGAGACGGTACGGTGTGTCGACGCGGCAAACCACCTAGAGGGGAAACGTGAATCAGGCGCAACCGACGACGCAGCGACAACGCTCGATAGTACCGTGACAATGCTTCGGGAAGCGGGCAAAGAGCCCCTCCGGCCACGTGTCCGAATCGTTGACCGGAACGCTACTGAGGAAGCATTCGAAGCACTCATCGAGGCTATCGATAGCGAGAAGCGTGTTTATGATGCCCACATCGACACGTTCGACCTTACCCACGAGGAGGCCACAGAGCTGGCACGGGAGGTCGCAATCGACCACGGCGGCTACGGATTCCGCGCGCCCACATCAATATATCATCGCTTCATGACTGGGCTGACCGGCGGAAAGATGTCCTCGTCGGTTCCTGCTTCACACATCAGCCTGCTTGATGACCCCGAGGACGGGTACGACAAGGTCAAGTCTGCGACGACAGGCGGTCGTTCCACAGCCGAAGAACAGCGCGAAAAGGGCGGAAAAGCCGACGAATGTCCGGTATACGAGCTGTACGCCTACCTGCTTAGCGGTGACGACGACGAGTTCGCGACCGAGGTCTACGAGGAGTGTGTTGGCGGCGAGCGCCTCTGTGGAGGCTGTAAGGAAGAAGCCGCAGAGCTAATGCAAGAATTCCTCGAAGAGCACCAAGAGAAACGCGAGGAGTGGGAGGCAAAATTAGACGACCTCGATATTGACTTTGACTCCGCCCGACGGTAGAGAAACGTTAATTTTCTAGCATTTTACGACCCGAAAGACCGGTGCGGTTTTGTATCTGACACGACAACACAGCACATGCCAACTGTCACGTTTCGAGATAAAGAAATCGAATGCGAAACTGGCGCAATTTTGCGGGACGTTCTCCGTGAGGCAGACCTTTCAGCACATAATGGTCGGGCGACCATACTCAACTGTCGCGGCCATGGTTCATGTGGCACCTGTGCAGTCACCGTCAGTGGTGATGTGAGTCGCCACAGCCGTCGTGAAAAGGCACGGTTGTCAGTGCCACACACGACGCGGATTCCGGTCTCCGTCTCGCCTGTCAGACCCGGATTCAGGGAGATGTTACCGTCGAGAAATATCCGGGATTTTGGGGCCAACACACCGACCAGTAACATTCGTTCCGCCCGAAAGCGCGAAGCTTTCTGCTTGTCCGTCGCGGCGATGGGGTTTACTTTCCTGCCCGCTTCGTTTCCGTATGGACCCGTCGACCAACCGTCGCGGGTGGGCTAAGCGGATGGGCAAGTTCTCGCCAGCGTTTTATGCAGAAGTCGGACCGAACAAGGTGAGCAACAGTCTCGTAACACTGCTCGATCAGTACAGTACTGAGGCGGCGGCTATCCTTGAGCTTGGGTATGGCTCGGGGCGACATCTGTCACACCTTCACGAGCACGGGTACGAGGACCTCACTGGCGTCGATATCAACGAGG
Source organism: Halovenus rubra (assembly GCF_026586665.1). Taxonomy (GTDB): domain Archaea; phylum Halobacteriota; class Halobacteria; order Halobacteriales; family Haloarculaceae; genus Halovenus; species Halovenus rubra. Next base: position 24,385 of record NZ_JAODIY010000001.1, read on the forward strand.
AGGCGCTGGCGGTAGTGGCTGATGCCTATCCGCTTCTTGCTGAGGCAGGGTCGTTCCACCAGAAAGCAATCGAGGCGTTTGTTCCCGAGGTTGCCGACAACGCGTTCGATGTCGTCTACTCTGTTGAGACACTTCAACATATCCACCCAGACGAGAAATGGGTATTTGATGAGCTAGTTCGCATCACCGATAGCTTGCTTGTGACAATCGAGAGTGAGGGAGAGGATACCGACGACTCCGTCCAGTTTATCGACGGTGAGTTTCCTCTGTATGTGCGTAACTGGAAAGACGTGTTTACTGACCGTGGCCTCACACAGTTGCTCAGTCATCAGAGTACGCCAGACACGATTCGTGCATTCGAGATACCAGACAGTCACTAACAGACGAGGTGACAGACCGCGGGAGAGTCGCGGTACTGGTACTGTGTGTTCGTTGCGTCCGTATCGTTGATATCGGGAGGCTTTTGAGGGCTGTCGCAAACGAACGGGTAAGACAGATGACCGGACCCAACAGGATTGCTGAGAGAGAGGTATGAGTAACCGATTAAAGCTGGTGTATCTGGCAGGACTTGTACTCAATATCTTCGCACTGGTGGCCGCAGCGACAGCAGGCCAGTTGGTCGTCGCCGTGACGTTTGGCATCGTAATCGTCTATCTCTGTTTCCGTTACTGGCTGCTCGTCAGTTCGTGACTGCTGGGAACGGTTTCAGTCGCATTATGTGCGTTGTCGTGTGGGATAGGTAGCTATTTTCTATTACGAGAATGACAACCAGCTATGGCTGCCGACATCCGACCAGCAACACCGGAGGATGCTGAGGCAATGAGAGACGTTGCAGAGCGCGCGTGGGAAGCAGCGCATTCCCCGATAATCGGGGAAGACCGTACTAGAGACTTCCTCGATACGTACTATGACGTTGATTCATTACACGAGGTCATCAACAGAGAAAGGTGGATTACGCACGTCGCAGATGCGGACGGGGCAGTGACTGGCTTTGTTTCTGGCGGTCCCAGCGACGAGGACCCCACCTTGTTCCACCTGGGCCGGTTATATATCGCACCCAAACAGTGGGGCAACGGTATCGGTGGCCAGTTGCTTGCAGTATTCGAGCGACAGGCAACCGAGCGGGGAGCAAGTTGTCTCTCCCTGCAAGTTATGGCCGAAAACGAGCGAGCGGTTGGGTTCTATGAATCGACAGGATACGAGCGAAACAAACGAATATACGACGAGACCATTGAAACAGACGCCTACGTCTACACCAAATCTGTGTGACCGGTCCCGTTATGGGGTCAACCGTTCGACAGAGAGCCAGTCAATATCGTCGTCAGACGTGAATGCAAAGAGCATCCGCTTGCGGACGCCGTGGGCGAGTCGCACGTCAAGCGAGAGGTCCCGCGGGACAAACGAGTGAGCAGGTGGAAGCGCACGGACGAGAAACTCCGAGTGGCCGAGGTTGTCGACCGACTCGACGTTGGCGTAGGTCCGAAAGTCTGCCCCGAATTTGAACCCAGTTTTTGGGACAATATCAGCAGTCCGGAGTGCATTGTAAACACACAGTCGGCGATCAAAGCGCTCGCCCTCAACCTCGCGGCCACGGTCGATAATTTCAGCAGAGTCCTCGGCGGGGCCGTCGGCGTCAAGCGACAGTAGGCCTCGGTTGCTCAGGGACGCCGCTTCGATAAGCGAGAGTTGGACTGGCTCGTCATCGCGGTCGAGGGGTTGCCCATAGAAGGCACGTTCGTGGAGTTCGGTCGGTGGCTCTGGAACGAGAACTCGGTCTGAAAGGAGGCGACCAGCAAACGGTGGGAAGTCGTGGTCAGTCGAGCCAGTAACTGTTGGCTCCGTGAGTTCAAGATAAGTCACTTCACTCTCCTCGTCGACAACTGCGAGAACTGCTGTCCCCCCAGTGTCGCCGTTTGAGTCGTACGCAAGCCGGCACAGTGTCGTCGCATCGACCGTAGCCCGTTCGCTCACCGCCGTGACACGGTAGGCGATAGTATCGTCCCAGGGTCCGTCTCCCCGCGGGTAAACCTGGAACTGGACAGGCGTTTGGGCGGCCCCAGACGTGCTATTGAGAGTGTTCCGTACGGGAGAAAGGTAGAATCCGCGGTCACGGAGTTCCTTGTAGACGAAAAACTCAACTTCCGAGACAGCCGTCGACGCGAGCAACGACTCAAAATCAACGTCGTCATCCGAGTCAGGCCGACTGTCGTGGATACTCTCGATATCGCCCCGAAAGAGGAGGTGGGCGACCTCAACCGGTGCGAGGTCGACACCGCCGTCGTGGGGTCTCCCGTACCCTCGGGCGTCGTAGAATCGCTCTCGGGCCTCGTTGCCTCCCTGGACAGAGGTCCCGTCGAACGTTAAGTTCATACCAGTCAGTCAACGGTGAGAACGCAAAGGGACTGCGGTGTCTAGTTGTCAGGGGAGATGCGTGTGCGCACCGATGCGTGCACCGGTGAGGTCAAGATCCCGGACCAGCGACTCCGTATCGATAATTGAGTCGACGAGATCGCAGTCGTCAAGTGTCGCCTCAGGAAAGACAAGCGAGCGCTCAAGCGTAGAATCAGTGACAGTTGCCCCAGGCATGACGTGGACGTTTTTGCCGATTGTACTGTTCTCGATAGTTGCGTCCTCAGCAACAATCGAGTCACCATCAAGCGCCCACTCAACAGCCTCAAGATAGCTCTCGGGCGTGCCAATATCGAACCACGCCTCCTCAAATGTGAACGCATTTACTGTACTGCGAGACTGGAGCCACTGGATGAACCAGCCGGGCTCGTCTGGGTTGTTGTCGGCATTGAGGTACTCCTCGAACCGGACCTCGTCGGCGGGGAACGCATAGCACGCAATAGAGACAAGCGTGCTCGGTGGGTCGTCCGGTTTCTCTTGGAAGTCGACTACGGTCGTCCCATCGAGATCGACTAGCCCGTACTGGGTTGCCTTCTCATGTGAACCAACGTCGTAGGCCGCTAGCGTCGTCGTCTCGTTTTGCTCGTAGAAATCCAGAAACGTAGAGAGGTCAAAGCTGATGAGGTTATCGCCTGCCACCACGAGCAGATCTTCGTCAGCGATACCCTCGCGATCAACAAGTTGGCCAAGCGCACCGATAACTCCCAATTTTTCGTCCTCGTCGACAGTTTCCTCGACACTCAGCTGCGGTTTCTCGAAGTCAGCGTCCGCAAGGTGTGACTCGAATGCATCAGCAAATCGCTCGTTTGTGCTGACAAAAACATCATTAATGCGGTCGTCGTCTTCGAGTTCTTTGAGAACCCGGTCAATAACAGTGGACTCTCCAACCGGCAGAAACATTTTCGGTCGGTTTCGCGTTACTGGCCACAACCGGGTCGCATAGCCACCAGCGAGTACGACTGCTTTCATACCGGTTTTGACCCATGGAATGGTTAAAATCCTTGTGAAGCGTGCCAATCGGGAAGGTAGACGACAGTTTCAGGGAGGCTAGCGTTCCCGTGCAAGATAGAGCGTCCCGCCACGCACAGTGTTTCGCTCTACTGGCACCACTGGCGGGTCGCCCCCGAGAGTTGTAAACACAAGCGTGGCATCGACAGACTCTGCGAGGGTGAGCGCTGGTTGATGGAGTTCTGGCGGAAAGTTACAGGCATAGAGTGCGTCAGCGTCGGCATAGAGCGTTTCATCAGGGTTGGTAATGTCATCAAGGACAAACGTGACGCCGGGGGGAACATCCCGTTCAACAATATCAACCGCGGTCACATCTATCTCAGTAGCCGCGAGTTCGCGCGCTACTGCGACACGCTGTCCGATGCCGATTTCCACCACGCTGTCGAACTGCGAAAGGCGTTCGACGAGTGCGCGACGAGCAGGTCCGAGCACGCAGATTTTTATTGGACGGGGTTCCTAAAGGTGTATATGCACGTCGACATCGTGCCGGTCGGAGACGTCGACCCAGTGGTCAAACGCGAGGCGTCCACTGGACTCCGCTCGGTCTATGAGTGTGATGTCACGGTCCACGACGCCGAGCCGGTTCCCTCCGGAGCACTCGATGCCTCTAGAGAACAGTACCGTGCCGAGGAGTTTATTGACCTCGCCAAACGAGTCGGCACCGGCACCAAAACAATCGCTATTACTCCCAAGGACCTCTTCTATCACCGCCGTAACTATGTGTTCGGGCTCGCCTATCTGGGCGGTAGTGGCAGCGTCATCTCGACGTACCGCCTGCGGACCAGTTCCGACGGTGGCTTCTCGAATCGCTCAGCATCAGATATTTTCTCCGACCGCGTCCGAAAGGAAGTCGTCCATGAAATCGGCCACACACTCGGACTCGAACACTGCGATAACAAGCGCTGTGTGATGAACTTCTCGCCGACAGTCCGTGAAGTCGACGTGAAAGAACAAACCCTCTGTGGGACTTGTCAACGAGAGGTTCTATAATAGCGACGAAGCCGACGTATTTTGTATTACTAATAACAGTATGTCAAGTTATCGGCCAGTTAATTATACAAAGTAAACTACAAAACTAGTTAGGCATATTGACTAACACCATCGACCGACAATAGACATATGTCGAATGAGCCAATCACAAACCAACCGGACCGAAGAACTCGGCGACATCTTCGTGTCCGTCACGGGGAACGAATCGGTGACCGAACAGCAAGAAAGCGATAGCAACAGGCGCGACGTGCGTGGCGAGAATCGTATTGAAAAAGCAGTTGAAGACGGGTTAGATGACGCAATCGACGGTGCAGAGGCTGACACAGGCGACCCGGGTGGCTGAGACTCCAACTGCGTTCATGTGGGGAATCAAACGGCAGCGACTAAGTTAGTACTCGTGTCCGCTGTCTTTTTTATCACGTGTTTAGAGAGTAGCCAGCCGCGCCACTCGACACCATCACCAGGTAAGAGGCTCGGGGGACCAACATCGATCTGTGGCAAAACCGTTATAATAGAGTAGCCATTCCGTTAGGAAGGTTATGAATGAGTTACGCACTGGTTTGAGCTACGGTGATGTGTTGTTGGTTCCAAAGCGGTCGCCTGTCGACAGTCGAAGTGAAGTTGACCTTTCGACACAGCTTACGCCGAGTATCGAACTCGACACGCCGCTTGTCTCGGCCGCAATGGATACCGTGACTGAAACAGAGCTAGCAGTTGAACTTTCGCGGTCAGGTGGATTTGGGGTCATTCATCGGTTTCTGTCCCCCAAAGAGCAAGCTGTGCAGGTCCGACAGGTAAAACAGACAGGCGAGCAGGTCGGCGCGGCAATAGGCATCGACGAAGATTACGTTGGACGGAGCAGTCAGGTCGTCGAAGCGGGTGCAGATGCACTGGTTGTCGATGTTGCCCATGGCCACCTCGAACGAACCTTAGACGCCGTCGAAACCCTTACTGAGACATTCCCTGCAACCGACATTGTCGCTGGCAATGTGGCTACTCCAGCAGGCGTCGAAGATCTTGCTGCTGTCGGTGCCGACTGCGTGAAAGTCGGTATTGGCCCCGGCTCTCACTGTACGACCCGAAAAGTTGCTGGTGCTGGCGTTCCCCAACTAACCGCCGTTGATGACTGTGCAACGCCAGCTGCCAACCTTGATGTGACAGTGTGTGCAGATGGGGGAATCCGGACTTCAGGTGATGCGGTGAAGGCGCTAATGGCCGGGGCAGACACCGTTATGCTTGGGAGCCTCTTTGCTGGCACCGACGAAGCTCCTGGCGCAGTTGTAGAGGTTGACGGGGCGCAGTACAAACAGTCACGCGGGATGGCGACAACTGCCGCAGCCCGAGAGCGTGAAGATAAGCAAAACAACGTGAGTACTGACGAAGGCGTCGAAGCACTGACACCGTACAAAGGCTCGGTAACAGCTGTTTCCGAGGAGTTCTGTGCTGGTATCCGGTCAGGACTTTCCTACTGTGGTGGGCATACAATCCAAGAATCTCGTGAACGCGCTGAGTTTATCCGCGTAGCACAGAGTGCGCGGGAACGTGAGGGATTCCATACGGACCACGACTGGGAAGGCATCAATGCTGACAGTAAAGTGATAGAAAGAGACGAGGTTAGCGGTGAAGCGGCTGCCGAGGGCGACAGCTAAACGGCCCCACAGTCTGGAAAATGATTTTAACGCACAGTGATACATCGGTTCGGTATCAGACAGTTTCTTAACGGTCTTGGGAATATAATATAACATGGCAGCCCCATTTGATTTTGACCTGCTACAGGAGTTGACAGAGACAAGTGGCGTTCCTGGCTACGAAGATCGTATTCGTGAAGTCGTCCGCCGAGAACTCGAACCGGAAGTCGACGAGCTACAGACTGACGGAATGGGAAATGTCGTCGGGACTCTCAACGGGAACAGCGACTACTCTGTCGTCGTCGCAGCCCATATGGACGAGATTGGCTTCATGGTCCGCCACGTCACCGATGATGGATTCGTCCAGCTTGACGCTCTTGGCGGATGGGACCCGCGTGTCCTGAAAGCTCAGCGTGTGACAATTCACACTGACGACGAGGATATCACTGGACTTATCGGGTCAGTTCCGCCACACACGCTTGACGAGGCCGAGCGTGAGTCAACACCTGACGTTTCGGACCTGCATGTCGACACTGGCCTCGACGGTCAAACGGCAAACGAGCGAATTTCACGAGGTGATCTCGTTACTCTCAACCAGACCACTGAGCGTGTCGGCGATAACGTCACTGGGAAAGCACTCGATGACCGGTCCTGTCTGTTCACGATAATTGAAGCGGCTCGTCGTATCGAAGACCCCGACGTGACGATTCACTTCGCTGCAACGGTTCAAGAAGAAGTTGGGATTCGTGGGGCACGAGCGCTTGGTGTAGACCTTGACCCGGACCTGGCGCTCGCGCTAGATGTGACTGTCGCCAACGATGTGCCGGGCTTTGAGGCGGCTGACCACGTCACCGAACTCGGCGAAGGTACAGCAATCAAGCTCAAAGATTCGAGTGTCATCGCGAACCCGAAAATCCATCAACGACTTCAGTCCGTCGCCGATGAGGCAGAAATAGACTTCCAGCTTGAAGTCCTGCCAGCGGGTGGGACCGATACCGCAGGTTTCCAGCGTGCCGGCGGCGCAGTTCCTGCAGGAGCGATTTCGATTCCGACGCGCTATCTCCACACCGTCACTGAAAGCGCTCACGTCGACGATATCGCAGCAACAATCGACCTTCTGACGGCGTTCCTCGAAAGTGAGACTGGCGGCCACGACTACACGCTATAACTAAAGCCGCGTTTTCTCGGATTTGAAGCCGGTAACTACCCCACACTTATTTATCAGACTCCTCAAAGAAGCGTATGTTGCTGAAAAAGGTCACACGCTCACTCAGACGACTCGTCGGACTCATTGCTGCGGGCGGGGCGATGGACCACCCGGCCAACGGCGGAATGACTCGTGAACAGCGAGACGACGACAGGGATTCAGAGAGCTGAGAGCAGTTTGGTCAGCCAGCAGAGTTAGTTATCAAACCGCGCCTGAACGAATGGTTGTGCATCCTCAATGTCACCCAATCGAGAATCTGAGACAAGAACACTCTCCGTTTCTTCGACTGGAACTGAGACACTGATTTCTTTTGTCCGACCATAGCGGCCCTTTGAGACGACGACTGCGTTGACGATGCCTAACATATCGAGTTCACTTATCAAGTCTGTTACACGGCGTTGTGTCAGCACGTCGGCGTCAATCTCCTTACAGAGACGTTTGTAGATGTTGTACACTTCGCCGGTGTTGATATTGTGAACCCCTTGTTTTTCGAGTAAGATGATAGCAAAGAGGACGAGTTTGGACTGTTGGGGAAGCGTTCGGACGACTTCGATAACTCGGTCGAGTTCGATTTTCTCCTGGGCCTGCCTGACGTGGTCTTCTTGGACATCGTCAGTTTGGTCTCGTTCGGCGAGTTCGCCGGCTGTTCGGAGCAGGTCAAGCGCCCGACGAGCGTCACCGTGTTCCTGTGCGGCAAACGCCGAACAAAGCGGGATAACGTCCTCGGTTAGTGCACCCTGTTTGAACGCAACCTCAGCTCGGTGCTGGAGGATGTCTCGGAGCTGATTGGCGTCGTAGGGTGGGAAGACGATTTCCTCCTCACCGAGGCTCGATTTGACGCGCGGGTCGAGAAAGTCAGTGAACTTCAGGTCATTCGAGATACCCATGATAGAGACCCGGGAGCGTTCGAGTTCAGAGTTCATCCGTGAGAGGTTATAGAGGGTGTCGTCACCCGACTTCTCGACGAGCTTGTCGATTTCGTCGAGCATGATGACAACCACACGCTCGCGGAAATCAACCGCTTCGAAAAAGGAGTTATACACCCGGTCGGTGGGCCAGCCGGTCATCGGTACCTCCTCGAAAGAGTCTCGTTTCGACTCAAGTTGATCGATATACTCTTCAACAGCTGTTACGGAGGAAAACTGCGTCTCAGCGAGTGTATCAGCGTCGTCTTGAGCGCGCTCAAGCAGCGATTTGAGGTCGTCAAGTTCGTCCTCGATAACCGATTTGTTTTGCTCAATAAATGTGTTGGCGAGTTGAGCAAGCACGCGATACTGCGTGTCAGTTACTTCGCAGTTGATGTACTGAACCTCACAGGGAACCTCATACTTCTGGGATGTTGACTCGAGTTCCTCGCTGACGAACTTCGCACTCGCGGTTTTTCCGGTCCCAGTCTTCCCATAAATGAGTATATTCGAGGGAGTATCGCCACGGAGCGCCGAGACGAGGATGGTTGCGATGTTGTTAATTTGTTCTTCGCGGTGTGGGAGTTTCCGAGGCGTGTAAGAGGGCCGAAGCACTTCCTTATTCTCGAAAATCGGCTCGCCACTGAGGAGGTCATCGAACAAGCCGGCAGAAGACTCTTCAGTATCATCTTCCAGAAGGTCATCAAGCGAAGATGTCCGGTCCTCAGTGCGTGGGGCAAAACTCTCGCTATCATCCTGTGCCGGCTGCTCGACGTCTGAGATACCGTCTTCGCGGTTGGTACTGTCAGTCACGATATCCTCAGTGCTAGACCCTTGCTTGTCGTCCTCAGTCGATTCATTCTGATCAGCCATAGTCTATTCGATCCCCCCTATTTCCACTGGAGATTCTACGGCGCACGCAGAACAGTACGGTAGAGATTCTGTATACGCCGAATTTGAGGTAGGCATGCCTCAGGCCATTCCACTTGAACCAAATGAAATGGCGGTTGTGTTTCTATTAAAGATTTCGGTTAAAGATATGATGTGCATTACGTTTCTTCGTCTAGCGACGGAATTTCGCGCGTCGTTTATACCTTGTTACTCACGCCGAAGAGAAGACAAGAAAGCTGGAAGCGAGATAATAGAGTAAAATGGAGTTCCGGGTGAGAAAGAGAGAAGTATCAATATTTGTTGAGCGAGGTCGAATACGACTGGCAGTAATGACCTAAAAAAGGAGTCTACCAGTGAGATGATGGCTCTGGTTTTTATGAGACAACGATTGAAATATTATAGCCGACAGTATAACAGGGATGGTCTACTGTTGCTCACAGGATGTTCGGTTTCGTAAGCTCTGTGTTAATCCAGACAACGCAACAATCAATGATGGAGTTCGAGGTGAAATAGGGGTGTTTGTGGATTGCGGGGGGCATCCCCCCCACCCCTTTGTTTCAGGTGGAACAACCAAAACAGGGGCCGGGGGGTCACGAGAGAAGCAGATAGTGCGTCTAGAGACAGAATGATTTAAGTATAAATAGAAAAAACCATACCCGCAGTGGGAAAAATACATTCTAGTAGCTACTTTCCTTATTTCATCTAGTTATCTACTAGATAAAACTAGATGAATCAGATTAGTCTCTTACCGGTTTGTCTATTTGTTAGGTACGGAAAACTAGATAACTCCTTGAAGCACTGGTAACTCTGTTGTCTGGGGTTGGGGTATCGGACCGTTCCAGTTGAAACGAAGGGGTGGGGGGTTTCGGAACCATTCTGTATCGGTTACCGTTTGATATCCCTCACTCCTCAAATATTTTATATTTGTCTGACACATATTTAAGTGAGTTGCGTTGTCTCGTTCGGACAAGCCCTGCGTAAGGGCCGGGAGTTAAGGATGGGACTGCTCAAAAACCTCAGATCAAGCATATCGCGGGCAGCATCGACACTGTTCTCCGAAGAGGAGTCCAAGCGAATCGGTATCTACGGGCCGCCCAATGCGGGAAAGACAACATTGGCCAACCGAATCGTTCGGGACTGGACGGAACATGGCGACGCGGTCGGTCCAGAGAGCCATATTCCACACGAAACACGGCGCGCACGCAGGAAAGAAAACGTCGAGATAGAGCGCGACGGCAAGACTGTCTCTATTGACGTTGTGGACACACCGGGTGTGACGACGAAGGTTGACTATACGGAGTTTCTCGAACACGACATGGAAGAGGACGACGCTGTCCGCCGGTCGCGTGAGGCCACCGAGGGCGTCGCCGAAGCTATGCACTGGCTCCGTGAGGATGTTGATGGTGTCATCTACGTACTCGACGCCTCGACGGACCCGTTCACGCAAGTCAACACGATGCTTATCGGCATCATCGAGAGTCAAGACCTCCCGGTGTTGATTCTCGCGAACAAGATTGACCTCGACGAATCGAGTGTCCAGCGCATCCGAAACGCGTTTCCACAGCACGAGACGATTCCGCTGTCAGCACTCGAAGGCGATAACATGGACGAGGTCTACGACAAGATAGCGGAGTACTTTGGGTGATATCATGGCAGAAGTGAAACAACCGGACGGCGTTCAGATTGACCTGATTAGTGGCGAGCGAATGGACGGGCTGGCCAGTATGGAAAAGATTCGGATGATTCTCGATGGTGTCCGTGATGGCAACATCGTTATACTCGAAGAAGGACTTTCCCCTGAAGAAGAGTCTCGACTCATCGAGGTAACAATGACCGAAATCAGCCCCGACGAGTTCAACGGCATCGAAATCGAGACCTATCCCAGTTCTGAATCGGGTAGTTCGGGACTATTCGACCGGTTAATGGGTAACGATTCGAACAAGAAGCTCACGGTCATCGGGCCGGCTAATCGTATCGAAACACTCCACAAGGACGAAACACTCATCCAGACATTGGTCTCCAGAACCTAAGGATGCCACACCAGTGTACCGACTGTGGCCGACCGTTCGAAAACGGGTCCAAAGAGATGCTTTCTGGCTGTCCAGAGTGTGGAGGAAATACCTTTCAGTTCCGTCCGGGCGGGGGTGAAGACGACGACTCTGAAGAACCTGAAGAGACGGCTCCGCCAGAGCCACCGGAACCCGAAGTCAACAGCACTGTCGCCCGGACAGTCGGTAACGCAGCGACAGCGGTGCGTGACCTTGTCGGAAGAGGTAATTCTTCTCCGGGGTATCCTGATGAACCGGACCCCTCTGTTTCCGGTCGAGATTCTCCATCTACACGGACGACCGCCGAGCAGGACCGCTCTTCACAGACGCCCAGCACGGGAGCAATCACTGCAGATACGACCACACAGGAAGACGCTGCCCAGACGAGCGCCCGGACCGAGGTTGTCTCGTCTGATAATCTGCCTGACTCACCAGAAACGCCGACCAGAGAACGTTCCACGCCTGCTGTCGACGAGAGTAGTCAACAGCCGGCAGATGAGGACCGACCAGACCTTGACGAGCTCCGTGAGCAACTCAACGAGCAGTTTGAGTCGATTCGTGTCGTCGCTCCTGGTCAGTACGAGCTCAATCTTATGGAGCTGTACGACCGCGAAGAGTACATTGTCGCGCTCCAAGAAGACGGTAAATACACCATTCAGGTGCCTGAACGCTGGAGTGAGTGAGACACGCACCATCTTAACTTGAATCGCATCTCCGGCTACTTTGCTAGGAATCTCCATCGGAAGCTCTCAATGTAAGGAGACCCCAAACACCGTCTTGTCGCTGAAGACGCGAAAAATACGACTCTATCCGATACTGTCGGCTGTCCCGACACATAGCTAGATTGTGAAGTCGGATACATAGTTTTGCGTAGAATCCAGCCACGGAACGAGTACGAACAGATTAGAGCAAATACGTGGCAATACAGCAACTGTGGCTCAGCTTTTGTACATAACCACACCAATAATTACTCGTGTAACTTGAAGACCACCGAAATTTAGTACTGTGGTCCGAATTGCAGAGCTATGACTGTAGGGTCTTTCCAGTCAGTTCCACACGAAACACAACGGCTCACCCTCTCCCCGTCGAAACTCGAATCACTCGAACCGTGGGCCACTGAGGGAACCGCTCTGACGGCCGCGGCACGTGTCGAAGACGATTCGAACCGAATCGCGCTCATCAAAAACTGCTGGACAGATGGCTGGTTTCTCCCCGGTGGCGCAGTTGAAAGAGGAGAGTCTCCTGTTGAGGCGGCACGACGCGAGGTAAACGAAGAAACCAACTTAACTGTCTCGGTCCACGACCCACTCGTCGTTCTCGACCAAACCTACGTTTCTCGTCCAACCGGCGAGGAACGGTTTTCGGCCCGCTACGTGGTGTATACGGCCACTGTCACCGGTACTGTGGATATTCCACCGGTCACAGAACTAGGGATGTCCGCAGATGAAATCAAGGCCGCACGGTGGTTCGAGTCAGTGCCTGAAAACCTCCACGACGAGGAACTGCTTCGACCGTATCTCGCACACGACTAGTGTTTTCTGGTTTAGCTAATTTTCTCGTATTGCTCGCCCAGTTTCTCGGCGGCTTCAGCCATCTGTTCCTGTTCAAACTCGTCGAGGTCCCACTCGACGACTTCCTCGACGCCGTCGGAGCCAAGTCGGGCAGGAACACCGAACCCGACGTCCTCGTAGCCGAACTCGCCGCCAAGCGGAATCGAGCAGGGCAAGACTTCTCCAGTATCGTTGAGAATCGCGTCAACAAGGTGGGCAACACCCTGTGCTGGGCCCCACTCTGTCGCGCCTTTGCGTTCGATGACGTTCATTGCGCTTTGTTGGAGGTCTTCAAGAATTTCTTTTCTGTCATCTTCGGTAAATTCGAGGTCACGACCGTCGATGCGGACTTTCGAGAAGACAGGGACTTGAGAGTCACCGTGTTCACCGAGAATTGTTGCCTCGACGTTCTCGACTGGGACATCAAAGCGCTGGGAGAGAACATACCGGAAGCGAGCGGAGTCGAGTCGGCCACCGAAGCCGATGACGTGCCCGCGGGGGCGGTCGCCACTCTCGTAGAGGTGGCGGTTGAGCAGATCCACTGGGTTCGACGTGGTGACGGTGATGAACTCGTCGTTGTGCTCGGCCAGTGAGGACTGAATGTCCTCCATAATGGGTGCATTATCGTCAGCCAGGTCAAGACGGGAGTCACCGGGCTGGCGTGGCAGGCCCGCGGTGATGACGACCACATCAGAGTCGGCGGTCGCCTCGTAGCCACCCTGACGGACCTCGGTATTCGAATCGTAGGCGATGCCGTGGTTGGCGTCGGCAGCCTGCCCGACGGTCACATCTTCTTGCTCGGGGATATCAACGAAGACAACTTCGTCAGCGATGTCCTGAAGCGCGATGCTATACCCTGCGGCCGCACCTACAGTGCCCGCGGCACCGACGATGCTTACTTTTGCCATACCTCAAACTTCCCCCGCACTACCGTTAAAAATATCGAATCGCCTCGCTTCGTCAGTCGCGCATGTCGTCGACGCTCTGGGTTGCGGTCGTCTCTCTGAGGAACGTGAGACCGTCGAACTGCGTCGGGAACGATGTCCACGTCGCTGACAGCCTCGGCAACCGAATCGAGGTCGTCGAACGCGGCTTCGGAGTCAACGGCGGCAAGCGGTGTCATCGACGCCGAGAGGGCGTCCATAAGGCTGTTCTCGTCGACCTCATCTGGAGTCTCTGGCATATATCATTCTTGCGAGACGACCCGATAAAATCAGTTCATCTCTCGGCGAGTGGGTCTGGGGAGTGAAAGCCTACACTGTCTGTTCCAGCCCGCAACGCATTTTTGCGCTCATCGTCTCCATTCGTGTATGAGCGACTTCGACAAGGAGGCCGAGCGCGAGCGACTCCGTGAAAAATACGAACGCGACCAAGAAAAGCGCGAGGCAACCGAACAGATGAGCGAACTACTCCTCCAGGGGGCGACGATGACCAACGCCCACTGTTCGGAGTGTAACGATCCCATCTTCCGGTACGACGGCCAGGAGTTCTGTGCAACCTGTGAGAGACCAGTCGACCGCGACACGGGTGATGAAGAAGGCAGTCAGAGTGGCAGTGCAATCGAGGTAACGTCACCCAGCGATGAGGCCCACGTCAAGTTTGGTGGAGATGACGAGACAGCTGACGCCAGCAGAGCTGAGGCGAGTAACGCGGCTGAAAGCCAAGAACAGGCAGTGAGTCCACAAACCCAGCAGAGAGGTGCGAGCGACGACGCTGGCCGCCAGTCAACGGGCCGGCGAGACCAGCCCACGTCCGATGCTAGGGGTCAATCTCGACACAACCAGCCGGCCACTGACCATGGGAACAACGCACCTCGACAAAATCAGGCAACCGCCGAGGGTGCTCAGCAACCCAGTTCGAACCGCCGCCAGCCCACGAGTCAGTCATCACAGGCACCCGGTCGGAAGCCATCCCGTGCTGGTGGGTCTGATGCCGATATCGGAGCAGTTCGGGAGTCGCTTGTCCAAACACTGGGCCGGTTCAGCGAGCAGGCCGAGACGTGTGAGGATCCACAGCGAGCACGCGAGTACCTCGCCGCCGCAAGGGAGGCAGCCGAGACGCTCGAAGCGCTCCGGCGTTAGTTCTCTTTCTCCTCGTCGAACGCCGAGACATACTCGCCGAACGTCCCGGCGGCCATCTCGAACGGCTCTGCCGTCCACACGTCACAGCCCAGCGTCTCGAACAGCACAACGGACTCTTGCCTGCCCGTCGAACGGAGGAAATCGCGGTAGCTCTCGGGTGTGAAGTCGCCGTTCCGGAGCTGGCTGTGTACCGAAAGTGCCCCCATTGCGCCGAGGACGTACTGGTAGTTGCTGTAGGCCTCCCGGATACCACTCACCGGAAGTCTCCTGCCGGGATGGTCGCCAAACTCGACTGGCGCGTAGAACTCCTCTCGGAGGGACGCCGCGATATCGCGTGCCCGGTCGACGGTAATTTCCTCGCCGTCTTCGACATGCTGGGCCAGCGCGTGGGTAAATGCCGCCGAGCGGGCCGCGCCGTAGAAGTTTCCGCCGATACATTCGAGCAGGCGGTTCTGGGCCCCGTCGGCGAGCGCCCCACCCTCGTCGAGCAGGTGGTCGACCAGGAGCAGTTCGTGCAAAATTGAGGGAACCTCCTCGACGGGGCGCGGGGCATTCGCGTACCGGGTCGCTCCCTCCCGCTCGTATTCGACGTGCATCGCGTGGCCGAGTTCGTGACAGATGAAAAACGCCGTCCGCAGGTCTCCCTCGAAGTTGGCGAGGATGTACGCCCCGTCTTTGGCAGAAGAGGGACAGTAGGCGGGAATGTCGGTCCGTTTGTCCTGCGTGGGGTAGACGTCGATGCGTCGCTGTGTGAAGAACTGTTTGGCGCGCTCGACGTAATCCTCGCCCAGCGGTTCGAGCGCCGCGAGGATGTGGTCTCTCGCACTCTCGAAGTCGAGTTCCGGGGGATCGCTTTCGGCGATGGAGACCTGCAGGTCCCACGGGCGGAGCCGGTCGACACCAAGGCGTCGCTTCCGCAGAGAGAGCGCGTCGTGGAAGGGGTCGAGGTTCCCCCGAACCGCCTCGAGCATGGCGTCGTGGACCTTCTCGGGGAGGGAAGCACGCAGGCCGGACTCTGGGTAACAGCGCTGGTTCAACGCCCGCTGGCGAATCGAGTCGTAGCCACGGACTGACGCCTCCGCGTGGGCGGCCTGCAGTTTCTCCCCGAACGCTCGGGTGAGTGTATGCTCGTACCGGTCCATACGGCCGTGGTAGGCCTCAAAGACGCGGCGGCGATACTCGCGGTCCGGATGGGAAAGTTCGGTTCGCCGGTTGCCGTACCGCACCTCCACGCTCTTGCCGTCAGGCCGTTCGACGACCGGTGGCTCGAAGTCCTCCAGTCTCGCGGCCCGGACGATGCGGGAGGATGCCCCCAGCGGTTCCTCGAAGGCCGCGATGGCCTCCTCGACGTCCGCGCTCCGGACATGGCGGGCCTGTGCGCGGAGATTTCTGGCGTACCGGCGGTCGGATTCGGGTAGGTCGTCGATGTACTCTTTGGCCTCGCCTATCCGCCGGAGCGCGGCGGTCACTGCCGGCTCGAACGTTTCGGTGAGCCGCTCGGAGCGGCGTTTCCGGTCGGCCGCGTCGTCACTATCGGTAGCGACGTTCGCCGCCAGCGTCGCGTAGAGTTCGATGCGCTGTTTACGACGGAAACAGTCAGCCACGGCGTCGAGCAGGGTTTCGAGTTCTGCCGCCGCCGAAACCGGGTCAACCACGAGCGATTGAAGCTCCGAAAGGCGGCTACACAACTGCTCGTAGGCGTCTTCCCACTCTGTGGGCGACGCGTAGATAGCGGTCAGGTCGAATCGATACTCCGGGTCGATATCGGTGCGTGCTGGTAGACTCATGTGTTGTCTGTACTGCGATGGGAGAGGCATTGACAGCCTCGCTGATGAACTGTTGTTACTGGATAATCCCGCGACTGGCCGGCGGGACAAAATAACGATGACGAAAAGTGTGTTAGCGGAGCATCGGTCGACTTCCGTTGACCGAATCTCGCCGTGACAGATAATAATGCTATCGGAATCGGGCCGTCAATGAGTATAGTCGACGACGAACCCATGACCCGTCCGTGTCGAATCAGTCTCCCAACTGCCCGAAAACGCACGCTTCGATTTTCTGGAGATGCTCGCCGACAGTGCTTGGTGAGATATCTACCACCTGTGCGATGTCCTCGTGGGTCGCCTCGCGAGGTGTTTCGTAGTAGCCCAGTTCGAGTGCCGTATCGAGGACTTCACGCTGGCGTCCGGTCAGCGAGACGTAGAGGTCGTTCAGGTCGGGGTGATACGGCCCAGTTTCGATAATTTCGAACTTGTATCCGTCCGAACCGGATTCTTCGAACTCCTGCTGGAATGTCTCTTCAGGGCCGACGAGGGTGACCTCCATTGAGCCGTCGGGGTTAACGATAATCGGCATCTCCATCACGAGGCCCGATTCGTACTTCGTTGCGAGCATCTCTTGGGTGGTGTCGGTCGGTTCAAAGTGGGTATAGGAGTACCACTGGTCCTCGCCGCTGGTGACGTTGAAATCCAGTACATAGGGCGACTCTCGGAGAATCTCGCGGTATCGACTCTCATCCCCCCAAGCTTTGCCGATGAGTATCGCGGTCCCGTCATCAAGCATCTCGACCCAAGTGATGTTCCCGCGTTCGACAGAGGACTCTTCGACGAGTGCCTGCCCCAGCGGGTGAAAGGCCTGTCCGTCCGCGGGCGCCGTTCGTACCTTGACATATCGCATGTGTTGTCCCGACCTACCAGGTCTACCGTAATGGCCGTTGCTGATGCGGCCATTGTTGGTCGTATCAGGCAGTGAGTCCGACGGCGATGGCAGTCACGAGAAGGGTTCCAAAGGAAAGGACCAGCAACACCTTCCAGCCGAGGTCGATAAGCTGGTCGATTCGCAGACGGGGAATCGATGCGCGCGCCCACTGCGTGAACAGAAACACAGCCCAGCATTTCAGGACGAACCAGACGAACCCGGGAAAGAGGGGACCGGCAGGACCGCCAAGAAAGAGCGTCGCAATCAATGCGCCGCCGAGGAAGATGTGAAGGAACTCCCCGACGTACAGCAGGGCGAAGTAGACACCGCCGTACTCCGTCTGGTGGCCGGCGATAATCTCTTGGGGCGCTTCGGCCATGTCGAAGGGATTGCGCCCGACCTCGGCGAACGTCGCCACCAAAAAGAGAATAAAGGCGAGGGGGTTGAGGAAGCCGTACCACGCCGGAATCGAGAGCGGGCCGAGCGCGAGCAGGGTTCCTTCCTGTGCGGCGACGATTTCGCTGGTTCGGAGGCTCCCGGCCATGAGGACGACAGATAATCCAGAGACGACAAGCGGAATCTCGTAGGCCAGCGTCTGTGCGACCGCACGAAGGCCGCCAATGAGCGAGAACTTGTTCGCGGAGGCGTAGCCGGCCATGACGAGGCCTGCGGCGGAGACTGAGGAGACGGCAAAGACGAAGGCAAGCCCGACCTCCGGGTCGGCGAGCTGTATCCGCACGTTGCCGACCGCGCCCATCGGAATCACGGCGAAGCCGACGATGATGGGGACCACGAGGACGAGCGGCGCGAGGTCCCAGGCCGGTCGGTCGACATCCTCGGGGATGATGAGCTCCTTCGAGAGCAGCCGGACCGCATCGGCGAGGATGATGAAGATGCCGCCGGGTCCGAGTTTCGTCGGTCCGAGTTTTTCCCAGTAGGACGCGAGTACCTTCCGTTTCATCCAGACGACAACCGCCGCGTTCGTCATGATGCCGGTCCCCAGCAGGGCCGCGCCGAGAAACGCGCCGAAGACGAGCGCCGGCGGGTCACTCGACCCAAGCAACCACTCGGCCAGCCCTTCGGGAAGCAGTGTCGTCACGGGCGACCACTCCTGTGTGTCGGTTCTGAACTGCCGATACCTGTACTCCGAGTTACGTGCCACTCTACAATCATTACTAGTTGATTCGGGCCACCTGCTCTCTTGGTTGTTGCCGGGTATGTTCGGTGATTTATAAGCCAGGTGCGACAGAGACCGTTGCGATAGCCCTCGCTGCGAACTTGTTGTAACTGGGTGGCACACGATACTTCAAGGCGAACACGCTGATTCGGAATATCGCTCGTCGAATAACGTGGCTGTGTCAACTCCACCCGCTACGATTTCCGACGACTGCTGGCCCTTTGTCACCTACCCAAATGTAATAAATTAGCGTTCGCCGCTACCCAGTGTCCAGATTCCTCTTTCAACTAGTGGTACTGTTGTAGAGTAGCATAATGACTAAAAACACGCTCACAAATGCAATAATTCCGACGGCATTCTTCACGAGTTGTCCTGCTGGTGCCATTGGAGCAACCATATTTGCAACAAGGGCACTGACAAATATTGCACCGATAAGCCAGAATAGGTTTGCTAAAGACGAGTGGTTCTCTGATGCTTCCGATGCCATGTTTGTTATTATTTTTATATATGTTTAAATCTTTTTTGGTGTATTAAAAATCGTGACATCGATTCGGTTTTATCATTTATAATTAACTACATTTGTTATATATGTATATATAGTATTTTTTGAGAGGGAACCGAGTCAAGATAATCCATGAAGAGACCGCCGCCACGCTCCAAACTGAAATCGACGGGCAGTAGCCGACACTCGATTGTCACTCCCCAGTGTAGGAACTCGTCACGACTTCACGAATCCGCTCGGCAGTCACTTTTCCGACGCCTTCGGCGTCCATCAGGTCCTCAGTTTCTGCGGTCATCACGTCCTCGACACTGCCAAACGCTTCGAGGAGCGACCGCGCCGTGACGGGACCGACCTCGGCGATGGAGGCAACGACGTACTCCTGTTGTTCGGCCAGTGTCTTTGATTGTTTCTCGCCGTGGACGCTGACCTCCCGCTTGCCCTCTTCCTGTTCGCGGGTCGCAATTACCTCCAGCAGGTCGGCGGTCTCTTCTTCGCCTGCAGTTTGCATCACGCTGACGCCGAAATCAACCGCGAGCGAGGCGAGCGCACCGCCGATAGCCTTCGGGTGGACGTTCCGGCGGCCATAGAGGTTCTCGCCCTCGATGATAACGACGGGACGGCCGTAGTGTCGGCTGGCATCGCCGACCTGCTCGAACATCGAGCGGTCGCCGCCGACGAGCGTCTCCAGAAAGTCCTCGACTTCCTTGCGCTCGACGGCGACGCGGTCCGAGAGCACGTAGTCGCCGACTTCCAGTGTCTCCAGTCGGGTTTCGATTCCCTCCCGCGTCGAGAGGTCTCGTGCAATTGTCGAGTCGAGTTCCCGCTGGTCGACGACGACTTCGGTCAGTCCGGTCTCCTCGTCGCTGTCTCCGTCGACGCCAGCCTCTGCGACGACGGTTTCTTCATCAGTTGTCTCGCTCGCATCGCTTGAGGCGTTACTGCCGTCAGTTTCGACAGCCTCAGTTTCACTTGCATCCCCGGAGAAAGCTTCGAGACCTGCCTGCCCGTTTTCAGTGTCTTCGTCACTGTTTGTCTCTGCCGTTTGCTCGTTGGCGTCGCCGGTACCGGAATCGCTGTCTGACCCGCCGTTTTCCTCTACTTTTTCGGTCTGCCCGCCGCCTGACCCCTCCGTTTCGTCTGGAACTTCATCTAGCCCCATCTGTCTCCGGAGGCGTGATTCGATGTCGCCGGCAGCGTTTTTCAGCAGGCGGAGTTCGTCTTCCATCTTCTTTTCGTCCTGTCTGGCCTTCCAGAAGTACGCCTCGTCGCGGGTGTCTTCGGCAAGGAGGACGGTCACGCGACCCTCTGTCTGGCGGCCGGTCCGGCCCTTGCGCTGGATGGAGCGAATTGCCGTTGGCACTGGCTCATAAAAGAGCACGAGGTCGACCTCAGGTACATCCAGTCCCTCCTCGGCGACGGACGTGGAGACGAGTACCTCAAACTCGCCGGCGCGGAACCGTTCGAGAGTGTCCTGTTGTTGGGTCTGGGTCATCCCGTCGCTGCCCTCGGTATCGCTCTGTCCGACGAAGCGCTTGACAGAGAAATGCTCGCCGAGGAAGTCGGTCAATGTCTCGGCAGTATCCCGTGATTCAGTGAAGACGATGACGCGCTCACCGTCGTTGATGCCGAGTGTCTCGGCGATGAGCATCCGCGAACGTCTGAATTTCGGGTGGAGGTCGGTGTACTCCTCAGCGACTCGGACGGCCTTTTTGACATTCGGGTCAGAAACCATCCGCTGGTCGGCCTTAGAGGCCCCCGAGGAGCGGGCGGCCTCACGTTGGCGGTCCATGTACCGCCGAAAGGATTCGACACTCTGGGTCTCCACGTAGGTCAGGGCGGTCCGAAGTTTGCGTACCTCGGCGAGAACGCTCATCCCCTTGTAGCCAGCGGAGTCGTCGCTGTTCATCAACTCCTGGACTTTCCCCTGTATCTTCTGTATCTCGCGCTCGGAGACGCTGGGGTCGGTCGACCGCGTCACGCCCAACTCTTTGAGCTTCGTCATCCGGTCCTTGATGACCTCCTCGATGGCGTCACGAATCTCTTCGACAGTGTCTGGCAGTTCGATGCGCTTCCACTCGACGCTCGTGTCGTGGGTGTACGCCTCGACGTCGGCATCATCTTCGGTCATCACGTCGACGTTTTCGATACCGAGGTTGGCACACACCTGTAGGATTGCCTCTTCGTCGTCACCGGGTGAGGCGCTCATCCCTGTCGCGAGCGGGGTATCGGCGTCTTCGTGGTAGCGTTTCGCGATGTAGTTGTAGGCGTAGTTACCGGTCGCACGGTGACACTCATCGAACGTGCAGTGGGCCACGTCGGCGAGCGAGACTCGGTTGCCAACGAGGTCGTTTTCGACGACCTGTGGCGTGGCGATGACGATCTGTGAATCCTCCCAGAGAGCGGCCCGGTCGTCGGGGCGAACTTCGCCCGTGAAGACGACGATTTCGTCATCCGGAATTTCCAGGGCCTCGCGGTAGAACTCGGCGTGCTGGGTGACCAGCGGTTTGGTGGGCGCGAGCAGGAGGGATTTCCCGCCGACCTCGTGGAGTCGGTGTGCGGTTACGAGTAGTGAGACGGTCGTTTTCCCTAGACCGGTGGGGAGACAGACCAGCGTATGTTCCCCGAGCGCTCGTTCGGCCAGAGTCGTCTGGTACTCGCGGCGCTCCAGCACCCCCGATGTGATAAGCGGGCGGTCGATAGCGTCGGCGTCCGTCGCTGCCATTCGTGTCTCTGAATTAGCCGTCCCCGACGTTAAGCGTTCGTATGCCAGAATAAAACTGACATCACGTTTCACTCTCGCTGGTGGTGGCCGGACGGTCGATGAACCAACTTTGTTCCTCGTAGGGGAACCGTTCAATCCCGACCTGTTCGGTCGTCGTCTCGGTGACCCGGTAGGTCACGCTGTACTCGAAGCCTGCCTGTCTGTCGGTATCGTCTCTATTGTCTATCCCGCCGGCACACGACAGTTCGACCCGAAACCCCTCTCCAGTCTCGCGTACCGACCGCGTCCGACAGACGTTGACGACGCGTTCTTCGCCTACCAACTGGGAGCTGTGAGCGCCGAGTATCTCGTTGTACAGGCGGCGTTCCTCGAAGGAAATCGTGTACTCTGTGGCCGTTTCGTTGGTCAGTGCTGTGGGTCGCTCGGGCGGCTCTGGGTATGCCTCGACATCCGCTACATCTTGCTCCCCACTCAGGTCCATGTCCACCTCGAAGAAGTACATCCCGAACGCACCCGCGACCGACGCTCCAATCAACACGCCGACCACGAAAACACCGGCCACTGTGGTGATTGGTCGATCCATCGACTCGGTATTCAATGACTATCTAGATAAATTGAACGGTCATTCAAACTACGAGAAGATGGCTATAAGCGGGTCGAATACAAACTGGCGATCATGCAAACCCCCAAGACGAACACAAACTCGCTTGCAGCGATTGGTGATTCGCCGATGGTTGACTTTTCTTCGCTTCGCCCGGACAACGGTGCGTCAATTCATGTGAAATGGGAGGGAGTCAACCCAACCGGAAGCCTCAAAGACAGGATGGCGCTTGCGATGATAGACGCAGCACGACGACGCGGCGACCTCGAAGCGGGCGAGCCAGTCGTGGAGTTTACCGGCGGGAGCACGGGATCGAGCCTCGCGTTCGTCTGTGCGGTCTTGGGCCATCCGTTTCATGTGGTCACTGCCGACTGCGTCGCCGAAGAGAAGATTAGCTCTATGCGTGCCCTAGGCGCACGGATAGAGACGCTAGAGACACCAAACGGCGTATCCTACGACGGCCTGTTTGAGGACCTCCGAGAGCGAGCGCTACAGGTCCGTGACGAGACGGGTGCGTACTTCACCAACCAGTTCGAGAACCCCGACCAACTTGAGGGGTACCGGCCCCTTGCCGAGGAGATTCTCGACCAGCAACCCGAGGTCGATGAGTTCGTCATGATTGTCGGGACCGGCGGCTGTGCCATGGGGACCGCACGCGTGCTCCGTGAGGCCGACACTGACGTGACCATCTCGGTTGTCGAACCAGCAGAGTCGCCGGTGCTCACGGACGGGACAGCCGGCGAACACAGCGTGCAGGGAACGGCGATTGTTGAATCTCCGCCACTCGTCGATGACGACGCTTACGACCGGGTGTTCACCATCCCAAGCGAAGAGGGTATCGAGTGTGTCCGTGAGATTGCACAAACTGAGGGACTGCTTGTCGGGACCAGTACTGGAATGAATGTCGCTGCAGCCAAGCGGATTGCGGCCGAACGTGACCCTGACGACACGGTCGTCACGATTGCCTGTGACACTGGTCTGAAATATCTCTCGGACGGCCTCTACGAAGGGCTCGAAGGCTCGACGTTCTGTCTCTGCTAGGTCGAGTAGCCCGAACCAACCACTCAGCCTACTGTTTTATTGCCGAGAGGGTCATACCCTAGAGTGGTGTTACCATATGGGAAAAGACATCCTGATGATAGTCGGTGACTTCGGGGAAGACTACGAGATAATGGTCCCGTTCCAGGCCCTTGAGATGGTGGGCCACAGCGTTGACGCAGTATGCCCGGAGAAAGAAGCCGGTGAGACAATCAAGACTGCCATCCATGACTTCCGGGGTGACCAGACGTACCTCGAAGAGCGCGGCCACAACTTCGAATTGACGGCGACGATGGACAAGATTGACTCGACAGAGTACGACGCCCTTGTCGTCCCCGGCGGTCGGGCACCAGAGTATCTCCGGACCTATGACGACGTTATCGAGGCAGTACAACATTTCTTCGAGGCCGAAAAGCCCGTCGCGGCGCTGTGTCACGGGCCACAGATTCTCGCCGCTGCGGACGTACTGCAGGGCTACGAGATGACCGCCTATCCCGCCTGCCGCGCGGAGGTTGAGGCCGCTGGCTGTTCGTGGGTCGACGGCGTGGTCCGGGACGGCAACCTCGTCACCGGCCAGGCCTGGCCCGACCACCCAGAGTGGCTCGCGGAGTTCATGGACCTGCTTGGCGATGACGTAAGCCACGGCGAACCGGTCGTCGCCGCTGACGACTGACCGAGCCACCGCTTTTGGACCGTCCACTACAGGCAAGCCATGTATCAATGGTATTTTACGATTCTGTTGTCACAGATACATCTGTATCCACAATGCCCTCTACCCCAGAAACCTAGTCGGTAACAGATTACATCGCAGACGGCGCACGTATCGCGGCAATCCTCCTTGTTTGGGGAGTAATTGCTGCACTTTTGACATACGGTGTGACCGAGTTCGATCTTCCGTTTGAACGGGTTTGGCCACAGCTTGGCGGTCTCTTTGCGCTGACGGGGATTCTCAATGTGCTCCTCTATCTTCTCTATCGCACTGTCGATTACTGGCACGAGACTGCCTGACTGGAGACGGCCCTGTCGAGTTGGCCGGTTTGTTCGTGGCTGAATGGGGATTCATAAGCCGAGGAAGTACCGCCAGGGCTAACTCTCCGTCGACCACCCAGTACGGCGAAACGATGCAAAGCACGAGCTACGCTGGCGGCTCAATACTGCCCGTGATTCGTCCGTAGAGGCCGAAAATATCGTCGTAACCGTGTTCACTGGCAAGGACAGGCACTTTCCCCGCAGTTGTCACCCGATGGGTGTACTCGTCGTCCCGGGCAAAGATTTCACCCGCAGGAATTTCCTCAAAGTTTCGGTAGAAGACTTCGGGTTCACCGTCCCCTTTCGGGACTTCTTCTTCGGCAGTGACGACGGTAGTTTCAGTATAGGCTGGGTTTCGCTCCCCAAGGATTCCGTGGACACCAAGGAAATCACGGGCTGCATCTAGCCCGAACTCGACGGCCTCGTCGCTCCCTTGCTTTCCGGTTTCGAGGCTAATGGTGTTGGGATGTGTCGAGTCGAGTGTTGACCCCCGAAGGTTGCTTGAATCAACAACGTAGTCAACTGGCATCCCGGTGATGCTCTTTCGGACTGTCTCCGTACAGTTGCTGTAGATGGCAAACGGTGGCGGGGCGCTATGTGATGTATGGAGTGCGAGAATTGCGTCTGCGCCCTCGAGTACAGCGCTGATTCGTGGTGCAAGGGCAGTCTCGTAATCGTTTGCCGTCACGTCGCCGGGAAATGTCCTGTTGAGGTCCGCGTCTGTATATCGTGTCTCTGCGGCAAGTGCCGGCTCGTTTGCAACAATCAACTGGAGTGTTCCGCTTTCGACGGTTACTGTCTCGCTGAGCCGCTCGACAATACGCTCACCGGCCGGCTCATCGCCATGGATTCCGCCAATAACGGCAATTCGGGGGTACCCTGACCCGCGCTCTATCAGCCTCATATATCACCCTAGCGTATCCGACGATATATAAGCCTCAGCGTCTCCCTCTCTCGTCGCTGTTGAGACAGTACTTGTGTTGGGGGAACTGTTTGGTTGTCGAGGCGGTTCGGCAGTCACTCTAGCTCGACTGTGCCGTTAATTCGGATGTACTGGCCGTCAACTGGCGACTCGCTGTTTCCGCCAACCTGTTCGAGTTCGGTACGTAACTCGTCGGTGACTGGCTGGTCCTCTGTCCGTTGTGTCTGTGACTTCTCGCCTGTCTCAGAGTCGCTACTCGATGAGCTTGGCAGCGTCGCCACGTCGTCGTCCGACCCGGGCGTCTCCATTGTCGACAGAGCAGCGGTCGGCGAGTCGGCAGCTTCCACAGGTGATGACTTCGTTGTGCTGTCTGATTGGTCGTTGTCTGTTCTGTTACCAAGACAACCGGCAAGGACACCAGCGCTTGCTGTCTCGACCAAAACGAGAACGGCGCGTCGTCTTCATGTCTGGCTATCTGAGATATATCCAAGTCGGCAGTTCGTTTGGTTGTTGGGTCTGAGACACGACGGAGGCACAGAGATAAAACTGCTTTCAGATGAAAGCAGTTAGCTCGATTCCAATCACCATCGCCGTAGCCCCTGCTGTCGTGATGGTGAGATTATCGTCGATAACGTATGTCCACACCACGAGCGTGTAACCGTCAGCGACAGTCGCAGCGACAGCCCCGAGGATGACGGCGAGGGGATACTCGTGGAGAAATGGCCACGCGAGTGTGGCGCTGATAAGGAACATCGTAGCGAGGGCACGGGGCCGTTTCACCTGTCGAAACTCATCTGAAGCCACGAGCCCGCTTATCGGGTCGCCGATTGTAAGCATCAGTACCGCCGGAACTGCAACCCGTGGCTCGAAAATAAGGACAACGGCCGCACTCGATAACATGTACAGCGCATAGCCGGCAATATTGTCTTGCTCGTACTCACGGGTGAGGTAGTCGTATATCCGCCAGTCAATTATCCCAGTGTGTCTGAGTCCTTCCAACGAAAGTGCGATGGCCGCGCCGAGGACGAACAACGCCTGTGTCTGGAGCCATGTCGCGATACCGATGAGATACGGAGCCGGGACGGTGCTTCCACTAGCATGGACAATCCGTCGAGCAATCTCGCCTTTCAGTAACAGCGATTCTCCTTGTTCGGCGCTAGCTGCCCCCATTCGTTCAGAGTTCTCTAAAGGCAACGTTGCCATCACGGAGTGTGCAAAGCGTCTCCGCCAACTCCGAAATGGGGACTCGTACCTGCTCTGTGCTGTCCCGCTCTCGAACTGTCACTGTCGATTCGTCGAGTGTGTCGTAGTCGACCGTAACACAGAATGGCGTCCCAACTTCGTCCTGTCGGCGGTACCGTCGGCCGATGGCTCCTGAGTCGTCGTAGGTTACCTCTAGCCCGGCCTCTCGGAGATCGTTGGCCAACTCGCGGGCTCGTTCACCGAGACCGTCCTTGTCCATGAGTGGGAAGACGCCGACTGTTGTCGGGGCGACTTCGGGCGGGAGTGCCAGCCGCGTGCGTTCTTCGCCGTCGATTTTGTCTTGTTGGTAGCTGTGAGCCAGCACCGTGTAGACGAGCCGACCGACGCCGAATGACGGTTCAATGATGTGAGGCGTTACCTGCTCACCGGACTCGGTCACTTCCTCGATTGTAAAGCCAGTTTTCTCTGTCGGCACCTCGTAGGTCTCACCGTCGACGTCGAGAGTAACCGTACTGCTGTCGAAGGCGTCGGGGTTGCGCTCGGCCAGCGACGCAAGCTCGTCGACGATATCGCCGGCTGCGCCGCCAAACTCCGGCCCGAAGAAGCTCATCTCCGGGTCGACAGTCGGCCGTTCGACCGTCACAGGCTCGTCGTACTGCTGGAACACGGAGAATTCTTCGCCGGTGTACTCAGCGTGCTTATCGAGGTCATACGACCCACGCGTGGCAAAGCCAGTTAGCTCGGCCCAGTCACCACCGAGTTCGCCCTCGGCATCCCAACACTCTGATGCATAATGTGAGAGTTCGCCAGAGAGGTGCTGTCGGTAGCGAAAGCGGTCCATGTCGACGCCGATGCGTTCGTACCACCGTTTGGAGAGGCCGAGGTAGTAGGCCAGCCAGTCCGTCTCGATGATGCCCTCGTCGACAGCCTCACGCACCGTCATCTCCTGAACGCCGCCGTCGTCGGACTGCTGTTCTGTCACCGAATACAGCGGAATCACCACGTCTTCGACACGCTCCAGTGGCGGCTCGTCTGTGTCGGGATCGATGAAGTGTTCGAGTTCTGCCTGCGTAAACTCTCGAACGCGGATAATTGATTTTCGGGGGCTAATCTCGTTTCGGTAGGCTGTCCCAATCTGTGCGACGCCGAACGGGAGCTGGTTACGGGCGTACTCAGCCCACTGCGGAAAGTCGACGAAGATGCCCTGTGCTGTCTCCGGTCGCAGATAGCCCGGCGAAGAACTACCGGGACCGATGTTTGTCCCGAACATGAGGTTGAAATCGTCGACCGGCTCCTCTGCCAGCGCAGTCCCACAGTTCGGGCAGGCAATATCGAATTTCCCGATGAGAGTGCCTACTTCTTCGTTTGGAAGCGCTTCGGCGTCCTCGATGTCTGCGTCGGGGTGGTCCTCAACAAGATGGTCGGCACGGTGACTTTCTTCACACTCCGCGCACTCGACGAGCATGTCGTTAAACGTTTCGAGGTGGCCTGACGCCTCGAAAACCGACTCAGGAAGGATGGTTGGAGCGTCGATTTCCATATGGCCCTCACGGGTGACATAGCGGTCACGCCACGCAGCTTCGACGTTATCTTTGAGAGCCGCTCCTTGTGGGCCAAACGTATAGAAGCCAGCGACGCCGCCGTACGCCTCGGCGCTCTGGTTGAAAAACCCACGCCGCTTTGCGAGTTCTGCGAGACGGTCACCCTCGCTGGTCATCGTATCGCCTCCAGCAGGTCCATATCCTGTACGATGCCTGCCAGACGGCCGCCGCTGGCGATGGGTATCTGTTCGATATCGTGTTCGATCATGAGCTGTGCTGCCTCACAGACTGGGCGTCTGTTACTGACGGAGATGATATCATCAGTCATGAACGCCTCAACGGGACCGTTTGGAATCTCGACATTTCGCGTGGGCATGTAGCTGTTGCCGACGGCCTTGATGCCCTCCCAGGCCCACTCATCGTCTTGATTGGCGATAGATTCGCCGACATCTTCCTCGCCTTCGACAACACGTGCAACTTCGATGATGTCGACTTCGGTGAGCATCCCCGTCATCTCGCCGTCATCATCGAGAACAACCCCATAGGGGACACTTGCATGAGCGAGTTCGCGCTCGGCGACGTGGAGCGGCGTTTCGCTGTAGACACAGTTGACCGTTTCCCCGGCGACGGAGCTGACTTCGATACCGTCATCGACCGCACCACGAGCGATTGCGCGGACGATATCGGTTATCGTTACGATACCGACGAATGCTTCGTCGTCAAGGACCGGAACTCGACGCTCGGACTCACTGAGCATGCGGTCGGCGACAGTCGAGACCGATTCCTCGGCTGCCGCCGACGGGACATCTTCGGCGAGAAGCGCAAGCTGGTCTTCGTCTGGCCGCTTGATAAGCGAGCTCCGCGAGACGATACCACGGAACTGTTCGCCGTTGTCAGTATCTTTAACGGCTGGAACCGAAGAAAATTCTCGCTCCTGTAGGTATTCAAGAGCATCATCGCGCGTACCCGGCACCTCGACGGTGACGACATCTTCGCTGCTCGTCATGACGTCTTCAACGTTCATATTGACATAAGTTCCGCTGCCCATCTACTAAGTCCTTACACATTTCGCCCTGTCGTCTCCTCTCACGGCGCAATTGTAACTGGAACCGATGAGCAGCGAACGACTGTTTCGGCGGTACTCCCCAGTAACAGACGCGAAAACCCCTGTCTCCCGTGGGTCGCCATCACGATATGGTCGATGTCTACTTCTTCGATACTATCGGTTATCTTCCGAGCCGGCTTGCCGATTTCGACGACCTGTTCGGTCTCAATACCGTCCTCAGCAGCCATTTTTTCGATCTCGACAAAGGATTTCTCTGCGTGGGCTTGCTGTTGTTCGTACCAGCTATCGGGAAAGCTGGGCATGGCGCCGTCGAGTGAGACGCTCGCGTCGGCGGGGTTGATGACGTGTAACAGTACAAACGTACTCTCCGGAAACAGCGACGCCCCTGATTTGTAGGCACGCCTGCCGTGTTCATTACCATCAAGTGGCAGTAGTACCCGTTCAACCATGTTTGTTATTTACACACACTATTGTTTGAAGCTTCGGGCTAGCAAACCCTTCCGCTCGTATTGGGTGAGAGTAAATCACCCGCCGTGGCGCTACACTCGAAGACCGGTATCCGCCTAGGCGCGGTTCGCAAACGCTTAACGCCTGCTGGCCGAACACAGGTACAATGGACACACTGCTCGCTCGTGCGGCCCGCGGGGAGCGAACAGAACGGCCCCCCGTCTGGCTGATGCGACAGGCTGGCCGACATATCCCCGAGTACCGTGACATTCGCGAGGAGTACAGCTTTCTCGAAGCCATCAAGACGCCGGAAGTGGCCACAGAGATTACGCTTCTTCCCTGGAAGTATTATCAGCCCGACGGGCTGGTGATGTTCTCAGATATCCTGACAGTGTTGGAGCCACTTGGGTTCTCCTACCACATCGAAAGCGGCGTCGGTCCCGTCGTCGAGAACCCAGTCAACGGGCCTGAGGACACTGACCGGACGTTCGACGACGTCCGCGAAGAGCTTGAGTACGTCGGCGCGTTGCTCCGCCGACTCGACGATAGTGTCGGCGACGAGACTGCACTTATCGGCTTCGCTGGCGGGCCGTTCACGCTCGCCTCTTATGCGGTTGCAGGGGAACCCAGCCGGACACATCTCCCCCTTCGAAAACTGCGTGCCCGCCATCCCGAAGCGTTCCGTGACCTGCTTTCGTCGTTTGCCGAAGTCGTGCGTGAGTATCTCCAGTTCCAAGTCGATAACGGCGCGGACGTGCTCCAACTGTTTGACACCTACGCCGGGACGCTGACAACCGAAGACTACCGCGAGTTCCTGCTCCCACTTCATCAAGAGATTCTCGCCGACCTTGACGTGCCGACAATCGTCTTCGCTCGCAAGATGAACGGTCGCCTCAACCTGCTCGAAAAGAGCGGGGCAAACGTGGTGGGACTGGACTGGACTGTCGAGATGGATGCGGCCCGTGACCAACTGGGCGAGACGCCGGTCCAAGGCAACCTCGACCCCTCTTACCTGTACAGTGACCCCGCGTTTGTACGAGACCAAACTCGTAACATTATCGAGGCGGCAGGACCCGAGGGACACATCCTGAACCTCGGCCACGGTGTTCACAAGGACACGCCCGTCGAATCGGTTGAGGCGTTTGTCGAGACGGCCAAGGATTGGGAGTGGTGACGGGACGCCCCGACCAGAGAGCACTGACGACCATGTAGGGCTATATATCACTATTACTAGGCTTTTTTGGGTAATCGAACGTATATTAATTTGAAATGTCGCGGAAAGACTCCCCTGAGCTGTCGCCCCAATACGATACACTGCAGGTCGGTATCGCTCTTTTCGACCCTGCGACAGCGACGGTGGTGAGCGCAAACGAGCGACTGGTGGAGTTGCTTGGTTACTCTAACAAGGAACTACGTGGGATGCCAATTGACCGGTACACCGCAAACACGTACCGCTTTTCAGAAGCTGACTTTGTCAACCGGTTACGTGCGACCGATGACGGCACTCCACAGCAGTTTGCGTGGCGGATTAAGCGGTCTGACGGGTCGCTTGTCTGGGTACGCATCCACCTCTCGTGTCGCCCCGATGACGGCGAAGGGTACGTTCTTGGGGAGGTACGTGACGTTACTGAGTATTATACAGCCAGCCGGAGAGAGGCGCTGTTCTGGCGCGTACTTCGACACAACTTGCGAAACGAGACAACGAAAATCGCCGGCTACGCCCAGACTATCTTATCGGGTGCCAATAGAACCGACATACGGGAGGCAGCTGAGGCTGTCCAGTCCACAGCAATGGAGCTGGGTAACGTTGCGAAATCAGTCAAAGAGATTCAGCAGGCAGCAACCGAGTCCACACGACAACGCTCGTACAGACAGACAACAGCTGCCGTCCGTGATGTCGTCGCCGATATCCAGACCGAGTATCCACAGGCTACAATCACTGTCGAGGAGCGTGAACCGATGTGGGTACACGTCGATACTGCGTTCGACCACGCGCTCAGCCACGCCGTCGAGAACGCCGTTCGCCACAGTGACGACCAGTCGCCACGAGTCGATATCATCGTCGGGCCATCACCGAACACCGGGCGTGTCGAAATTTCTATTGCCGACCAAAACGACTCCATTCCGGAGGTTGAAACCGATGCGCTTGACGAGTTTGCGGAGGTGTCGAGTACGTCTCACGGAACTGGTGTCGGACTGTTCGTGATGAAGTGGTGTATCGAATCGCTTGGGGGCGAACTCGAATTCGAGCGATGTGACCCGGGAAACGTCGTCCGTCTGTATCTGCCACCAAAGGACCCGCCAGCCGACGTGACGTGACCGACCCGCGCCTTGAGCTCACGGTGAGTGACAACATGAGTGTCTGAGCGGTTCTTATGTCATTCCTAGAGGGCTTTTGTTGAACGTGATTTGGTTGGTCTCGACGGTCGCCTCAAGCCAGTTCATCTTGCCGTCTTCTCCGACTGTCACGTCGGTGAGCGCGTCGACACCTTCTCCAACCTCTTCGAGTTCGCTGCTCGACAGGTCGGCATATAGCATCACAACACGAACGGTCGTGGTTGCCCCATCGGCGGTGTAGCCGTAGCCAGCGGCCCGTTCCAGGGTGCCATCCTCGGTTAGATTAAAACTCACAGACATGCTGGTATCGAAGCCCACCTTTTTGACTAGGTCCATCAGTTCATCACTGACAGCCATGATCCCCGGCGATGAACTGCTCCGCTCGTCGACGACGCTGCGAACGCTCTCCTCGGATGCGGCCATGCGGACACAGGCCATCTCTCCGTCACGAGAGAGCCCATATTGGTCGTCACCGTACTGAACAAGGTCGAACGACCCGGCCCCGTCGAGTTCTGTTCCGTCACCGGTCGCATCGAAGGATTTCGCCGCCGCCGCTTTCGCCGTTCCTGCATCGAACGATCCGGCGTATACGCGCAGAAACGGCGCTCGAAGCATGGTGTCACTGTACATCATTGCCCATTCGACCGAGTCCCGTTCAAGAGCGGGTTCATACAGTGGTGGACCTCTATTTGCCAGTACCTCGGGACTGAGGTGGTCACCGAGTTCGATCAGTTCCGTGGGCGACTCGAAATGGACTGAACCAGCGAACCCTTTGTCTGTGTACTTGGTCGGGTCGTACAGCCAGCGACGAGGGGTTATATCTTCCTCGTTGCCGAATCCAGGAACCGAACTACAGCCGGCGAACCCGCCAAGGGCAGCCGTAGCGAGGCCAGCGAGGACAGTTCGGCGAGAACCTTTTGGGGCGGACATGTTCGACAGTTTTCATGCTCTTGTTTGAAAACCTTTGGTACTGTTTCACCACAAAAGACAGGTGGACCCCGCCCGCAGATGTCCGTATGGACGACGACACGCCACCGTTTTTCTACGTGATGAACTACGCCAGCGAAGCCGAAGGTGACGTTATCGACATGGTCAGTGGGAACCCAGACTGGGAGCCACCCGAGGCACTCCGTGAGGGTCTGCGTGAGTACGCTGACGCCGAAACCGACCAGTTCCAGTATCCACCAAGCGTTGGTCTTCGCGAACTCCGCGAAGAGATTGCAAAGCGCCGCGGTGTCGATATCTCTCAGGTCATCATTACGAACGGCGCGGGCGAGGCCAATCACCTTGCCATGGCTGGCGGTCTTGAGGCGGTCGACGGCAACGAGATTATTCTCGCAGACCCAGTGTACCCGTACTATGACGGCCGTACCAGCCTCCTTGATGCGGAGAAAACGCTCATCCCGGTCGACAAGGACGGGCACCTCAACCCCGAGACAGTACACAAGCGTGCCAGCGAAGAAACGGCCGTTATCGTCGTCAACTCGCCCAACAACCCGATGGGCGTGACCTACGACGGCGACGCAATCGAACAACTTCTGGGCGTCGCCGAGGAGTACGATGCCTTGCTCGTCAGCGACGAGGTGTACGACCACTTCGATTACTCCGGCCGGTTTACCTCTGCGCTCAGTTTCGATTCGCCAAATCGCATCGTCACTAACTCCTTTTCGAAGTCGATGGCAGTCACGGGTTGGCGGGTTGGCTACGCTATTTTCCCTCGTGAAGACCGGCCCGCCCCTTACAACGAACTCGTAGATTCAGCGCGCACGCGACATATGCTCACGAACGTCGCTATCTCGCGGCCAGCACAGGCCTCTGTGTTGCGGGCGCTCCGTGAGACCGACCCCTCGTATTATGAGGCTGTCCGCGAGCAGATGGTCGAGCGCATCGACCGCTTTACGTCTGCGCTCGATGCTGCCGGAGCGGAGTACACCGAGCCTGAAGGCAGTTTTTACGTAATGGCACGCTTCCCGGGGCTTCCGGGGACGATGGAGAACATCGAGATGCTCATCGACGAGGCTGGCGTGGCGGGAATGCCCGGTGAGGCCTTCGGTGACTCCCGAAGTGACTGGATGCGCTTTGCGCTTGTCTCACCCCGTGTCGAGGAAGCCGCCCAGCGCCTTGCTGAGTTTTTCGAGTAGACTGTTTGCTCACACCGTTATCTCGGCTGTAATATAACGGTAAAACAACTGTTTGAGCCTTGGTTTCGGTTATATGTCTTTCTCGCGTCGTATCGAGCATGGTAACTAAACCGAACGCAGCGGTAATGGGGGTAATCGTGACGGCGCTTCTCGGCGTGGCACTGCTTGGGGGCGTTGTCGGACTGCTTGACGCCCCAGAAACGACCGACGATAGCAACGACCAGTTGGCTCCCCGAGGACCAACCGGACCTTCGTCAGCTCTGGC
Source organism: Halovenus rubra (assembly GCF_026586665.1). Lineage (GTDB taxonomy): Archaea > Halobacteriota > Halobacteria > Halobacteriales > Haloarculaceae > Halovenus > Halovenus rubra. Next base: position 58,790 of record NZ_JAODIY010000001.1, read on the forward strand.
AGGCGCTGACGATGAGCCAGTCGTTGAAACGTTCGAATCAGCCGATGAGTTTGAGACGTATTTCGATGCAGCACAAAAGCCTGGCTGGTTGGGTTGGACGTCTTTCGTAACGGGGCAACCTACGATCGAGATAGAAGAAACGACGACAACGGCCGATAGCGCCGGCGACACTGACGGTGGTGATGGCCTTGACGCTGCAAGTGGCAGTAAGACTGAGACCAGCCGACACTCCGAAACCAACGTTCAAGAGGCCGCGCTTGATGAACCCGCCATGTTGAAGACCGACGGTGATTCGGTCTACTATGGCGGCCACCGCTTCCAGCGGACAGCCTACGAAACGACTGTCCTCGACATTGACGACCCGGCCAAACCAGAACTCGCCGCGACTATCCCGGCAGCCGGTGAAATGTTACTTATCGAAGAGACTGACACGCTTGTCATCTTCGAGGACGATCGTCTCTGGGGGTACGATGTGACCGACCCCACTGAACCCGAACAGCGCTGGACCGAGCGCATGGGGGCAGACCTCCAGACGGCACGCCTTTACAACGGCTCGCTCTATCTGGTCCTCGTCGACAGGCCAGACGATGAGAACCCCTGTCCCATTGAACCGTACGGTGACTCTTCGGTCGAATGCACAGATATCTACAGACCCGACTCACAGGCCGACGCGGACGCCGTTTACACGGCTGCCCGTGTTGACCCTGCAACGGGGATAATCGAAAATGAAACCAGCGTGGTCGGCTCCGCTCGTGACTCGGCGACTTACGTTTCCGAGAACGCGCTCTATCTCAGCTACACCCGCTCAACCAGCCGGTTCGACGTGATGACGAATTACCTTACTGGCCCTGGGAGCGAGAAAGTAGATGACAGCGTTGTCGAAGAGATTGAACGCCTCCAGTCGCTGAATATTTCCAAGCGCGCAAAACAGACTGAACTAAACGTCATTCTTGACGAGTGGAAAGATTCCCTCGAAGGTGACGAACATATGTCGGCCGAAGAGGTGCTCACCGAAGGATTACGTGAATACGCTGAAACGAGAAAGCGCAACTTGACGACAACCGGTATCGTCAGTATCGGTCTCGACAATCTTACTGTGACCGCGACCGGTGAGGTGCCGGGCTTTCCGCTAAACCAGTGGTCGATGGACGAACACGAAAACCACCTCCGGATTGCGACAACAATTCCCAGTGACTACGGGGCCGAATCCGAGAACGATGTCTACGTCCTCGACTCGGAGTTGTCGACAACCGGCTCTGTTCAGGGACTCGGAGACACTGAGCGTATTTACTCCGTCCGCTTCGAAGGTGACGAGGGGTACGTTGTCACCTTCCGCCAGATTGATCCCTTCTATACGCTTGACCTCTCGGACCCCAGTGACCCGATTATGGAAGGGAAACTGAAGATACCCGGCGTCTCCCATTACCTCCATCCCCTCGAAGACGAGGGCGACCTCGTTCTCGGCGTGGGCGAAGAAGACGGGTCAGTGAAGCTCTCGACGTTCGACGTGAGCGACCGGAGTGACCCGGTTGAGAAAGACGTGCGCATTCTCGACAACGAACGGTTTTCGGAAGCCAACCAAAACCACCGGGCGTTCCTGCAAGACGAGCGCCACGGTGTGTTCTTCCTCCCTGCGAGTGAGCACAGCTACGTCTTCTCCTACGAGAACGGAACTCTCGAAGAGAAAGCCCGCGTCAATATCGGTCCCGGTGCCCGAGCGATGTACGTCGACGACTATCTCTACGTCTTTGGCTCGGACAGCGTTGTGGTTCTCGATGAGACGACTTGGGAGGTCCATACCCGTCTGGACTTGGAGTGACACCACTGACGACTAATGCCGAACACATAGAGTGACTGTACAGACCGACAGTCACAGTGTTTGTCCAGTTGAAATGAAGGGGTGCAACAAACGAGATGCCCGTCACAATGAAAAAATCATCCGTACCACTCGACAGACTGTGGTAGGGTAGCTGTCTGAATCCAGTTCGATATTGAGAACAGTGTTTCTTGTTTTTCGAGGAGAGTGTCTTTCTAGGACTCTCTCAATTGCGGTACAAAAACAGCGGCTGTGAAGTGAGCTGTTACAGGTGTTACTGCTGGAACAGCCCGCGATACTGCGGCGGACCAGTGGCTGTCTCCTCGTCGAGTGTCGCAGCTGCTCGCAGACCAAAATATGGATCTCGAAGATGTTCACGACCCACGATAACGAGGTCGGCTCGGTCATTTGCGACGATTGCCTCGGCCTGTTCCGGTGTCGTGATGTTGCCGACCGTTCCGACCGAAATGTCGGCCTCGGTTTCTTCTTTGATTCGCTCGGCAAGTGGGAGCTGATAGTTTGGTCCCTGGTTTTCCGGAGACGAATTCGGGCTGATGCCGCCGCTGCTTACATCCACGAGGTCTGCGCCCAGCGCGGCCAACTGGTCGGTCAATCGCACAGACGCTTCGACAGTCCAAGACGGTTCGGAGAGCCAGTCAGTCGCAGAGATGCGGACGAACACTGGTATATCATCGGGGACGCGTTCACACACCGCTGCGGTCACGTCGCGGGTAAGCCGGGTTCGTCCTTCGAAACCGCCGCCATAGTCGTCTTCGCGGGTGTTTGTTACCGGCGAAAGAAATTCGTGGAGTAGGTAGCCATGGGCAGCATGCACTTCGACGATACGGAAGCCAGCTTCAACTGCTCGCTTGGCGGCCTGACCAAACGCCTCGATTATCTCGTCAATACCCTCGCTGTCAAGCCGTTCGATATCCGGCTTCGGTCGGTCGTACGGAAACGAGTCGCGTGTCGGTCCGACGACTGTCCAGCCATCATCTTCCTCAGCCGGGATGGTTGCGTGGCCGTCACGAGGACGGACCGTCGAACCCTTCCAGCCGGCATGGGCCAACTGGATTGCTGGGACTGACCCCTGTGACTCGATGAACTGTGTGACCTGCTTGAGCGAAGCAATATGTTCGTCGTCCCAGATACCCAAGTCTTCCGGGGAGATACGGCCCCGCTCCTCTACAGCGGTAGCTTCAGCCATGACGATACCTGCACCACCGACTGCCCGCGAGCCGAGATGGACCTGATGCCAGTCAGTTGCGTGACCATCCTGTTTGTCACAGGAGTACTGACACAACTCGGCTATTGTGTATAAACAGCGTAAACACTAAGGGGCCACCGTGAGACGTTTCGGGTAGATGGCAGAGAAAACCACCGTCGCCTTTCGGATTGATGAATCGGTCAAAGAGGAATGGGAAGACGCCGCCGAAGGCCCGGAGTATGACAGTCTTAGCCACTTGATACGGCTTTCTGTCCAACGGGAGATAACAGACACAGGGACGGCCCCACGCACCGCAAAGGCCGACACAGGAACAGTAGAAGATAGTGAGGTACTGGATTCTCTCACTCGACTGGAAAGGACAGTCGAAGACATACAGGACGAAATGAAGGCCGTCAGTCGAGAAAGTCGTTCTGAGGAATTATACAATCTTGAACAGGTACTTCTTGAAGTTCTCCCATCCCACAAAACTAATCTGGAAGATTTGGAAAATCCGATTGGTTCTGACATTGAAAGTGCTACTCCAGAAGAAATAGCGGCACGAATTGACGCCAATGAACAGGACGTTTCAGATGCGCTCAATCGCCTTTCAGATAACACGGCACAGGTAAAGGAATTAGGCACGGCGTTTGATGACCAAAACAGCTACTATAGGGCAGAATAGTGGACAGTAAGACAGTAATCACAGAGTTTCATAACCGACAGACAACAAAAAAAGCGGAGGGAACCGCCAACAGGTACACTCAGGACGTAAGAGACTGGACAGAGTGGTTAGAGAATCCCGGAGCTAAAGATTACGACCCTAACAGCCGTGACAGGGACGCTAAGACACTTTGGGACGCTACTACCCACGACGTTAGAACGTACCTCCGACAAATGCTAAACAACGGGGGATATGCTGGCGGAACAGTCTCGATGCGAGAATCTTCTATATCAATGTTCTATCAGGAAGCCTCTCGTATGGCTGAAGACCCTTCTATGAGTATCCCTGAAACAGAGAACCCCGCAAAGGAGCTTGACCTTTCAGGATGGACGGCACTAAAGAACGGAACTAAGAAAGAACAAAATCTGAAAGAGGGTGTTCAATACCTTGAACCGGACGAAATAGACAGTTTAGCCGAAAACGTACCAAACCCCCGGCTACGTAATGAGCTAATTGTCCGGCTACTCTACCATACGGGATTACGCCGCACAGAACTAACAGAAACTCGCTTAGAAGACATTGACACAGACGAACGGGCAATCAAAGTCCGGGCAAACAAAACCCACCAGAACCGTACTGTCTACTACCAGTCCGAACTTGACACTCTCCTGAATCGGTGGCTCAATGTCAACCGTAAATCTCTGGCGACAGCTGGAAGCGATTACCTCTTTCCGACAACTCATTCAGAACAGATTGACCCTAACCGTATCACCCGACTCGTCAAAGAAGCCGCAGAACAGGCAGGATTACAGTCTACTGTTCACACAGACGCCGCAGGTAATGTCCGGGGAAAAGTGACGGCACACGTACTAAGGCACAGTTTCGCCGTCCAAAGTATCAAAAATGGAATGGATACCCGCCGATTACAGAAACTAATGGGTCACTCGAAGATTGAAACCACAGAACGGTATCTTCAATTCGCCAATAATGACCTTCGGGAAGCCGCCCGGAGATACGGCCCCGGTTCAGAGTAGTTCCCTTCCCTCACTCCGGGGGTAAACACCACGAGATACCCCTTCCACGTACTTCTTGGGAGAGGCGGCATTACGCACCGCAAGTGCCGCCAAAGAATTAATGTCGGTACTTTAAGACCTTAGAACTAAGTAGAAGTCCGCTAAATGATTCTCTGTGTCTGAAAGCACAATCGGAATCCCCGACACCGTCGCCACAGAATCACTCTCCTACGCAGGAACTGATATGACCCTTCGAGAGATAGCCACCGACCTACAGGAAGCGCACAGGGAACTTGACGAATATCATAGCGGTTCGTTGGTCTTAGCACAGAACCTGAAGGAACTACGGATGAAAGCCGAACGGGACGGAAACCTACAACTCGCTAATACCACCAAAGAATTAGAAGAATCAGCTATGGCCGTGGTAGAACGTAGCAGAGAATAGCAACCGTCTCAGAATTTCCACAGACGCCACTCAGTAGCCCCTCATGACATTCTTTTTCGAGAGGATGGTTGGGTCATGGAAAGCAAAAGAACCCACACAGCAATACGTGAGTAGCTTACAGTGCCCTTAGAATTGAAAGCAAGGGGAATAGTCTGCGTCTCAACCCATCGACCGCCTCAACTCCTTGCCCACCATCCTCCACGTTCCGGGACTCTCCGCACCGCCCGTCCGGGCTTTCGCCACCGCCCCGCACCGCAGATGTTTTCCTCTCCCCCTTCCCTCTCCCCTGTAGTCCCCTTTCCTTTCCTCTCGTCTCAAAGACACGCGCTGTCAAACTCTACTCTCCTATCCTATCCCCTGTAGTCCCCTTTCCTTTCCCTCTCTCTTTTCGTGTAGTTCTCCCTCCCTCACTACGTTCGGTCGAAAGGAGAACACAACATACTAATCTAACTGGTTATCGTTCCCTCACTACGTTCGGTCACAGGATAACACCGAATTAAAACTATGTTCGGGTTCGGCGAGTTTCGGCGCATTGAGTCGGCGGTTGTTTCTGTCTCTCTCCCTCTATGCGTCTAAACTCTTTAGAGCTATTCTAACCGTTTCTAAGGCAGTTTCCATACTCCCAGTTTCACTATTCCCCAACAGTCTAAAAATCGGCGGCTTAGGCAACAATCCCGTTTACTCCCAGAACTCCGTGAGATGGCTTAGAATCGATTTCAGTACCAAGACGATGTTACCCTCTCGGAAAGAAAATAAACGCCACACAGACAAATCTGATGGCTCTCCTTACAAACTGTGGGGTAATCTAAGCTATAATCTGAAAATTTCGCGCTTCGACTTACCTAAATGTGCGTATGTAGATGTGTATCAATGTTCCAACCGGCCCCTATCGCATACCTGTGTTTACGCTGTATATACTCAGCAGATGTGTTCTGACACATTGGGGAGACCATGAGGCGGTTTGGCGCTGTCATGTCGCATAACGGAAGCTCGGTGAACAGACGACTCATCGTAGACGGAGTATGGTCCCGAACACAAAAGCGGAGTCGAAAGGGGAAATCTATGACCACCGTTGTCGGTAAACGAGTGCTGTCTCACAGCACCAAACGACAGCTGTTGATGAGGAGTTACCCCAGATAGTTCGAGAACGTCAGGTGCACGACAGTACCGTCCTCAACGGTGAAATCGACCGACGCATTGGAGTACTCCGCGACTCGGTCAACAATCCACAGACCGACGCCAGTACCGTGTTCGAGAGCTGATTCGCCGTGTTTTTCGAGAATTTCGATTTCGTTTTCTGGAATTCCCGGTCCGTCGTCGGAAACCTCGACCGTCGGTCCGTGGGCAGTGGTGTAAACGCTGACACTCACCGACGAACTGCCGTGTTCAACAGCGTTCCTGACGAGTTGCTCGACGGCGGTGACGATGTTCGGGTGGGCAACAACCGTCGGGTCCGCTTCGAGCTGTAGCTGTACTGTTGCGTCTGGAAACTCGTCTGTGACTTCTTCGACGGCCCATCTGATAACTCTCTGGAGAGAAATCTGTTCTGTGTTCTCTCTGTCTTTGATGACTGTCCGCATCACTTGCGCGTTCGAAGCAGTCTCCGCGAGCTTTTTGCTGCTATGTAAGATACTGTTGATATGTTGCTCGATATCTCCCTGTGGATTGCGCTGAATCTGCTTGGCGTGCCCTTGGATGACCGTGAGGTCGTTCCGGAGGTTGTGCCGGAGAACGCGAGCCAGTACCTGGTCGAGCAGCCGTAAATCTCGCCGCCGCTCGGTGAGGCGCGAGGCCGTACGCAGGTTTGTGGTTAACGTCTCGATAATCTGGCGCTCGTTTTCGCTAAAACTCTCTTCTTGGGTTGACCCTGCTGCAAACAGGCCAAACTCTCCGATGGGGCTGAGTATCTCTGACCCAAGGTTCGTCTCTGAGTTGTACGCCTCGGGGTGGTCCGATACTGACGAAACAAGCTTCGTCTCGCCTTGCTTGAAACTGTCCCATGCGATACTGTTACCGGGCTTGAACACGGGCATATCGTCGAGAAGCGGGTCAGCATGGCCGGTGCTGGCGACCGGATGAAGCCGGTTTGTCGCTTTGTTGTACTCCCAGATTGCTGAGAGTGGTAAATCGAGTGCCGCCGGCATCCTGCCGAGGACCGACTCGGCCATTTCGTCGTGGGTGGTTGCTGTCACTGCATCCCGGGTGATATCCTGTACAGCTTCGAGTCCTTGCTCGCGCTGTGTTCCGTCCAGAGATGTTGCCACCGTGGTCGAGAGAAGTTGGCCGAAATACTGGTCCCTGTCGTCGAACGCGTTGGGTTCCGCTGCAGACAGTGACAAAATACCGTGGGTGGAAAGCGGAACCAATAACATACTTTTGATTGAGACTGTCTCGTCATCAAACGGCTGTGCTATCTCGTCTGTGTCCGACAACACCCGTATTTCACCCTCGTTGTACACCTCCCAGAGCAGCGACTCCGGCCCTTGATCAAGGGCCTGCTCGCTGTCGAATCGTCTTTCAAACGCCGGTGACGCTGTGATGGGAACAAGAGCCTCTTGCCGACGATTGTATAGGTGGATACATGCCTCCGAGATGCCAAGAACGTCTTCGACTGTTTCGATTGCCGCCTCGCAGATACTCTCTCGCTCCCGCTTGTTCAGGACCTCTTCGGTCTTCATCTGGAACTCTCGGAGTCTCTGTTCGCGCTCTTTGACCTGTGTGATGTCACGAAGTAAGACGACCCAACCGTTATTTTCGTTGGCTGTTTCTCCGAGTGGAGACACTTTGAGGTCGAAATGTCTCTCTGTCCCGTCTTTGGTGACGCTGACATCTGTTTCTACTGGTGTAGAATCTTCGAACTGAGCAAACTGCTCGTCGAACGGTGAGAAAAACTCCGCCGTCTGGACGCCTTTCCACCCAGACTCGGCGTCAACCAACTCTCGGGCCGCTGGGTTACTGTCGACAACTTTTCCCCCAGCATCGATAACGACCATTGGGTCCGGAATATTCCTGACTGCCCGCTTGCGACCATTGGGAACAACAGCGAAGAAGTCGGCTTTGAACAACGCCCACGCTAAGACGAACACAGAGAGGACGAACCCAAGCGCTGTGAGGTTGTACGGTGTTAATCCGGCCAGCCAGAGAATGTTTACGCCTGCCGGCGGGAAAACCCCTGCAAGCAATGCGAGTGTCTGTTTTCGGCGAATGCCGTGGATGTCAAAGGCGTTGACGACACAGATGAGAACCCCGAGACCGAGAAGCAGGTATACTAGCACCGTGTGGAACATAAACAGTGGTCCGGCATTCGGTGCAACTCTCGCCGGCAACGAGACCGTCCCAACCGGGTCGTAGAAGGAGGTGTGAATCCCGTTTGTCCATGCGAGCAACTGCTCACCGAGCAACACCGCTCCTAGCCCGTTTAACCAGCGTAGTGGATGGTTGATGTAGCCTGCATGCTCCGCGGTTGTGAGAAGCCAGCCGACCGTAACGCTGGCAATAGACAACACGAGTATATTCGAGACTACAAACCAGAGCCACGGTACCGTGGTAAGCGTAATCATAGCGGAAACAAACGCATAGAGGCTTACTGAGGGAATGATAACTAAGAGACCGGTCGCACCTGGTTTACTGCGATTCGTCCAGACTAATCTAAACAGTGTCCACGGAAAGAGACTTGAAAGCACAAATAACGTGGCGACAGCTACGCGAATCTCGTTCATTGGTCCCTGTTTGTTGATTCGCCCTCTCTCATGTCGGTGTCATCTGTGTTTGTTTTTTTTTCTCACACGTTATAGGGGTCCTCGGACCTCTCTTAGTGTCTCGACACAACGTCTCGCGCTGTGACTGCTCCTGTGCTGGCTCCGTCCGATACGGCGGCGTTCGGGCCGCCGCTGTTGTGTTCCAAGACAAAAGCAGACACGTGCCCCGGAATCGTCCCGCTCTGTCTCCTGATGAGTAGCTCGGTCCGGTAAGACGTTACCATCCTCTCAACTCTTCGTGTCATCTGTTATTAGAGTTTCGCAGTGATTATTGATCGTTGAAACCGACTCCGGGGAACTGTCGGCCACGTTTATGTAGACAGCAGTGATAGCCCGCGGTATGGACGTCGAAGCATTCTTCGAGAACATGCCGTTTGCACAGCTACTGGGCGTCGAAGTTACCGAGGTTGCTGACGGACACGCTGAGGGGTATCTCGAAATTGATGAGGAACTCTCGTGGAACGATGATACGCTCATGGCCCACGGCGGCGTCACGTTCACACTCGCAGACACCGTTGGAGGTGCGGCTCTTGTCTCGCTTGTCGACCAGCCGGTCCCGACTATCGACATGCGTATCGATTATCTCAGTGCTGCCACCGGTGATATCTACGCCGAGGCGGATGTTGTTCGCTGTGGTGATGATGTTGGGGCGGTTGATGTCGAGGTATTCTCAGCTGAGGATGAGACGCTGTTGGCCGATGCGCGTGGCGTCTACAAAACGGGGTAGGTTTTGATCACTCGGCACGCAACTGAGTGAGCCGGTCCCACAGTGCGTCTGAGAGGTCAGTCAGGTGGGCAGTGCCCCAGATGGCGACGACTACGCCACCGATAGCGTCGAAAACGAGGTCAAGCAGTGTATCGTCTAGTCCGTGTTGCGTAAATCCGGTTGTATTGGAGCCGAGTGCTTGAGCAACTTCGGCGATACTGAACTCTAGCAGCTCCCAGACGACACCGAAGGCGGTGACGAACACGAGAATGAATACAAACATGAACCGCGCAGGCAGGTCGATACCGTCTGCGTGTTCGTCGAAAGCACGAACGGTCGCGTACCCAGCAGCGGCAACGACCGACGCCGAAAGGGCATGTGTCATGTTATCATATATTGGTATCGAGCCGTACAGTGACTGTCCTGTTCCCGGAATTCCAACGACGCCAATAGTATGCAGGAATGCTGCACCAGTAATCCAGAGCGTGAGTCCGGCATTCATCGGTATTTCGTGGTCTCGTTCGAGTAGCGCCGGGAGAAAAGTCACGGCGAGACCGACACTGACCGTGACAAGCAAGGCTGCTTCCTGGCGTTCTAGTGCGACAAAGAGTAATCCAAACAATGTCAGCTGCATCGCGCGACTAAGCTGGCGCTGGTGTTGTTCAGAGAGTGAGAGACGAGTCCGCACGCTCATGGCTTCCCCATATCGCTATAGAAGCGCTCGTTCAGTGCTGTCCGCCGGAAGTATATCTGGAAGATAACGCCTGCGAATAGGCCTGCAAGCGCTGAATAGAGAAACTCAATCATCAACTCGTCGTGGATAGTCTGCTCGCTTACACCCGGCTTGAGTAATGTGGTTGTATCAAAAAGCAGGTCAACCCGCCAACGGATGACAGCCCCAACACCGGCAGCAGCCAGTGTAGCGAGAATAACGAAGCCGATAGCGAATCCAATTGTCATCTCTACATCGGTAAACAGTTCTAGTTCGACAGCAACGATGAGTGCGAGTGCAGCAATCGAGATGTAAACCAGAAACGCACCGGGAATGAGTGACGGTGTGATTGCCTGGCCAAACGTCGGTAGCGCAGCGAGAGCGACGACCTCCCAGGGAAGCATCGTCTGGCTATCACGGAATGTGACCGTTGGAACGAGACAAAGCGCTATGATACCAACTACAAACAGTGCCCATGGAATATCACCGTCAGCGACGCTCTCGGCAACAACGATGCCGAGAAAGAGAACAAAGAGCCAGGCAACGAGTGCGTTGCCTCGACGATCAGCCAGGAGGTCTCCCGGCGAGAAATCTACCATAATGGGAGTAATACCGGGAGGATGAAAACTATTCAGGATTCTGTGTCTCAACTCACAGTCAGCCAACGATGAGATAGCCAGCACTGTACGCTAGCCACGCAATCGTCACAGCTGCCAGCCCAGTTGTGACGAGACTTAGTTTTGACCGCGCTGTATCAAGCTCCGGCGTCGGTAGGTCGACGACGCCTACAAGGCCAACGGCGAGGACACTGAACACGAAGTGGTACGACACTGAAAGCGTCGGCGGCGGCAGTGCCAGTAGCGTTCCAACATAGCCGGCCCCGAGTACAGCACGGCGGTGGATACGCCCCCAAACGCGTTCACCGCGCAGTCCAAGATAGACCGTCATCGCGAGCCAGACTGTTATGAGTTCGAGTCCGAACGTTCCCAACAGGTGCACTGTCGGATCGGCCGACAGCATGACTCTCTTAGGGAGGAGATGGATATCGAGCGGATATAGCAGGTGCGGTACAGTCCCTGTAAAGATATCACCAAAGGGGTGACTGAGAATCCCGATGAATGCTGCCCCGGCCGTTTCGCCTGCGTCGAGACCGCCTACCCGTGCGCCGACCACGACAGCTCCGCCTGCGAGTACGAACAGACTCACGACTCCTGCCCGCAGTCCGCCAAGGACTCCCAGTGTCACAGCAACGAGACTGGCGAGTCCGAGTACCCCAGCGATGCGTCGGCGGCCGTGGGACGCAGATAGCCCAAACAGCATTGCCCCAAGGCCGCCGACGAGCAGCGAGTGTGTTATGCCACGGTGAACAGTGTTGCCAGTCTCCCAGAACGCCTCGGGAAACTGTGTTGGGCCGTCGGCTAAAATCGTTATCAGCCCGACCACCGCGTACCCCATATCGACATCTGGCACGACTGCGAAGGCACCTGCGACGGCGCCAAACAGCAAAGCACGCTCACGGGGGAGACCGACGGCGGCGGCGACGCCAGCCGCGAGTGCGAACGCCAGCGCCGTATGCCCAACCATCATCGTTCTCTGATGTAGCTGGGCAGTCGGCTTAAGCCGTTCGTGTATCACTCTCACACGGTAGCCCGGTCAGGATGCCTTGATTTGGAGGGCTTAGCGTAGTTCGGGTGCGACCTCCTCGCCGAGTCGATGGATGCAGTCGGTCATCTCTTCGGTCCCAACACCGGGATGATAGGTGCGGAAAATGAAGTGAATGTCGTCGCCCAGGGCATGCTTGTACGTTTCGAGCTGTTCAGTCACCTGCTCGGGCGTGCCAAAGATAGCCTGCTCTTTGAGTTCTTTCTTGCGCTCGGAATCAAGTTTGGCGACAGATTCGCCAGAGAATATCTCTTCGTAGCGGCGCTGGATGTAAAAGTATCCATCTTTCATCGTCTCCCACGCCTCCTCGCGAGAGTCACCGACCCAACCATGTTGGATGACGTAGTTCGTAAACTCGCCGTCGATTTCGTCGTTTTCCCGAACCGTCCGGATATCTTCAACGCGCTTTTTGACGCCACCAATCGACAGCGCTGAGGGAGCACACCATCCCTCTGCTTCCCGCGCGGCCCGACGAACGGCGGGTTTCGCACCGCCACCGAGCATAATGGGGATTTCATCCGCTGGCTTTGGCGTAATCGACACGTCACTGGGGATATCGTGAAACACCAAGTCATAGTCCAGCTCGCCCTCACTCCAGGCCCCACGGAGGAACGGAACCAACTCACTAAGCCGCTCAGCCCGCTCATCTCGGGGGACTCCGAACACGTCGAACTCGCGGGGGTTCGAGCCAATAGAGAGGCCAAGCGTAAGTCGGCCGTCAGCAATCAGGTCGACAGTCGCGGCGTCTTCTGCAAGTCGAATGGGTTCATACAGTGGACCAAGCGCAATACACGACCCGATTTCGATGTTGTCAGTCTCGGCGGCCATCGCCGACAGCGTTGGCATCGTCGCTGAGAGGTAGCCGTCCTCGGCGAAGTGATGCTCTGACACCCACGCGCTGTCGAGACCGACTGCCTCGATTTCGCGGGTAAGGGCAAGCACTTCGTCGTAGAGTTCGCTTGCCGAGCGGTCGTCATCCGGTCGCTGCTGGGCAGTAAAGAGACCAGTCCCGAGTTGCATACACGTCTATTGGGTACATGGGGATTAATCGTTGGTGGACTCTGTGACAGGTCTGTGAGCCAACGCTTAGCTTTCGGTCGTGGCCGCGACTTCGTTCCGGCGCTCGCGGCGTTGTGACAGTGCGATATCCCGGAGCTCTTTTTGGGCCTCTGTTGGACACTCCAGTTCCCCAACAGGTGCGGGAGTTTCCTCAGTATCGAGAGCAACGAAGCTAAAAAATGAGGCCGCAGCGTCTTCTGTCAGACCGTCGCTCGGGCGCTCAACCTGTACGTCGACTTTGATATCCATACTCGTCTCGCCGGTATCGAACACGTAGCCGGTAACAGTGACGACATCGCCAAGTTCGATGGACTGGATGAAATCGACGTGGTCCATCGACGCCGTGACAACCTGTCGCTGGCTGAACCGCCGTGCTGCAATCGCACCACAGATATCCATCCAGTGAAGAACTGACCCACCAAGCGCTCGCCCGAGATTATTTGTATCGTTTGGCATCAGTATCTCACTCATCTCGGTGTACGACTCCTGCAGTGTCGCCGTCCTGTGAACGGACTGGTGTGCTGTCATATCGCCCGATAACGTGTGACCGCACATAACCCTGTTTAATTTTCATTAGTACAAGCTAATTTGCACCGTAGCGACGATGGCGGTATCCACCTGCCGTTGTCAGGCTGGGTGACGGTGTTCGTCGGGCACAGTGAAGTGAACAGTCGTCCCCTCGGTCGTCTCAAACTCGAGGTCACCACCAATTGTCATGACTGCCCATTTGAGTTGCCACAGCCCAAGCCCCGTTCCGTGTTCGAGTGCTGTCTCCGTCCCAGCATCAAGGGAGGCCAGTTCGCCTGACGGAATACCGGGGCCGTTGTCGGCGATAGTCACTTCGTACTCGTCTCGTTGCTTTGTGACGACGACTTCGACGGTGGTATCGGCGTACGTCGCCGCATTATCGAGCGAACTTTCGAGCGCGGCTTTGAGTGCCTCCCGGTTTGTCTCTACGGTGGCCGACTCCGGAAGGTCGAAAGAGACCGTAAGGTCGGCGCTCTCAGGGTCGACAACAGCCCATGTTGCCTCGACTACCTCTACAAGGTCGACTGCCGTACTGCTCTTCGAGTGGGAGACGAACTGATCGATGGTGCGGGCTCTGTGTCCAAGCTCTGCAATCGTATCTGCGGTGTCGACGATAGTCGTTGCGTGGCCGTTCTCGTGTTGAGCGTCGAGGACCTCGGCGTGGCTTTTGACGACCTCGACTTTGTTGCGAAGGTTGTGTCGTAGGACCCGGTTGAGCACGGTAAGGCGTTGCTCGCGGAGTTCATGTTCAGTCACGTCGTGGAGGCTGACAAGCGAGCCAAGTCCACGACCGTGCTGGTCGGTCACTGACGATACTTGTGAGTCGTAACGACGTGTTCCGTCAGGTGTCTCCAGCGTAATTGACTCTGCTTTCCCGAGCGCTTCGAGGCTGTAAGGCAACTGAGTCTGGAGTTGTTCTCCTTGTACTGCGTCTTGGTCGATGTCGAGTGTTTCAGTTGTGGCTTCGTTGATTTTGATAATGCGCTGTTGGTCGTCAACGACGAACACGAGGTCATCTATCTCCCGTGCAATCTCGCGCTCGCCGATTGTCCCGACTGCCGGCGTCGCCGTGAAGATGCCGTACTGGAACAGGGCAACAGTGAGCGCAATTGCTGGAATCCCAAACGTCAGCAGATAGGCTTCGGACAGCGCAAGCGGTGTCGAGAGAGCGTTTGCAGTGTTGAAACCGACCGTCGTCGTTGCAGGTGCAACACTGAGGAGGACGCCTGCTCGTAGCGAGAGATGGCTGTACTCTGCGGTCATCAAGAGAATGATACCAATGCCGAGTGCGACCAACCCAAAGATGTAGATAGCAGACAGACCGCCGATGATAAGGCCGAGAACGGCGGTTTCGAGCGGAAGTACTATTTGAAATATAATCCCGCTCGCAAACAGGAGGTACGGGAGAAACAGATATCCAAACGTCCGACGAGACAGGCGCGTGTACCGTCCAGAGTACTGAAGGCTAAACAGTGCCCACGGGAGACACCACAGTCCTAACCCGAGCACTGCTGGTAGCGACCACACAACCTGCTCGCCCCAGCTGTCGCCGACAATGAAATGGACACTGCCGCTGGCGATTCCGCTTGTGCCAAACAGGAGTGTAAAGATGGCAAACGAGAGAACACCCGGCTCATCCCATTTGCGGTAGCTGTAGAGACCAAGTATGCAGATACCGAGGCTTACCAGTATCCCGACACCGAACAGTCCCTCGGCAAGTGAAACCATTAGTTGCTGTTCAGGCTGAATAGTCAAAAACCGTATGGACGGCTGGCTATCTGTGACAGGGCGAACAGGTGAACTACCACGGTCTTTCGGCCATGGATACGCGCTCTCACTGGCGCGGAACGGTAATCTCGACTGTCGTCCCGTCGGTTGTTTCGAACGAAAGCGTCCCATCTATGCTTCTGACAGCCCACTTGAGTTGCCACAGGCCGAGTCCGGTGCCATGCTGGAGCGCTGTTTCAGTCCCACCTTCGATAGCGGCCAGCTCCGAGTCAGGAATTCCGGGTCCATCGTCGGCAACGGTGATGTGATACCGCTGTGGCTTGTCAGCTACTGTAATCGAGACGCGTGAATCAGCATATGTAAGGGCGTTGTCGAGTGCACTGTCGAGTGCACCGGTGAGTGCTGTCTGATTTGTCGTTACCGTCGCTGAATCTGGCACGTCAACCGAGACTGCCACGTCGGTATCGTCAGCCCCAACCGACGCTAATGTCGTCCGAACGGCGACCGAGATGTCGACGCGTTGCTCGTGTGTCGACTCGGAAACAAATTTGTCGATTGTTCTGGCCTCTTTTCCGAGGCCCGCGATTTCGTCGGCGGTATCGACAATCGTCTCTGTGTAGCTGTCACCAAAATCACCCCCTATCGCGTCCTCGGCTATCTCGTCACCGAGCACTTCGGCACGACTTTTTATAACCTCGATTTTGTTTCGGAGATTGTGCCGGAGCACCCGGTTGAGCACGGAAAGACGCTGCTCGCGGAGTTCGCGTTCAGTGACGTCGCGCAAACTCAGTACCATGCCAAGTTCAGTTCCGTGGCCGTCGGTCACCGTCGATACCTGTGGGTCATACTGTCTGGGTCCATTGATTGTCTCCATCGATACTGTTGTCAGTTGTCTTACCTCACCGGTACTGTAGTCGAGTGTCGCTGTCAGTGGTTCGCCACGGGCACTCTCACGGGACACGTCGAGCGTCTCGATTGCAGTCTCGTTGAGCGTCACGACGCTGTCACAGTCGTCGACGACGAACACCATGTCATCGGTTTCTTGTACAATAGCCTTCTTGCCGATTCTCTCGACTGCGGGGGTCTGCTCGAAGAGGTCTCCGTTCCACACCACGTAGCCAAAAGACGCTGTGCCAATACCGAGTCCCGACAGATAGATTATTGCACTAGTTGTTTGCGTTGCGGGAACGGCGACGATGTTGATAACGACAAACACCACAAGAGGAAATACCGCCAGCAACGACGCATCGCGAACCGGTGTCTGGACATTATTGTAGGTCGCACTCAGTAAAAGTGCTGTCCCGACAAGCGCCAGCCCCAGACAGTAGAGGAGGATGATGGTCGAAAAGGCCTGTAACACAGCGACCGGTTCGACGCCAACGACACTGAGTCCAAAATTGAGAATAAATATGATAAATGGAACGTAGAGAAACCCAACCATTCGTCGGCGTATCCGCGTATATCGACCGGTGTACTGGAGGCTGAACAGAAACCACGGGACTGTCGAGACACCCCAAAAAAGAGAACAATCCGTGGCAACCACCCGGCTACCGAGGACATCGTCCAGTTGATATATACAACGCTGATACCGCCTGCGAGAGCGCTCCCAAACCCGACAATTCCCGCGGACGCGGCAAGCGGTGTAACACCAAGTTGGTCTCGTCGTCGGTAGGTGTAGCCGCCAAGGAGACAGAGGGTGGTCCCAACGAAGAAAATAGCAACAAATAATCCATCAATCACAGCTACCATACTACGTGGTTTCAGGGCGTCTAATAAAAACCTCTCTCACCAAGCGGTGGATCTCTCCACTGGTGTGACAGGCCGAAGTAGTTTACACGTCGATTTGGGTAATCTCTTCGACAGGCCACTGGCTGAGAATCTCGACACCATTCTCGCGGACAACGACCATCTCTTCGACGCGGACACCCTGGCGACCGGCTGGCTCTTGGGTTTCGACGGCCATCGTCATCCCCTCCTCGATTTCGATTGGATGGTCCGGCGAGAGACCGCGCCAGATGAGTGGCGTCTCGTAGAGTTGGAGTCCCAGTCCGTGTGCCCAGTGATTGGTCGTCATCTGCCATGGCTCGTCGGCATCGTAATAGTCTGCGTGCTCACCTTCCATGTCGGGGAAGCCTTTGGCAATTTCGTCGGTCGTTGCGCCGGGCTCAATTCGTTCGAGCACGTCATAGAGGTTATCCCGAGCGATTTCGTAGGCGTCTTGCTGTTCCTGTGTGGGTTCGCCCATCGAGAAGGTCCGATAGTAACAGGAGCGATAGCCCAGATAACCGATGTTGTAGAAGTCAGCGTAGACGAGGTCTCCCGGCCGAATCATCCGGTCAGTGGTGTTGGCTTGGTGTTTGGGCCAGGTGTTCGGGCCGCTGGTGAGGTAGCCGCCACCGACGAAGGCACCGTGTCGCCACAGTTCCTGTGCTGCCTCGCCCCATACTTCGTTTTCTTTCATTCCCGGCTTTGCCGTCTCGGTGATACGCTGGAAGCCAGATTCACAGATAGCCGCGACCATCCGTAGACACTCGATTTCGTCTTTTGTCTTGGTTTTCCGGGCGTCGAGCATCACGTCCTGTGCAGTTCCGGTATCCACGTCAACACCAGTATCTTCGATGGCGGTGACAAGTCCCTGATTCCCGATGTCGAGACCCAGCCGCTCGTTTTTGACACCGTACTCCTCCATCGCTCCGGCGATGAGGTCTGCCATCTTCGAGAGGAGGAACTGACGAGCCGAATTTCGCCCGGATGCCCGGGGAACATTCCCTAACCCGGGGCAAGCGTACCGAATGTCGTCGAGCCACGGACAATGCTTGCGCTGGTTGCTTGCGTGGTCAGCGGTATCCCAGTGGACAATGTCGCCGTCTTCTGTGAGTAGAGTGTAGTGGTCCGCTCCACTCCCGCCAGTCATCGCTAGCCCAGTCACGTAGCGGATGTTCGGGTCCGAGACGAGCAGCAGTGCTCCGAGGTCACTGTCCTGAAGACGGTCGAGTGCGCGTTGTTTGCGCTGTTCGCGGAGCCGTTGCGTGTCGATACGCTCCTCCCAGTCGACCGCCTGGGTTCCGAGCGTTCCCTCCATGTAGTCGCGTTCGTGGAACGTCATCACCCATCTTTCTCAGGGCTGGCACTAAACCGTGCCGCTCTCTTCGATACTGTTCCGGTTCCGCTCGATAACGTGTCTTGTCAGTGATTCGCTGTGATTATTGAGGCCCGCCGATGGCGGTAGCTACTATCTATGGTACACAGGCAGATTACCGGCAAAAAGCCCGAATTAAGCAGTAATGGGAACAACTATACGGATATATCCCATTAATCTCTTGCATGTCACCGGACATCGAGCGGCGGCAATTTCTGACCGCGGTTGGAACAGTTGCGACAGCCGCGATGGCTGGCTGTAGTAGTGATGACAACGACCCAGTCGAAGACGACAGTTCCACAGGAGAAGACAGCACAGGGAACGACAACAGCGACACCACTGGCGACAGTGATGGGGACGGTGGCTCCGATGGCGGGCAGGTCAATTTGGTGCAGATACCACAGGAGACGACCGACCCAATCGGCATTGCGGGGCCGGTCAACGCCTGGACAAACTGGCAGGTTCACGAGCAGTTGTTCACCTACGAAGACGGGACGCCGCCGGTCGTCTCGTCGCTGGCCAAGGAGTACACTGTCTCCGACGACTACCTCACGTACACGTTCGAGTTGAGAGAGGGCGTCATGTTCCACAACGGAGACGAGTTAACCGCTGAGGATGTTGTCTACTCCTGGCGGCGGCTCGCGGAGTCCGAAAACAACCGTGGTCACGCTGACCGTATCGTCAGGGGACCAATGTCAGTCGACCACGATGTCAACGACGATGATGAGACGGTACCGGACTCGCTGGCGCTCGAAGCAGTCGACGACTACACCGTCGAGATGACACTCGAAACCCCGTTCCACGGGACACTCGGAAACCTTGCCGACCCTCGCCTCTCGGTTATTCCCGAGGGTGTCGTCGGCGATATCGAGGGGTATGACGGCGAGTATGAGTACGACGAATGGGTCTCCCAACACCTCCACGGTACTGGCCCGTTCCAGCTCGATAGCTGGAATCGCGGCAGCGAAATTTCGCTGAGTCGGTACGACGACTATCACGGCTCTGTTGCCAACGTTGAGGGTGTCACCGTCCAGATTCTTGGTGACCCGAACGCGGTGTTTACCAGCGCGGTCAACGAACAGAACGTGGATATCTTCGAACTGCCACGTTCGCAGTTCAACCCGAACCTGCTCAGCGTCGATGAAGACCTCGGTGGCGACCGTCGTGAAGGGTCTTACGGGCCGGTTACGAACGACGAGACACTCAACTATGGTGAGACCAGTCTTCCCCGAACGCAGTACGCGATATTCAACACACAACGTGTCGAGAAACCGGCGCGGAAGGCAATCGCATACCTCATAAACCAAGAGACGATTACCGAAACGGCTGTCCGCGGTCAGGGAACTCCTGCATACCTGTTGACACCGCCGAGTGGCTTCCCCGGCGGACCGGAAGCCTACAACGAACTCGCACAAAACGAGTACCCATACGGCTACGCGGAGTCCGACATTGAATCGGCACGCCAGATTATGGAAGACGCCGGGTACAGCGAGGACAACATGTACGAGACGACCGTTCAACATCCCTCGGACAGGCAAGCCTCCGAGTGGACCGAAATCGCCAGCCTACTCCAGAGTCAGGCTGAGGCAGCACACATCGACATCAGCATCGAGGAAGCGCCATCGTCGACGCTGACCAACCGAGCATTTGAGGGCGAAATTACCATCTATCTTGTCTGGAACGCACTGAACTGGCTAGAAGCAGACGCAATGTTGCGATTTGCGTACCCGAACCAGTACGCCTGGTCACGCTGGGGAGCCGAGGTGGACTTCGAGTACGAGGGTCTCTCCGAGGCAGCCAAGCAGGCAACCGACGCCTGGGACCAGTACGAGCAACACCAGACGCCAAGCGAGAGCGACCAGGAGATGCGCAACGAGTCCTACCTCGACATCGAACGCGCGAACTGGGACGATATGACGATGCTCCCGCTCTGGCATCCAATCGAAGAACTGTACTGGTACGACTGGGTCGAAGGGTTTGAGATGCACGGACCACAGCGCCGGCCCGCGCTCAACAACGTCTCGTTCAATCGGTAATCGCCCCACGGAGTCTGTTATTCCACGGCGGAACTGTCGTGGAACGCCCACTCGCTGTGAAACGCACGCTGTTTGTCGGGGATATCGTCGATTTCGACCGCCATCGCAGCTAACTTCTCGTGAGCGACCGCTCTGTCGAGATCATCAGGAACCGGATGGAGACCGGGTTCCAGACTGACGCCGTCTGCCAGTGCCACAAGACCTCGTATCATCATTGCGAAAGTTGTGTCCATGACTTCACCGGGGTTGCCTGTGCTGTTCGGGGCCGTTAGATTCACCACCTTTCCGTCGGTCAGTAGTGTCACCTCTCGCCCATCAGGGAACCGGTACCGCGTCGTCCCGGGTCGTGGCTGGTCACTGTCGGTTGCGTGTGATGCGAGCGCCTCTCGGTCGACTTCGACTGCGCTCCCGATAGAGGCAATCACAGTTCCGTCAGCGAGCGCGTCGACGTGTTCGTCGCGGAGTACCTGATATCGCCCGGTCGCCGTAATCACGAACTCAGCTTCGGTGACCGCCTCTGCCATGGGCCGTACGTCGTGGCCATCGGCAAGCGCTTCTAGGGCCTTTCGCGGGTCGACTTCGGTGACGACGGTCCGGGCACCCAGTGCCCGGAGCTTTCGTGCGATGCCACGCCCACAGTGACCGTAGCCGGCGACGACCGCGACCGAGCCAGCGAGCAGCGTGTCGGTTAACGACGTAATTGCCGACAGCGAACTCTCGGCTGTTCCGTGGACGTTGTCGAAATGCTGTTTCATCGGTGTGCCGTTGACGTCATAGACCGGACAGGCGAGAACGTCTTGATTGTCCATCGCCTGCAAGCGGGTAATGCCACCGGTCGTCTGCTCACAGGCCCCGCGAAGACCCTCGGCAACGTCGGGGAACTCGTCATGGACGAGGCTCAAGAGATTCGCACCATCGTCAGCGATGAGGTCTGGCTCTGCCGCCAGCACCTCCCGCCGAGCATCGCGGCGCTCGTGTCTGCTGTGCTCTGTTGCTGCCAGTGGCGTAATTCGGGGCCGCTCCTGAAGCCACTCGACGACAGCGGCGTGTGTACTTCCGGCCTCACCGGTTGCCAGCACCTTGGCACCGCCTGTTGCCAGTACGTCGAGAAACAATCCAGTGTGCGGTGTCATCGGTGCTGAGACCCCAACTGTGAGGTTCTCGAAGGGCGTCGTCTCGCGGTACCGGTCAGCAGCAGCACGGAGTAGCGGTGACTGTTTCCGTACGGCCCCAAGCGGTCCCCAATCGGTTGCGTTGCTCATTGTAGATGACCAGCACGGGTCGGTAAAACGCTTTGTGTCCGTTGCTCGGTCTCACTCGGGGAGATACTCGCCGGAGTCACTCAGGTACTCTCCGGGCTCTTGATACTCTTGGCTATGGCGGTGACAGCGACTCGATTGCTCATCAGTGACCCCCTGCTGGCACGGAGTATCGTGCTCACAGACCGTACTAAACTCCTCATCGAGGAGGTCTCGGGCTTCGGTTACGTTCCCACCCGCCACAAGTTCCGTCGCCCGGTCGAGTGTTTCCTTGATGGCATCAGGATAGCTCAGCGAGCCAAACAGCTCGTTTGTGACCTCTCGAATCGGCGTGAACCGCGACCCAAGTCCAAGTTGCCCCTTGGCCCGCTGAACTACAGTTGTACGCGCTTGGTCGCGTTCGCGTATCACGCGACGGAACTCTTCGATACCAGCCCACTGGTCGTCAGTGAGCTGTTCGTGTTCGGGCTGTCGAATCTTGAACGGACACCGAGTCGAAAACACACAGCCTGTCGGCGGGTCGCGGGGGTTTGGTGGCGTTCCACGGAGCGTGATGCGGTCCGCGCCGACGCTTGGGTCAGGTTGGGGAATCGCCGACAGCAGCGAGCGGGTGTAGGGGTTCGACGGTGACTCGAACAGTTGCTCTGTTGGGCCAACCTCCATGAGAGTGCCGAGATACATCACGCCAACCCGGTCACAGATGTGCCTGACGACGCTCAGGTCGTGTGCGATGAGCATGTACGTGAGACCGAACTCTTCTTGAAGCTCGGATAAGAGGTTCAGAATCTTCGCTTGCACGGAGACATCTAGCGCGCTCACAGGCTCATCAAGGACGATAAACTCCGGCTCCAAAGCAAGCGCCCGGGCGATACCAACCCGCTGGCGTTGCCCACCGCTAAACTGGTGGGGGTAGCGGTGATAGTGTTCCGAGCGCAAGCCAACGCGGTCGAGCAGCTCCCACACTCGGTCGCGGCGCTGAGATGCTGTCTTCCAGTTGTGGACTTCTAGGGGTTCGCGGATGATTTCGCCGACGGTCATTCGGTCGTTGATGCTCGATGTGGGGTTCTGGTAGACCATCTGGGCGTCACGGCGCCATTCTTTGAGTTCACGTCGTCCAAGCGAGGTTACGTCGGTCCCATCGAAGGTAACAGTTCCATCCTCGATATCTTCGAGGCGAAGGATGCTCCGGCCGAGCGTTGTCTTCCCACAGCCACTCTCGCCGACGATACCGAACGTCTCACCGCGACCGATTTCGAAGGAGACGCCGTCGACAGCTTTGACGGGCTTGCCGCCCAACAACTTCTCACTCTCGTAGTACGTCCGTAACTCGTCGACTGTAACGAGTGGGTTCGCATGGCTGGGGGTCGCATTGGCTGTCTCGTCACCGTCCGCGCCTGTCGTACTGTTGGCTGTGTTCTTGCTCATTGTCGACTCCCTCTCGTGTTCTCGGTTGTAGTGTCGTCGCTGGCCCGGTGTTGTCGAAGCCGGTCGCCAAGGTCCGCAGACTCGGGATAAAGGAGACAGGCCGCAGTGTGGTCAACGTCGGGACCGTCTTTGATTCCGTCCTCGACGGGCACATGCTCGGGATGAATCGAGTCACACTCCTCAAAGGCCTCCGGACATCGCGGTGCATACCGGCAGTATGTCGCCTGTTCGTTTGGTGTCGGGACGCTCCCGTCGATTGTGGGCAGCCGGTCGACCTCGCCAGTTAGTCCGGGAATACTCTGGAGTAGTCCCTTGGTGTAGGGATGTTTGGGCTGGTCGAACAGCCGGTCGACTGAGGCTCGTTCGACGACTTCCCCGGCGTACATCACGGCGACTGAATCGGCAACCTGTGCGATAACTCCCATATCGTGTGTAATAAACACAATAGACAGGCCACGCTCGCGCTGGAGACGGTCTAACAATTCGAGAATCTGTGCCTGAATGGTAACATCGAGTGCGGTCGTCGGCTCATCACAGAGCAGTACCGATGGGTCACAAGCCAGCGCAAGCGCGATAACCGCCCGCTGTTGCATCCCGCCGCTGAACTGGTGGGGGTACTCGTCGAGCCGGCGTTTCGGGTCCGGAATGCCGACGCTTTCGAGCAGTTCAGTCGCCCGCTCAGTCGCTGTCGCGCCCGTCACTCCTTGGTGGATATCGAGCAGTTCCTTGATTTGGTTACCGACTGTGTACACCGGATTGAGACTTCCAAGCGCATCCTGGAACACCATCGCAATCTCGCTGCCACGGACCGACTTAACGACACTGTCGGGTGCTCCAACAAGGTCGACTGACCCTCGCTCGACAGTCACTGACTTCCCGTCGCCCGACCCAGCGTTGACCGTAACGAAACTGTCAGTGTGCCTTTCGGTCTCCTCGCGGTCAGCCCGCTTGACTCGGTCAGGATAGGTACGTGCAACCTCCTCGACAAACGCTGGGTCGTGGTACCGGATTTCGCTGTCGGGGTGGACTTCTCCGGGGTCGTCGACGAGGCCAAGAATCGACCGGGCGGTGACGCTTTTGCCCGAGCCGCTTTCGCCGACGACGCCAAGCGTCTGCTGGGGCGAGACGCCAAACGAGACGCCGTCAACCGCACGAATCGTCTCTTGGTCCGTGGTGAATGTTGTCCGTAGGTTCGTAATAGAAAGCCGTGGCCTATCGATTGTCTCTGTCTCGTTTTGTGACGTATCGCTCATACACCACCACCTCGTGACTCCGTCTCACTCGCATCAGCAACCCCGCTGTCACTCTGTGGGTCAACGGCATCTCTGAGTGCATCCCCGACCGCGTTAAAGCCCATCACGACGAGCGTGACCATAATACCCGGAATGAGTGAGATGTGCCAAGACTCGGTCGCGACGAATTCCCGGCCGAGGTCGACAGCTCGGCCCCATTCAGGCGTCGGCGAGGTGATGCCAAGGCCCAGAAAGGAGAGGCCGGCGACCGCGAGGATGACGCCGCCAAGTACCAGCGAGCTGTAGATGAGCAGGTAGCCAAGTAGGTATGGAAGCATGTGTAACCGCATAATTCCGGTCGCTGACTGACCGTAACTCCGGGCGGCATCAACCCAGTCTTCTTCGGCAATCTGGAGTGTCGGCCCACGGAACGCTCGCCAGAGGAACGGCCACCCCGTCGCAGCCAGAATGAGCGCTAACAAGACCCCGCCGTCGTAGAGTCCACCCAGCCACGTATCGGCCATGAGCACCGTGAGCAAAATCAACAGCAGGAGGCGTGGAACGCCCATGATGGTGTCGCCCGTGACCACGAGCACCAAATCGGCCAGCCCGCGATAGTACGCTGAGATGAGCGCGAACCCCGTCGCGAGGATAGCACTCACAGCGACGCTCAACAGGCCAATAAGCAGTGATACCCGGGCACCATGAACGAGAAACGTAAAGAGGTCTTTCCCGTTTGTTAGCGTTCCAAAGGGATGGAATCGGTCGAACCGGTCATAGCTCAGTGGCCCAACGTTCTCGCCGGGGTACCCTTGTGAGCGAGTTTCGAGGTTTGCATTTCCGACGAGGGTATCAGTGACCTGTCCGAGCCCAGCGTCGTAGTACGTGATGCTGTTCGAAAACGGCGCATACAGGTTTTGCTCGGCAGTCGTCGTCCCGAGAGAAGGCGCGAAGGCGGCCATCGTCAGAAACAAGACGACGATAACGAGGCCGAACTGGCCCCAGCGGTGGTAGCGGAGTCGCGCCACCACGTCGTCACGCGGTGTCCAGTCGGCCTGTCGGTAGTAGGTTCGGTATCGCTGGAAGCCCACCCAGAGCCAGCCAAGCCAGGCGGCAACATAGAGATGAACAACGAGGACGCGGACGGCCCACGCGACTGCCGACGAGAGGCCGAGAAATGTTCCGTGCCAACTCCCGTCCGGCGTCTGGTACCCCTGGTTCGGAATCGTCTCGCGGGCGGTCAGCGTCGGGAGATCTCCGAGTTGGACGAACGCCGACCGCAAAACGTCACCAAAGTTGCTCCCAAGCTCAACTGCGCCAGTCCGGAGCGCGAGCCAGCCAACCCCGCCAATGGCCAAACCAAACACGAGACCGTCGAGTAAGCGTTGTGGGCCCAACGGAATCCGGTCCGTGACGCGCAAGACAACGGTTGCGCGAGTCCACGTCGCCACTGCCAGTCCGACAAGCGCGAGTAGGAGCACAAAGCCGACCCACGACAGCAGCCCTGTGGTTCCACCGGCGGCAAGTGCATTTGTGAGACCGCCGTATCCTGTTTCGAGTGCTGTAACGGTGGCGTCGCCGGCGCTCACGAGTCCGGCCGTAATACGGCCAAGCTCGACAGCAAGCAAGAGAGCGACGCCGAGCAACCACACGGCAGCCGGTCGGGGCTGTTCTCGAACACGTTCAGTAAGTGGTTTGTACTCCATAGTTATCGTCCCTCATAGCCAACACGCGGGTCAATCAGCAGGTACAGCAGGTCCTGAATAATGTTCATGACGACGACGACAACGATAAACACGAACACTAGGGCGGTAACCAGCGGGAGGTCGCCGTTAGTCGAGGCCTGGAAGAACAGCCAGCCGATGCCCTGGATACCAAAGACAACTTCGACGATAACTGAACCGCCGATGAGGAGGAACGCCTCGTTGGTAATCGTCGGTACCAGCGGAATAAACGCGTTCCGGAGGATGTGTTTCCAGACGAGCGAGCGCCGTGAGACGCCGTTTGCTTTGGCGGTCTCGACGTAGTTCGCGTTGATTGTTTCGAGGATAGCAGTCCGGGCGATTCGCAACTCGCTTCCCATCGACGCTGATCCAAGAACGATTGCTGCCGGGAGGACCTGTTTGGTCGCAGCGGTAAACCCAGTGGGTGACGTCAGATTCGAGAGGTCCGGTGTTCCAGTGACTGACGTTTCGACGAGGAAGCTGTTCCAGTCGAAGCCGAACAACAAATCCGGCTGCGAGAGGACAGCGAGCATGATAATTGCCAGCCAGAAGTTCGGCATCGCTCGCCAGATGATACCGAACATCGATATCAGATAATCAGTAATCGTATTTGCGTGGAGGCCGGCGTAGACGCCAATCGGAATCCCGATGAATATCGGAATTAGGACGGCCCACAAGGCAATCCACATTGTTCGCGGTCCGTAAATAACCAGCAAGTCGGTGACATCAGTTCC
Source organism: Halovenus rubra (assembly GCF_026586665.1). GTDB lineage: Archaea > Halobacteriota > Halobacteria > Halobacteriales > Haloarculaceae > Halovenus > Halovenus rubra. The sequence continues at coordinate 85,634 of NZ_JAODIY010000001.1, forward strand.
CTGTGCCAGTACCCATGACTGGCCGAGGTCGAACGTAAAGAAATCGAGCATGTACTGCTGATAATGGTCAACCAGTGGCTGGTCGAGACCGAGTTGTGCACGTACCCGGAGATACTCAGCCTGCGAGGCTTCTGTCGCCGTCTCGCCGACGATAGCCGCCGCGGGATCGATGGGTCCGAATCGGAAAATGATAAACGTTAGTGTCGCGCCGAAATAGAGGACTGGAATCGATAGCGCCAGCCGACGCAGAAAGTAGCGTAGCCGACTCATTTCGACAAATGCCCCTTATTTTCTTGCCAGCGATGCCGAGTAGTTGTATCCGCGTGCACCGTCGTATATCCATGTGGTCTGCGTCTGAACACTTATTGGCTTCGAACTGCGAAGTTTCTCAACGTTGTATAGTCAGCATGCGTACCCTCGTGTGTTCACAGAACTGTCTGGGTAATGCGTCGAGCCGCGACCGCCACACAGGTCTGACGAAACCGGGAGTAGTCGTTCGTCTCAGTTTTCAGGAAAAAACGGGTCGATCTCGTCGTGCTCGAAAGAACCCAGATGGGTGCCGTTGATTTTGCAGACATGTGAGTACATCTTGTCAGTCTCCGTTGCTGCCTGTCGGCACGCCGCCAGCGAGTTACTGTCAAGCACGCCTGCCAGCAGTATCGCCGTCTCGCTTTCGGGGTCAAGAAAGACTGTCAACAAAAACAGGTGGCTCGGTGTCGTCGCCCGGTAGACCTCTGTCTCCGAGAATCCGTCCGGTTTGAACAACTCCTCGAACCTGTCGGCGTCGTCACTCGGGACGACGTAGGCATACCCGTGGCGGTCAGTTTGGCCCTCCTCTGCTTCCACTGCGGCGGCGTCACCGGCCGGCATCGACAGTGTTTCCCAGCCCTCGGCTGCCAGCTCGGCGGCCATTGTATCCATCTCGTCGAGGAGTTGTTCCCACCCCTCGTTTGTCGCATCGTCTGTCATAGCAAGCCAGTCGTGAGCCACGGTAAAAAGCGATGCGTTGCACGAATGGCTGGTCTGTGGGAAACAACGACACCACGGTGTCTCCGGCAGTCAACTAACCCGGAAACGGCTTACAGGTCAGTTTCGACGCGAAGCTCCGTATCAGTCACTGTTGCAATCGTGTCTGACGGTACCTCGATATCATCCTCATCGGCGTCGCCATAACCCAATCCCTGTATAACTGCCTCGCTGAGGCTTGGGTCGGGCTCGACGTATGCTAACTGCTCGTCGGTGTCGACGTGAGTAACAACACCGATTTCTTCGCCCTCGATATCCATCAGCACTTTTCCTTCGTCTGCTGTTGAAAGAACTGTCATCACTCTGTGAGTTATCGTCCGAAATACAATACTGGCCGGACCCGTTTCAGGCTCAGAACACTGGCTGTTACTTTTATATACGCCTGCATGGCACAGGCTGTGTTGAAAAGATCGAGACAACAAACCAATCTGACAGTCAGAGTGTCTACACCGAGTAAGTTAGGTGGCCGTTGTGAATGGACAAAAGCACCGCGAACGCTCCCGAGACGAGTTAAGACAGCATCGGTCCCGTTGCCAACTGGTGGTTTTTGGACTGGAACAGTTCGCCGAACCGACCCACTTTTTATCTACGTCTCTGACCCAACTCACATGAAAGAGTCTGCCTACATCGTAAACGTCGACGGTGCAGTCGTTCGGGACGGAGAGTACCTGTTCATCGAGCGCGGGGAAAAAGAAGACCACGCCGCCGGCATTCTTAGCTTCCCAGGTGGCAAGATTGAGGCAACTGACGGCGGCGACGCGATACGCGCGGCGGCCCGACGCGAAATTGCCGAGGAAGTTGGCGTCGAAGTCGGGACAGTCGAGTACGTCACGAGTTCGATGTTCGAAGACGACACCGGAACTCCCTGTCTCAACGTTGTCACGCTGTGTGAGTACGTCGATGGTGAGGCCCACGCAAAGGCGACCGACGAGGTGGCCACAATCCACTGGCTGTCACCTACAGAGGCTCGTGACCACGACGATGTGCCGCGGTTTGTCGCGGAGTACGTCGATACCGTTGAGGCGGTCCGAGCCGACGAGTAACTCCTCTGTCTCCCAAAGCAACCGTGCTCACCTACGGAGATCGAACAGTCCGGCGTCTCGATGCAGTCTTCGTGGCCTTATTTTTGCTGTGAACTCCGGTGGCGCTACGTCGACTCGTCATCGGCCGACTGGTGTCGCCACAAGAGATATCCGACACTGACGACAGACCCAACCCCCGAAACGACGCCAAAGCCTGACCCCAACCCGTCCGAACCGACGCCGACGGCCGTCGCGTTGTTTGGGGTCGGAGTCGAACTTTCCTCTAGCTCATTTGCCGGATTGCCAGTACTACCGCCACCGGCACCGCCGCCACCACCACCGCCACCACCACCGGCAACGCCACCTGTTCGGTTGCTCGGTGTTCCTCGCTGGCTGTCGTCGGATTGGTCTGAGGACTCGGCATTCGCCTCGGTTTCGACCGGCGTCTCGGTGTTCTCGGGTATCTCCTCAGGTGGCCACGTGTGGTGATGGCCAAGCGTCCCGAGTGCGACACGTGACCCGTCGCTCTTACCGTTTTCGGGGTCAGTCACAACCGTTGGCGAGGAGCGAACCGAACTCGTCGGGCCGTCGAACGTCCATACTTGCTCACCCGTTTTTTTGTCGACTGCATACAGCGTTTCGTCACCCGACCCGACGTAGACGACACCATTGGCCACCGTCGGTGACGACTGGACAGAGCCTGATGGTTGGGTAAACGCCCACTCCTGTCTCCCCGTCTTCGTGCTGACGGCGTACAGCGTTCCGTCGTCGGACCCGACATACAGCGTTTTTCCGACGACGGTGGGTGAAGACCGGAGTGTCTCTGTTGGCTCGATAAAGCGCCACTTTTCGTTCCCAGTGGCTGTGTCGACGGCATACAGCGTGGAATCGTTGGCTCCGACGTAGACAGTTCCGCCAGCTACTGTCGGTGAGGAACGCACAGCACTCCGTGGAGTGGCAAACTTCCATTCTTGTGCTCCTGTTTCCGCGTTGATGGCGTACAGCGCTCGGTCAATACTTCCCACGTAGACGGTCCCATCCTTGACTGTCGGCGAGGCTGATACTCCGTCTGCTGGGCCCGAAAACGTCCATATATGCTCACCAGTTCCCGTGTCGACGGCGTACAGGTGACCGTCCATACCGCCGATGTAGGCGGTGCCGTCGGCTACCGCCGGCGAGGAGGCCCATATTTGACCCGATGGCTCGCTCACGGCCCACAACCATTCACCGGTTGCTGCGTCGACTGCATACAGGTGGCCGTCCATGCTGCCGACGTAAACGGTCCCGTCGAGCACTGTCGGTGAGGATTCGACCCCGTTTTCCGGGGCCGCGAACGCCCATATCCGGTCGCCAGTCACTGCATCGACGGCGTACAGTTTCCCGTCCATTGTTCCGACGTAGACAGTTCCGTCGACAACCGTTGGTGAGGACTGTACCGCGGCTGTCGGCTCGGTAAATTCCCACACCTGTTCACCGGTTTCAGCATCGACCGCGTACAAACTACTGTCGAATGACCCGACGTAGACGGTTGGGCTGTCGGCGACAGCGCTTGCTGTTGTTGGCTGTCCCGTGGCGCTCAACAAGAGCGCTCCTGTGGCCGTTCGGAGGAACGCTCGCCGCGAATGTTGCCCCCCAGACCGGCCGTCCTCACCGCTCATGTCTCACTGTTTGCTACCGCGAGTAAAAACGCACTGGTGGTTTTAGATGGGCCAGGCGGCACTGACGACGACAGCCTGTCGCTCCGTGCCAAGTCCGAGAGGTATAAAACTTTCACTGACAGAGCATGTGTATGGATCCCGACGACGTGCGTCAGGACTGGGCTGACCGCTCTGGCCGATTCTCGCCGGAATACTACGCCCATATTGGCCCAAACGAGGTGAGTGAGACCATTGCCGACGCGCTTACCCACTATGCAACCGAATCTGCGGCAATTCTTGAGGTAGGCTGTGGCTCTGGCCGCCACCTGAATCTCCTCCGTGAGCACGGGTACGGAAACCTCACCGGTATCGATATCAACGAAGAGTCGTTTGGGGTGATGGCCGAACACTTCCCACACCTCCACGACACCGGGACGTTCCACAGCGGTGCCGTCGAGGATATTCTGCCGGAGTTCGACGACGGCCAGTTCGATGCGGTCTACTCCGTCGAAACGCTCCAGCATATCCACCCCGACGACGAGTGGGTGTTTGAGGAACTGGTTCGCATCACTGACGACCTGCTTGTGACTGCCGAAAACGAAGGCAACAGCCCGGAACGTGGAAAAAGTCACAACGTCAGTTACGTTGACGACGAGTTTCCACTGTACCACCGCAACTGGAAAGAAATTTTCACCGATTTGGGACTCGCCCAACTGCTCCGTGAACCTACCTCTCGGGACACGATTCGCGTCTTCCGCGCCCTCTAATTGCACTCTCTCTGGAAATAAGACAACACAGTCTAGAACAGCACTAGCCTTTAGCCCAACCGACACTGAATTGTCACAGTACTGTGAGAGAGCGGTCAGAGGACACGAAGCAGGTCTTTCGAGAATAGTTCTGTGGAGTCATACCGATCACTCGGGTCCGTCGCGAGAGCGTCGTTGATGATAGGCACGACGTCACTAGGGACATCAGTGACCGGACGTGGTGAGGGGATGTCACCGCGCGTGATTGCCCCCGCAATGTTGTGGTCTGCAGTTATTGGTAGCGACTCACACAACAGCCAGTATGCGACCGCGCCGACCTGATAGACACCAGTTGTTGACGTGAGCTGGCCGCTAATCTGTTCTGGGGCAGTAAATGGTGTCGGCTGGTGGGTGCCGGTGGCACGCTGTACTTCCCATTCGATGCCGAGTTGTGAAACTGTCACTCGCTCGTCCCTGCCGCTGTTGTGCAGATATAGCCGGGCAGGGTGGATGCCACACACCGGCGCGGCAATGTCCTCCGAAACCGTCTTGACAACTGACCCTAACTGACTGAGAACAGAAAGTCGCCGTGTGATTGGCAGGTCGGTGCCGACTGATTCGAGTGTCTGGTCGCTTGTCTGGTATGCAACCCAGGGGACCGGTTCTGTTCCCGTCTCATAAATTGTCGCAACGGTCGGCTGGCTGTTGACGGTGCGCCACCGGGAAAGCCACAGCTCGAATGCGTCGCGGACTGAGTCGTCGTCGGCGTACTTGCGGGAGACAGTCAGAATCTCAGCGGTTGTCCCATCGCCCCACGGCGTTTTGTACCGGTGGAGACAGCCGTCCGTGTCGATGAACTGGACCTTGGTCACATCGGGAATCGACGCCCCGAGCTGGCCGGGGCTGGCCGGCGTAACGTAGTTGTCGTCACTCGCCTGCTCGTCATCGTGTTCGTCGTCCTCGTCGACGGACATGGCCTGTTCGTTGAGCTTCGAGGGGTCGAACCGGACCCCGGACGCGGTAATATCGTGACGAAGGAACCGGTGGTCTCGCTCCTCGAAGTCATGGCTCGTCGCCTCACAGACGCGCAGGTGTTTGAAATCGTAGGCGCGCTGGACTCTTTTTGCTTTGTCACAAATGGCCTGCTTACTGCCTTCGATACACATCGCAGACGTTCCCTGTTCGGGAACGGCCGTCCAGGCGTCGAGCAATTCGTCGTACTGGACTACAAGCCGCTCGAACAGCGGGTTCCAGTAGAGGTTGCTGACGCTGTTTGCTGTTTCCCAGCGGAGAGTACACGGATGGGTCCCGGCCTCCATTTTGGACTTTGCCGCTCTGACGGCATCTATCTGGGTGTCGTGTGTGGAGAATACCCGACCGTCTCCGTCTCCACGGCGGTAGGTCTCGACTACCCACACCCCTCCCTGCTTGACAATCTGGAGTGGCGGTTGCTGTGGGACGTCTGGTGTTGTGGGCGATTGTGTGGGCGTTGGTCTTTCCATCCCTTTTGGAAACGTGGCCCCTCGGTGTGGGACTGTTTGTCTTAATTGTACGAGACAACACATCAATTAGCTTTCGCCTGTCCAACCCTAGATTCGCCTGTCTAGCCGCCCAAGTCACAACAGAATCCGGCTACCGACCCCTGATAATTTATACTCTTGTATTCACAATACGAACACAGATGCCCTCCGAATTCGTGACCTCCGTTAGACACCGGATTTCTGTCAGAGGCATACTCGTCTGGGCAGTCACGCTTGCTGTGGTTGTCGCTGTCACCGACGACCCCGTGCTTATCCTCGGAATTGCGGCTGGGGCTGTCGCCGGTGAGATACTCGACATTTTTGGTGACATCCCCGGAGTCGACGAGAGATGGGGGAAGGCAGCAGTCGGGCTTTTTGTGATGCTTGTAAGTGCTGTCTGGTTGTTGACGACACTCTCCCGTCCTCTGACCGTTGATAGCGCCCTGCCGATATTTGCTATCGCTGTGGGCGGCTGGCTCCTGCTCGACGCCCGGGCTGATTTCGTTCAGGGCCGGCGTGTCACCGGGCCTGAAGGCGTCGAGGAGATGGACGGCGGCGAAGCAATGCTTGCCATGCAACATATGCGACTCATCGCGCTAGAACTCAAGGCAGGACCGAAGACAGTTCCAGAGCTGGCAGCTGCCTGTGACCTCACCGAATCACGGGTCATCGATGCAATCGACCTTGCCAGCGAGGACGGTACGATATACCAATTCGATACTGACTGCGACGAGACACGGTACGCAGTTGACGAACAAAAGCTCGGACTCACTGGGGTCAGACAGATGGTCAGTGGCGGGGTTGGGTCATTCGTGAGCCGTCTTTTCCGCCCGTTTTTCGAACAGCTCTGAGCGGAAGACTTCTGTCTGTTCGGACTCTGTGGGCTATTGCACTCACTCTATCTCTGTCTGGAGCAACTGATTTACGTCGCCCGGGTCGGCACTGCCACCGGTTTTCTGCATGACCTGTCCGACGAGGAAATTGATAGCGCCACCCTCGCCGTTGTGATAGTCCTCGACTGCATCCGGGTTCTCGTCGATTGCTTCCTTGACGGCCTGCTGGACCTCGTCACCGCTGGTCTTGCCAAGTTCCTCGGCCTCAACAACGGAATCCGGAGTAGCGCCCTCGTCGAGCATTGTCCGGAGAACTGTTTCACGAGCGTTTTTGGTGGTAATCTCGTCGGTCGCGACGAGTTCGATGAGGCGACTCACTTCGTCGAACCGCTCTTCGATTTCGGTTACGTCCATGTCGCGGTAGTTCAACTCGCCAAGCAACTCGTCGGCAACCCACGTCGCCGCGAGGTCAGGGTCGAACTGCTCTGTAACCTCCTCGTAGAAATCAGCAACCTGTTTCGTGCTGGTGAGTTTGTCGGCGGCCTCCTCGTTCAGGCCGTACTCCGACTGGAATCGCTCGCGGCGGGCGTCGGGTAGCTCCGGAATCTCGATTTCCTCTTTCCAGTGAGAGACACGCAGGGGGGGAAGGTCAGCTTCCCCGAAGTAGCGGTAATCTTTCTCTTCTTCTTTCGAGCGCATCGAGACTGTGATGCCCCGGGACTCATCCCAGTGACGCGTCTCCTGCTCGACGGCACGACCGCGCCGGATAGCGTTTTTCTGTCGGGTCGCCTCGTAGGCAAGCGCTTTCTCAGCGCCCTTGTGACTGGAGATGTTCTTGACTTCCGTACGGTTTGCATTCTCGCGTGCAGCCTCGTCAAGCGTGCCATCCTCGTCGATTGCGTCGGCATCGACAACCGAGAGGTTAGCGTCGATACGAAGACTGCCGTCTCGGGAAGCATTGAAGACACCGAGATATTCGAGTACCTCTTCGAGCTTGGCGAGGAAAGCACGGACCTCTTCTGCCCCGCGGAAGTCCGGCCTCGTGACGATTTCGAGCAGTGGGACGCCGGCGCGGTTGTAGTCGACAAGTGTGTAGTCGGCGGCATCGATAGAGCCACCCTGGTGTTTGAGGCTGCCGGGGTCTTCTTCGAGGTGAGCACGTCGAATGCCGACCGTCCGGCGGGTTCCTTCGACAGAACATTCGAGCTCGCCGTCCTGACAGATTGGGTCGTCGTACTGCGTAATCTGGAAGTTCTTTGGAAGGTCAGGGTAGTAGTAGTTTTTCCGGTGGAATCGCGTTTCCTCGGGAATTGATGCGTCCAGCGCTTTGCCGACTTTGACGGCGGATTCGACTGCCGCCTCGTTGAGCACCGGAAGCGCGCCGGGGAGGCCGAGACAGACCGGACACGTTCGCGTGTTTGGCTCATCGCTTGGCTCGGTTGAACACCCACAGAAAATTTTGGTGTCCGTTTCGAGCTGGATATGTACTTCCAGCCCGATAACCACCGCGAGGTCGCCCTGTTCCTGTGCTTGTGCCATTACCCGCGATTCGACGTGCTGGGGCTAAAGCCTGACGACAGCGTGTCAAAGCAGGCGGCCCGCCCAATCACACGCCTTTTTATCTGACACCTCTACGTACAAACTGATGCAGGTCACCCTGCTTGGAACCGGCGACACAACCGGGACACCAACCGTCGGTTGCGACTGCGATACTTGCCAGACAGCACGTGAGCCGCCCACGGAGCTACGCGAGCGACTTCGTGACCAGGGCGCGACCATCACGGCCGCTGGCGGCGTCGAGCGGACGCGCTTTTCGGTTCATCTCCGCAACGAGCGCACTAGCGAATCGTTGCTTGTGGATTTCAGCCCGGATTTTCGCCAGCAGTTTCTTCGCGAGGAGGTGTCGCTTCCTGACGCGGCGATTGTCACGCACATCCACTTCGATCATCTCGACGGCCTCGGCAACTGCTATCGACTGGTCGACGATATTACGGTGTTTGCCGCCGACGAAACAGACCCCCAGACCGGTAAGAGCGTCGCCGAAACCGTCACCAGCGACTACGACTACCTCGACCAGATTTCTGTCAAGGCCCGGGCTCCTCTCGAACCGTTCTCCGTCTGTGGGTTCGAGGTCACGCTCCTCCCAGTTGTTCACCCGCCGCTGGTCTGTTATGGGCTGAGCGTCGAGGACCCGGTGACAGGCGCGCAATTCGCAATGACCGGTGACACTTGCTACGATATCCCCGCGGAAACAAGAGCCGAACTCGCCGACGCTGATCTTCTGCTCGTGGAGGCCCTCGTCCCGGCGGACCTCTGTGAGTATCACCCCCTCGGTGGCAACCACCACGACAGTGACGGTGTCCCACGAACGTTCGGGACGAAACATATGACTCGTGAGGGGGCGCTCGCGCTTGCCGACGAACTTGACGCTGAACGGACTCGCCTCGTCCATGCCGCCCATTTCTACCCAGCCAAGGAGGCGTTTGCCGAGCAGATAGCAGTCGACGGCGAACAGTACGACCTCTCCTGACTCTGGCGTCATATCATCGACAGTCCTGTTCCAGTCGAAAACTAACACCTACCCTGTCCCCGTTCAGTTAGCAAGCCCGAAGCTTACATCGGTCGCTTCTGTAGATTCCTCCCAGAGCCGCGCTGCTAACTCCTCGTCGGTCGACAGCTCACTTGACGCCTGTTTAGCGGGTGGCCCGCGCATATCCATCAGGCCGCCGGGACCGATGTACTCTCCCCCAGCAATATCCGAAGCTGTTGCCGCATACAGCATCGGAAGCGCGCCCTGTTGGGCCGACTGTGCAACGAGTTTGTTTGCGACCTGTACAAGAAACAATCGGAGACGGGACCCCATCATCTCCGGGCCACGACGCTGGAGGTCAGTGTCGGCGTATCCCGGGTGACAGCCCACGCTTGTAACGTCTGCGCCTGCATCGTCAAGCCGACGGTCAAGTTCATACGCAAACAGGAGGTTCGCAAGCTTGCTTTGCCCGTATGCGTCCCACTTGTCGTACTCCCGTTTGCCATGGAGGTCATCGAAATCCATCGCACCGTTCTCGTGGAGACCACTGCTCTGTGTGACAACCCGCGTCTCCCCGGAACTCTCTCGGAGACGGTCGAGTAAGAGACCAGTCAGTGCAAAATGGCCGAGGTGGTTGACGCCAAATTGCATCTCGAAGCCATCGACGGTTTCCTGTCGAGGAATCGCCATTAGCCCTGCGTTGTTACACAGGATATGAAGCTCGTCGTGATTCTCTTTGAACGTCTCAACAAACGAGCGGACCGACGACAGGTCGGCGAGGTCGAGTTCGATAACTGATAGCGACGGCTTGTTGACAACCGCTCTAATGTCATTGCGGGCTGTTTGTGCACGCTCTCGGTTGCGACATGCCATGACAACGTCGGCACCGTTCCGTGCAAACAGTTTGGTTGCCTCGAACCCCAGGCCGCTGTTTGCACCAGTGACGACGACTGTTCGCCCCGACTGGTCGGGCATTTCGTCTACACCCCAAGCAGTACTCATGCACGGATACAAGCGTGGAACTCAATTAAGTTCGAGGGTCAAAAAAGAGGCAGTGTCTCAGGTCTGGCAGGGCGGTTTGGTTTACTCGGCGTCGCCGGTCTCGATTGGTGCGCGGATAGTGTTCCCCCACTCTGTCCACGACCCATCGTAGTTCTCTACGTCGTCGAAGCCAAGCAGTTCGTGGAGTACGTACCACTCGATAGAGGAGCGTTCGCCGACACGGCAGTAGGTGATGACGGACTGGTCTTCGGTGATGCCAACATCCTCGTATAACTCACGCAGCTCTTCTGGCTGTTTGAACGTGCCATCATCGCGCAGAACAGACGTAGTTGGAACGCTCTTCGCACCGGGGATGTGGCCGCCGCGCTGGGCCGTCTCTTGGAGACCTTCTGGCGCGATGACTTCGCCGGTAAACTCCTCGGGCGAGCGCACGTCGACGAGCGGGACGCCGCCTTCGATTGCCTGCTCTACGTCGCTCTTGTAGGCCCGAATCGCCTCGTAGGGGCCAGCCGCGGTGTACTCCTGTGTCGAAAACGCCGGCTCCTCGGTCGTATGCGGGTACTCGTTTTCGACCCAGTGGCCCTTTCCGCCGTCGATGACGCGCACGTCTTCGTGGCCGAAGTATTTGTACTCCCAGTAAGCAAAGAGTGCAAACCAGTTGGGAACGCGCCCGCCACCGTAGATAACGACCGTCGAGTCGGTGGTGATGCCAGCCTCGCTGTTCAGCTCCTCGAAGGCCTCCTTGTTGAGTATGTCCCGCTGTGTCGCGTCGCTGAGGTCTTCGTCCCAGTCAAAAAACGTCGCACCCGGAATATGTCCCTCTTCGTAGGGCGTGTACTCCGACTCCGCGGTGACTGTCGGATTGTTTACTTCGAGCAGTCGATACGCCGGGTCGTCAGACTGGAAGTGGTCGAGGTGTTCCTCAACCCAGTCTGGTGTAACGAGTACGTCGCTGTTGTGCTCTGTCATTACAAATCGCTATTGTGGTGCCAGACATATAACACCTCACCGTAACGTGGATGTTGTCGTTACTCTATGACACCACGTAATCGACTATACTCTTGTTTATTGACGTATGTGGTCTTCTATGTCGGGTATAGTGGATGTGTGTTTGTCATAGAATCCAGCAAGAATTGATATTATATAGTTCACATATCATATATAGTAGTATATACTCGTAACTATCAGAGAATGGATATTATCACTGTGTCGGCGACGACCAGCGTGCCGACAGCGCCTCGCAGTGAGCGTGTCTCAGCTCACGTCTGGTGGAGTTTGTTCTGGAACTTCTCACGCACCTTTTCGACTTTAGGGCTCGCGTGCATCTGACAGTAGGCGTCGTTCGGGTTCTTTTCGAAGTAATCGTGGTGGTATTCCTCGGCCTCGTAGAAGGTTTCGAGGGGTTCGAGTTCGGTTACTACCTCGTCCTCGTACTCTTCGTTGAGCGTCTGAATATAGGCTTGTGCTTTCTCTGCCTGGTCCTCATCGTGTGAGAGAACAATAGACCGGTACTGCGTGCCGACATCCGGACCCTGCTGATTCAACTGTGTCGGGTCGTGAACGGTAAAAAAGACTTCTAAGATGTCGGCGTAGCTGAGCGTGTCGGGGTCGTACTCCAGTTGGACGACCTCGGCGTGGCCGGTTTCCTCCCGACAAACTGCTTCGTACGTCGGGTTTTCGGCGTGTCCACCGGCATATCCCGGAGCTACTGACTCGACGCCGTCAAGTTCCTTGAACGCCGCCTCGGTACACCAGAAACAGCCGCCACCGACGGTTGCTTTTGCCATACGCTTTGGTAGGGGCGCGACTCGTATGTATCTGACTGCTGGGGCCAGTGTTGGCCCGATTGAAGACGTATGGCGGTCAGTCGCTTGCACCGCGGCCCGAGCGCGACGGCGGCGGAATTTCGTTCTCGGTACAGTGGGGCTCTGGCAGGACACACCGCTCGGGCTCTTCATTGACATGAGCGTACTGGCCCGGCGCGTTCGCCAGCGGATGAGCAGGGTTGTGGCCGCTGGCGATGCGGCCAGCGCGGATTCCTTCGAAGTCCCGGAGTCGGTTCCGAATCCCCCGCCAGTGAAGCCCAGTCAGTTGCGGGACCGAGATTGAGTGTGGTGTTTCGAGCCGAGCGTTCCGCCGCTCTAGCACGGCGACGTTGAGATTCGCCGCGAGGTCGTCGTGGTCGACTAATACGCCGACGCGGGCGTCTGCCGGCGAACGCGCGGCGAGGACATCAAGCCCCAGATGGAGCGCACGGTACTCCGCAACGTTGTTGTTCGGGCAGTTATTGGGCAGCGCGAGGCGTGCTACCCGTTCCCCGTCGCGTGTCTCGATAACCGCGCCGAGACCGCCACCGGACTCTCTGAACGAACCATCTGTTGCAAGATAGAAATCCCGGTGATGGGTCTCTGGTGGATGCGCGATATGGGGTGTCGGTGCTTCGTCGAACAGGTCTCGAAGTGACGGCCGGCCATATGCGGCCATACCCCAAGTAGCACGTCTATTAATAAATAGTTACCGTCGAATCCGGGCACAGCACCAGGACTCTGGCTCAATTACCGGGCTGGCCGACGTAGACGGCGACGGCGTTAACGATGAGGAGGGCGAAAAACGCAAACACTGTCGACTGGGATTCGAGGCCGGAAATGAGCAACGAGAGGTGCAAAAACGGAAGCACAATTGCGGTCCAAAACGCGAGTCGTTTGATTGGCCGAAACAGCAACTGGGTGGCGTTCAGGGAGCCATCACCCAGCACCGCGTCGGTGTCTGTCAGTGCAGAGATTGACATTACGAGGGTCACCTGTCTCTTTCTATTACAGGCACCATCATATAACCGGACGAGCGTTCAGTCTGTTTTGGCTTGTTTAATCCAGAAGCCACATACTTCGACCAACACACTGACTCTTTAGAACCGATGGAAAAACGTTTAGATGTTTTATCCGTCGCTCTTCTCTTGTTTCGGCGCACTCTCTTCGGGAAGGTCACCAAGCGTTGTAATCTCGACATCGTGAGGGCCGACTGGTGTCTGGATTGTCGTCCGTGTACTAATCTCATCGGCGACAGCCTCACGCCAGTCCGCAACCGCAGCAAGATGGTACTCGTGGTGGCGCTCGACGGTGTACGTCTTGGTCGAGTCGGCCCGCAACCTCTCTTCAGTGTCGGCTGCGGTGGGATAGGTCGGTTCGCACGCGAGAAACGCCGTCGGCTTGATTCGGAGCGTTCTGTTCCCGTTGGTGGGTGTTTCGTCTTCTGGAGTACCGTCGACGTGAAGACGAGCACGCATCCGCCCGCTGAATGGTGGTGTCACCCGCAGTACCGCTTGCTTTGCAGTCGTCTGGTTCAGTTCGAGCGCTGAGACCACATCCTCAACGGTGACGGCAAGCGATCGTATCGACGTGGGAGCCCCATCCCTAGCCATGTCTCTGTTCAGGGTATGGAGAAACAAGTACGTGCCGCCAACGGCCCGATAAACGACTCACATATCCTATATGAAGCCGATACTATTTTAATTCCACTCCGATTAGGAATGACTGTGCATCGCATGGGTTGGTGGCCGGTTATTCCGACGCTAGCTGTCGTCTTCACAGACAGGACACACGACAGCGGTTGTATGAGGTAACACGAGCAATGACAGATGAACTTACTATTCTGGTCGTTGATGACGAGGAAGATATCGCAGATTTGTATACGACGTGGCTCCAGATGGACCACGAGGTACGGACTGCCTACGGAGGAGAAAAAGCCCTCGAAAAGGCCGACGAGGACGTTGATGTCGTCTTCCTCGACCGTCAGATGCCTGACTACGCCGGTGACGAAGTCCTCGAACGCCTCCGAGACAGGGGACTCGACTGCCGGGTTGTCATGGTAACTGCAGTTGATCCGGACTTCGATATCCTCTCGATGGAGTTTGACGACTATCTCACGAAACCTGTCATGCGTGACGACTTGGCCGACGCTGTGGGGACCATGCGCAAGCGCGATGAGTACGATGAAACGCTTCAGGAGTACTACGCGCTTGCAGAAAAGAAAGCCACACTCGAAGCCGAAAAGACACCATCAGAGCTCCAAAACAGCGAAGAGTATCAGGAGATGACCGAACGTATCGAAGTCCTCGAAGAGGAGGCCGACCCAACTAATGCCGGCTTTGACGACGACTACGAATCGATGTTTCGGGACCTTCCCGGAGGCGAATGAGGTATACGCGTCCGGGTTACAGACAGCCGCTTTGATCTGCACGCGGTTCGGTCGACAAGAGCGTACTCCGATACCCTGACGCCCAGAAAGAATTTCCTCTGAACGAGTAAATATCGGTCCGATATCCTCCAGACGTACGTACCTCAGGACCCTTGCAGCCGCTGGTTTCGCTGGCTGTCTTAGTGACTCCTCCGACTCAACAACCGACTCCCCGACTGATACGGCTACGACGACGCCAAACACAGCCCCACATCCTGCAGTCACCGTCTCGACACCGAGAAGGCGACGCAATCGCCGCCTGCGTGGGAGTGGGCTGCCAGTGCTCCCGAGACTGTCGCACCCGAGATTGACATCACAGTCTCCGCTGAGAACGTCGGCGATGGCCTCGGAACGCGTGGTGCGGTGAACTTCTCGTATCCTCTGTATGCGCCAAAGAGGTTCGATATTGAACTCGATACTGGAGAGGCCGACGAGGATACGATGCCGGCGAGTACCGAAAACGCCGAGCCAGGAACAGAACTGAGCTACGGCATCCGGACACCGGCAGAGCAGTCAACGGTAGCCGTCACCGTCGAGGATAAGTGGACTTCGACCGAGCGCACAACGTGACACCGTGTTCGTGGCGGGTGTCGGTGATGGAAACGACTTTGATTATACCCCGTCGAGAGAGAGACATGCAATCTAGAACTTGTAGGGTGAGCCGATGAGCGACGACCGCGTTGCTGGTGCCGAGAATATTGAAGAGATAGCCACGACGTGTGACTTGCTTAGTGCAACCGTCGGCGACCATGTTGAAGGCGTCACGACGGTAACGCTGAACCGACCCGATGCTCGGAACGCACTAAACGGCCAACTCCGCAGTGAACTCAAAGAACTGCTGGCTGCTGTCGATGATAGTGACGTTCGGGTTGTCGTGTTGACCGGGGCAGACGAGGCCAAAGCATTCGTCGCTGGAGCCGATGTCGAGGAGTTGCGTGAACGAAGCGCAATCGAACAGCGAGAGGCCTCCAAGCGCCCGCGCGTATACGAGACAGTAGATGACCTTCGCCAGCCTGTCATCGCTCGAATTAACGGCCACGCCCTGGGCGGTGGTTCCGAACTTGCACTGGCCTGTGATGTTCGTATTGCACACGAACGGGCCAAAATCGGGCAACCCGAAATCAATCTTGGTATTATTCCCGGCGGCGGTGGGACCCAGCGCCTACCACGCCTCGTCGGCGAAGGTCAGGCGATGCGGCTGATTCTCTCCGGTGAGCTTATCGAGGCTGCGGAGGCACGCGATATTGGCCTCGTCGATATCGTCTGTGACGACGAGGAAGAACTTGACGATGAAGTATACGGACTTGCCGAATCGATGGCTGCAAAGAGCCCAATCGCGCTTGAAATTGCCAAGGAGGCGGTCAAAGGCGGGTCGCGAATGGACCTCGAAGCAGGTATCGAGTACGAGGCAGAACTGTTTGCAACGTTGTTTTCGACCGAAGACAAAGACGAAGGCATCGATGCGTTCTTCGAGGACCGTGACCCCAACTGGCAGGGGGAGTAGCCGAAACCGGCGGTTGCCGTTGCCTCTTTGGCCTTCTTCAAATGTGTCCCCTGATATCGCGGGGTACCGTAATGCCTAAGACTCGGTGGTCGTAATCCCGAGTCAAATGGTGGGTTCCGGAGCCATACTGACATCGTTGCCGGGGGTAGAGGCAGTTGCTACCCTCTCACGGACCCAGGTAGATATCTTCAGTCGACTCTTCCTGGCGTTCGTCGTCCTCGGGACGACTGTCGGTGTTGTTGTCATCAGCTACTTGATGTATAATGCGTACAAATATCGGACAGATGCCCCCGATGCCGACGGAAAGTACGACGTCGAAGAAGAGACTGACGACGACGTTGTCCGGCCACAGCTCGGTGAGATTCCAACGAGTGCAAAAGGCGGAAAGAAACTTTTCCTCTCGTTTGGCCTCAGTGCCGTGCTCGTCCTCGGCCTGATTATCTACTCCTACTCGCTGTTGCTCTACGTCGAGGACACAGGTGACGTTGAGCCTGACATGGAAGTTAACGTTGAAGGGTTCCAGTTCGCCTGGGCATACGAGTACGATAACGGCTTCGAGACGACTGGTGAACTCGTTGTCCCGAATGAGGAGGTGGTCGGACTCGAGGTGTCCTCGCGGGACGTGATGCATAACTTCGGGATACGCGGCCTCCGGGCGAAGACTGACGCGATGCCCGGACAGACCACCGAAACGTGGTTCCAAGCCGACGAATCTGGCGAGTATCAAGCTATCTGCTTCGAACTCTGTGGCAGCGGCCACTCCAACATGCGTGAAGAGGTTCTCGTTGTCCCAACGAGTGTCTGGGAACAGGGACAAGAGAACTACAACTTCGATAACCCTGACGAGTTCGAGCAGTGGTACGACCAGACCATTGACGCTTGGAAAAACGGCGAATTTGACGACCAACTTGAGGTGACTAACTAATGAGTGACCTACCACCGCGATCAAGCGTGAAACGCTGGCTCGTTACGACCAATCACAAAGACGTCGGTATTCTGTATCTGTTAACGTCGGTGTTTTTCCTCGTTGCGGCAGGCGTCCTTGCCCTGCTTATCCGTATCCAGTTGCTCCAGTCCGGCGGGACGATTCTTAGCGGCGTGGGATACAACCAAGTTGTCACGGCCCACGGCTTTATCATGATTTTCTGGTTCCTCTCGCCGTTTGCATTCGGCTTTGCAAACTACTTTGTGCCACTCCAGATTGGAGCTGACGACCTCGCGTTCCCGCGACTCAACGCGATGAGTTACTGGCTGTACCTGTTCTCGGGCGTTCTGGTCTTGGGGTCGTTCTTCCAGGGCGCAACGTTCATGGGCGGTTGGACTGCCTATGCGCCCCTGAACGTGCCTGCGTACATTCCTGAATTCGGTGAGGTCGGTTCTTTCGCGACGATTGTTGCCCTCATCGCATTCGTCGGGTCAGTCACCATCGGTTCAGTGAACTTCCTGACGACGATTTACCGGATGCGCGCGAAAGGATTGCGGATGCGTGATATCCCACTGTTCAGTATCTCGATTCTTGTGACTGTCTGGATGATGTTGTTCGCGTTTGCGGCTTACCTCGCTGCGCTGATTATTCTCAGCTCTGACCATCTGCTGCACACGTCATTTTTCGCTCTCGAAACCGGAAGCGGTCCCGAAGCAACCGATAGCGGCTCACTCCTCTGGACACATCTGTTCTGGTTCTTCGGACACCCCGAAGTCTACATCGTCTTCTTCCCAGCACTCGGTGCGCTTGCTGAGATGGTCCAGACCTTCGCTGGTCGCCGCCTTGTCGGGCGCAAGTGGTTCATTATCTCGATGGCGCTGGTCGGTATCCAGAGTTTCATCGTCTGGATGCACCACATGTTCCTGACCAGCATCAACCTTGAAATTAAGACTGTGATAATGGTGACAACAGTCGCGATATCCTTACCCTTCGACCTGATGGTCTTCTCGCTTATTTATACGATGATAAAAGGGAAGATCCGCTGGAAGACGCCGTTCCTGTTCTCAATCGGCTCGCTAGTTATCTTTATCATCGGCGGGATTACTGGTGTCTTCCTTGGCGCTATCGTGCTGGACTACTCGTTCCGTGGCACCTACTGGGTGGTTGCTCACTTCCACTACGTGATGGCGTCGAGTGCGGTGATACTCATTGGGGCCGTCTACTACTGGTACCCCAAGATGACAGGCAAGATGTACAACGAGTTCTTGGGGAAGGCGCACTTCGTGACGTCCTTTATTGGATTCAACATGCTGTATTTCCCGATGTTCATTGTTTGGGAGACGCCACGGCGTGTGTTCCACTACGACAGCGGCTTCACACCGTTCCACCTGCTGGCAACGGCTGGCGCATTCATCTTTGCCGGTTCGTTCCTGATTATGTTCTACAACCTCTTTGCCAGCCTCTACAGTGACCGTCACGTCGACGAATCACCGTGGGCGTATGCGTCCTCACCCGAGTGGGCAGTTTCGTCGCCACCGCCACTCGACAACTTCCCCGGTAAACCGAGCTTTGCAAGCGGCAAGCTAAACTTCCTTGACAGGGCCGGAACCGACGGCGGAGCTAAGAGCGAGACGGCAACCGATGGTGGCGTTGCCACCGGAGACGAGACGCTTGCCCCGCCCGAAGAACACGCAGACCACGCGAGCTGGTGGCCGATTATGGTCAGCTCCAGCGTGCTGTTCGCCGGACTTGGTATCTCGGGGCTCAGTGTCTCGTATGCAGTGTGGCCGTTCGCGCTGGCCATTCCGGCCTTTATTGGCTTCCTCGGTGTTGAGGGTGCGCGTCAGGATGGCTTTGCGCTGATTCACGGCATTTATGTGATGGTCGCATTCCCCCTGACGGTGGCACTTCTCATCCTGTTCCATCTGGGAATTGGCATCTTTGAGGCGGTTGGAAACGCAAGTCCGTACTTCTGGGTTGGACTCATTGGTTCGGTTTGGGGGTCGTATACCCTGGCTGGATTTGGCTACGAATCCTTCGAGGTGCCCGAACCCAAAATGGCCGAGCAGTGGCCGTTTGAATCTGTCGAGAACACGAAGCTCGGGATGTGGGCGTTCATCGCTTCAGACATCATTGTCTTTGGTGCCTTCGTTGGCGCGTACATCTTCACACGCTTCGAGTACGGCTGGGAAGCTTGGTGGCACATCGCTGAGGACCCAAGCGCCCACACAATGGCTGGGCAGGCACTAGAGCACCACCCAGTTCTGCCTGGACTAATCAACACCTATCTACTGCTTGCGAGTAGTTTCACTGTCGTACTCGCGCTGACGGCTGCCAGACACAAAGGTAACTACTCGCTTGGCCCGCTCACCATTTCGAGTCGCCAGGCGACGCTTGGATTCCTCGGCATGACGTTCATGGGAGCGGCTGGCTTCCTCGTCAACAAGGGAATTGAGTGGGTCGACCTCTACCTGCATCAGGGGTGGACGTTCGGTGTCGACGTGATGTCATCGACGTTCTATCTGACGACAGGAATGCACGGGCTGCACGTCATCATCGGCATGCTCGTTCTCCTGTTCCTCATCGCACGGACCTACACCGGTGCGTACGTCGGTGAGAACGAAGACGCTGGGACTCTCGAATACTTCGGGCTGTACTGGCACTTCGTCGATATCGTGTGGTTGTTCCTGTTCCCGCTGTTTTACATCCTCTAAGGAGGTTCCAAATTATGGCATCAACAAAAACGTATACGGCAATCTTCGTGGCACTGATGGCGCTCTCGACCACCCAGGCCGCTGTTGAGTGGCTTGGCTTGCTTGAAGAGAACTACTGGCCGATTCTCGGTGTAATCCTCGTGCTATCGAGCCTGAAGGCGATGGCTGTCGCTGGTTGGTTCATGCATCTGCGGGAAGAACCGCGGTCGGTCACGTACGTGGCCCTGACTGGTCTTGTTGGCGTGCTCGCACTGACTGCTGGTGCGAGTTACTCGATTATCTAAGCGACCTTCTTTTCGCGCTCAAAGCCGTTCGACGACAGCTCGTGCGAGTGATTCGAACCCGACGGTATCGGGTACAACATCGACGGAGATACCTAGTTCTTCAGCAGTCTCCCGTGTCGGTTCTCCGATAACGCCGACGACGGCTGTTTCGAGTCCGGACCGAGCCTCGGCTTCGATGCCGAGTTCTCGCGCTGCCCCAAGAAAGTGTTCAACAGTAAGTGAGGAGGTAAACAGTGCAGCGTCGAGCGTTCCGTCGGCCGCACGTTCAGCCGAGCAGCCGGCTCCGTCTGGGCGGACGAGACGGTACAGTACTGTCTCGTGAACGTACGCGCCGGCGTCTTCAAGACCCTCAAGCAAGACGGGCGAGCCGTGGTCGCTACGGGCCACCTCGACCCGCGCGCCAGCCACAGCAGTATCGAGTGAGTCGACCAGTCCTGTTGATGTGTACTCTGTAGGGATGACATCGACATCGTACCCCACTGCTTCGAGTGCGTCGGCGGTCGTCTCGCCGATAGCACAGAGGGTTCCACTCGGCTCCCAGTCCGAATCAGCCAGAAGGTCCGCTGCTGTCTTGCTTGTCAGGATTGTATACTCACTGTCTTCGCGTGGCTGCTCGTTTGTCGAGTCGACCATCAGCATCGGGTCCGAAATCGGGTCAACGCCAAGAGAATCTAGCAGGTCAGTCGCCGCTTCGATGCGTTCGTCGTCAGGGCGGAACACGGCAACAGAGGTGGCGTTGTCACTCATTAGTTACCCCTCTCGCTTTGGCTCGTCGGGCTCGTCACGCCGGGCCTGTTCGATGAGGTCAGCCGCTCCTCTGTCAGCAAGGTCGGCTGCGAAGTTGGCGGCGGCGTCGGCGTGGCGCTCGACGGGAATCTCCGCTGTATCGGCAACTTCTTCGGTCCCGTCCTGCGCGAGGACGCGTACCGTCGTTGCAACCACGTCACCCTGTAGCCGGGCGAAGATGCCAACCGGGGCTACACAGCCACCACCCAACTCCGACAGAATCGTGCGTTCAACGGTCGTCTCGACGCGGGTCGGCGGGTGGTCGAGTGTTTCGTGGACATGATTGGCGATTTCGTCGTCGAGTGCTGTCACCGCAACCGTCCCCTGTGCGGGGGCCGGGACAAACTCTATTGGGTTAAGACGCTGGTAGTCGAGTGCAGCAAGCAGGTTGCTCCGTGCGAGTCCGGCCTCTGCGAGGCAGATGGCGTCGTATTCGATATCGAAACTCCGGTCGAGGGCCGCCTGTTCGAGCGCCGTCTGACTCTCGACCCACTCATCTGGCGACATATCGAATTTCTCGTTGGTGTACTCATCGTTGCGCCACGCATCTAGACGGCGCTGGTGTTCACTCTGGAGTGTCGGAGCGAGGAGTTTCTCGACGCGCGTGTCGACATTCCCTCGGAGTCCCTCGATGGTGAGGTCGGGACGGTATTCGAGCAACTGTGCTCGCCGACGAAGACTTGATGTCCCGATGGTTGCGCCCTTGGGAAGGTCATCTAAGCTTGTCCCGTCAGGAGTCACCAGTACGTCCCCGACAGGCCCACGTTCTGGGACGCCGGCTACGACGAGGTCGTCTGGCTGCTCGGTCGGCATATCTTTCATCGAGTGGACTGCTGCGTCGAGTTCCCCAGAGAGGACTTTCTTATCGAGGCTCCGGACGAACGCACCGGTGGTTCCAAGACGGTGAATAAGCTCGTCACGAACCTGGTCACCCTCCGTTTCGACTGTAACAAGCTCAACTGGTTGCCGCCGACTCGCTAGCTGGTCTTTGACGTACTCTGCCTGCCAGCGCGCGAGCTCTGACCCGCGGGTTGCCAGCCGCAGTGTATCCCCGTTTGCATTCATTGTGTGTGGTTCGGTGAGCCTTCGTGAAAAGGGTCGCCGTTTGGGTCGCACTGGTCGCGCCAGCGACGACTCAGCGATTAGTGGCCTGCAATGGCACGCGCTGCCGGCACCCATATTCACGCATGTATGGTGTTGTCTGGCACACATTTTAGTGCGAACGCGTCGATACTACGGTATGGACAGTTGTCCAGAGTGTGGGCAGACACTCGACGACGAAACAGTCTGTCAAGCGTGTGGAACGGAACTTGCTGGTGATACTGAGAGGACGGTCAAGTCAGGCGTAAATCGGCGTGACTTTCTTGCATACAGTGGCGGCTCCGCACTGGCGACGGGTGCGGGAATTAGCGCTGGCTGGTATGCCTTTGTCTACAAAGAGAGGGGACCCGAGGAAGAGGTTGTGCGGGAGTACGTCGATGCACTGGACCGGTCACATTTCTACACTGCCGGAACGCTTTTTCATGAGGACGCGCCGGGAGAGCCGTGGGGAGCCAACGAGATTCCCGGCATCAACCGTGTGACACTTTCTGTTGAGAAAACAAAGGTTACTGACCGTGAGACCGAGCCCGAGGTAGCGAGTGTCACGGAGTTTGCGCTTGTCCGCGCCAAGATTCGCATGGACGATGGCGTCGAGTCGAAGCTGTTGGATGTGGGTATTGTCGTCGCACAGAACAATGACGGCGAGTGGAAAATCTGGCGGGACCGGTGACGTTCTCCGTCCAAGTACCTAACACAAAGCGCCCCTGTGCTCTCACTTGGCTAGTGTGGTGTCTCCAATAGCGAGTGACAGCGTTGGAGCCCAGTCAGTAAACAGTTGTTACGAACGTCGGACAAGTGGGTCGTACCAGTCTTGATTCTCGCGGTACCATGCGATAAACTCTTGAACTCCTTTACGGATATCGAATGTTGGTTCGTAGTCGAGTAACTTTGTTGCCTTTGACACATCTGCGTGCGTGTGTTCGGCGTCACCTTCACGTGGGTCGTCGTAGACGATATCAAGATCCGGGGCGATTTCGTCACGCACTACCTCAGCAAGCGTTTGGATATCGATATTGTCCGTTGAGCCAATGTTCACAATCTCTCCGTCAGCACTGTCGTCTGTAAGCAACTGCTCGTTGACCCGACGCACGTCTTCGACATAAGTGAAATCGCGTGTCTGCTCACCAGTGCCATAGATAACTGGCGACTTGCCGTGGAGACACCGAGAGACGAAGTTTGTCATCGCCATGTTCGGGCGCATTCGCGGGCCGTAGACGGTGAAATACCGAAGTGAAACAGTTGGCAGGCCATAGATTTCGCTATAGACGCGGGCGTACTGCTCAGTTGCAAGCTTGGAGACGCCATAGGGCGAAACCGGCGTTGTCGGGTGGTCTTCGTCGTACGGAAGATATTCGGGTTTGCCGTAGACTGATGATGAAGAGGCAACGACCACGCGGTCGATATCGTGCTTCCGGGCGGCGTTGAGTACGTTGACTGTCCCATCGACGTTGTAGCTGTTGACTTTCTTGGGTTCTTCGACGCTTTTGCGAACACCGGCTTGGGCGGCTTGGTGGTAGACAACATCGCTACTGGCGACTAGGTCGTTGACTATGTTCTCGTCGGTAATAGACTCCTGGACAAGTTGGTACTCTCCTCCTGTGGCGGCTGTGGCCTCGCGTGCTGCCTCGACGTTGTGTTCCTTGATGCCAAGGTCATAATATGGTTCGAAGTTGTCGAGAACTGTTACGTCGTGGCCGCTGCCTGCGAGCTGTTCGCTGATGTGGCCACCGATAAAGCCTGCGCCTCCTGTTACGAGGACGTTCATTGTCAGGTTGTCGTCCGCGGTGGCACAAAAAGAGATGTGATTCGCGCTCTATTAGAGACTATTGGTGGTCCGCATCCGAACCTGTCTCAGTCTCGGACAGCCTATCCGTTGCCTGTAATGGCGGGCTATCGGTTTCGTTTTGTTGAGTCGCTTGAGTGTCACTTTCTTGTGATTCGGACGGCTCCGGCGGATCGAAGATTTTAGCGAGTCGCCGATAGCCTCGAGTTTCTTGTACCTCGTGCCACGACATGGTGATTCGACTGCCAATCGCAGCAAGGAATGCGAATCCAAGCGCACTGAAAACTAGTGCTACAGATAGACTGGTCCCTGTTGTCGCAGTAGCCAGCAGGCCGATGGCACCGAACGCAAAAAACAGGCTTACTATCTGAACCGGACGAACGACCAGTTGCCTGTAGAGTCGCTGGCTGGTCCGTACAAGCGTTGACGAGACCGCGGCGGGAAGGACCCAATTGAGTGTGCGCGCGATAACCCGGAGCCACGGGCCGACGGTCAACGTCTGTCTCAAGTCGATAACGACGAGGTCTGGGTCCGGATCAGTTACTAGCCAGCGGTACGACCACGATGACGTGACAACATGTTGTGCGTTTGTCGCCACACCGGCAACTTGTGAGGCTCGTGTCGCCTCGACACTACCAGTGACAACTCTCTGGGCGACAGTACGGAGCCATGAGCGCTTAATAGCCGACTGCTGCCTGTCCATCGTTGTTCTGTCTGCCGACGTTCGACTCTCCCAACGCTGGCCGACAGTCGTTACCAGTGGTCCGATTAGACGTGATTGCTTGCATGCAGAGATGACGCGATTTCGAAGGCTGACGAGACCGGTGACGACGGTTGAATTCTGTGTGACTGAATGACTACGGAGGGTCATTCTTCGAATCCAATCACCTTACTGTTGATTGTAAGTGGTCCGAGTTCAAGTGAAAGTGCCTGCCCCACGCGGAGTGTCTCTCCACGGAAGCGAACTGTTCCATCTTCGAGTTCGCGGACTGAGAGGTCAACAGTCAACTCGACATCTTTGTTCTGAGGGTGTTCACGGAGGAATATTTCTCCACTTTCGCTTTCGAGGATGACCTCGGCTGGTTGTGTCGTCACGTTTTGTACCTCTGCGGTCGTTCTATCACGACTTTCCTCGGTCATCCCTGCGGTGAGCGAGTTGGCTCGTTCTGGAGGGATGTTTTTGAGTTGGACTGTAACTGCCTGTGTCGTCGGAGATCCGGGCTCATCTGAACTTCCTCGTCGAATAATCTCAGTCTGGATGTTGTAATTGTCAGTCTGAATCGGAAGCTGTGAACCAACGCGAAGTTGCCGGTCACCGAATAGAATCTCTTCTCCTGTTGTTCGTACCTTCGCAGACACACCCAGAACGACCCGCCGGGTGTCCGGGCTTGCCGTCGGATACACTGTGACCGAACTGACAGTGACGACTGGGTTGCTGTTTACATTGAATTGGTCGCCGACAGCAATATCGTTAGCAACAGTCGTGGGGACCTCTTTCTGGACGACCAGCTGGCGGGACTCCGTCGTAAGATTGCTTGTTCCGTGTTCGATAATCTCAGCGCCGAAACTGTACCCGTTGCCACCGAAGGTGAGCGACTGGCCAACAGCAACACGAGTGTCGCCAAGATGTTGTGCGCCATCGCGCTCGATAGTTCTTGCCGTCACACCGACGAGTGCATACTGCGCGTTGCTCCCCTCTGTCTCAGGAAACAGTTCAAGACTTCTCACTTGAGCAAATGTTGTCCCGCCTGCTGTGAACTGGTCACCAACGTCGATCTCACTCGCTGTTGCAGATGTGAGGTTGGTTTCGAGAACAATCTCACTGTTGGTTACTGAGAGCGTTTCGCCGTCAGTCTCAACGCGTGTTACGGCACCCTCGACCTCGTACTCTGATGTAACAATATTGAACGTCTGGCCGGTTCGAAGCGGATTGCCACGGAACTCGAAGATAGGCTCTTCGGCCGGACCCTCTGGCTCGACCTGTGTTCCGTTGACTGCTGCACGTGCAAGAACGTTCGTCCCGGTACCATTGTTTACCCGATACACGTCAGTAATCGTCACTGAATCGCTTGTACGGTCTGGTGTCCATTCGTCGCCGGGACTAATCGCTTCAGCCAGGTAGTTGGGCTGGTCACCGAGATCGAGCGTGACGTATCGTGTGTCTGTTTTACCACTACCGGAGGGAAATAACAGTACCACACCTGCTACTACGACTGCGAGGACCAACAGCACGACCAGAACATCGACGATGTTGACGAGGCCAAACAGCCGTCCGTCCTCGTCAAGAAGTCTGGGGGAATCCTCTTCGGAGTCTGTCATTGACCGTACGCTTCACAAGAAGCGAGTAAAAGCTCTGCTATCCGGACATCTTCGTTTCGAGGGTACTTCTCGTTCGGTTCGAGGTTTCGAACCCAGCTACGCATGGGATGTAGTCAACTGTTGTGTTCACTCAGCTTGACAGAATCTTCTGTTCTGTATCTCACGCAACTGGACTGAACTAACCGAAATATTCATCGGTTCTCCCGAGGAGTCAATGGATAGATGCAACGCCGCAACCGACTGCTTTTTATCGTCGTTTTCCTTGCTGGAGTCGCGGTGTTGTGTGTTCATTATGGGGGCGTATACGACCGAAACTGGCCACATCCGTCGGGTGCACAACTCGCCGACGAGCCGGGTGGGTGGGATGGTGAGCAAGTTCTCTTGTTCGGGACTGTCACTGAAACGACAGAAGAAGGGTTTGTCATGGCGGTCAAGACTGCTAGCGGAGACACTGCTCGGATACTAACTGTTTACAAGGACCAGACTGAGGCCAAGTCTGGTGGTCTTGTTCAGGTGTATGGAGAGCTTTCGAACCGCGGGACAATTCAGCATGCTGAATCTGTGGTCGTTGTCAACGAGGGTCCGGATGACTCGCAGTACAAACTTAGCGTATCTGCTGTGGGTATCCTTGTTGCTGCCGGCGCATTTTTGCGGTATTGGGGTATCGACTGGCATCGGTTGCAGTTCTATACCCGGGCTCAGAGTGGTGATGATGATGGCTGACCTTCTCTCACACGTCTTGCTTGCATTCGCCGCGTTCACCGCAGTGGGATGGGTCATTTCGTGGCTTGACCGACGGTGGGTCACTGTCGGTATGGTCGGGTCCGTTGTGCCGGATTTAAACCGAATTGACCTGTTAGCTGATGACTACTTTATTGAGCAATTTCTTGGTGTCTCCTTTGATTGGGGTGCAATTCATACCCTCGGTGGCGTCATCGTGGTCTCGGCAGCTGGTGCTGTTTTGTTTTCAACACGAAGACAACAGGTCCGTGTGTTTTGTCTGCTTGTCGCCGGTGGGTGTTCCCATCTCTTCGTTGATGGCCTCAAAGCGTGGGCTGACGGTTCGAACGGCGCGTACCTCTATCCATTCTCGTGGTGGCGTAACCCAACTCCTGGTTGGTACGTCTCCGCTGACAAATGGGTACTTATACTCTCGCTCGTCCTGGCTAGTGGAATCCTGTTGGTCGACAAGCTTGCAACATAATCTCCCAAAGCCGCTGTCATCTACAAATTAGTGAGTTTCACAGGCTTTATACTCATTTTCGAAGTAATTGGGACAATGGATGACAGCTGGCGGTATCGACTCTCCAGTTTCTTTGGGACGGCCCTGGTGACGGTCGCAGCTGTTGTGGTGACGAATCTTCGTGTCGTCCACGAGGCGTTCGGTCGCGTGCCGTTCTTTGGGAACCCTGCGCCTGAGGTGTTACCAGCCAGCGAAGTACAGTTCGCAATTATGACAACACTTTTTGTCATTCTTTTCACGATGTGGCCACTGTTCAAGCCACAGCCCCGACGGATTTTGGATACCATCTTGTTGGCTCAAAAGCGGATATTCCTCGCAATGGTCGGGCTGGCAGCAATTGGATACTTCAAGTACTCCTACCGGTTGCCCCGGACGACACTCATGTTGACGACCATCGCGCTGGCTATCGCGTTGCCACCGTTCATGATTGCTATACGTCGCCGCCCCCGCTCAAGCTCTCGGGCAGTTATCATCGGAGACGACCCACAGGCGATGGAGTCATTGCTCACAGCGACTGATTTACCGGTGCTTGGATATGTCTCGCCGCCGTCAGTGTATGCTCCAGATGGAATCGAATCCCGTACAATAGAACTTCCGGATGGGGAAAACGTTGAAGACGATCTGGATATGTTACCGTGTCTTGGCGGCATTGCTCGACTGGAAGATGTTTTCGTCGAAAATGATGTCGATACGGCACTGCTAGCTTTTGCGGCGACCGACCGTGAGGAGTTTTTCGGGACGCTTGAGGCCTGCTACGATAATGGCGTGAACGCACTGGTGCATCGAGACCACGCTGACCACGTGTTGACCGACGACTTCTCTGGTGAACGTTTACTCGACGTAGACTTGGAGCCGTGGGACTGGCAGGATTATATCGTAAAACGCCTCTTTGATGTCGTATTTGTTGGAACTGCATTTGTCGTCCTCTCGCCTGTTATCGCACTGATTGGGGTGGCAATCAAACTCGATGACGGTGGGCCACTGCTGTACCGCCAAGAGCGAACTGCCGTGTTTGGTCGAACGTTCACTGTGCGAAAGTTTCGATCAATGGTCTCTGCTACCGAAGATACGTTGCCCGACTCCGAGGAAAAACAGCGTATCACTCGCGTCGGAAGCGTGCTCCGCAAGACACACTTAGACGAGATTCCGCAGCTGTGGGCGATTCTTGCTGGAGACATGAGCGTTGTTGGCCCACGAGCTGTGTGGACTGACGAGGAAGTCCACCTCGAAAATAAAACCACTGCGTGGCGCAAACGGTGGTTTATCAAGCCTGGTTTGACTGGGCTGGCACAAATAAACAACGCGACAAGCGCTGAAGCCGAGGATAAACTTAGATATGACCTGCAGTACATTCGCCAGCAGTCGTTCTGGTTTGATATAAAAATTGTTGTGCGACAGCTGTGGCAGGTAGGTGGCGAAATGTTTGACTTCGCATCCTCTCAACAGAAATCTAACAGCACTGAACCGTCCCAACAGACAACCAACGAATCAACACAAGCTTCGAGCAACGAAACTGACCAGTACGCAGATTCACCAACTGAGAGCTCTCAAAAACACGGAGAAGACGCAGAGACGGTTACCGGCGAGCAACCGTAATCCGCTATGACCTCCGATATAATAACAGGCGGATCGTTTCGGTGATAAACAAAACTATAACTATCGGACACTAGAACTCCCTATCGAGAACAAGCAATACGTATTTTGGGACTATTCAAAATGAGTATAAGTATTGTAATTGTAACGCAAGATGACCCATTCTACATGCCGTCCTTTTTTCAGGAATTTTTCGACCGGATTGAAAATAGCGTGTCGATTCAGATGGTAAGTATTCTTGATGTGCTTGACGATGACTTCGTTTCGTTTGTACGCCGGATGTATCGACTTTATGGGCCGGTTAATTTCTGTCGCCGCGGACTGCATTACTGTTATCGCACGGTAATAGATAGTGTTGGATACAAGAACTACTCGGTCGGCTCAGTCGCAGGCCAATATAATATACCGGTCGAATCAAGAGACAATGTGAACACGACTGAGTACGTCGACACTATCGCAGCTAACGATGTCGATGTCATCCTCTCGGTCTCAGCACCACAGATATTCAACGAAGAACTCCTTGATGCGCCAAACTGGGGCTGTATCAATGTCCACACAGCTGACCTTCCAAAATATCGCGGTATGCTTCCTACTTTTTGGGCACTGTACCACGGCGACGATAAGATTGGGAGTACCGTTCATACAATGGAAGCCGAGGTAGACAGAGGGCAAATTGTCAGGAAATCCTATTTCCCAGTGGACGAGTCGACAACTCTTGATGAGGCTATCGTGCGTGGCAAAAAAGAGGGTGGACGGACAGCAGCCGAGGCGGTTAACGCTATTAGCTCTGGCGACGTTTCTCTCCGTGAAATGAATGGAGAGGAGTCGTACTTTTCATTCCCATCTATTGAGCAACGGCGCGAATTCCAACGACGAGGTAACAATCTCTTATGAACAATCTGATGCTATCGTTCGACGTGGAAGATTGGTTTCATTCCCACAATCTCCGCAACGGACTACAACGAGACAGTTGGGACGAGTACGAGCTCCGGGTCGAAGACTCTACGAGACGAATCCTCGACCTTCTGGATAAATACGATACAACGGCCACATTTTTTGTTCTTGGGTATGTTGCCGAGCGAACTCCAGAACTGGTCGCGGAAATCGAAAACCGGGGACATGAACTAGCAAGCCACGGGTACAATCACGAACTGTTGTACGAACAGGAACCAGACGCAGTTCATTCAGATATTTCCCGCTCACTAGAGTTGCTTGAATCCATCGTTGATTGTCCAATCCGCGGCTATCGAGCACCAAGCTTTACAATTACGGACTGGGCAATTGAGATTCTTGACGACTTGGGACTTGAGTACGACTCAAGTCACTTTCCCGCTCCGGTACACGATAGATACGGGGATATTGCCATCGATACCTCCGAAACTATTGTCCCGATTAATCAAAACCTTACTGAAGTCCAACTGCCGCTACTCGACATGAAAGTTACACAGATACCATGGGCAGGTGGTGGCTATTTTAGATTTCTCCCGTACTACATATATCGACGTGGAATTCAACGGATTCGACAGCACCGAGATATCGTATTTTATCTACACCCGTGGGAACTTGACCCGGACCAACCGAGAGTTCATGATGTGAAACGTCAGTACCAAATCCGGCATTATACCAATCTTGACCGCACCGAAAAGAAACTTGAACGGTTACTATCAGATTTTAACTGGGAACCGATTGGTGACTCCGTATGAGTAGACTGATATTCTTTCCTCTAGCTAATCAGGAGTGAACTACTGATGCGTATCTTACGAGTCAGTCACTGGTTGTATCCAGACGAAATTGGCGGTGGTGAGTATCATGTCCATGCGATGAGCCGGGATCAGGCTGCAATGGGCCATGATGTGACTCTTCTCAAGGTCACATCTAACGTTACACAAATTCAACGAGAGGAGCGACACGGTTACGAAGTCATCTACTGTCCGGCAACAATTAATATCCTGAAAAATGAAATTTCAATCACAGCTGCTCGGCAGTTATTCGGGGCTGACAGCTTCGATATCGTTCATGCACACTCCCATTTCTATTTCTCGACCAACCTAGCCGCACTGAAGCGCCGATTTGGTGACACTCCGCTCGCAATCACGAACCATTCTCTGTACTCTCAGTCCGCACCTGAACGGCTGTTTTCCTACTATCTCAAGACAGTTGGACGCTGGACACTCAACAGTGCAGACCTTATCTTCTGTTACACGGAAGAAGAGCGACAGAAGACACAAGAGCTGGGCGTAACCGCTGACACAGCCGTTATTGCTAACGGTATCGACGAACAACAGTTTTGTCCGGAAGGGCCTGAGAGTGAGCATCTTCACTCGGACACTCCAAGTGTCCTCTTTGTTGGTCGCCTCGTCGAAGGAAAGAATCCACACGATGCTATCAAAACAATCGCTGCAGTTCGAGAAGAACATCCGAATGCAACCTTGTATATCGTTGGGAATGGTCCCCTGTTGACCGACTTGGAGGAAACAGTACGAAAACACAATCTCGAAACTGCGGTTGAATTCCTCGGACAGATACCGTACGACGATATGCCGCCACTATTTCGAGCAGCGGACGTGTTGCTGTTGCCAAGCCGTGCAGAAGGGTTTCCCCGAGTTGTGATGGAGGCAATGGCTTCGGAGACACCGGTTGTCTGCAGTGCATTAGACCAAGTTACAGATGCAGTAGATGGGGCCGGGTATACCGTTCCAATTGGTGACGTTACTCAGATGTCAAAGAAAACAACACAGCTCCTCGCTGACCAGGAGCTTCAAAACGAGTACGGCACAGAGGGAAGAACGACCGTGGAGACTGAATTTTCGTGGTCTGATACAGTGTCTCGGACAACCGAGTTGCTGTCCGAACTCTCAAAGTAAGCGATAGATGTCGGTCAGTGCAAGCCGTTTACTGTAGATAGCCAAGGTCTTCGAGCTGTTCTTTCGTGCCTTCTTGCATCTCCACAGTCCCAGAATAGTTTGCTTGCTCAAACGAATCAAGCCACCCGTCTAGCTCGCCGTTTAACTCTTCTCGCAGCTCGTCTTCGGTTCTCGCGATATTGCTCGTCTCGTCGGGGTCGTTCTTGAGATCGAAAAGCTTCATAGAGTCGTCCGAGCCACGTATGAGCTTCCAGCGATCTGACCGGAGTGCGCGAAGCGATCTGTTGTAGTCATACACCGTGTCTGGCAGGTCGCCTACACGTTTTTCCAACGCCTCCATCGACGGCTGAGGTGCCATGTATTCGGCGACAACGAAATCCCTTGGCTCAGTTTCGGACTGTGGATGGAATGACTTCGCTAACATCTGTTTCCGGAACTGGGGTGCATCTATGTCGGCTGCATCAAGAAGTGTGGGAGCAAGGTCAGGTAACTGGACGAGCTCGTCAATTGTCGTTCCACCAGCGAACCCGCCACCGTTGATGATGAGTGGTATATGAAGGAGCGTATCGTAGAGACCGTACTGGTGGTCCATTAGTCCGTGATCGCCGATGTTTTCGCCGTGGTCTCCTGTAACGACGAATATCGTCTCTTCCCACTCATCCTCGTTTTTAAGATATTCTTGCAGTTCACCGATTTGCTGGTCCAAATAAGAGATTTCGGCTCGGTACAGCGCCTCAAGGATCTCAAAGTCGGCTTCGTCCATCTCGACCTGTTGTGCGATATAGCGCCAGGCATCCTGATTGACCTCCATCGCCTCCTCGTATGAGACTTGCTCAGGCAGTAACGGCTCGACGTATTCACGTGGTGGCCGGTATTCGAGATGCGGTTCAAGATAGTTTACAAACAAAAAGAACGGGAGTTCGGTATCTCTTTGAGCCAACCAGTCACGTATCCAGTCGTTTGTAGATTGTGCCCCGTCATCCTTTGCCTGCTTTCGCACGAGTTGTCCATATACAGCGTTCGCAACGTTCACTACGGGATTCCCATCCAATATTTTATATGCGACCCCACGAAGCTTATCAACCCCTTCTCGTGCGCGAGCAACTTTTCCCAAGTCAACATCTGACTGAATGTACTGCCAGTTTTTCCGAAATACGTC
This sequence comes from Halovenus rubra, assembly GCF_026586665.1. Taxonomy (GTDB): domain Archaea; phylum Halobacteriota; class Halobacteria; order Halobacteriales; family Haloarculaceae; genus Halovenus; species Halovenus rubra. The sequence goes on from NZ_JAODIY010000001.1 coordinate 118,458, forward strand.
GAAGCCGCGAGCGAACCCAAACTCTTCACTAATCCATGTATTATTCGAAATCCCTACTGTTCGATATCCGGCCTCACTGAGAACCTCCGGTAACAGCCGCTGTTCGTTTTCAAGTTGCTTGTGCCCTGCATGTGCGCCGTGTTTTGAGGGGGTTGTTCCGGTAAATAGAGACGCGTGTGAGGGTAGGGTCCACGGGCTAACACTGAATGCACGCGAGTACGAGATGCCGTCTGCTGCAATCGCATCAATATTGGGAGTGAGGTCTGTTTCTCTCTGTAAAAAAGCATCTGCACGGGCAGTATCCATGACAATGAATACGATGTTTGGCTTCTCCTCGTTCATATATATCCGAGATCTTCCAGACGTTCTTGGACTGCATCGTCATCCTCCCGGGATGTTTTTTCTCCGGAAGCAGTCAGAGTTTCAATCGAAGCGGTTTCTGTGTTGTCGCTGTCTCGTCTCTCAGAGGTAAACTCAGACACAACCTCCCCATCAACTTCGGTCGGAACCGGAAGATCATGAAGAGACAACAGGGTCGGCGCTATATCGTAGATACTCGCGTTGAGACCCGTTCCAGTGTCGACGGGCGGTCCTGACGCGATAACGATTCCATCACGGTTGTGGCCACCATTTCGAGCTTTTGATGGGGGACCTGTCGAGAATATCTCACTTTCTGTACTAGGACGTGGGTCGACAGCACACTTGAAATCGTCTATTTCAACCATCAAATCCGGCGCAAGGTCCGTATTTTTACCGTGATACATCTCATCAGATTCATGAACCGTAACGGATTCGGGGCCATCTGCTCGTTCTGTGAGTGAGCGTAATTGGTTGACTACCTCATGTTTGTCTTCTTTCTCATCCGTAAGCAAATAAATCATACCGGCGGTAAGGTTTTGCCGCGGAGCAAAGGCGGTGCTCCGCTCGAAATCAATTCCCTCACCAGGTGTCTTGCGAATCGACTCGCCAACGGACTTTGCAAAGTCGTTCAGTTGCGGGACAACACTAACGACTGATTCACCGACCCGCCGCAGGTATGGAAAGTACTTGGTTCGGGCTTGGTCTATTACCGATTGTTTCTCGTATTTGAGATACCCCTCCTGTTCAAGCCATTCGTTTGAATGAAATGTTTTGTTGACCGGGCCAAATCCATGATCTGAGACCAACAACAGGGTAGCATTCTCCTCGCGAGCAAGGTCTGCTACAGTTCCGACCGCTTTGTCCACGCGCTTCCAAATCCGTGTGAGCACGTCGTCGTAATCTGTATCTGGATCATACTGTGGGTGGTCTTCGTCGACGTAGCGCCAGAAGTAATGCTGTGCCCAGTCAGTTGCGCTGATAATTCCGAAAAAGTGGTCGGGGTCTTTTTCAGTGAGCAGATACTCAATCGCTGTTTCACGCTTTTCTATTATGTCCAACAGATCTGACTTGAGCTCACCAGGGCGGCCTTGATATTTTGGGTCCGCGTACGGCACTTTGACCTGATATTCACCGGTCACATTATCAAGTTCTCCAGCGAGTGACTTGGGATAGGTAATCGCGTCACCTGTCTCTGAACCAAGGCCGCTAACCATGAATCCATCAATCTCGTAGGGCGGATAAAGCATCGGATAATTGAAAATCCCTACTGAACTGTCGTGCGCTGAGAGAACGTCCCAGAAGCTCTGTCCGCGAAACTTCTCCGAACTCAGCGTCTCAAAATCAAATGAATCACTGCTTTTTCTATTCAGAAAGTAAAAGACACCCGTCTTTCCGGGGTTTTGACCCGTTGCCATTGAGAGCCAGGCTGGAGCGGTAATTGGCGGAAACGTACTTTCCAGTGTGCCAGTGTGACCTGTTGAACACACCTGTTCTATATGCGGAAGGTCGCCACTCTCGATAAGGGGACGAATAATATCCCAAGTAGCCCCATCGAGACCCAAGACGATTGTCTCAGTCATCATCAGGACCTTTCAGCCATCATCTCATAAAGGTTCAGATACTCCTGAGCAGTATACCCCAACGAAAACTTCTCCCGCGCACGCTCTCTTGTTTCGTTTCCGCTTTGCTCACACTTGTCTGGGTTTTCGAGCAATTCGACAACCGCGTTTGTGAACGTATCTGGGACATTCGGGTCTGCAAAGATACCAGGATCACCGACCACTTCACGGAGAACGTGAATATCACTGACGACGACAGGTAGGCCCGCGGCCATTGCTTCGACTGCTGCGACACAGAACCCCTCGTACCAAGAGGGGAATACAGCAATTTGTGCTTCTTTATACACCCCATATACATCTTCACGGCGGGGGAGATAGCCGGTGAATATAACGCTTTCTTCGATACCCAAGTCGGCTGCCAGCGTTTCAAGCTCGTCAGACAGCGGACCATCTCCGACGATAACTAAGGTTGCTTCCGGCACCTGATTGACAACCTTGCTAAAGGCCCTGAGTAACGTCGAATAATTCTTTTGCTCAACTAACCGACCCGCTGTCACAACCAGTGGGTCTGTTGGTAGATCTATCACCGAGTCTTCTGTCTCATCTATTCGGCTCGTATCGATGCCGTTGTATACGACTTCGTGCCGAGTCTCGCCAAGAAGTAGCTTCTCATACCATTCGAGAGAGGTTTTGGTGTTTTTGGAGTTCGACACCATCGTATCGGTAAGCGGGTAGGTAACAGCGTTTACTGACTTCTGAAGATGCGAAAAATACTGATGGTCATTGTGTTCTGTATTGATTATCTGGGTGTCCGTTCCGACGACGGCAAGCCGACTGATTGACCCTGTCGAGTTATGATGAGTATGCAAAATATCGACATTTTGCTCGACACAGATGCGACGCAGTCGGCGGTACGCCGCAAGGTCTATGCGGGAACTTGCATTAAGTTTGAACATTGGTATGTCGAGTGCCTCGACATCCGGGTCGATAGAGTCTTCTGGACCGTCGTAGTAAGAGACTAGCGTAATCTCAACACCGCTCTGTGAGTGTGTTTTGGCCGCAATTTCAACTGGAATAGACGTCGATGTAAACTCATTCACAAATACGAGAACGCGGACCATGGAGCTAATTGGGAGCCAGAATCCTTATAATACTTCGGAGTTCAATCAGGAGTACTATATTTGTGACCCAAAGTATCGACCAAGAAAAAACACATTCCCTCCATATCTCCTCTCCGAGGAGCGCTTTCAGAGTCAGCTCGGTTACCATTTTGTTTGTTTTGATGTCGTTCATGGTCCGCATTCCTGGCCCAGTGGAACCGCTGCCTGATATCCGTCTCGGGGGGACCGTTATTGGCATCTCAAACATCTACGTTTTTGTTCTTACTGGCTTTGTAGGGCTATATGTCGTACTGACCGCTGTTGCTAATGACCGCAGTTCTGTACTGGTCCCTCGGTCAACAAAATACGTCTCTTTAGTCTGTTTCGCAATCGTTGTCTCAGCAGTCGCCAATGCAACGATTAGCGTCACAATCTTCACCGAGATATTTCAGTGGATTGGGCTTGCGTTGATAGCTGGACTTGTGGCTAACGTTCTCCGGAGTGAAACGGAGATCCGGATGCTGTTGTGGAGCATTATCCTGGTTGCCACAGCGAAGGCATTAATGGTAGCTCTCAGTCTGCTCGTGTTTGGTATTCCTATCTCGAGTTACGGAATGATTGTTATGGGTGTCGGATTTATCATACTCACTTCCGTCACACTGGACACTGGTGTGACGAAATGGCGAGCATTAGCTGCTCTATTGATGACTTTTCCAATTATCGTCTCAAAAGACCGCAAGGGAATCGCCGCGTTCCTGTTTGCTTTTATAGCGCTGTTGATGTGGCGTTACTTTGGAACCAAAGACAGGCAAATGACTACTGCAGTTTGGCCGGCACTGGCCCTCACAGTAGCTAATGGTATTCTGCTACTGACATTTATCCCCTCACTCCGAATTACCGTGTTTCAGGCTTTGGAGACGATTTTACTCCCGCTATCGGAACCTCGATATCATCTCTATCAAACTGGAGTCAATATGTTTGCGGAGAACCCACTGTTCGGTGTCGGGCCGGACAACTGGCATGCTGCCAAGCCAGCGTATGCAACTACCGGACTCGAAGCTCTCGAAGGTGCCAAAGATTGGGGGACCCACAGCTACTATCTAAAAATCCTGTCTGAAATCGGTATGGTCGGCTTTGTCCCGTTTATGTTCCTCGTAATGTTGCCATTTAAACAAGTCAGTCACTTTGTCACCAAGTCACAATCCCATCATGACCTGTGGGGAATTGTGTTCGCGCTTGCTGTCTATTTTTCGACAATCGCAGCGTTCAGCGCAATATCGAAACCAACACAAACTGGCTGGTTCGTCACGCTCGGGCTGGCAACTGTTTTGTCAAAACTATCGGAATAACATACCGGTGTGATAGGAATATTACCAAGACGAGAGAGAATCGGCTGACAACAAATGGAGCACAAGGACCAATTATCCTAAGGAACGATACTTTGTCCTGTTGTTTACTGTTTATATCCAAGATCTTTGAGCCGGTCGGCAACGACCGACGATGTTGCCGACTCGCTTCTCTCATCGGTAGAATCTTTATAAGTAGTACGACGCTCCCCGTTCGTGTGTTCTAACCACGGCACCTGGGTGAGTGGCTCATCGTAGAGTCCACGAGGATGACCGTATTCACGAACAGGAACCGGAAATGCCCGTTCGCCGACATAGTTGCCATGGTCAGACGTGAGTACATTCTTCCCTGGCAGACTCGTCCATAATCGTTCTACATGCTCAAGAACGTATTCAAGATTTGCAGTGTAAAGACTCCATAATTTCTCCCGAGAGATATCAATTTCCCCGGCGAATTTCATGTTCCATACGTTTTCTCCAGCAGCGCCATCCTTATCGCTCTCAATTGAGTCCAAGTGAGTTTTATCAACAGCCGTATCAGCAGGAACAAATGGATAATGCGGTTGCATGTAGTGAACGACGAGGCGCTTGTTCGGGAATTGCTCATGTGCGTCGATTGCAGCGTCGGTCATCGTTTCAGCGAGTACGGTCCCTGTCTGTTCGTCCCACCCTGAATCCAACCAGACGTTGGCGACGTGGTGAAACTTCACCTTCCAGTCGTCGCGGTGGCGTTCCAGTTGTGGATTTGCAGTCACGTATACTGTGTCGCGAAGGTCACGTCCATCAACGTTTGCGCCAAGCCACTCTGTTGTTGCTGAGCCTTTCGACGGCTTTGCTGAGAGTGACCCTTCAAGAGAATTGTTCTTTTCGAACATATCATACCGGCAGGCGTCAAGCACGATGAGTGTATCCCAGTCTTCCTCAAAGACATCGATACCGCCTGGATTCTGAACTCGCAACCCGGCACGTCGGTGGAACAGACGATTCATATCTCGAGCAAAAAGACGAGGCGTACGAACTGCCTGCATAAATCGCTGTAACAAACCCCTATCAACGGTAGACTGTTCTATCTGATAGTCTCTCATATTTGAGTATTTCTTTTATACTGTCTTTCGATATAATCCAATCAAAACGTATATCATCAATTACCGCTCGACTATATCACATGGCCTCTCTTCCGTCACATCGGTTTATTATTCCTCTCAACTCACACTCTGATGTCCCGTTTTTAGACGCTGTTGGAGAGAAACTTCAGAAACGTGGTATTACACCCACTTATATTCCTCAAAACCGACATATCGCGAAAACGGCGAATGGTGTTATCTCATCGGAACAACATCGAACAGAATATCTGCGTCATGAACCCGTTTCCGAGTTTGAGTCTCTCTGTAATAAGTATAATATTGATAGTCCCAAATCCTTGGTTTTCCCACAGATGGTGTACGACCGGAGTTACGACTCTCCGGCGTCTCGAGGGTACTGGCTGTCCGGTACAGAGTCGATGGACTATGAATCATATCTCACACTTCTACATCGGACACTCGATTACTTGGACACCTTGTTCGAGAATGATAAAGGTGGAATACCTCTCCAATATCAAGGTGCAGAAGTCATTCGCCGTACGCTCCAGCGAGTGGCAGATTACCACGGCTATCCTTCCGTCCGGACCTCGTTTTCGCCGCTGCCAGACCATGTTTTCTTCCGTTCGACCGAGGAAATGCAACTCCCTGCAATCGAAAGAGCGAGCTACGAAGAGCTAACTCCCGAGGAACGTGACGATGCCCGAGAGCTTCGGCAAAGAGAGATTGGGGACCAGAGCAAAGTGGTCGGTAATTCCGGAAAGACGGACTCACTTCTGGACAATGTTCGTCGAAAAATACAACGCATTCGCGAATACAAACACAGACTTGGCCCCGTTGTATCAAACTGGCTCCGTCGCCGTCTTGCAAAGCCTGTTGTCAGCGCTCTTAGCAAACAATTGTATCTGGATACACAACGGTCTCGTAACGTTATCGACTCAACTAACTACATCTTTTATCCACTCCAGTATTTCATGGAATCACGGGTGACTATGCGAGCGCCAGCGTTCTATAACCAACTTTGGCTGATTGAGTTCCTTTCACGGTCACTTCCCCCTGGCTATGAACTCGTTGTCAAAGATCATCCACAACAACTCGGTGCACTCCCATTGAGCCATACACGAGCAATAAGCCGGTACGCAAACGCTATCGACCCAACTATTCCTGCCCGTGAGGTAATCGTACAGGCGGATGCTGTTGTCACACTGAATAATACAGTCGGCTATGAAGCGATACTGTATGGCAAGCCAGTTGTCTCACTGGGGGATGCATTCTACAGCCACGCGGGATATACGCAGGATGTGACAAACATACAGACACTCCAAAGCGAATTGAACCGTGCTGTCCAATCAACTGGATTGACCGACGAAGATGTCCTATCGTTCGCTCATGGTGTCCTTGACTCGAGCTATCGAGGCTCTTGGGGAAATACTTGTTCGGAAAATGTGGAACTGTTTGTAGAGTCGGTAGAATCATATCTAGAGACACAGTAGAATGGCGGAGAGCAGAACAAAATTTATTCTGGATTTTCTTGTCTCTACCCTGCCAAAACTGATAAACAAACTCAGGGGAATCATTCTCATTCCAATTGTCACGAAGATTCTCGGTCAGAGTGCTTACGGATTATGGACAAACTTTGCAATCGGTCTGACATTACTTTCTGGTATCGCGAGTCTGAGCCTTGGTGCAGCGACAAACAAACTACTGGTAGAGGCCTCAGACAAACAACTTCGTGAGGAGTTTTGGGCGATTATAACTGTAACAACTGTTTCGGCCAGCTTCCTCGGCGGTATTCTGGTCGTCTTTCAGAACCAGTTTGCGGCTATCGTATTCGGCGGCACCGATCAGTCTGATCTCGTCGTTATCCTTGCTGCTGTACTCGTTCTTTCCTTACTCACGAGACAGTCTACCCAGTTCTATCGCTCACAGCGACGAATGGGTATCTTTGCTGGCGTCAAATCTGTCCGTTCTATCGTTGAGCTACTAGTAATCACGGTTGCTGCAATCCGATTCGAGTCGATTCTCGAAATCTTCATCTCGTATTTGGCGTTTCATGTTGTATTATCTGCGTGCTTTATGGGGTATGTTGTTCTTGATTTTGGAATCGCTCGGCCTAACTTCGCACGCATGGGCCAATACATCCGATTTGGTCTTCCCCTCGTAGCGACCGGAATGATGTATTGGGTCGTAAACGTGAGTGACAGATATCTCATAACGTACTTTCATAGCGTCGAGGCAACAGGAGGATACGCGGTCGTCTATGCCACCGCCAGTGGTCTGAGCATCTTTTCGATGGCGATTGGAACGGTATTATTCCCTGATTTGGCCTCCCTCCGTCAGGCAAACGAAACAGCTGAATACCGACACAGACTGAACACTGTTCTCCGATACTTTTTCCTAATAACAATCCCAGCCGCTGCTGGTCTAATAGCTATCACAGAGCCACTGTTACGGGTAGTAAGCACAGCAGACATATTGAAGTATGCTGACCTGATGTATCTACTGGCACCAGCGATGGTCGTATACGGGGTATTCAATATCCTTATCCAGTCGCTCCTTTCAGACGGCCGGTCACGAACATCCGCGATGCTATGGGGGGCAGTTGCCTCTGTAAACCTCGGTGGAAACCTACTATTAGTGCCAGCGTACTCGGCGACAGGCGCCTCGGTAGCGACACTTGCGAGTTTTGTGTCGGGACTCTGTATTGTTATTTTCTGGCGGCGACAGGTTATCGTACTCTCTTTTGGTCTTCTTGTAAAAATAATCGCTGCATCGGTACTGATGGGTGGTGTTGTTTTCTCTGTTCAGGCCTTTATTTCGGCCCCATACGTACTTCTCCTCCCTGTGTTGATTGGCACTGGTGTTCTCGTGTATGGCATTTGTGCACTCCTATTTGGCGTTATAACAAAAGAAGATCTGTTGGGTATGAAGCATTTTGCTGAACAGCATCTCTCGTGACTCGGGGTAATGCTTTGTCGTCAGCGAGGCACAGACCACTTACTGTTGTCGGGTGGGACTGATACGATTCGTGGGCATTCACGACATTGAGCGTAACAGTAACAGTCACAACACTGTTGCAAGAAAATTAGCGTCGTTGTCGAGGAACAACACAAGGCAAGATGGGCACCATAGAAAGTACCCAGAAACTAGCCAATTGTCTGTTTCGTCGGCGTCGAAAAAAGGCTCACGAGTTGGACCTTACCCGCTCCAATACTGATTGTGCGGGAGATCAAATAGCCATTGGGTAGTGCATTCCTGCTGTTAGCATAGATTGTGTTGTGGGTCCAGAGCGAAACCACTTTACTTTCGGTGTCCATTCAGACGAGCAATGACAGACAAGCGTGTCGAAGAGGCGACGCGCTTATTTATCGCGGAGTATCCTGAGACTGAGGAGGCTTTAGAAACGCTTCTAGCCCATCAAGATAAAAACGGGTCTTGGACGTTTGGAGATATCTCTCTAGATTCCGGTCAATTTGGCGAGCTTGTCTCCCAGACGTTCGTTGAGAAGACTGGTGATGGCGACTACCGTTTTGTTGATACTGACTCTATTGAGTCAGGACTTTCCAGTGGGGCAAGTCATTCAGCGACCCAGACAACCGACACAGCGACGTTTGATCTCTCACTTCCAACGGTTAATCGCCCTGTCCTTGTTGCGGTCGCGGGAGCACTCACACTCATGGCCACAGTCCGACTGCTGTACTATTCTGCTGTCTTTCGGGACGGCTACGTTGTTTCTCCAGCAAATGACCCATATCTTTATCGGTACTTTCAGGCGCAGTTTCTCGAACAATCGGGTGGTCTGGCTGATGTGGGTATGCTCACTACTGTTGGTGAGCAAACAATTAAACGCCCACTTACCCATACATTGAATTGGTGGTTCGCAGAGTTGTTGGGTGGGTCAGCTGGAGCGGCTAGTCTTGTTGCAGCGTTGCAGCCTGTTCTTTTCTCGCTCATCTCGGCGGTCGTTCTGTACATGCTTGCCGTTCGACTCACAGCTGATTCTCGAATCGCGATTGCTTCACTTATCTTTCTGGCCCTGACGCCAGTCCACACAGTTTATACGAGTCTCGGATTTCTTGAACACCGGTCATACCAGTACCTCTGGCTGCTCTTACTCGTGTTTGCGCTTGTCTGGCTCGCAGTCGACTTTAGACGACGCCTGCAGGGAGAAGCCGCTAATTCTGGCAACCATGCGAGTGATGCAAGAACAGCTGCCCTCGACCATATTCGCTCTAGCCGAACATGGGGTGTAGTGGCATTACTCGCCTTTGGGGTCGCTGCGTCGGTACACGCTTGGGGTGGCTCGCCGATTACGTTCGTTCCCGTCGGAATATATTTTGCTCTCCGTGCTATCACAGATTTTCAACGGGGAGTTCCACCAACACTTGCCAATATCCCCGGCCTAGCCGGCGTTGGAGGTGGTTCGGTTCTTGCTATGTTTGCTCACAGCCTATTTGGGTGGCAGGGACTTCTCGCTGTTGTCACTCCGACCCTCGTTACCGCTGGCAGCATTGCTTTGTTACTGTTGGCCAGTGCCTGGCAGTATCTACAACTCTCTCCGAAAATACTGGCTGCGCTTGAGTGTGCAGTCGCTGTCGCAGGGTTTGCCGGGGTTGCTCAGCTTCGTCCAGATCTTCTTACAAGCATTCAAGAGCGCACTGGCGACTTGTTGGGTCGTGGCGGAATAGCCGAGACAACCTCACTATTTTCACCTGACCAATCCATCATTTTGGGACCTCTGGCGCAAATTGGCTTCGGATTTTATCTTGGGCTCGTTGCACTTCTTTTAGTCTCTTGGATTGCCAGCCGCCGGTATTCTCCTGGATGGCTCGCTGTCGTCTGTTTTGGATGGTCGTACCTGATTCTTGCTGGCTTCCAAGTTCGATTTGCCGCACAACTGTCGATTTTCCTCTCTCTTTTCGCTGGTATCGCACTTGTGTACCTACTTGGGGCACTTGAGTTGGCACAGCGCCCTACTATCTTTGACAAAGAATCTGGTGTGAACCGACTGTCTCTCTCATTTCCGAATAGACAGCGGACGATCTATATTGTCGTTGTTGTTCTCTTTGTCTTGCTGCTAAATCTTCTCTTTGTCCCATCACTCCTTGGTCAAGTCCAACATAGCAGCGAGACGTTGGAAGCAGCGACCGCAATCGAAACACACAGTGACTCGATTCAGTATGACCGCTCTGATTACGTCCTCAGTCAGTGGGATAATAACAGGATGTACAACTATTTCGTCAGTGGAAACTCCAGTGCGTACAACTATGCTCAGAATTTCTATGACCGACTTATCACTAGACACAACCCAGATGAACAATATCGGACAATTCATGAAGGACGAGTCGGCTATGTTGTCCTGACTGATACGGAGACACGTAAAAACACTACCCATCACACACTCTTCGAAGAGTTGGGTGCAGGAACTAATTCGCCCGCCCACTATCAACTCATCCATGCCTCGTCGGATATCCGTGTCTTCGCGCTCGTTGAGGGTGCAGTCATCAACGTTACTACCGACTCAGGTACCACTGTCACTGCCAAAACCAATGTGTCTACTGCAGGACGGTCGTTCGCATACAGCCGAACTGTCACAGCAACCGACAACGGTATAGCCAAGATTCGTGTTGCCTACCCCGGTGAGTATAAGATTGGCAATACGACGATCACGGTAACCGAACAGGACATTTACAAAGGACTCTCTGTCTCATCTGAGAGCTGAAATGACTAATTAGCGTATAGAAGCGTTTAGCATTTACCGTACTCCCCCGTACTGCAACTCTCCTATTCGTAGGCTGGATTAATTTCAGACGCGCAACAAAAAATAGGCCAAACTATATAATAAATTAGACAATATTTCACTGACCAGGGAACACCGATGAGTTTGATATGGTGACAATCACGCTGAATCAAGTACCCGAGAAGGCAAGAGGCACCGACTGAACTGCCCTTGGACTCACGCTCGGTACGGCAGACAACTACGGTTTACTGTACCCAGTACTACAGTACACAGGCCGAGACCGATATAATTATAATATTTCCACACACGCACAAACCAATGAGCGCTACAAAGACCGCTCTGGTCGTTGGTGGAGGCTCTATCGGTCGGAGACATACACGGAATCTCCAACAGTTAGGTGCAGACGTAGGTGTTGTAGATCAGGCTGTAGACGTTCGTACCGAACTTGCAAGAGACCTTGGGGTGACGACGTTTGCAGAACTGACGGATGGGATTGATTCGGAGAACCCAGATATCGTCGTCGTATGTACACCCAACCGCTTTCATATAGATGTTGCCACTGAAGCCGCACGAGCGGGCTGTCACCTCTTTATTGAAAAACCACTGTCACATAACATGGACGGTGTTGCTGAGCTTGAATCGATTATCTCTGAGCGAAATCTCACCTCTCTCGTTGGCTGCAATCTCCGGTTCCATCCTGAAATCAAAAAAATCCATGAGCTGCTCCGAAACAACATTGTCGGGCCTATCGTCGCAGCACGAATCGAAGGCGGAAGCTATCTCCCAGAGTGGTTTAGCGATGCAGACTACCGAGAGTCCTACAGTGCACGAGAGGATCTAGGCGGCGGTGTCATTCTTGATTATATCCACGAAATAAACTATGCACGATGGCTTTTGGGTGAGTTCGAGACAGTCTCTGCAATGGCGGGCCAGCAGAGTCAGTTAGAGATTGAAACGAACGATGTCGCAGGAATCCTCGCACGAACCAGCGAGGGAACAATCTGTGAGTTTCATCTTGACTATGTACAACGAAAGTACAGCCGTTCATGTCACATTATCGGCGAGGAGGGGACGATTCGCTGGTCATGGCCGGACGAACAGGTAGAATGGTACGTCGCCGATGAAGATAGTTCAGACTCATTTAGCCGCCCAAATGAGTGGACGATGAACGATATGTATCTTGATGAGATGAAACACTTTTTATCCAGTATAGAGGCCAGTGAGGAGACAATTTGTCCAGTATCATGTGGACAGAAAGATCTCGCTGTGGGGTTGGCTACAAGAAAGTCAGCAACAACCGGTCAACACGTTTCGTTACAACACTGAGAGCACAATTCTCATACCCACAGTAATTAAATTGACAACCATGATTTCATTCGACACACCGGAACGGGTGGTCGCTTACGGAGCCGGAGAGGTCTTAGTTGAGGCAGTTGAAACAGCACGCGAGCTTGGCTTCAACGTATCCGTCGTAACTGCACCTCGTCAGGCCAACGCTGATATAGAGGGGGAACCGATGGTTGACTTGCTTCGATCACGGGGTATTGAAACTGTTGTCACGGAGGATGTAACTCAAAACAGTCGGGTAAACGAGCTGGTTGGGGCACACACAGTCGGTCTCTCTTTTGGAGCGGCGTGGATTTTTGATGACGATCTGATTAATGCCCACGACGGTAAGATCGTGAACTTTCATGGCTCGCGGCTTCCACAGGACCGGGGTGGAGGGGGGTTCTCATGGCGAATCCTCCGAGATGATCCACTGGGATACAGTCAGGCCCATCTCATTACGCCAACTATCGACACAGGCGAGATCCTCATAACCAACGAGTACCGGTTCCCCGAATCATGTACAACCCCTGCAGAGTACGCAACGTACGCAAATAAACAAGAAACAGAGATTGTCACAGAACTATTGGAAGGGATTGTTGATGGACGAACGTTTGAGACTACCAGCCAGCCGGAATATCTCAGCTCCTACTGGCCGCGGCTTTCGACAGAGGAACACGGGTATCTCGACTGGGAGTGGTCACTTGAGGAGATCGTCCAGTTTATCCGAGCGTTCAGTGATCCGTACGAAGGAGCAAAGACGTTCGTTAACGGGACTGAAGTCCGACTCAAGCAATGTGAGAGCTTTCAGGGAGACGGAACGTTTCATTCATTCCAGACCGGGGTTTTGTATCGGAAAGACGACCAACGGGGCTACATTGCCACTCCGGATGGGAGTCTTATCGTAGAGAGTATTGTAGACGAAGACGGAACAGATATGCTTCCTACTATCGCTCTCGGAGACCGATTCTATACACCAACTGAACAACTTGAGCAAGCAAAGAAAACAAGAGTGTACTTTACGCCCAAGGGGATGCGACGTGAGGAATACTAATAATCTGTGGGTAAGTTCGACGGCCCTACTGGATAGCTAACGGTCAGTCTACCGTAGCTCCGCAAAGAAAGCTATCCAAGTTGCTAAATAACTGCCTTGAGAATTCTCTCTGTATGAGCAAGACAGTTGCCATCATCCAAGCCCGAATGGGCTCAACTCGGTTGCCTGAGAAGGTACTGATGGATATCGGCGAGAAACCGATGCTGTGGCACGTCCACGAACGAGCAGGCCGTGCATCACTTCTGGACGAGGTAGTGATTGCAACATCGACCGAATCTGCCGACGATGAGGTCGCAGCGTTCTGTGCTGACCAGGGGATACAGTACGTCCGTGGAAGCGAGGCAGACGTGCTTGATCGCTACTACCAGACCGCCGTAGAGATGGATGCCGACACTGTCGTTCGACTCACTGCTGACTGTCCATTCCTCTCGCCATCTGTTGTCGACCGCGTTGTCAGAAAGTACGAGGCCGCTGATTGTGAGTACATATCAAACACCATCGAGTACACGCATCCAGACGGCCTTGACGTTGAAGTCTTCGACATGGAGGCCCTCGAAACAACATGGCAAGAGGCAACCGAACCGCGTGAGCGGGAACATGTGACCCTTTATATGAGAGAATCGGAGGCGTTCCAGTCAAAAAACGTCGAGAACGTACTCAACATGTCTGCGTATGACTTTGTCGAGGAAGATATGATTCCCCGATGGACCGTCGACTACCCAGAGGATATAGAGTTTATCCGTGCAGTGTACGAGCGTTTAGCCGGCGACGGGCACTGGGTGTTTGATCAGCAATCTGTTCTTGAACTTCTCGAACGCACGCCTGCCCTCTGTAATATTAACGAGGACCGCTTCACCTAAACACAGCCGTTTATTATCCAGAGGCCTCTTAGTTATAGCCATGGCTAAAAAGCCGGAACAGACTCGTGAGCCAGCCACCGAAACGCTGGCTCAGTACGAGCGGGCAAAACAACTCATTCCCGGTGCAACACAGCTCCTTTCGAAACGAGTAGAGCTGTTCGCTCCCGAGCAGTGGCCAGCCTACTATTCAGAGGCTGACGGCGCAACAGTCGTCGATATGGATGGAAACGAGTACGTCGATATGAGCTACATGGGTATCGGCTCGTGTGTGCTCGGATACGGTAACAATGATATCGACGCCGCTGCCAAGAGTGCAATCGATAGCGGCGTCATGAGCACGTTGAATGCACCGGAGGAAGTAGAGCTCGCTGAAACGCTTGTTGGGATGCACGATTGGGCAGACATGGTCCGATTCGGTCGACCGGGCGGTGAAGCAGCCTCTATCGCAGTCCGCCTTGCACGAGCCTATAGTGGCGATGAAACTGTTGCCTTCTGTGGCTACCACGGCTGGCACGACTGGTATCTCGCAGCGAACCTCGACAGTGAAGAGAATCTCGAAGACCACTTGCTCCCGGGACTCAGCCCGAAGGGAGTTCCCCAAAGCCTCGAAGGAACGAGCGTCCCATTCCATTACAACGAAATAGAGGAGTTAGAACAGATCGCCTTGGAAAACGATCTAGGGGCGATTGTCATGGAACCTATTCGAAACGAACCGCCTGAACCCGGATTTTTCGACCGGGTTCGAGAGATTGCAGACGAGCAGGATGCGCCACTAATCATCGATGAGATCACTGCTGGATTCCGGGAAAATATCGGTGGCTACCACCAGAAACTCAATATCAAACCAGACATTGCGGTGTACGGGAAAGCCCTTGGGAACGGATACCCGATCTCGGCAGTTGTCGGGCGTGAGCACGTGATGGACCATGCCCAAGAGAGTTTCATCAGCAGTACGTTTTGGACGGAGCGAATCGGACCAACTGCGGCGTTGGCTACCATTGAAAAGTATCAAACCGAAAACGTCCATGAGCATCTTGTAGAGATCGGTCAATCGGTAACTGATGGGTGGGAAGCCGCAGCCGAGAAACACAGTGTCCCACTCCACACATCGGGAATAGATCCGCTGCCACACTTCTCGATAGAACATGACGAAGGGCAAGCAGCAAAGACGCTATTCGTTCAGGAAATGCTTGATAAGGGATATCTCGCGACAAACTCCTTTTATGCAAGCTACGCCCACACGTCTGAAATGGTAACCGAATATCTTGACGCAGTCGACAGTGTTTTTGAGACGATTGGGACGGCGCTTGACAGGGAAACCGTTAGACAACAGCTCAACGGTCCAGTGGCCCACACGAAATTCGAGCGGCTAAATTGACCATGGCCGATAAAGTCGAATCCATCGT
This sequence comes from Halovenus rubra, assembly GCF_026586665.1. Lineage (GTDB taxonomy): Archaea > Halobacteriota > Halobacteria > Halobacteriales > Haloarculaceae > Halovenus > Halovenus rubra. The sequence continues at coordinate 134,288 of NZ_JAODIY010000001.1, forward strand.
GAAAAGTCACAATATCATAGCACCGCAATTGTGAGATGTCTCTCTCTATTACAATCCGTGTCGATGGTGGTCCCGAGATCGGCTACGGACACCTGATACGTTCGAACTCTCTCACAGAGAAGTTCCTCAGCCGCGAACAGGCGGTCACCATTGCGACGACCACGCCCGAGCCGGCCCGATCGGTATTTCCCGACGCAGTCGAGGTCATCACGCTCCCGTCGAGGGGCAACCCCGACCCATTCGCAGAGTGGCTCGACGCAAACTCACAGGATATCGTATTCACCGATGCGTACCCAGTCGATACTGAGTATCAGCACGCGATCCACGATCGGGTCTCGCTTGCGGTTCTTCAGGACGATACCCGCCACGCAGTCTGTTCTGATCTCTTTATCAACGGCAACCTGTCTGCCTCCGATATCAACTACGAGTTCATCGGCGAGAAACCGAAGACGTGTCTCGGGACCGACTACGCGCTCTTGGGACGTAAAATCCGCAACCGGGCCAAAGACGAACCACCCTGGCGAGCACAACCGGAACGTGCGCTCGTTATTATGGGGGGAAGCGACATCGCAAATCTGATGCCGACCGCAGTGCGTGCGTTTGATGGGTTTGATATTCACGTTGACGCGATTGTTGGGCCGGGTTTCTCTGCGGCTCAGGAGCGAACCATCCGCGCCACAGCAGAAGATATTTCGGCTGATGTTTGTATCGCGCGTGACCCCGACGACCTCGTCGAACGAATGTTTCAGGCTGACTTTGCTGTAAGCACGTCGAGTTCGACGACATACGAACTGCTCGCCCTCGGGACGCCGATTGTCAGCGTTCCCGTTGTAGACAACCAGGAGCCGATCGCGCAGTCGCTTCGTGAGCGTGACGTTGCCCGCACACTCGACCGTGATGCCGGCAAAGAAGCGTTTATCAGAGCTATCGAGGCATATATGGCTGACCAAGAGCAGAGACAAGCGTATCGTAACCTCGGTCGGCAACTCGTCGATGGACGAGGTGTTGAGCGGGTCAGTGCCGAAATACTATCTCTGAGCGAAGACAATGGTTAAGCTATGAGCGAACAAACCGATATTGTCTTTCTCGGTATAAGCGATGCAGGTCTGCGAATTTACGAGTAGCTCTATAATCGTAAGGGAGTGTTCGTTCACTCTCTTTTGACGACCAAAGAGCAGTTACAGGGAATCAAAGATATTCAGCCAGAGTCTCTCATCTCGTGTGGGTTCCGGCATATCGTACCCGAAGAGATTCTTGCCATCCTACTGAAGGGTGTCTGAATTTTTACCCTGGGTATCTGTCCTACAACAACGCAAAAATCGCAGTCGACAGAGAAACGCACTCCGCCGATGTCGATATTTCAAAATGAGACTCACTCCCTAATATCGTCCCACTGAATCCCGTTACCGGTCTCAATATCACGTCCAGCAGTCTCGCCAACAATCTCGTCGTAGAACTTGGGGTCAAGACCTGCTTCTTTCTCGCCGGGCCGAAGCACCTTGATGTCCTCGCTTGAAATGGTTTCTCCAGCCTCAATATCGCAGATGGCATGAATCGCCCGGCGTGCTTTCTCGTATAGCTCTTTTTCAACCCCAATTACACGCTTTTCTCGGGAACCCAGCACCTGCTCCGTGTCCCGGATCGCGGAAATCATCCGATTAAGTTCGTCCGGTTCAAGTGCAAACTGGTGGTCTGGTCCTTCCATTGACTTATCAAGTGTTATATGTTTCTCAACAACGCTTGCACCCAGCGCAACTGCAGCACTCGGAGCCGTTACCGGATCGAGCGTGTGGTCAGACAGTCCAGAGAGCACATCGAATTCGTCTTGTAGCGTTTCGATAACACGAACGTTGATCTCTGATATCGGTGTCGGGTATGCCGCAACACACTGAAGAACGACCAAATCAGAGACGCCCACATCTCGAAGAGCGGACACGGATTCGGCAACTTCACTGAGTTCGTGTGCACCAGTAGACATAATTATCGGCTTATCGGTTCCTGCGAGGTGCTCAAGAAACGGAATATGGCTACTCGTATACGACGCGACTTTCCACGCTGGGACGTATTCATCCAGTTCTTTTGCAGAGCGCTCGTCAAACGGTGTCGAGAGAAACTCCACGCCTTGCTCGTGGCAGTAGCCGTGTAACTCTGGAATCCACTCGTAGGGCATTTCCATGTCTTTAATTATTTCGTAGATCGGACGCTCATCTTCGAGATACTCGACATCACCACTGTCTTCGACATACATATCCTCGGCACGGAAAGTCTGGAACTTCACCGCGTCTGCGCCAGCGTCGGCAGCCCTGTCGATGAGTTCTTTTGCAAGTTCCAAGTCGCCGTTGTGGTTTGACCCGGCCTCAGCGATAACGAAGGTCGGCTCGTTTGGACCAATCGGACGATTCCTAATGTGAAATTCAGCCATATCTCAACACCGGATGGGAATCGGAATAAAACCTCTCTCTCTCACGCGTGGTAGGTTCGCAACTGTTGGACTGCCTTGATTACATCCTGAACATCATCATCGCTCATCTCAGGATGCAATGGAAGACTCACCAGTCCATCGTACACTCGCTCAGTTTCCGGAAACATCCCCTTCTCGTAGCCAAACTCTTCTTGGAAGAACGGATGATAGTGCAACGGAACGTAGTGGACCTGTACACCAATATTTTCTTCATGCATTGCGTTCACAAACGCTTCTCGATCACAGCCAAACTCCTCTCGAACCTCGACGGCATAGAGATGATACATCGGGTCAGCATTCTCGGGGGTCGGCGGTGTACGAAGTCCTGCAATGTCAGCAAAGGCCTCGTTATACCGCGCGATAATCTCATCGCGGCGGTTCTTGAGTTCTTCAATTCGGTCGAGTTGTGCTAACCCAAGTGCTGCCTGCATATCTGTGACGTTGTAATTGTAGCCGACTCCTTCGGTCACTTGGTACCAGGGCTCTGATTTGTGACCATCTGGTTCGTAATCCATATCAAACGACCGTAGTCGTCGCAGTCGCTGTGCCAGTTCGTCGTCATCAGTGACGACCATTCCTCCTTCACCTGTTGTGATATTTTTGACAGGGTGGAAGCTGAAAATTGCCATATCTCGGTTGGACCCAAGTGACTCACCATCCCACGTCCCACCGAAGCCATGACACGCATCCCAGATGACTGTCAAATCATGCTCGTCAGCTATCTCCATTAGACCCTGGATATCGGCGGGATGGCCAGCATAGTGCATCGGAATAAGCCCTTCCGTCTCGTCGGTGATTTGTTCTCTGACCGTGTCTGGATCAAGGGTCCGTCGGTATGGGTCAATGTCCGCGAAGACCGGCGTAGCACCACAGTAGGTCGCAGCGTGAGCCGTCGAGGCAAATGTAAGTGGTGTCGTAATTACTTCATCACCTGTACTGAACCCCGCTGCTCGTCCCGTGAGGTGGAGGGCTGTCGTCCCAGATGTCGTTGCGATGGCATGCTTGACACCGACAAAGTCGGCAACGCGCTGCTCGAACGCTTCGACCGTGGGGCCACGAGTTATGTAATCACCATCGAGTGCCTCAACGACGGCCTCTTTTTCGTGTTCTGTGATACTCTGACTCCCGTACCCAAGAACTTCCTCGCGAACTGGTGTTCCACCGTACTTCGCTGGATTACTTTCGTCCACGCTAATCACCTGCTTGTAACCACGTGCGGAGCCGTGATACGCCTTGCTCAAGGCTCACCTCGGGCTCCCAATCGAGGAGATCGTCTGCCTTGGATGGATTACAGAGCAGTTTCTGTACCTCGCTTTGTGGATGATGATGTTCGACGTGTTTGATTTCTGTTTGTTCCGATGCTATCAACTCCGCCAAATTATTGATCGAAATATCTGAGCCGGTTCCTGCATTTATAACCTCTCCAACGGCAGCATCTGCAAACGTGCCTTCGACGATGAAGCGGGCACAGTCCGTTGCATACATCAGGTCTCGCGTCTGCGTCCCGTCTCCGAATATTTTCAGTGAGTCACCGTTCAGGTCTCGGTTCGTAAAAATAGACACAACCCCACCGGCCATACCGGTTTTCTGGAATGGGCCGTACGTGTTGAACGGACGAAGGATGGTTACTGGCAACCCATATCCCTGATGATAGCTCTCTGCAATATCTTCTGCAGCCAGTTTCGTTCCAGCATACGGTGAAGCAGGCTTTACTGGGTGCGATTCATCGATTCCGTCTTCTGAATCGACCATGTCATACACCATACACGTCCCAACAAGCCCGAGACGTGTGTCTGTCTGACGACATGCTTCTAAAACTCGCTCCGTTCCAATGACGTTTGTCTCGAAATGAGATTGAGGGTCGTCAAGGCTCTCTTGTACGTCAATCTCTGCAGCGAGATGAATACACGCATCTACGTCGTCGTCGAATATCGCTTCGACAGTAGTGCGGTCTCCAACATCACCAATCGTTAGGTCAAAGTTGTCTTCGGATTCGAACGCAGCAACATTTCGTCTTGAGCCGTTAGATAAATTATCGAGGCCACGAACGTGATAGCCCTGTTCGAGCAGTTCACTGACGACCCAACGCCCGATAAAACCAGCTGCACCTGTCACGACGACAGTGCCACGAGTCATTGTACAATCCCCTCGCTAAATTCAGTCTGTAGCAACTCAAGAATCGCTTCTTTTGTGAGCTTTTCTGCGTCTTCTGACGAACGTGTCACATCGTCGACCGGCGAAAACCCATCTATCCCAGTGTGATCGATATACCCGTTCTCACCGGACTGCTCTGGCGTTACCGCATATAGTGAATCGTTCTCTAACGTTCGGGATTCCTCCCGGCTTGTGAGTATTCTCTCGTCGAATGTTTCTCCAACGCGTCGCCCCGTGACCGTAATGTCGATATCTTCTGGTTCGTATCCTGTTGCAGGAGCAAACGCGTCAATCATCGCTTTGGCAAGGTCTTCAATTTTCACGGCATCCATCTTATGGACAAACACCTCACCGCCCTCAGTATGGTCTATCGCGTCGGTAACAAGTTCCGCCACATCGTCGTATGTGAGGAAGAATCGAGTCATCCGTGGGTCGGTCAACGTGATTGGACCACCATCTTGAATCTGTTCGCGAAACACCGGGATCACAGATTGTGATGAGTTGACAACATTTCCGAACCGGACAGAACACAGCTTCAGGTTTCGGCTACCACTGTATTTATTTGCAGCAGTAACAAGCTTTTCACCGAGAAGCTTTGTTGTCCCCATCGTGTTTGCAGGATTTACGGCCTTATCACTACTGGTAAACACAAACCGCTCTACATCGGCATCAATCGACACGTCAATCAGGTTTTGCAGACCCATTACGTTCGTCTTCACAGCTTCGAATGGGTTGTATTCACATACATCAACATGTTTCATTGCGGCTGTGTGGATGACGATATCGATATCTCTCACGGCACGGGCAAGTCGATCTTTATCACGAATATTCCCCGAAAGGTATCGGCACCGATCATCATTCAGTCTTTCTTTAAGCGCAGCAAGTCCGGGTTCACTCTGGTCGAAAATACGGATAACACTTGGGTCCTGATCGAGAAGCCGTCGAATCAAGATCCGTCCAACCGATCCCGCACCACCTGTCAGGAGAATCTTCTTATCGGCGAGCATTGCTTATAAAATCTATTAGCACGAATAAGTGCGTTTCTATCTTATCAATCTGTCTTCGACTGAACTGGTGGTGTTCAGATACGAGACGAAGTCGGCGGTATTCCTGTCCAGATACCTGAAAGAGAGAGTTACACATACTTTTCCGTTTTTTGAGTGTTGGTCTGAATGTTACTTCACTCTACTCGCCACTGGATAGTAAACAAACCAATGGTCTCATTTCGAACGGAGTTGAACGAACTGTCGAGTGGTATCGACAGCAGTAGGGCGGCTCACGATTGGTCGGCGGGTACGCCCGCCCATCTATCCTCATTTACTGATTTGCCTGTGGGTTACAACCAGCTCCCCCCTAACTCACAACTACTTAATGACGTGATACAGAATCAGCAACGTGATGGATTGGGTTGACTTGTCGATCGCGATTCTCGCTGGGATTGTTCAGGGCATCGTCGAGTGGCTCCCTGTCTCCAGCCAAGGGAATCTTGCGCTATTTCTGACCGCTGTCGGGACAGACCCTGACATTGCGTTGCAGTTGGCGCTGTTTTTACAAGTTGGAACGACGCTTTCTGCAATCACGTATTTTCGGTCGGACCTGACGACTGTCGCACAGACGCTTTGGCACTGGCGAGGAGAGCCTGGGAGCGAGGAACAGGCGCTTGTAACGTATCTTGTCGTCGCGTGCGCGATGACCGGTCTCGTCGGAATCCCACTGTACATCCTTGCAGTCGATCTCGCAAGCGAACTAACGGGTGGGGCATTCGTCGGAATAATCGGTGTTTTGCTCGTCGCGACAGGTGTGTTTCAACTGCGTGCAGAATCAACGAGTGGGACACATCAATCGGAGCCAACCGTTCGCGACTCGATACTCGTCGGTGCTGCACAGGGTATCGCTATTTTGCCCGGTGTCTCGCGGTCGGGAATGACGACGAGTGTGTTATTGTTCCGACGATACGAGCCGCCAGAGGCGTTCCGTCTCTCTTTTATCCTGTCGATCCCGGCTGCGCTTGGTGCGGCCGTTCTTACTGTTGCTGGTGCTGGTGGACTTCCCGGTATTAGCCCTACTGCTGCACTCGCTGCTCTGGTGGTAAGTTCGGTCGTTGGCTATCTTGCAATCGGCATCATTATGAATGTTGTTGAGCGAGTCCCGTTCTGGGCCGTCTGTTTTGGCCTTGGTGGACTCGCTATCAGTGGTGGCGTTCTGGCGCTTCTCGCGTGAGCGAGCGCATGTGAGATTATACAGGGGTTCCGATGAGCCGCTTTGTGCCTGACTGAACTAATATACGAAGCGTTCGCCACGCGTCTACACAGTACCCAGGGAACACTCACCACAAAACTTATAATATATTGTCAGACTCCCGGAAGTCAGGTGTCAGACGCATCCACGGTGTACGGCTTTTCGGGTGATAGCGGCCTCATAAATACAAAATTGGTGGTGTGGTGTTGTATATCATCCTGCGTACCGGACCACAAAACATTTATAATCTCCTGTCGTGGTATCCGTTGTACCCCTGCCCATGGTGAGAGTAGCGAGTATCCCGGTGTCGCAACATGGTCGGTTTGTTGGAGATGACGATGCCCGGTTGAAAGCTGCTGTCGCCGGAAGCAAACAACACAGCCAAACATGACAGACTCAACAGAAAAGCTTCGCGCAGTCTTCCTCGCTGCGATCATGGTGGTTTCCGTTTTCGCCATGACCGTGACATTTAGTGGGGCAGCTGTCGCGCAAGCTTCGACAAATGCGAGTGTAGACTTCCAAGATCAGGACTCGCTCGGTGATTCGGTCCTGGTCGACGAAGTGAATGTAGATAACTATAACACAGGTACCGTCAAGAACGTTACAGTCTTCAACCTATCTGACGGCGACCGTGACATGGAGCTCGGAGACGCCTCTGTTTCCGGCACCACAACGAACATTCCAGTCACCCTAACCACTGAGATTACAGAGTCTCAGGATCTAGAAGCTGTTGCGTTCAACAACAGCGGTGACGCTATCGCTAGTTCGACCGCGTCCATCTCCTACGTTGAAGATTACCAGCAGATTCAGGGAGATGCTGATGCACCACGTATCTGGGTCGGCCAGAACATTGTTATCGATGGCAACTACAACCTCGGTAACGATTACGACGTGTACTCGACCAGCACTTCCAGCGGTGACTACTACGCAGGAAGCTTCGTCCGTGAAGTCCGCGCAACGGCTAACGGACAGCTCATCGTCCGCTCGACCACCATCGAGCCGGGTGTCCACGTCACTGAGAATGCAACGAAATCCATCTCCAGTGGAGAAGGTCCGATAAACACCGAAAACTTCCCGAGCTTCGAACTAACTGAGCAGTTCCTCGAAGTTGACGGCGTTGAGGATACTTCTGTGGACAGTACTCAGTTCACCATCGGTGAGATTGACTCCAACCGTGCAGGATACGACCTAGAAGTGCAGCTGGAAGACGGGACTGTTGTCGATACGCTGAACAATCTCGGCGACTACGAAGAAGATGTCGTTGTTGACCACGGTCTCGGTGTTGGTGACTACAACTTCAGCTTTGAAGTGACAGACACGCCAGCATCTGACGAGTCCGGCCACGAAGTGACGCCGGAACTCGACCAGGAACTGGAAATCGTCTCGCCGGAACCACAGACTGACCAGTTCGTCCGTGGTGACATTGTTCCGATCGAACTCGACATCCAGGCTGCAGACACTGGAACAATCACCATCGGTGACCGTCAGGAAGGCCAGTCGATCGAACTCAACGTCACGTTCGAAGACAGTGACGGTGACGGCTCGGCCCTCTTCTACCTGAACACGTACCAGATTGGTGACGACAACTCCAGCTACGGTGCAACAGACGCCGGTAACGGTGTCTACGGCACCTCCGATACGACCATCACGAACGTCGACAAGAACAGAGTCGAAATTGGCGGTGGCTCGGCCGGACAGGATGTCATCGCAGCTGGCTCCTACGACCTCGTTGCAGCAATCGGCGAGAACTCGTGGAAGAATTCGTCGACTCTCGTCCAGGACCGCAGCAGCCTGCGCCTGAACGAGCGTGGAACCCAGGGCGTTAACGTCTACACGGCACCCGGAACGGGTGACGCACAGATCCAGCCCGAGACGACCGACGATGTCGAAGCAGCAATCGAGAATGGAGTCGTGACCGCGGCAGACGGCACGATTGCCGACAACGACTACTTCCTTCTCCAGATTGAGTCCTCCGGTCTTGAGGGACTCCTGCACACGGCAGCACTGGACAACAGTAATGTTGCTGACTTCGGTATCCTCGACCGCAGCGACGACCACATCATCAGTGATGCATGGTTCGCTGCTGACGCACTAACTGGAATTGGCCAGCAGGCCGACGCTGGTCCGAACCTAGACGAGTTCTTCCTCGACATGCAGGAAGAAGTCGAAACTGACCCGAACTCTGATGTCATCGCCGGTACGGACGACACCGGCAACCTCGACTCGTACTGGCTGCCAATCAAGGTTCAGTCCGGTGAGGAACAGGTTAAGAACCCTGGCCGCAGTCTTGAGGCCGGCGAAGAGATGGTCGGTATCTTCAGTGTTGAACCGCCAATCGACACCGAATACTTCGGTGATAACAACAACACCAACCCGGCATTCGCCGATGTCTCCATCAACAAGATTGGTGGCGACGCTGGCAATGACGCAGTCTACGAAAAGAGCTACAACGAGCAAAGCGTCACGCCGTGGACCTTCGTTAGCGACCAGGCAAGCGTTGTCGTCGAAGGCACCACGCTCGGTGCGATGGACGAGCTCGCAGTGCCACAGGAAGACAACATCACGGTCAGCGGCCAGACCAACATCGCAGCTGGCACGCCGCTGAACGTTAACTTCGTCGCAGCGAGCGGCGAGGAGGAAGCCTTCTTCGTCTCGACCGAAGCGACGGTCGAGTACGTCGAGGGTGCACCGAACACGTGGGAGACCACCATTGACTTCGGTGACCGTCCTGTCGGTACTGAGTTTGAAGTGAACATCCGCCGTGGCGGCTCTGCACCGCTGCTGAACCCGCAGGGCGAGTCCACGCTGGGTGTCGTTACTGCCGAACCTGCAGTTAACGAATTCACGTTCGCTGACCAGGACTCCGGTGGTAGCTCCGTCGTTGTTGACACGTTCAACACGACCCAGGGCGGTTACGTCGAAATCCTCAACTCCGACGGTGACCGCGTTGGTCTGAGCAACCTTCAGGACACTGGCGAGCAGAACCGTATCGCTATCTCGCTCGACCAGGACCTCGAAGAGAACCAGGAACTGACCGCACGTGCACTCCGCACGATGGATCAGGCCTACATGAACGAGGACGGCAACCCGGTCGAAACCTCGGCAGCAGTTACTGTCGAGCAGCCCGACCCTGCTGAGTTCACCGTGAGCGACCTTTCACCGGAGAACGCAGCAACCGAGCAAGGTTCGACTGTTGAAGTCTCCGCAACCATCGCCAACGATGGTGGCGAAGAGGCCGAAACGTCCGTTGAACTCCTCCTCGACGGTAGCACCGCCGCCACGAAGTCCGCCACCCTGGCGGGCGGCGAGTCGACGACTGTTACCTTCGAAGTGGACACCAGCGACCTCGAACCGGGCACCTACGTCCACGGCATCGCAACTGGCGATGACGACGCTTCAGGCGCACTGACGGTCGAAGCGGCCTCGACCCCGACTCCGACCCCGACTGAGACCGCAACGCCTGAGCCGACTGAGACCCAAACGCCCGAGCAGACCGAGACTGCAACCGCAACTGAGGAATCCAGCGACGGAGACGGTGCTGGCTTCGGTGTTGTCGTTGCACTCCTCGCCTTCCTCGGAGCGTCGCTCCTCGCAGTCCGCCGACAGACTCGCGAATAACTAACTACCGGATTCGTTTCCGGCTTCACGTTCCATTTTTCTTTGGTGTTTTCCCGTCAGTGGCGACGCCGTCGATGTATCGCCTCTGTCTTGAGCGTGCACAGACCGACAAAGCCTATACGCTCCCACCAGATACACACGCATAGAGATGTTGGGCCAGCTCAACACAATCTTAGCCGACCTTGGCACCTACGCACACCCTGTCGGCTGGCTTGCACTTGCTGTCTTTCTGATTGGTGTTGTCGTTGATACGACTGACCGCGAGCACGCACGCCCAGTATTTATTGCTGGCTGGCTCCTGTTCGCACTCTTTTGGGTCCTGCTTATCCAGCCGTTTTTCGTGGCTGACCAGAGTATTATTCGTGGTGTGGGGGCTGTACTTGCCGCCCCACTCTCGGTGCTTGTCGCGAAAGTCCTCTATGAGGGTCGTGACACGCTGTTTACGCTCTCACGAGCGGTCCCAATGATGGGGCTATTTTATGTCCCGTTTTCGTTCTCGCAGACGCTCCGAGAGGAACTAATTCTCCTCGTTACCGGACAGACCGCGTGGGTGATGAATCTCATCGGCTACAACCCACCGCTGGTGACTGAACTCTCCGAGGCTGCCCCGGCTGCGCCCGGTGGTGTCGATTACAACCTCGCCCGTGAAATCGGCGGCAAAGAACTCGCATTCGAAAATACGTTTGTTTTCTTCACTGATGGCGGTGGGACAATCACATACACCATCGTCCTCGCGTGTACCGGTATCGGGAGCATGGCCGTTATCGGCGGTCTCGTGTTGGCGGTCAAGGCACCGCTACGTCGGAAGGTCAGAGGACTCGCGCTTGCGTTGCCGATTATTTATGTGTTGAACATCATCAGGAACGTGTTCATTGGGCTTAGCTACGGACACCAGTACGCCCATTTTTTCCCAGACCCGACGATAACTGTCTTTGCACTGGATAACTCCTTACGGGTCTCGTACATCTGGGCCGACCGTATTCTGGCCCAGTCCGGGTCGGTAATTGCGATGGTCATTATTTTCTGGTTAGTCGTGCGCGAAGTTCCAGAAGTAATGGACCCTGTTGAAGAGGTACTCTACTTGCTCACCGGTGAGGAACTCGACCTGGCAGCAGCACTCAACGTCGACCGTGAGACTGGCGAGTCAACTGAATCGACGGACTGAGCGGTGACTGTTTTTTGCCGTTACTCGAATATCGTGTCGGGAGCATCGCCGAACGTCTGTAGACTCTCGCGTTCAAGTGGGTGACAATCAGCAGGGAGAACCAGCAGGTGCAACGGCGAGCCAAATGATTCCGTGGCAAGCGTCGAAACTCTGTCTGCCCGAACAGTCGGGTCATCACTGCCGGCCTGTGCGACGACAACGCCCAACGGGTCGTCAAGTCGCTTCTCAAGCAGTGCTGCCGCGGTGTCGCCCGACATAAACCGTTCTGCCTCGGCGTCGATGTCCAGATAGACTAGCGTGTGCAAACCGCGCTCACGGTTCGCCTGAACTGTCTCCAAGACGCTGTCGGGGACACCACCGTGGGTCTCCTCGAAGGGGAGTGTCGTGGCCTTCCCGAAACGATAGTTCTGGAGACCAGTCAGCGAACTTGCGGCGGTCTGTGCGGTCGTTCCGTGAATCACCTGTGTGTCGATTCCGTGCTCCCGTGCTCGGGTCCGCAAATCGACGTGCGTCGTCGAAATCATCGTGTCGCCAGCCGTAAGAAAGGCCACGTGTCCGGATTTGGCAGCGGAGAGAATCGGCTCGGGCTCTTGTTCGACACCACCGCGGTCACGTACTTGTATGGTAAGGTCGTGTGTCGATTCGACCCGCTCAACGGTCGTTCCGATGAGGCGACTGGTGTAAAACTCGGCGAAGGCAGTGTCAGCGTCCTGCAGGGTATCTCGGCCACGGAGCGTAATCGAGCGCTCATCGTAGAGACCGAGCCCAATAAACGAAAGCATACCTCTGTGTCTGGTTGAGAGCCGGTTAAAAGCCTCGTTCGCCATTACGAACGCACAGCGCTATCCGAACTTACCGGTGATGTAGTCTTCGACGCGCTGGTGTTCTGGGTTCTCGAAGATTTTCTCCGTGTCGTCGAACTCGACAAGCTTACCGCCGGTCAAGAATACTGCCGTCTTATCTGAGATACGGGCCGCCTGTTGCATATTGTGTGTGACGATTGCTACGGTAAACTCCGAAGCCAAATCCTCGATAAGGTCTTCGATTTGGGAAGTTGCAACCGGGTCAAGCGCTGAGGCTGGCTCGTCCATCAGGATTACTTCGGGGTCAGGTGCGATTGCGCGAGCGATACAGAGTCGCTGTTGTTGCCCACCTGAAAGGTCCAATCCCGAGGAGTCAAGTTGGTCTTTGACCTCGTCCCAGAGAGCAGCACGACGAAGTGCGTCTTCGACCTGCTCGTCCAAGTTGTCGTCTTTTCCTTGGACGCGAAGACCGTAGGCCACGTTGTCGTAGATGCTCTTAGGGAAGGGGTTGGGTTCCTGAAACACCATCCCAACGGAGCGTCGGAGTGCGACGGGGTCAACCTCATTATCGTAGACGTTCTTGCCCCGGAGGCGGATTTCGCCCTCGATACGGGCGCTCTCGATAAGATCATTCATCCGGTTTATACACCGCAGGAATGTCGACTTGCCACAGCCTGACGGCCCGATGAGCGCTGTTACCTGCTGTTCGGGGATATTCATCGTAATATCGTCGAGTGCCTGTGTGTCGTTATACCAGACATCGACAGCTTCAGTTTCGATTACCGGCTCGTGGTCTTCCATGTCGACACTCCCCGTTGCCACGGCTGCGGTGTCGATTGTCGACTCCATCTCACTGTTCTGTGTGTCTTCCAGACTCATTGCTCTCTGTTGGTAAGTTTGTGGTCGCAGCACAGTTGGCGCCCTACACCATCGCTGACCAGCAACTCGACGGTTAGGGTTCGCCGTTCCACTACCGTTCAGTTGCTCGCTATCGCATAAATATTATGCTATTGAATATATTGATGTCCTCAGAGTACGCTATATCTCTATATAGTCAACTCGTCTGTAGGTATCTGTTGGTAGGGAGTGCTTGCTGGAGCAGCGAGAGGCCAGGGTATCCGTCTGCTCGCCAAACCATCACTGCAACTGCAAAGAGCACGAACTGGCTGAGGAAATACGGCTCCGTGAGTGTCGATAGCAACATCTCAACTGGGCTTGGGGCGCTCCCTTCGTATGGTTCGACAGAGAGGTACGGCCACAGGAGGAAAGACGCCGTCGCGTCGCTACTCCACAAGACAGGTATCGAGTCTGCAAGCGAGTGTGAGATTGCTCCCACAGCGAAGGCAACGCCGTACTCGCTGCGGTCCCGGAGCGATAACACACCCATTACAAGCAGACACAGCGGGACGACAAAGAGCAACGAATGCGCGAGTGACCGCCCCGTAGGAAGGACACCTGTATACCAGCCAAGCGGTTTATCGATGAGGTCCGGTATCTGGCTGCCAATACAGAGTGCGACTGCCGGCCATGCTGGTGGCCGCCCAACTGACCGAATCCGGGTTGACCCGACGTACAACAGATACGCGACTGCAACGTGTCCCATCGGCCACATATGACTGGTCTTGTGTCTAGGGGTATAATCAACTTTCTGTTCACTCGTCCGGTTGACGTGAGCATTTCCGGCCCCAAATTCGTCCCAACAGTACTCTGTCCACCGACACATTCAATTGACTGACTAGCAATACTAGAGTAGCAGTATGCGCGGTCACAACCGACGAGGACTCATCATACTTGCGGCCGCGCTATTTGTTGTGCTTGCCGGTTGTTCGGGGACTGGCGGCGATGATGTGTCGACACCAGTCCCTGCCGTGACCCAGACGCCCGAGACAGGCATCTCACCTACACCAACCCCAGAGCCGACAGCAAAACCAAAGGCTAACTACCCGAACATTTTCGATGATGTGATAGCTTCGGTCGATAACAGAACTGCTGAGAGATTCCAGACGCTCGTTACTGCTGAGGACGGCACGCTCACCAAGGATGGCAAACAGTTCATCGAGCAGTTAGAAGCAATCGACGAGTTTGGCACACAACGACGCGATGCGGTTGTCGAGTGGGTCGTAGACGAAGGTCTAGATGGTGTGGTTGCTACATCACTCGGTACGGTACTTGCTTCGCCAGACTCGTTCACTGAAGCCGTTTTTGCTACCGGCGTTGCTGATACAAGCGGTGATGGACTTCTTGACGGCGAATTAGCGGCAGTGGGGCTGAACATATCCGACCCCGACGAGCGGGCTGTCCCGATTGTTCGCCAGTCCCGAGACGGCGGGTACAACGAGCACGAAATTGCATTTTTGCGCCAGCTTGCAGACCTGAACGAGTTCGGGTGGACACAGGTTACGGAGTTGGGTCTGCTGGACGACACGGCTGGTGGCAATGTGACAGAGGCAGATGTCGACGCGCTCGCAGATGTGGCTGGCGATGGGCTACTCAACGCGACAGCAACACGTTTCGGTGCCAACCCCAACAGGAGCCATAAACATCTCGCTACTGTAACCGCGAGGCTGGGGACAGATGCGTTTTCGTTGCTCGGCCGTGACTATCTCACCCGGCTGGTGACTGTGCTCGATACTGAGGGAACCGCCGAGCAGGTGCTGTTTCTGGATGTACTCGACGATGTCGGTAAAACCGTTGCCCGGACAGACTTGGACCCAATCACAGATGACGACAGTGACGGTCTGCTCAACGCGATGGAAGCCGAACTCAACCTTAATTCAACCAAGGCCGACCCGGCAATCGGGACGCTCGTGACGACACTCGCACAGGACGGCTATAATGCAACCGAACAAGAGTACGTCAGACGCGCTACTGAACTTCGTAAGTATCGCAACCA
Source organism: Halovenus rubra (assembly GCF_026586665.1). Taxonomy (GTDB): domain Archaea; phylum Halobacteriota; class Halobacteria; order Halobacteriales; family Haloarculaceae; genus Halovenus; species Halovenus rubra. The sequence goes on from NZ_JAODIY010000001.1 coordinate 149,620, forward strand.
GACGTACGAACTTTGGTCACAGGCCAAGCAACTCGGACTACTCGATGAGGCGGTTGATAACGGAACAGTAACCGACCGTCTGCGCTGGCAACTCGCCAACAACGATTCTGATCGCCTGCTCAACGGGATAGAAACGGAGTTCGGGAGCAACCCGAATGCCACAGACACCAGCGGTGACGGTTACGCGGACCACCTGCTCTGGGGGCCGATGCAAGACCTTGGGCTGACTGTCTCGCCGACCGCGGTCAACGTCTTTGTTGAGGTCGACCTTGCTGAGGGGGTCAGAGCACCAAGCGATACACAACTCAGGGCTGTACAGAAGCTATTTGCGACAGAACCACCAGACAGTATTGGTCCAATTCAGGTTCGATTCCGCGTGTGTCACACTGAACAGACCGACGTTGCCGACCCTGAAGAGATGATTGGCCAGACGGCCGACAAGCGTAATATCACTGGGCTTGGCTTTCATTATCTGCTGTTGTCCAACGGTCTTACTGCAGGCCAAACGCTTGGAGCGACACTCACACTGCCGGCAAACAACACACAGTACGCTGACCTCACGAGTTGGATGGTCGTCGATGGAACAATCTGGCGAACCGGCAGTGAGCGCAGTCAGGCAGGGACCATCGCACACGAACTGGGGCATACGCTGGGTATCGACGCTACTGCCTATGCTGGCGTCGACTCGCGGGATATTCCAGCCGATGAGTATGAGAGCATCATGAACTATAACAAACAGCCCAGCGACCTCACCTTCTCGACTACCGCCCCATTCAACGATTACGAACACATGGCAAACCAGACGTTTGGAAGCCAGTTCCAGAACCAACGTGCGCTCGAAGCGATGTGGGAAAACGGGAGTGCTGACGAGAATGCGCTCTGTTAGGACCGGACCGTGTTTGGACTCGGCTACTCGTCGGTGGCGTGAGTGTCACCGTGTTCGTCTTGTCCAGAGCCGGCGATATCACTCGTGGCGCTGTCGATTTCTTGTTCAAACTCTTCTACATCTGTCTCGACGGCTTCTGCCTCCTCTTTGACGGGCTCGACGCTTTCTTCGAGCTCGCCGCGAACGTCGTCGATTTCTCTTTCAGCAGTGGCCCTGGTTTTACGGACTTTACCGGCGGCCGAGCCTGCATTCCGGGCGATATCACTCGCCTTGGAGCCGAAGATGAGAACGAGAGCAACGGCTCCTATCAAGAGTAACTCCACACCGCCGACAAAGAGCGGGACTGTCGGAAGGCTACTCATGTTTGAACGTTTCTGGTGAGCAATTGTATGTGTTTTGGGTTGTCAGATGTCAACGCACAACCCAAAGAACTGTCCCCATTCAGTAGAACAAAAAGCCTCATAGCCTAACTAGCGAGTATGGTCGTTGTTGACGTTACAGCCCCACTGTCCGTTCCATTCCGGTTCATTGTTGGCGTTCTCGCTGGCATCGTTGCAACGCTGGCTATGGATGGTGTGATGGCACAGCTTCCCGAAGGAAATACGCCACCATCTATCGCAGCTGGTGTCTTGACAGAAAACCAGCCGGCGGATGCTCCGGACCGGCTTGGAACGGTTGTCCACTACATCGCCGGTCTGCTGACCGGCCCACTGTTTGTCTGGGTTCTGTTTGGGGCAGAGGCCGTACTCGATGGCCCATCTCTTCTCTCGACAGCGGCGGCCACAGTTACTCTCTACGTGTTGATGGTGGGGTTCTTTGCTGTTGTTGTCTTGCCACGGTCACAGGTTGCCGGACAGCGTCTCGGAACAATTCGCCGGGACTGGGCACTCTGTGCGCTCACTTACCTTCTGGTGCTTGTTCCACTGGTCGAACTCGCCTCGCGTGCCCTGTGACAGGCCTCATCGAACCAAGCACAGGAATAGACACATGTGGCTGCTTGCCTTACTGTTAGCTAATGCTCTCGAAGCTGTTGAACTATCTCCGTGGACGCTGGCGAACGCGACAAAGTAACGCGGAGATGAACCCGACTGAGGTGCCACAGTACGGCGAGTCGGTGAACTTCATGCCCTGTCCCGAATGTGGCGAAGGCTCGATGCAGTACGACGAGGACGTTGGTGCTCCAAAATGCAGTGCGTGTGGTGCAGTTGACGACAGACGAACGTGATGGGTGCCCTCACTCTGTGTGTGTCTCGTCGAGATGCCGTTCTATCGACGCTGCGTATTCGGCAGCTACTCCCAACTCGCTTTCGTCGGCTGTTGCAACCGTTTCAGCACGCTCACACCCGTGCAACACCTGCTGCCGGAGGTCACTTTCGGGAAGTTTGTTGTCCGCAACTGTTGCAGCACTCGTAATTGCCGCTACGCCTGTCTCCCTGTCGCCACGCTTGAACGCAGCGCTGGACTCCCGACACAGCTGTGACAGGACGGATGCGATATCTTCGGGTACGTTCACGGTAAGTAATGATGAACTTGACCGACAAAACAACTCTGTCGCTGTGCTAGTTCGTTACTTTTTGATATCACTCGACAGCAAACACGTTCTTTGGTTTCACTCCCAACAAAAAGAGCCGGTGAAGGGCATTCAAGTAAAACTTTACAATCTCACGTATATAGTATATACCTGTATGTCCGACCCACGAAGCGAGATTGACCGCCTCCGCGAGCGCATCCAGGCCGGTGAGCGCGGCGGCAGCGAGGCCGACCGGGAGGTAGTCTGTCCCGCCAGTCGCGGCGTGACAGACCCCCGAGCGCACGTATACGAGGTGCCCTTCCGCGGATCCAGCAAGTCCGGGTCGTACTCGAAGGTCGCCTTTCGATCAGCGGGATAACACGCCGGTAAACGGACGGCGCACCGATGGGGGCGCCCGCCCGGCACCCACGGTTTACTGCTCGACGCCCTGGATTTCCTTGATCCGTCGAGCGTCGCTGTTCGGACCGGGGTACACCCAGCCGGCGCTGGTCTCGCCTGCCGCTTTCTTCTGCTGAACGGTGCCTTTCGGCAGTCCGCCGAGTATCTCGCCGAAGGGCCGGTGGTCGGGAAACTTGGCGTCGACCGGGAAGTGCTTGGCCCGGTAGGCCGCCTGTTCGGCCTCGGACATCTCGTGGTACCCATCCGCCGCGGGATCGGTGTCGAACTCGAGGCGTTCGGCGGTCTTCGTCTCGACGGGAACGCCACCGATCTCGATCGCCGTGTAATCCTTCTTGGCGCCGCCCGGCGACTCGACCGTGTCCGCGTCAGTACGGATGTTGAGGTACTTGTCCTCCAGGGCGATGCGTTCGTACTCGTAGAGTTCCGACTCCAGGTACCATCGTGAGGTCATGTGGCCCGCGTCGAGTGGCGGCCGGCGGTGGTGGACGAAGTACCAGTCGTCGCCCTTCTTCGGCGTTGTCGACCGGTCCCAGAAGGAGACGCCGTCGCGGTACGTCTCCGGTTCCTCCTCGGGATTGACGAGTTGCTCCGGGGACTCGGCCGGGCCGTCGGCGTCGCCGCGAACGACCATCGGATCCAGAAGGAAGGCGAGCGGGTGGGGTTCCCAGCCGTCGGCCTCCGGGTCGCCAGCCTTGATCTTTGCGAGCATCTCGTCCATGAACTTGGTCTGGAGATAGCCACGCGAATACCGCCGATCGTCCGGCTTCGTCGGGATTTCCGGCAGTGGCGACGGACCACCCGACGGCTCCTCCCCGTGGATCCGTTCCTCGATGGCACGCTCCGCGTTGTACGCGGCGTTGTCCGGCTGCTGGCCGAAGTACTCGAGGACCGACTGGGCGGCGGTCTGCATCGCCTCCTCGACGGCCTCCCTCGTGGGTGTAAAGCCCAGCATGGACAGGTCGCCGGTCGGAAGGTCGATGACCTGAGTTCTCTCGATCGGTGTGTAGATCTGGTTTTCGGTCGTCCGGGCGAACAGCGATCCTGACACCGCGCCGACGAAGTCGCCGAGGTCGCCGATCTCGCCGGCCGGTTCATCGAGGTTGAGCCCCAGCACCGACGGGCTCGCTGCCCGGTCCGGCGGCGTGTAGGCGTGCAGCGGGAAGTTGTTGATAAGTCCCCCGTCGACCCAGGTACCGGCGTGGGGGCCGTCCGCGACGGTCGTCGGCCGGTAGACGAACGGAATCGCCATCGACAGGCGGATCGCGTCCGCGACGCCGATGTCGGGCGTCTCGCCGGTGGCGAAGCTGTCGGCAGTCCCCGACGAGAGGTTCGCACCGACGACCGAGAGATCGATCGGCGAGCCGGCGGCGAGGTCCCGGAAGGTGACGGTGTCACCGGGCGGAACGCCGGCCGACCGCAGGCCGGCGGTGAGCGCCGCGTCGAGGTACTGCCGGGCGAAGGCACCCGAGAACACGCCGTCGTGGAACAGCAGGTTCGCGACGTACATCGGGAAGTGGCCGGTCATGAACACCTGGCGGATCGTCTCGGCCGGCAGGCCCGTGTCGAACTTCCACCGGAGGAGCGCACCGAGCCACCAGGCCGGGCTGTCGAGCATCTCCCCCGAGAAGTAGGCGTCACTGACCTGCGAGGCGTCCTGGACCCCCTCGATGATCTCGTCGACGGTCTCGCCGGTCTGTGCGGTGATGTAGTCGACGACGGACGTCCGGTACTCCTGGAGTTCGGCCGGCGCTGCGTCGGTGCCCATGGCCGTCACCAGCGCACCGCGTTCGGCGGTCGGTCGCGTTACCTCGTCGGTTCCCGAGAGCGTCGGGCTGTCGAGCGTCGACAGGTCCGACCGGTCGAAAAACCGGGTGATCTCCTCGTCGTCGGTGAGGAGATCGTAGGCCTCGCCCAGGCCGACGTTGCCGGCGAGCAGTCCCGCGGTGATGGCACCCGCGGAGGCACCGGCGACGCCGTCGATCCGGTCAGGATCGAGGAAGTAGTCGTCCGGCGCGTCCGCGTCGTCGCCGTCCCGCGCGGGGTTGTGTAGGAAGCCGAGCTCGCCGAGCGCCGCCAGGGCGCCGAGGAAGGCAAAGGCCTTCGCGCCGCCACCGGAGAACACCAGGTAGCGCACCTGGGACGGCATCGGCGCCGTCCTGACCGGCCGCTCGGCCTCCGCGAAGCTGCCGCCGTCGATGTCGTCCGGATTGACGCCGGCGCCGAAGGGGCCCTCGTTGCCGTCGGTGGTCTCGGCCTGGGGCGGATCCTCGAGGAATAGCTCGAGCTGTTCGGGCTCGTCGTCCTCCCCGGACCCGTCGCCGTTAGCCATCCGCGGTCACCCCGCGCTCGCCGCTCGTAGCCTTGCCGCCACTGCCGCGTTGGAGGAACTCGTTCACGGTCGTGCTGGCCCGTTGCTCGGCACGCCGCTTTCCGAAGTACTCGTAGACCGCCTGGGCACTGGCGACCAGCGCCGGCCGGATGCGACTCGTGTTCTTCGGCACCGAGAGATATGGCAGGTCACCGACCGGCAGCCCGATCGTCTGGAGATGGTCGCGCGGCCCCCGGATCCGCCCGGTGGTGCTGACCTCGACGAACCGCCCGGCGACGGCGCGAGCGAGGTCGACGAAGGAGTCGACCGAGCGCCCCCGCGGCGGCCCGACGTCGAAGCCGAGTACCGAGCCGGGCAATCCATCACCGCCGTCGAAGGCGTGGAGTGGGTAGGCGTTGGCGATGCTGCCGTCGACCCAGATCCCCTCGTGACTGCCGTCCTCGACGAACGTCGGCTTTAGCAACAACGGGAACGCCATCGTCATTCGGAGCGCGTCGGCGACGGGGACGTCGGGCGTCAGATCGGCGGAGAAGATTTCCCCGCTCCGCGTCGCGACGTTGGTCCCGGTCAGGGCGAGCGGCGTGCGAAAGCCCTTGCCGTTGGAGTGGGTGCCGTGCACGTAGCCGGCGAACTGCGAGAAGGTGAGGTTCCCGAGGTCTGCGATGGCGGTGTAGGTGGCCGTGGTGCCGTCGCCCGGCCCGCGTTCGGAGGCGACCTGGTGCTCGCGTTCGGCCGCCCGACGGGCCGCCCGCTCATTCGCCTCACCGCGGCGGCCGACCTCGTGCAGCGGCGACTCGGGTGAGCCGAAGCTATGGCGAAGTTCGTGGCCGGAGAACAATCCGTAGTCGGTCACGAGGTTACGGACGTATGTCGCCATGTCACCGCTCCCGAGCACTCGGTCGATCAACACCTGGGGCACGCCGTGGCCGACGGTGTCGTCGACCACCCCGAGGAAGCCCGCGGCGACCGTCCCGCGAATGTTGAGGTCCTCCGTCATCACCGGATACCCGACATCAGCGACCTCCCCCGCGAGTCGGCCCGTCATCGACGAGACGATCGGATCCCACAGCGCCTCGTGGGGGGCGGTGAGATCCTCCGTCTGAATGCCCTCGAAGGTGGGACGGTGGCGGCGTTCCCACGGCTCCTTGGCGAGGACGACCGGGAGCAGATCCTGCTGGTCCTCGCCACCAGGGACCGCGATATTGTACGCCGTCTTCACGCCGACGCCCATCGCGAGCAAGGTCGCCACGAAGCCACCGGTCGAGGAGCCGGCGATCGCCTTGGTCTTTGCCGGATCGAGGTAGTGGTCGACCGCAGGCTGGTAGGGCGAGGCGGGTGGTGCCTCGACGCGCTTCAGGTATCCCAGGTCGCCGAGGGCCGCGAGCGCGCCGAAGTGGGCAACGGCGCGGGCCCCACCGCCACCGAGGACAAGGTACTCGACGTCCTCCGGCGACTCGATGGGAACCGCGTCGGTACTCGGTCGCCCGGCGGGCATTACTCGTCCTCCGGCGGGGCGGACTCGTCCGCCGACCGGGGTGGGGCCGACGAGTCCCAGCCACCGTCGACGGCTGGCTCGGCGGCACCCGAACCCAGGGCGCCCTCGGTGAGCATCGTCGCCGCGGCGGTCGTCGTGTCGTACAGTTCGTTGACGGGCGTGATCATGTCGGGCAGTGCGTCCGAGGCCTGGAGTTTGATCAGCGACGTCGGGACGGTGTTGAACCAGTGCTCGCCGGAGTACTCCGAGCCCTCGGCCGCGCCCTGTTGCTGGCGGAGTTCCGAGACGATGTCGACGTATCGGGGATCGTCGATTTCCTCGATGGTTCCCTCCTTGAGGAACGGGATGCCCGTCTGCATGAACCGCATGACGTTGGGCTCGAACCCGGGCCGCACCGGGACGACGAACCGCGCAGCGCCGGCGGTCAGGAACGACTCGAACTTCGGATCCGAGTCGTCACGCGTGAGCCGCGTCGTCCAGGACTCCCGGTCCGCCCAGTAGTAGGGGTAGAAGACGTAGGTCCCCTGTTGCCACTCGAAGGACTGCTCGAAGAACTGCAGGTCGTCTTTCATTCCGGGGATCGCGGACTCCTCGATCCCGGGGAAGGATAGTGAGTCGTTGCCGTTCTCGCCGGGCATGGTCACGGCGTCGAAGTCGAGTTCGAAGCGCCGCATCAGCTCGATCGACGCTCGCTTGAGCTCCTTCCGTTCGGTCTCGCGGTTCTGCTTGGGGTTCTCGCCTTCGATGTTCACGCCGGCGCCAACCTTCGCCGCCTCGACTTCGCTCTCGTACTCGTCGCGACGGCGACGGTAGGCCGCCATGATCTTCCGGTGGACCTCGGCTTTCCACTCGCGCAGTGCGTCGTCGGTGCGTTCGAGCGTCGCCGTCGCGACGACGTTGTAGTCGGTCGTGTTGCGGGCCGACAGCGTGACAGGGACGCGGTCGTACTCGTCGCTGTTCAGGTAGAAATACTCCGTTTCGGCGGGGTCTGCCTTGTCGTCGCCGGCGTCGGCGGAGGAATGGACGTTCTGGATCCGGTGGCTCGGGCCCGAGCCGGGGTCGTCCGTACCGACGTTGACGCGGATGCCAGCACCCAAGCTGTGGTTCTTCCGGTGCATGTAGCCGGAGAAGACGGCGACGGTCCCCACGCTGTAGCCGTCTGGGACGTCGATGAACTTGGTGTCGTAGGATGGCGCCTCGTCGTTGCCGCTGCTGACGCCCTCCCCACCTTTCATCTTGATCGTCTTCTTGCGACGGTGGGCCGGTGGAGCCGGCACGTCCTCGGCCTCGTAGTGGGTGGCGTACCACTGGTAGTTCGACGGAGTGATGTCGTCGTACGAGAGGCGCTTTTCGTACACCGGCGCCCCCTGCTCGCGCTCGGCACCGGTAGTGACGTCACCGCCGAAGTCGACCGCCTTCGGTTCGATGGGCTTCTCGGCGGTCTTCTCCTTTGGCTTGGCGCCCTGGGCGTACCGGTACCCAGCGGCGGGATCGGGCACGAGGAACTCGACCATCAGCCGCGGTCGGTCGAACTCGTGGACGTCCATCCGGTAGGTCTTCTCCAGCCACCGGTAGATGCCGGTGATGTGGTCGTCGCCGTCGTTCTCGAACGCGTGACGGTTGCGCTCGATGATCTCCTCGCGGATGCGTTTCGTCGTCTCGGTCGTCACCCGCTCCTCGACGCGACGGGTGGCCTGCCGGGTGATCTCCTGGGCCGTGGAGACGGCCGTCCGTTTGGACTTCTGCTTGGAATGCTGCCGGGAGTACCCGAAGTTCGTATCGACGGAGACGGGGCCGTACTTCGCCGACACGTTGACGCCGGCCTCGACGCCCCACTGATCGTTGATCACCGTCTCCGACTCGCGTTTGATCTCGTTGCGCTGGGTCGTCTGGAGGTCCTGCTTCTCGCTTTTGATCGTCTTCTCCTTCCGGCGAGTGGTCTCCTCGGTCACCTCCGACTCCCGGTGGACCCGCTCGCGGGTCTCGCTCTCCATGACGTTCTCGACGTGGGCGATCTCGCCGGCCTCGTAGCGCGGGCCGACCTGCTTGACCACGCGCAGATCGCCGAAGCCGAGGACCGTGACGCCCTCGGCACGGTAGGACTCTGCATCGTCCTCCTCGGCCGACTCGTCGCTCCCCCACCAGGCGCCGCCAACGCTACCGGACAGGGGCTGTGACGATCCGGAGGACCGACCCTCGCCGATCAGCATCGGTCCGTCCTCGGTCGCGACCAGCCGTTCGTACGCGCCGACCGTCTCGTCCAGGAGTCGCTCGTTGATGCGGCGGGCTTCCTCGCTGACGCGCTCGGTCGCGTCGTCGATCGACCCGTCGCCGGGTTCGATCCCGAGGCTCGACAGCGTCGAGCGAGCGCGATCGGACAGGTCGGCCATCCGATCCTCGTCGAGCGGCCGACCGCCGCCGGCCCGTCGCTCCGCGAGGCGGTCGACAAGTTGCTCGATCGAGTCGAAAGCGTCCGCAAGCTGGGCGTTCGTCGCGTCGTCGACCGCCCCGCCAGCGGCCCGCTCGGCGCGACGGATCGCCGCCGGGACGTCGGTTTCGTCGGCCGCCGACCGCTCGCGCGCCGGCGCCTCGTCCGCAAACTGTCTGCCCTCGCCGTCGGTGAGCGGGGCCTCCAGTGCTCCGGACGGCGGTGCCGTGGCCGCCGTCCGCAGTTCGTCGGCGGCAGCCTCCAAATCGTGTAATCGGTCTGCGAGCGTCGACCCGTCGGCACGGCGGCCGGACGAACCGCCAGCACTCGGCGGTGACTCGACGGGGAGCGCCGAGAGCGCGGGAACGGCCTCGGGGAGCGCGACCTGTCGGTCCAGCACCGCCGGCGCGTCGACTGTCTCGCCGTCGGCCGCCCTGCGGATGGCGTCGACGAGCCGCGTTCCGTCCCGAAGCGAGGCGCGGACCGACTCGTCGACCCCGATCGGGTGGAGCGACGCCGCCGTCAGGCTGTCGAGCACCTGGCCAGCGGTCTCCTCGAGCGTGTCGTCGTCGACCAGGGCCTCGGGCGAGGACCCGAGGGCTTCCTCGACGATGGCGCCGAAGTCGGCCGCGGCCTCGTCCGCCGTCTCGTCGGCGTCGAGTTCCGCGAGGGCGTCATGCAGTGGCGTCAGGTCGAGCGGCGCCGCCGACAGCGTTTCGAGGAACGCGTCACCGTCCTTGAACGCCTGCAGCTGTTCGACCACGGCCCCGCGGGCCCCCTCCTCACCGGCGGCCTCCGTCAGCGACGAGACGAGCCCGGTCGAATACCCCGGATTGACGCGTGCAAAGGCGCCCGGATCCGACTTCTCGGGCGGCCTGACGGTCATAAACTGGAAGAGGTCGTCGGCATCGGCGGTTGGCGTGGCCTCCTCGTCCGCGGGTTCGCTCGACTCGGCGGCCGCCCCGTCGGGCGGGGTCGACTCGCCGTTCGACGGGTTCGATCGGTTCGATTCGGCGTCGGTGTCGTCCGATCGATTGGATTCGGCCTCGGAGGCGTCCGATGGTGTGGCGTCCTCCGCGGACTCCTCTGGCTGGTCCGTCCCGCCGTCGGTCATGAGGTCGGGTTCGATCGACCGGTCGCCGATGCCGAGGGCCTCGGGCGGGACCGCGACGTCACGAACGGCGATTGGCGTCGTCGCGTCGATCCGGTCGGTGGTCGTCCGCGTCGCCTCGTCGACGATGCTGACCCGGACCGCCGGCGCCTCGACCGAGCCGAGGCTCTCCGGCTCGTACGACAGGACGAACTCGCCGTGCTCGCCGGTCGTGTCCATCGCGATTGGCTGGCTGGCCGGCACCGCTTCGCCATCGTAGACCGCAGCGTCGTAGAGGCGGACGGTCACGCCCTCGCGCAACTGGTCTGCCTGGCGGACCTGGCCGACGATCAGGTGGCGACCGCCCGGTTCCGCCGAGTGGAGGGCGATCGAACTGCCCGGGGACTGCCGGGCGGCGACTGCCGACCAGTCGAGCGATCGATCGGCGTCGGCCGTCCGGGCGAACCCAGTCGCGCTCGCACGGTCGGCAGTCGCCGAATCGAGCTCGTTCGCGAGCCACTGTCGCAGTGCTTCGCTATCTGTACCCCACTGCCGCACTCGAAGTAGCTGGTGTTCTGGCATGGGAATCACGTGGTCTGACGGATAGTCAAGACCTATAGGGCCATGATAACACATCACAATAAGAGGTATTAAATTTTGTCATTGGAATATAATTGTATATAATATTATCAGGCGGGCAGGTCGTTGATCTGTTTCGATATGAGGCGCTGTGGACGGGCATCGGTCCCCAATTGGTGTTGCCGTTCGCCATTACCATTCGCGATTCAGCAGACTTGACCATGCGACCGACCCGAAACGGTTTGTCTGTCTCGGGTCGGCAACCACTGCCCTTCGCGACCGGGGGTGTCAGTTTCCTGAAAACGGTCGTGACTGGCGCGTTGGACCGGTCTGAGTGGATTTCGAGCGCGCCGGTCGCACAAGTGACAGTGGAGAGATTCGAACCATGGAGAGATAGTCCGGGCGTGTGGCGCGTCACGCTGGAAGAAGTTCCTGCTCGCCTCACCGCGTTCGGCTCCGCGGGCTGCGTCGTCCGTACCCTCGCTCGCTTCGCCAATGCATCGACCTACTCACGGATGGTGTACTTGACCGTCTCTATGCCCTCCCCGCAATGTAACGGCACGTTGAGGTACACGGAGTCTGAGAGCTGGTGATTTCCTGAAAATCGATGTGCCCCTCGGAGATGATGTTCCCACCGGGGCGCAGACCTAAGCGAGTAGCTCCGAAGGGCCCGCTGGTCGCGGCAGTTCGCTCAGTCGAGCGCGCATAGCTAACCGGTGCCTGAACTGCGTCGTGACCAGCGAGATGCACGCGTACCCGCATTCGTGGGCCGTGATTGCGTCGGCGATGCCCTCGGTGATGAGGACGGGCTCGCCCGACTCGACGGTCTCAAGGCCGTAGATGGGCTCGTCGATGGCGACGTATTCCTTCGTGTGGGCGAGCTTGGCGTACTTCCCGCTCATGAAGTCGGCGGGGTGGCCGTCGTACCCGGCCGCGCCGCCGCCCTCGTTCCCGGTCAACCGCGAGATAGCGTACACCGGCCGACCGTCCATGTCGAAGTATGGGAAGACATAGCGCCCCTGCCAGAGCGGCGTGAGGTCCTCGGTGAACAGGCCGGTCCCGAGTATCGCGTCTCGGTCGTAGCCCTCCCCCATCAGGTAGTCGAGGAGCGCCGTCTCGTCGGCCGGGGCCCAGCCGAGCCGCTTCGCGTCGACAGTCTCGGCGTCCTACCCGCGCACGCGCTCGAAGTATTCCGGGATGTCGTGGGGATAGACCTGCTCTTTCGCGACTCCGTGGACCAGGCAGCGGGGAGGCTCCTCGCGACCGGAATCGAGGTACGGTCCGGTCACGCCGAACTCCCCCGGAACAACCTTACGGGCGACTGATCAGTTACCGAACACCCAGGAACCCTTATACGGTAGGATTGTAAAGGAAATAGTGTAAGCCGGTGGAGTGCTTACCGAACAAGGGTTCAAAACTTATTTGGACGTGGCGCTATAATAACCAGTCATGCCGACAGAGGACTTTCAGAAACGGATTGAGCAAACCACTGAGAACATCGAAACATCGGACGTAATCAGTGAGGCGAACAAAGAGCTATTGCGGGACTACAAACGGGATCAAATGCTGAATGGGCTGAGTGAGGCGACTCTACTCAAGAATCTCTCGCGGCTGAAGGTGCTATCCGAAAACTCAGACAAGCCGTTCAATGAGATGGACAAGTCTGACGTTAAGGATCTGCTTGAGTGGGTACACTCTCAAGACTATACAGACGAAACGATTGATACGTACAAGACGGTCATGCGTGGGTTTTGGACGTGGTTGAATGACGGGGAGACGCCGGAGGAAATTGACTGGATTAAACTGTCCAACTCAAACGGTAACGATACTCTCCCGAAGGATCTACTATCTAAAGAGGATATAGAGGCTCAAGTAGAGGCGGCAAAGAATCCGCGGGACAGGGCTTTCATTTACACTCTCTATGAGACGGGCGCTCGTATCGGTGAGTTAATTGATTTGACGGTTGGGGATATCGAAGATAGAAAGCATGGCAAGAAGGTAGTGATAGACGGTAAGACTGGTTCTCGACGGCTACCTTTGGTTGAGTCAGTCCCATACATCAACCAGTGGCTAAACGAACATCCAAACCCCGAGAAAGAAGCCCCTTTATGGTGCAAAATCCAGCAGGGCGGGCCAGACGACAAACTGGGCTATCGGTATATTCGTGAGAAAGTTCTCAAGAAGAACATGGACAGGGCGGATATCGATAAGCCGTCAAACCCTCACCATTACCGACACTCTCGGGCCTCTGAGCTAGCTACTGAAATGACCGAAGCGCAACTCTGTGAATGGTTCGGGTGGGTCCAAGGGTCGGACGTACCCCAGCGTTATGTCCACCTGTCCGGTCGTGATATCGACAATACGTATGACCAAATGCATGGCCTCTACGAACCGGATGAAAAGGAACAACAGCCGGACGTGATAGAGTGTCCGCGGTGTGAAGAATTGAATCAACCAGAGGCGACGTTTTGTATGCGCTGTGGATTCGGCTTAGATCAAGAGCGGGCGGACGAATTCGAGGCAGAGACGGACGAAGATATCAAGCAAGACTATCAGGATATTGAACCGGGGGCTGACTTAGCAGACAAGCTCGAAACATTGGATAGTCTCATGGACGATCCTGACATTAAGTCGTTTCTTGAACAAAAGCAATAGTGAGCAACGTTAGTAGATAATCAACCGCTATTCTTCATCTCGCTCCTGTAGCCTCATTTGCTTCTCGCGGGCCTTATTCGCTCTCGTTTCAGCCGCCTCATCCTGTTCTTCAAGGATTTCATCATAGTGGTCCATAAGCTCATGTTGCATCTCTCTCAATTCGGTGGGAGATACCGTTGGAGTTCGATGGAGTAATCTCACAATCGCTTGTGCTTCACCGTCCGTCATGTCGGACATTTTCCCACGTTTGAATTTCCTAATCGCTTTTTTATATTCGACCTCCTCAAGATAGTCCACCTCAAGATCAACATCAGCAACATAATACCAGTCCGATTCGGATAACTCTCGTTCTGCTTTATTCACACCCTCAAGCAGAACCTTTTCGAGACCACTTTGGAGGCCATAAGGACTATCGGTGTATAACATAGCGACAAGGCCAGCTAGTCCCTCAAGTATGGCTTTGTCGTTAATTGAGTCACCCATTATCTCCTCCCGTCCTTCTTGATCGTGCTTGTCCCAGTGTTCGTGGAGTAGGGCAAAGTCAAGCAGAGTGTTATATACTCGTTCTTTAATCGCTGTCTTGCGTTCTGATTGGGTTGATTCGGCAAGTCCGCTTCCGTCCCCTTCCAGAAATTCACGGTGTGATTCAGTGAGCATACCGTTTCGCGGACTATCGTCTTTGGAGCGGTAGTTGACCTTATACGGCAAGTCGTCTCTGTTCGTCATTATTACGAACTATCACCGCAATTTGACTTAATACTTTTCCTCACAATCGTACAGATATGCCGACCACAAAACGATGTCCGGCAAAGGTTCTCGATCAGGGGCGGGTAACGATAGACGCCTCTATCCGGCGTGATCTTGAGCTTGAGCAGGGCGACTTTGTCGTACTTCAAATTGAACCGCTTGAGGGGGATTCTGAGTGAGACCTGCCAATCTCTCCAGCGATACGATAGAGCGGCTTGAGGACAGCCGTGAGGACTTAGAGGTGATAGCAGAGTCGGACTTGCGGTGTTCAAAATACGCCGAGTCACTGCTTGAAGCTCTTGAGTAGATTCTATGAGTGGTAAAGGGCAGAGAGGCGGGATTGGTGCAAACCTCTCTGAAAGGCGGGCGTATCCGTTGGGATTCGGGATACAGATGATTGTTTCTCGACCTAGTGACTTGATTCTGTCGCAGGATACGCCCATAGTTCGGTTTCTCGTGGGCTATGAGTCAAAGTAAAGACGAACTATCGGCAAACGAATTCGGTTCGGACGTACCGACAGGCGAAAAGGCAGAAAAACAGGTCCAAGAGGGTATCCAAGAGTTTCGGGACAAGTATGGACTCCCAGAGACGGACGTAGATACCACTCAGGACGGACTCACGGACGACTCAAGAGATCCTTTGTCGTCCCAAGGGGATACGCTTAGAGAGGCGACAGCGGACTCTCAAGCGGACTCTACAAACGGGGAAAGGGATACATCCACTCAATCGGCTACCTCTCTCGCGGGACTACGTCGGTCGGATCATGGACTGGATTCTATCCCATGTCAAAACGGTAGTGGTGGCTCTACTGGATTCACCTGTCCATGGGACGGTGAGCAATATGCGTCGGATAAGACGGATTTCATGCGTACAGTGGTTGAAAACCAGAAACAGGGATATCCGACGCGACTCTCTGAGGCGGTAAAGTCCGTTTACGGTGAGGATTACACCAATACAGAGTATCAAAGGCTACGTCGGTTGGCAAAACGGTGTAACTGGTTCAAATGCGACAGTAGAGGCGGTTTTGTCCAAATCGAGCCAAGGTGGATCTGCTTCAAGGCGGACTCTCTCTTGAGACAGCAGTATGAATATTCTCTAAAAGCAAGACGTGGCGGTGATGGACAGTCCACCGCCGGCGACAGTGAGACAGCCGCCGGCGACGGACAGTCACTCACCCCAAAAGAGAGGGTCCAACGGTTTTGTGAATCGTACAAGACGGTTCAAGCGGATAGTGTAAAGCGCGACTTGTTCAGAGAGTTCGTAACGTGGCGAGCGTCAATCACCGGGACTTACACAATCATGCAACAGTACCGGGACCGTCCGAACGTGGACAGTGAGTATCTACTGATTGAGCAGGAGTCGCGGTTCAAGGACAAGCCTGAGGCGAGAAAGTCACACAACCGACTCACGACAGCGTTAGACAAGGCGGCAGAGAAAGAAAGCCAAGCGGTAATGGTGACACTCACGCCAGATCCAAAGCGGTTTGAGAGTCACACAGAGATTCTTGAGGCGGTCCAAGACGGCGTCGGTAATTTCATTGACTGCTTGGGATATCGGTTAGGTGGACGGCCAGAGTATATCAAGTCCTTAGAGTTTCAACACAAAGGACTACCACACTACCATATCGTTCTGTTCGGGGTGGACTACGTCAAAGACGGCGAGAGTGAAACGGGCAACTCTACAATCAGTGAGCAAGAGGTACGGGATTATTGGAACCAAAAGAAGGATATCGGCCAACAGGTGTACGTGCAATCAGTCACTCGACGGGACGGATCGTGGCTACTGCATGATGATAGCGACGGCAAGAGAACACTCTCCTACTATCTGAGTGAGGCAACTCGCGGCCTCTATGAGTTCGTAGAGGCGTCTGAAAGCGAATTGCGGGACATGCTAGAGTCGGGTGAAACGCGCCTCTGGCGACAAGTCCTGTATTGGGCCTCTGAAAAGCAATACGTGAGCTGTAGCAACGGTCTCAAAGAATCGAGTGATAGCGACAAGTCCACGGACATCAAGCAGTATGACACTCTTGGGGCGGCAAAGTTCGGCCAGATACCGTCTCACATTAGAGATGACGCGATCATAGCCAACGGGACAAGGACAGGGCCAGAGTAGGACTCGAAAGGTGGGTAGTGGCGACTCTCGAAAACAAACCCCATGAAAGAACCCCAATCTCTGTTAGGTGATTCGTTTGATTTTGTTCCGTAGAGACTCTTAGGATAGAAATATCCGTGATATAGGAAACAATTGGACATGGCTTATCCCCGAAACAAGGCCATGAATGGACGAACTCCCGTGAAACTCAGGAACGATAAGATTCTATAACCAATTGAGAATCCGAGTAGTAGTTCCTACTCCTTTCTTTTGTACCTACTCGTGAACGCAACCATTGTCATGCCAGCAAGTAGAAGTATAGGCACATTTGAGCTTTCATTACTCTCGTTTGCCCATACTGTATCGTAGAACTCAATTGAAGCCCCCCTTACGTTTACTCCACTTCGATTACAACATTCTTGCCTATTCTCATTCCACTCTGAGAGGTTTTCTTGAAGCTCTAAGACCCTTTCCTCACTTGGTCCTATAGTAATTTCTTTGGCCTCTGTCGTGTGACCACCATCTTGAAAGTCTAAAGCGGCGTACACTGTTGTATGTACCTCCCCGGATGAATTTGTCCATACCTTCGCAGTTACTTGGTAGGTGTCATTATTTATCCAGCCTCTATCTTGAACTGAGCCACTGACTGTTGGATCTGGGCGTGGAGTAGGTGTCGGTGTCGGCGTCGGTGTTGGCGTGGGCGTCGGTGTTGGCGTGGGCGTCGGTGTTGGCGTGGGCGTCGGTGTTGGCGTGGGCGTCGGTGTTGGGGTTGGTGTAGCAGTTGGCGTCGGTGTCGGCGTCGGTGTTGGCGTGGGCGTCGGTGTTGGCGTGGGCGTCGGTGTTGGGGTTGGTGTAGCAGTTGGCGTCGGTGTCGGCGTCGGTGTCGGCGTCGGTGTTGGCGTGGGCGTCGGTGTCGGCGTCGGTGTCGGCGTCGGTGTTGGCGTGGGCGTCGGTGTCGGCGTCGGTGTCGGCGTCGGTGTTGGCGTGGGCGTCGGTGTTGGCGTGGGCGTCGGTGTTGGCGTGGGCGTCGGTGTTGGGGTTGGTGTAGCAGTTGGCGTCGGTGTCGGCGTCGGTGTCGGCGTGGGAGAAGGTGTAGGTGTATGCGTAGGTGAGAGTGTCGGCGTAGGAGTGGTTGTTGGAGATGGTGTCTGTGCAGGTGTCTGTGTTGGGGTTAACATAGTAGTCTGAGTTGGAGAAACGGTTTCATTGGGGGAGGACACTGGCGTCTGTGTAGAAGATGTTTCTGTAACGGTAGGAGAACTAGGGTCTTGTGTCGGAGTCATAGACGGGCTCACTTCGGTTGTAGGTGAGTCCGAATTAATAGAGAAGGAACAGCCAGCCAATAGAATGAGAAAAGCTAACACGATGGTCGCTAATTGCGTTCGTTGCATATCTCTCCCAGGACACTATAGGGACATTATAGTTAGGATTCATAATTGATGGAGGTCGACAGCCTTCTGTAGCTAACGGCAGAAAATTATATCTCAAAAACAACCCCATGGCAGTCTGAGTAAACAACTCCATGGGTACCTCGGAAACAAACTGCATGGCTGTCCTGAAAACAAAAGCCATGAGTGAAGCAGGTCTCGGATAAGCCGTATCTCGAAAACAATCCGTTAAGTATCGTTATGGGGGATATCGGACACTCTGGTAGTTCGGATTCACCCCATGTAACCGTATTCAGCAAACACCTCATAGCGGAAAACGCCCCATGTGTCTAACCAACAGAGTCGTAGTCTGTCGAGCGTCCCTTGGTTAGTTCTTAACCAACACTGTAGGGTTACCGCGGTTCTGTTGGTTAAGGTAGAATAGGACAGGGTTAGAATCAGAGGGCAAGAGTATCTTTAACAGAGTTTGGAGTCAAATGAGAATACTATGTTAGACAATATCAGAGAGTTTCTTGGCACAGGCAGTCAAGAAGTGCCAGACTATCTTGAGGTGTTAGGGCTGTCTGAATGGTACTTAGGCTTATCTGAGAGTGAGACAGAAATGTTGTACCAATATAGTGAGTCTATGGGTATGGGTAATTTGCTTGAGGGACCTGTGAAATCAACCACACAGGCAGCACAAGGCTATCTTCAAACAGTCGGTTCAAAGGCAATATCCGACAAAAACTATCGGTTCGCTGAAAAGGTTCTTTTGAAAGCGATAGAGACTGAAGATAGTAATCCAACCGACCGCCACTTTGTGTATAACGAACTAATCGATCTATTCTACAAGCAACGGGACGAACGAGATGACGCAATCGAGAAGTGCATTAAATACTGTAAGAGGGACATTGATACTATAGACGAATTCTTGAATGACTTTCTCGAAGAATATGGCGGTGAGCCTCCTCGAATTCCGGCCTTCAAACGGTTAGCAATTATTTACGAAAAAAGGGGAGAGTATCGAGACGCGCTTGAGATATGCGATATAGCACTTCAATACGAGCAAGAGGGATTTGAGAAACGGAAAGAACGATTAAACGAGAGAATTGAGGGCTAGAAAGGTTCTGAACCCTTTTTCCTGAAGCCGGTGGAGGGATTTGAACCCTCGGCCTATTCCTTACGAAGGAATCGCTCTAGCCAGTCTGAGCTACACCGGCACGCATACAATTGTAGTAGTGATACGGCCAATAAGCGTTGCGAATCCATCCGACGACTGCCACTCAGTCTCGCAGTAATCGTACGTCAAGCACCACGTTGTCCTCGTGTGGTGCGTAGGATCTGACGACGTGCTTTGTCTCGATATCGACGGCGTACTCGGGTTCCATTATTTCTCGTATTCTCTGAATTCCTGGTTCGAAGGGGGCGTCTTCGTGTTGAATGTCGTAGTAGTGGAGCATGCACTCCTCGCTCGCTAGCCGCTTGGCAGTGTCGAGGAATTCGTCAGCCGAATGTGGGAGGTTCATCACGAGCCGATCGGCCCAACCTTCGTAATCGGTCGCAATCACTCGAACATCGTCGTGAGTGGCTGTCACGCGTTCGGCCACGCTGTTGCGCTCGGCGTTTTCATGGAGGTAGTTGATTGCAGTCGCGTTGATATCTGTCCCCACGACCTCCGCACCCTGTTTTGCGCACGGAATAACAAACGGGCCAACCCCGGCGAACATATCGAAGATGCGTTCCTCAGATTGGACCTGCTCGACGACCCGATGGCGCTCTGTGGCGAGCCGAGGAGAGAAGTACACCGCCGCAAGATCGAGTGCAAACGCACAGCCATACTCCCGATGAACGGCCTCGGTGTCCGCGCCAGCAAGCACGTCCCAGTCTCGTATACGTGTCTCACCCTGAATTTTTGAAGCGCGGTTGAGTACGGACTTCATTGGAATATCTGACTCGACGATGGCATCGGCAAGCGCACGTGCTCGGGCGTCGTCGTCCTCGTCGATAAGCACAACTTCGCCGAGTCGCTCGTAGGAAGCCACAAAATCGACGAGGTCGTCAGGCATCGTCTGGGTCTTGCGCTCGGGAACTGCGTGGTCGACCACTTCGTGGCTCACAGGCACGGCAGCTGGGTCGGTTACGGGGATATAGAGCCAGCCGTCATCGTGGACGATTTTGTGCTCTTGGTTTACGAGGTCCTCATCGGCGAGTGCCTGTCGCGTCGCTTCGCCATCCTCGCGTTCGACTTGTACGCACGGCACGTCCATGTCAGTCTGTCAGATTTGGCCGGCGGTAAGTCTAACGGAGTTCGCCGTGTGTTGTCTTCCGCAAAATCGTGTGACTATTTTTCCAGCGCTAGTGAGTTAATAACAGCACCTCTTGGTCGGTCCGAACGATACAAAACGGCGACGCAGGATCTCCAAACGTATTCGTACGCTTTTCGGTAACGAACAGGTCCTCAAACGGTTTCTCACAGGCTGGACACGCAAATCCGTCCCGGTTCTCTAGATGCATCGTTTGACGGTCTTCGTTGATGAGTTTCAGTCCGTGGCGGTACTCATGAACGTCGAACCCCTCGGTAACGTCCAGTTGTTCCATGCCTCTTTTTGTGGCTGTCAGACTCTTAGCTGTTTGCAGGGGCCAAGCTTTCTCTCAGAGCAGTATCGAAGACGGCGAGTGGTATCGCTCTTAGCGCCGACGGGACGATAGCTACGTTATCCTCACCATTTTTTGTCGTTTCCTGTCTACGTTGCTGATGAATGGCTCACCCGTTTCACATTGTAGATGTCTTCGCACAGGAGAAATACGCCGGGAACCAGCTTGCGGTCGTCACCGATGCGGGCGACCTTTCGGGCGAGGAAATGCAGGCGATTGCCGCCGAGATGGATTACTCTGAGACGACCTTTGTCACCGGCGCTCCCACCGAGGCGGGCTGGCCGGTCCGTATTTTCACGCCCACTGAGGAAGTCCCGTTTGCCGGCCATCCCACGCTGGGAACTGCCTCGGTCGTTCGGCAAGAACTTGCCGATGGAACGCCCGAGGCGGTCACACTCGACCTGCGCGTCGGGGAGGTACCAGTCGAGACTCGCCGCGACGGTGGCGACGTGTTTCTCTGGATGCGCCAACAGCCACCCGAACTTCGGGAGCACCTCAGCCACAGCACTCTCGCCGAGGTGCTGGGACTCGATACCGACCAACTTGCCGACACGTGGCCGGTGCAAGTCGTCTCGACGGGGCTCCCGACTATCATCGTCCCGTTAGTCGACCGTGACGCGCTCGAAGATATCGACCTCGACCGCACGGCATATCATGACCTCGTAGCCGGCAGAGACGCCAAGCTTGTCCACGCTGTCTGTCCCGAGCCACGGTCTAGCGAGAATGACCTCGCTGTTCGGATGTTCTCGCCACATTACGGCGTGCCCGAGGACCCGGCGACGGGCTCGGCAAACGGTTGTCTTGCTGCGTACCTCTCTGCACACGAGTACCTTGGCTCGCCAACCGTCGATGCGCGAGTCGAACAGGGGTATGAGATGGGCCGTCCGTCGCTTCTTGTCCTCGCTGCCGAGTCTGAGAACGAAGCTATCGCGGTTGAAGTCGGTGGTCGCGTTATGCCGGTTGCTCGCGGTGAGTTGTTATAGCGCCGTTCCTCAAAACGACAGTCGTTGGGCTTGCTGCCACCGATTTTCAAACGATTCCTCAACAGTTGCCGCGAACTCCGCGTCCTTGAGATTGATGAGTGCGAACGCTTCCTCACGATTCAGCGGATGGGGGACCTCGATACAGATTTCGACGTGGTCGATGATAGCAAACGTGCTCCCGATATCGTCGACGACACGCACGCCGAAGTGGTCATGATCCTGTAACTGTTCGCGATACCGCTCACCGACTGCCTCAGGGAGACTTTCGACGACAGTGGGATGTTCAAGAAGCGAAATGGGGATTCCCCGTCCGAGAGCGTGTTCGAGTTCATCAGCGATGCGCTCGCCGACGCTTTCGACGTCGAACCGAGAGGTTGGTGTTGCGGCCACAAACAGTATCTGGTCGTCTGCCGCGGCGAGACGCTCGACGAGCAGGTCGATGCTCTCTTGAGCTCCAAGCGCTGCGGTCCAGAACTGCTCGTCAACGGGCTCGGACGCCTCTAACTGTTCTTCGAGTTTGCCTGCGATACTCTCGAACTGTGAGAGTTGCTCTTCGAGGTCCTGTTCCTTGTTTTCCAGCAACCGGTCGAGTGCCGTCTCCGGCTCGACAGCCACATATTTTTTCGGCCGACTTGCTGTCTGGCTTCGGACCAAATTTTGTGTCTCCAGACTGTTCAACACGTCGTATATCCGACCCATTGGAACGTCGCTGGTACGAGACAACTCCTTTGCTGTTGTCGGACCCGTCTCCAGAAGCGAGCGATACGCTCTGGACTCATACTCCGACAACCCGAGATCCCTCAGACTTGCCATTATCTCTTTTTTTTATGCGGAGTGTGATAAACTCCCTGTATGTTTTCAATTGTTGCCTAATTTACGACAGTGGAACCACTTTTCTCAATCAGGTTGGCATCACCGCCGTATCGAAGAGATGGACGTACTGGTAACGGATGGTGCCGGTTTTATTGGTGCCAATCTTGCGAACAGCCTTGCCGCCTCAAACGACGTGACTGTCGTTGACGACTGCTCGCTCGGAACGCCCGAAAACCTCGATAATTGTGTCACGTTCGAGCACAGTTCGGTCCTTGATGACGACCTCCCAACGGACGTGGACGTGGTCTTTCACCTTGCTGTGATTTTCTTATGGGATGGACGAGGAAGACCCGACTCGGAGCACACGAGAAAATATCGAAGGCTTTGTCAACGTCGTCGAGCAGGCGCGCCAAGACGACTGTCAGACCGTTGTCTATGCTCCGACGCCTCGGTTTAGGGCAGCCAGCAGGACCCTTCACCCGAAGATATAGACATTACAGCCGAGACTGGCTACGAGGCCTCGAAGATGGCTCGCGAGCGTTACGCCGAGTATTCTGCACAGACTCCTCGAAACCCCACGAAGCGACCGGCTGGGAGCCAAGCGTAAGCTTCGAGGAAGGAATCTGGCGGGTATGTTTGGCCCACCAGGACTGAGTCTACTCTGTTAGCGACCCAGTAAATCTTCCCTGAAGCTGTAAGACAACCAGCGTCATGGAGCCGACGACAATCGGCGTCCAGAAGACTAGTCCACGGCTGAGAATGACTGCGGGGAGTACTGCGTCCTTGGTCACGCCTGCGGTGGCAACCAACATGAGCGCCTGAACTGCTTCGACGCCGCCACTCCCGCCGGGGAGCGGGAGTCCCGAGGCAAGCAGCGAGATTTGCACGGTGAAAATAGCCAGTGGAATTGAGATATCGACGCCGATTGCCGCAAGTGTAATCCACAGCAGACAACCCTGCGCAACGAACGATGACGTTGCAAGCACACTGGCAAGCACCATCGTTTTCTTGCTTCCGGCAACTTCAGCAATCGAGTCGAGAAAGTTCGTGATACGCGCATCGATGTCCGCAGGTTCAAGACTCGGGAGAATCGGAACGTATGCTGCGAGCCGGTTTCCACCGATGACGAGCCGCCGGATAATGCCGCGCATGAAGTCTGGATAACGATAGACAGCAAGGGCCACAACACAGATGAACACGACAAACAGCGCAAATGCGGCCACCAGTGGCCGGATCTGGCTGGAAATCGACTGCTCGTAGACTGCGAGATAGCCACCACCCACTGTAAACACAAAGATAGCGGGGGCGAAACTGACGATATCTTTCATCGATATTGCCGCAAGTGACTCCTCGTAACTCCCTGTAAAGCGCTGAGAGAGTATCACTGCGCCAACCGGTGCGCCGCCGGCTTGGCCAAAGGGTGTCAGATTGTGGGCGAGACTGACGCTCGTGTTGAGAAAAATCGTCTCGATTAACGAGGCGCCAATGCCGAGACTGCGTGCGATGACGTAGAGACACGCCCCCATCGAAATCACGCCGATACTGACTGCAACGAGCATGAGCCCGAAGTCGGGCGCGCTGATGGCATCAAGCCGGTTGATGAAATCGTCGACACCAGTGAGTGTGACGAACGCCCCGACAACCAGCGCCCAGATGAGAATCCCCATCAGAGCCTGCTTCCGGTCTATCATGTTTCGGACACTCATCGGTACTGTACTCTCGTTTGAGGAGGGCCGGTTTTAGCGTATCGAAATGGGTTGTCCTTCGTGGCTGTTATCGAAGCACACTATTTACCCAGATAGGACACTGTCACTCCGGTGATGGCTGTTCGGTCGCCGTTGTCGATGTCGTCGGTCGCGGGACACGGACAAACCGAATACAGCCAGCGAGAATACACAGGAACCCAATCAACGGAATTGAGCTATAGGTCATAAACGCCCGTGCACCCTCGACGAGTATGTCTCCGATTCCTGCCCCAAGGGGCAACGCGTCGACAATCAACTCGATGTGTTGTGGGTAAAGTGGGAGATTCACCAGTACAAGACCGGCCACGAATAGCTGTTTCGTGGTCGAGTCTTCGGTCAGGTACAACAGGCCAAGCAACGGGAAATAGAGGTAGACGACGTAGTTCAGTGTCGAGGGAATAATCGTAATCAGCATCGCAACCATCGTTGCGAAAAACGCAACAATCCGGTCGAGTTCGGAGTTGGCATCCCGGTAGACGAGATAGACAAACGGCGAAATGAGTGCAGTCGTCACAACGAACAGCTGATTCCCCGACAACGCAAGGAACTGTGAGAACGGCCGTCGCAGAGTTATCCATTGCAGTGTCGGGTCTAATCCACCTTGGAAGGCACCTTTCCGACTCCGCTCGTTGACGATAAAGTCGACAAACTCAATGTGGGCATCGATACCGAACACGGCGGTACCGAGGACGATGAGACCAATTCCGGTCACCATTGCCGCCGCGATTGCGCGATACGCACGGCGGTACAGTAGCCAGACGCCAAGAAACGCAGGAAACAGCTTGAAATGCGCAGCAGTTGCCCACAGTGTGCCGCCTTTCCACCCTTCGCCACGTTCGATAGCGAGCAAGCCGACCGAAAGCATGAGCAGCATAATTGGGTCGACATTGCCTCTGTACACTCCTAGGACGCTGTGGCCCGAGAACAGGCAAAATCCCATTATGAGAATCCGGTCGACCCGAGAGAGTGACCCACCGTGGCGCTCGACGAACGAAATAAGGAGCCGACCGATCATATAAAAGACACTGATAAGCAAAATTACGTTGAGGACATACCCAATTCGCCAATCCGGAAACATTCCATAGACAGAGAATATTGGGGCGGTAATCGGTGTATAGACGTAGGCCTTCTCGGTGATGAACGCACCATCAGTAATGGCCCAGCCAACGAATGGCTCACCCTGAACAACAGCCTTGCCGGCAAAGTAGTAGGCCTGGTAGTCGATTTCGGTCCCTTCTCTAAACTCGTTTGCCGCGAGCACGACACCAAGGAGGCCAGTAAACAGGCCATATAGTAGCGTCATCCGTTCTGCCCGCCGAGTCGACACGAGCGAGCGAACTCGCTCAACGAACTGAGCGACCATCTACCAGAGGCAACCTCGGGCGGGCAATCAAGCTTTCGACTGACACAGCTACCGCCACAATCCTGTCAACTGAGGGTGAGGAATACTGCAGAATACGGGGACACGACCTCTTTGCGGGCTGTTTTCGTGGATATATGGCAACCAACAAAATTATACAACTTCCACCAAAACCCTCCCAACACGATGAAAGACCAGCAGTTTCTGGAATCTGAGTGGGATTACTGCTTGGTTCTCGACGCGTGTCGCTACGATGTCTTCAGCGAGATTTACGACGAGTATCTCGACGGGTCGCTCGAAAAGCGACGAAGCCTCGGCTCGTCGACGCCGGAGTGGGCCTACCGAACGCTCACAGAGAACCACGATATTGCGTACTTTTCTGGAAACCCGTTCATCAACAGCCTTGGCATCCCTCTGAACGAACTAAAGTGGGGCGCAAGTTGTGACTACGAATGGACTGCGACCGAACACCTCGAATCTGTCATTGATGTCTGGAAACATGGGTGGGATGACGACCTCGGGACGGTCCCACCCGAAGCCCTTGCAGCGTCACTCCGTGACCATCAAGACGCTGTCGCACGGACTGACCGCACAGTCCTTCATTATATGCAACCTCATGCCCCGTATCTTTCTCGTGGGAAGGGTCGCAAGCTCAAGCAGATTCAAAAAGGTATCCGAAGTCAGGAAGACGCCAAGGAAGTCGCCGACGACGACGGCGGTGGTGCACTCAGCTCCCTGAGTGACTCGATTCGGCCAAAAGTCGAGAACAAACTTGAAGGGAGTGAACTCGCCCAGAAAGCAGGCCTCTGGCTTGAACTCGACCCAACCGATGTCATGAAAAACGGGACACGAGGGGCCGCACTCGCGCTGTACGAGGAGAACCTCCGCATCGCGCTCGAAGAGATTGCCGAACTTGTTTCGGAACTCGATGGAACGGTTGTCGTGACCGCTGACCACGGAGAAGCCTTCGGCGAAGAGGGTGTCTGGGAACACCACATTGAGACGTACATTCCGCCGCTCATGGAGGTACCGTGGCTTGAGCTCGACTGACGACGGAGCTGGCGTCTCCAGTGCGAACGCCCAACCCGATCAAAAGCCGAGAACTGCCGAGCATACCGGTGACACGATAAAAATCAGCCATTACTTTGAATTCGAGGAACATGTCACCGGCGGTATTCACGAGTCGGTCGCCCACCAGCGAAAAATGCTTGACCACGTTGGTATCGAGTACACGACCGAACCGGTACTCGACGCTGACGTGTTTCATACTAACGTGATGGGTCCGCGCTCGGTCTGGTACGCGAGACGTGCCCGCTCGAACGGTGTCCCTGTAGTTGCACATACACACGTCACTGCCGAGGACTTCGGGGATAGCTTCCGGTTTACGAACACGCTTGCCCGACCGTTAAAGCCCTACCTCAAGTGGGCATACAGTCACGCCGACGCACTTGTCTGTCCCTCTACGTACAACCAAGCCCTCATCGAAAAGTACACTGACGTCTCGACAACGGTCATCTCCAACGGCGTCGACCAAGAGAAATTGGCTGGCTTTGAATCTCTCGAAGCCGAGTACCGGAACCGCTACGACCTCGACCCACCAGTTGTCTTTCTCGTGGGGCACGTCATCAAGCGCAAAGGGCTCGAAACGTTCGTCGAGCTAGCCAGGCGCAAGCCGGATATCGACTTTGCGTGGTTTGGCCCGCTCGACATGAAACTGAAGGGGCGGGAAACAACACGACTCATCGAGAATGCACCCGACAACTGTACGTTTACTGGCTTTGTCGAGGACATCCGTGGAGCCTTCGCCGCAGGCGACATCTTCTGTTTCCCGACACACGAAGAAAACGAAGGAATCGCACTGCTAGAAGCGATGAGCGCGGGCAAGCCACTACTCATCCGTGATATCCAGACGTTCTCGTGGTTGGACGACGGCGAAGAGTGCCTGAAAGTTTCCGGTGATATTGACGGATTCGAGACGGCACTAGAGCGCCTTACCGACGATGACCTTCGTGCTCGCCTCGGCGCGAACGCGAAACAGCGTAGCGAGGCGTTCTCGTTGTCGGCGGTCGCAGACCGCTATCACGACCTGTATCAGGAGGTAACACGATGAAAATTGGCTTTTTTACAGACAGCTATTTCCCCAAAATCGACGGTGTAACGTACACGATTAAACTCTGGCGTGCGGAACTCGAAGCCCAGGGACATGAGGTGTACATCGTATACCCGGATGGTGATTACGACCCTGACGAACGCGAAATTCCGGTCACATCGCTGCCAAACCCCTTCTACCGCGGCTACCGGATTCCGCTGTTCAGGCGGCCCTCCACGCTGCCAGACCTCGACGTGGTGCATTGCCATGGACCGGCTTCGGTGAGTCTCCTCGGTCGCTACTATGCTTGGAGACACGACCTCCCAACAGTGTACACCCACCACACGCCAGTCGAGGAGTACTTCGACCAAGGGGTTAAATTCGAGTCGGTCGCCGATGCACTGGCGAAAGTATACCTCCCGATCGAAGAGAGCTATCTCGAAAGCTTCGACGCGGTGACTGCCTCGACTGAGCGCATCGACCGAGACATCAACCACATCCCGCTCCCAGTCGGCATCGATATGGATTTTTTCGAGCCGACCCAAACACGCTGGTACGAGGACCGTACAGTTATTGGATACAGCGGCCGCCTGAGCAAGGAGAAAAACGTCGACGAGATTTTGGAGGTCGCCAGACAACTCCCCGAGTACGACTTCGTTATCGTCGGCGAAGGACCCTATGCGGAGACACTCAAGCGCAACCCGCCAGCCAACGTGACGTTCCGTGACTTTCTGCCTCGCGAGGAATTACCCATCTTCTACTCGTCTATCGATACGTTCGTTACCGCATCGACGGCCGACACGCTGGGGCTGTCGACGCTCGAAGCAAACGCCTGTGGGACACCGATTGCCGCCGCGGATACGCCGCCATTCGACGAGACGATTGGTTCCGAAAACGGTGAGCGATTCGAGTACGGTAACATTGGTGCCATGGTTGAGGCCATCGACTCGTGTCTCGACAGCACGTACGAGACCAGAGCCGCAGTCAAACGGTACGATGTCGATGATACCATGTCTCGCCTCACCACCCTCTACGAGAACCCGCAGGCTACGGCCCGAGAACTAACTGACGAAATCCCGTCGAAAACGCCGCCTGCACGCTAACTTCTCTAATTTCATACGAGTTGTAACCCTGATACTGTCGCCGGCTGTCTGCTGTCTGCGTTTGTTCCGTCGAAAACTACGCCGTGAGCAGTGCTTCGAGTTCAGCAGGCGTGCGTGCCTCTCCCTGTCTCTCGCCATCGGTGAGCAGGCATGCGGCCGCTTCGGGGCGCTCTCGGGTTGTGATTGTGCTCGCTGGCTCAGGAACGACAACAGCTTCGTGATCAGCTAGCCGGAGAGCAGCGCGGTGGAGCTCGCTTTCCGCCTCAGTTCCAACTGTGAGCACCTCCAGCCCGTCAAGCCTAGCCGCGACCGTCGCGTAGTGTGCGACCTCGACACCCATCCGTTCGGCTGCCCCGGCGAAGGTTCCAATCGCGTCGTTAGCCGCCTCTCGGTAGCGCTTTTCACCAGTGAGTCCCCAAAGGTCAAGCAGGCTGTCTGCGAGTTCGACGGCCGTATCCAGTGGATACTGGGGGTCGGCGAGCAGCGCCGTACCGTCGTCGGGGCTGTCCTGAAACGAGCCATCTGCCGTCTGGAGGGTGTCAAGCGTCCAGTCAGCGACGGCGACAGCCGGCCCGGGTTCGCCGAGGACGGACCACGAGGTGGTCAGCGCACGCAGAAGTCGTGCCTGGTCGACGAGCAAGCCACTTGGCCCAGCCGTTTGGCCGTCATGGAAGCGGGTGACACGTCCGCTCTCATCGACGAGCGTGTTAAGAATCGTTTCGCGGGCCTGTCGGGCGTACTGGCGTGCCATTTCGTCGTCGGTGTACGCGTAGTACCGTAACAACGCGTCGATAACGAGTCCGTTGTGTCCAGCAAAAATCGTCTCATCGACAGCCGGCGCGTCGGTATTCTCGCGCTCTGTTGGTTCTAACCGGAAGTATTCCTCATCACCGCCCTGGCTTGCGGCGAAGGCTCCGCCGTCTTGGCTACCCTCGTCGGTCCATAGCGTCGTCGTCAGGAATTCGACGCCGCGCTCGGCGGACTCGCGGTAACTTTCTTCGCCTGTGTAGCGGTAGCCATGTGCCAGCGCCCGGACGACTGCGGCATTCTCATCGGCCAACTTCTCACAGCGCGCCGCCCGCCAGTTTCGGTTCCGGCTGAATCGGTAGAACCCACCGTCATAGGTGTCGAGCAGATGAGTCTGAACTGCATCGAGTGCGCGGGTGGCTTGGTCTCGCGCCCGGACAAGCGCGAACTCGATAGTGCGGGGAAGCGGGAACTTCACGTCGGTTCCCCAGCCGCCAAACTCGTCGTCGTGAGTTGCGAGTAACTGCTCGACCATGTGCTCTTCGACACGGGCAGTTACCTCGCCACCAGGTGGCTCCTCACGGAGCGACCGTGGAAGCGAGCCGGCTTCCTCGCCGTTGCTGTCCCATGTACGCCTGACACGGTCGAGAATCTCCCGGAAGCCATCGATACCGAGGGTGGTCGCGCCGGTCAGAATCTGCCCCTCAGGTGTACAGAACACAGTCGACGGAAACCCTCCCATGTTATACCGTTCCCGGATGGCAGGGCGGCGGTCAGCGTCGACCCGAACCGGGATGAAGCCGTCGTTGATGTTCGCCGCGATACGTGGCTCGGCGTATGTCGCCGCCTCCATCTTGTGACTCTCTTCGGACCACTCTGTCATAAGCGCGAGCAACACCGGCTTGCCTGCCTCGCTGGCCTCTTCGAAGGCTTCCTGTCCCCACTCGCGCCACTCGACGTGCGTAACGCCAGAGCTATTATCCATACTTGAACTTGGCTTCACTGGCTTTAAGAAGACTGTTCGACCGCGAGGGGTCTTTTCTGTCGAACAACTGGCCGCTGAACGACACGGTCAGCGTTTGCCCACGAAACATCTATTGAACTTTGGAAAAAAGTGCCAAAGACAGACATGCTACCTGCCCTCCCATTTCGTTTGCTCCCCACAGCGTGGTGGTTTGCATCTGTCGGCGCTGTCGCTTCGTTGCCTGTGGCCGTTGTTCTTGGGTACCTGCCATACGCAACTTATGGTGGGTGTATCATGATACTCGGTGCATTCATCGCGGGCGCTGCCGCGACGGCCCGCTTGGCGGACCCGGCCGACGCCGGCGCACGCGCTGGCTTCCTTGGCGGTGTCGTGGCAGTCGGTACGTCGGTTGCCGGTTCTCTTAGTGGGTCGCCGTCTACGCTCCTGTTTTTGCCGTTTGCCGGCGCGGTTGTCCTCTCTGTTGCACCTCTGTTTGGTCTCCTCTGTGGTCGTCTCGGTGCATGGACGAGCACGAAACTCCTCACCGATACAGGTCGAAACGCTGGAAGAGCGAACTGAGTAGGACCGCTATGGGAATAATTTCCAGCCGCCCAACCCACATATTGACTACCAACATTATTTTCGACAGGTTGGGCATCGTCGGCCCGGTAATCCCCGAGTCAAGCCCGACGTTGCTCTGTGCACTCATCACCTCAAAGAGTACGTACTCCAGTGGGTGTTCCGGTGAGAGCACCTGTAAGAGCACGACGACCCCAACCAGAAGAGTGCTAAGCCAAAGAATCAACACGACAGCGGCCTCTGTGTACTCACGGCGAAACTGTGAGTCCTTTAGCCGCCGTTCACCGATTTCGAAGTAGCGGACAGCAGAACTAGGGACGAATACGCGTTTAATCTCCCAGGCTGTGCCCTTGACCAGCGTGATGGCGCGAATGAGCTTGATACCACTGACCGTTGACCCGGCTGCCGCGCCGGTGAGCATCCCCAAACAAGAGAGCAACACTGGGCTAGTTCCCCATACCTGCTTGGTGCCTTCACCGATTGTTACCGTCCCGAAGCCAGCGTTCGACGTCGCGGAGACAAATTGAAACAGTGCGACCCTGAACGTCTCTTCGAGTGTCTCGTACTGGTTCGCGTGGTGTAAGAGACCAGTCAACAGTACCGACCCGGCACTGAACCAGATGAACACCCACCGCGTCTGGAGGTCGGTATAGAAATTCCGCAACTCTCCTTTGACGATCAGGTAGTGGACAGGAAACGCGATACTCCCCGCCACCATCACCGGAACGACGGCGTACTCGATGAGGGGATCGCCGTAGTGGCCGATCGATGCGGCATGAACCGAAAACCCGCCGGTTGCGATACCCGTCATTCCGTGGTTGAGTGCGTCCCAGAGTGGCATTCCAACGACCAGAAACAAGAGCACCGATGAAAGCGTCAGTCCGACATAAATCTTCCAGATTTCTTGGACAGTCGAGACGACGCTTGGATGAATCTTTTCCGAGCGTGCTTCGCTTTCATACAGCGTCAACGAGCCACTTCCCGGCCGAGCCAGAATTGCAACAGTCAGGACGATGACCCCGACGCCGCCGACCCACTCGGTAAACGAGCGCCACCAGTGCAAGGATTTTGGCAGCAACTCTTCTTTTGTAGCCATTGTCAGTCCAGTTCCAGTAAACCCACTCATACTCTCGAAGACGGCATCGACCGGTCGCAAGAACACCGAAACTGTGTCATTCATCACGGGCGTATTCGCCACCGCTGGGTACGGGTCATACTTAATTGTCGCTGCGATAAACAAGAACGGGAGCGAACCGAGCAGGCCTGTAAGCGCCCAGGACATCGCGGCTGTTACCATTGCTTCGAGTTTTCCCGGTGGCTCTGCATCTTGGTAGCGCGTGCTGAGGGCGGTCCCGATGCCGGCCATTACAACTGCGGTCAGTGCAAACGCAGGGACTGCGTAGAACTCGCCATGAACGGCGGCAATCCCTATTGACACCACGGGCATGAGCGCAATTACTCGGAGGATTCGACCGACGTCGCGTGCGGTAGTCTGAGCTGAAAGCATCATTGCGTATTATCTCCAAAAGCCACGCTCGTCATTGCGGGTCGTCTTCGACGTGGCCAAAGAGGTCCGTCAACTCAGGGTCTGCGCCGAACCCGGAGTACACTGTCAGCAGGTCGCCGGCCGCAATTTCGATGTTTCCTCGCGGCGTAATCGGCGGGTCTTGTCCGCCGCGCTCGATTGCGACAATGAGCACATCTTCTGGGATGAGATGCTCGTTTGCGGCCTCTTGAAGTGTCTTCCCAACCACGGGTGCACTCTCCGTGACAGTTATTTCGAAAACCTCCGCCTCCTCGCCAATTTTCATATAATCGACGATAGCCGGGCGTGCGACCGACCGGTAGAGGTAGTCCGCGATAAGCTGCTGAGGATTTTCCATCGTGTGCACACCAATCTGCTCGTAGAGTGCCATATGCTCGGGGTTATGGACAACTGCCACGACAGAGGGAATTTCAAGCTC
Organism: Halovenus rubra; assembly: GCF_026586665.1. Taxonomy (GTDB): domain Archaea; phylum Halobacteriota; class Halobacteria; order Halobacteriales; family Haloarculaceae; genus Halovenus; species Halovenus rubra. Next base: position 182,220 of record NZ_JAODIY010000001.1, read on the forward strand.
CTTTGCAAGGAGCGATATCATAACATTCGTCGCATCCTTGGCTGTCGTCGAAATAATCGCATCGGCCTGGTCTGCTCCAGCATCCTCAAGAACGTCCTTTGTCGTCGCATCGTCGTTGAGGACCAGACAGTCGTACTCGCTTGCAATCTCGTCTGCGCGCTGTGAATCGTTCTCGACGACAACGACATCGTTTCCCGAACGGGTAGCGGTCTCGATGAGTGGACCGCCGATATCGCCCGCGCCAACGATAATCAAATACATCTTAGTTGGTTTTTTTCACAACTCGGTGAAAAGCTATCGATGCCAGTGTCGGTGGGGTGGTTCTGTGAAGGCACAACTTATATCGGTCCGATGGCAACGTCGAAACATGCCAGACGACAAGCCGGAGCCGCCGAGCATGCTTCCCTCGACTGTCGTCGAAGCCGTCGACGACCTAAACGAGGCGGAGCTACGAGCGATTATCGATTACGTGCACGACCGACAGGAGTTCCTTCACACTGCTGTCGCCGACCAGATAGAAGCCGCGCCGGGTGAAGAGATTATTCGTATCGAGGAACGACCCGGGCACACGAAAGTACTCAAGCGTGAACCCTGTGGTGAAAAATGCCAAGACTGCCCACACGGGCCGTATCTCTATCACGTCCGGGAGGAAGCTCGTCCTGACGGTGAGACACACCTCCAGTGGCATTATCTCGGTCACTCCGAGGAGTAACCGTAGGGGTATTGTCACACTGCATAGCAGACACGCGTGTTTGCCCCTCGATAAACTACTGGACGGGCAAACAGTTCAATGTCTCTGCGGTCAGAATACCTGAACAGTCCCATCACCGACTGGCTTGTACTGGTGACCGACTGGTCAGCCCCCGCTTTAATGGGTGCCCAATCTGGCTTGAAGTTGTTCGGTCTGTCGGTTTGCTGTTTGGCTGACCGTTTTGTGTCTTCGCATCGTACGCTCGCTTGATGCCGTCTCCAGTGGACCGTCAGCCGACAGCGACACGCCGTGGGGTGCTTCGAGGAGCCGCCGGGGCCGTAGCGGGCGTCGCGGCCGTCTCTCGCCGGACAGCAGGGCAGACGCCTCCAACCGCTACACCGACGGTGATGACACAGAACGTCTATGTCGGCGTCGACCTGTTTGACCTCGTTGATGCCGACTCGACTGCAGCGTTACTCTTGACTCTTGGCCGGTTTCTTGACCAGTTGGACCCGGACCGGTACGCGGCGCGTGCGCGTGGCATCGCGGCCTCAATCACGACTGCCCAACCCGATGTTGTCGCCCTCCAAGAGGTCACACAGATAGAGCAGTTGGGAGAGGAAGAACGCGAGACTATTGTCGATATGCGCTCCCAAATTCAGTCGGCACTTGCTGTTCAGGATCTCTCATACGAAATTGCCGCCCAGACGGCGACGGCCGACCTTACACTGCCAACTCTTGGCGACCAGGCCGGCCTGCGTGTTGCGAACCGGGATGTCTTGCTTGTCCAGGAGGACCATTCGACGGCCAACGTGATGACCGGAACGTACGACGCCACGGCCTCGGTTGCCATTCCTGATAGCGACCGCACATTCTCAATCGAACGAGGATATGCGGCCGCCGACGTGACAGTCGAGGATGCCACGTTCACCGCGATTTCGACACACTTCGAAGCCTCTTCGCGGTCGACCCGCGAGACACAGGCAACAGAGTTACTCGAACTTGTTCCCACAGACCGGCCAGTCGTTCTCGCGGGGGATTTCAACAGTGGACCGGGGACGACGACTGACGCGTACACCCAACTCACCGACCGCTTTGAGGATCCATTTGCCACACTCCATCCGAACGAGGACGCGTTCACATGCTGTCAGGCGGGAAATCTGGAAAACGAACAGTCACAACTGGAGAAGCGAGTTGACACCATCCTTTCTGATGGAGACATGCAACCGACGGCCGTCCGTCGGGTTGGCCATCGACGAAAAGACCGCATCACGTTCGACTCCGAGGCTGGGCCGGTCGAGCTTTGGCCGTCAGACCACGCAGGGGTCGTCGCAACCTTCGAGATGGAAACGCAAGACGGTCAGACGCCGACTGCGACGCCCACAACAACACCGACACCCGTATCGAACACCCAGACGGCGACCGAATCGGATGCGTCGCCGGAGACAACAAACACTACTCCGATAACAGATACCGTTGACTCAGATGACGGCAACGGCCCGGGGTTCGGGGTGATAAGTGCTCTTGGCGCAGTCGGTGGGCTGGGGTATGCACTGCGTCGTCGACTCGGCAGAAACGAGTAGCAACCGCTCGTAGCTACAGAGACAGCCGGGAGAATCGCTTATTTACTCGTGATGATGCGAAGTACGTCTTCGTCGGCGAGTTCGTGGCCGGTGCCAACCTGCTGTTCGTCGTGTTTGGCGCTCGAACCGCTCACGCGAGCGAATCGGAACCGCTCGTCGAAACTGCCGCCGAGTTTCTCACAGGCATCCTCGACAGTTGCGCCCTCGAAGAGCATCAGTGGCTCATCGTAGTCGACTCCTCGACCCGGCTTGTCCATGTAGATGCGAATGAGACCGAGCTCATCCCAGATACGCTCTTTGAGCGCGTCTATCCCTTTCTCCTTTACTGCGCTAATGAAGATTGCCTCCTCAGGGTCGATATCGTGGTCACAAAGCTGGCTGTCGACAGTTTCCTTGTAATCCGGTTCGATGAGGTCAGCTTTGTTAACTGCTACCAATGAAGGCAAGTAGACGCGGTTATCGCGGATACCGTCGATGAGTTCGTCGATGTCGACTTGTTCGCCGATAGTTACGTCGGCGTTTGCGTGGCCGTGTTCACGGATAATCTCCGAGACGGTCCCCTCGTCGAGATTGAGGTCTACAGTCGAGTTGATAGCAATACCGTCCTTTCCTTTGGGGCGGATAGAGATACGTGGGGGCTGTTGGTCGAGGCGGATCCCGTTTTTATAAAGCTCATCGTAGAGTCGCTGGTACTGGTCGATTTCAAACACCGAGAGTACGAACACAACGAGGTCGGCCGTTCGGACAACCGACAGAACCTCCTGTCCATCACCCCGCCCGCCAGCTGCACCCTCGATGAGACCGGGCACATCAAGCATCTGGATGTTTGCGCCGCGATACTGGAGCATCCCCGGGTTCACATCGAGTGTTGTGAACTCGTAGGAGCCCGTTTTGCTGTCCGCGTTTGTCATGGCGTTGATGAGCGTCGATTTGCCGACGCTCGGGAAGCCGACAAGAGCGACTGTTGCGTCGCCGTGTTTTTCGACGGCGTATCCAGGACCACCACCCGAGGAAGACTGGCGCCTTGCGAATTCCTCTTTTTTCTCCGCAAGCTTGGACTTCAGACGCCCGATATGTGCCTCTGTCGACTTGTTGTACGGGGTTTCCTGAATCTCCTGCTCGATGTCGGCTATCTCCTCTTCGAGCCCCATTATTCGCATGTAGGACTGTCGACAGTCAAAAGGGCTTTTGTCCGGAGTTGTCCCACTGGTTGCTCACAGCACAACGAACACCAGTAATCCTGACAGTCCAATGACGACCATCGGTAAAATAGCTTGTCTCCGCATCTGGTCGTTGAGCAACTCAACCAGCACAATCTTCGCAACTAAGCTGGCGACGATGGCGAGTAGTATCATCCCGGCGGCCGGTTCGGCTTCAATTGACCCGTCCGAAAAAAGCGTTGCAGCCGAGACGGCAACGGCAGCCGAAGAAACCAATCCCCCCGCAAACGAGGTGGCATACAGCCCTAACTGTCCGAACAGCTCCTCGCCAGCGACGCTGGCTAGAACGATGCCAACATACGCAAGAGCGAATTTCCCGGCCGCGACAAACGAAAACGGGGAATCGAAGTCGAAATCGTACTCCTCCTCTGTTTGGCCACGCACCAGACTCAGGTAGGCAAGCCCAACTGTGAGCACGAGCATGACGGCCACGGGGAGCCAAAGAACCCAGAGCAGCGGGACCGCAAGCACTGACGCGATAACGGCGTTCCGGACAATCATCGAGCCCGAAGCAAGCAACAGCGCCGAGGAGGCGGCGTCAACAGTTTTACGCGACTGGTTTACCATCCGAGCAAGGACACCCGCAGTTGCAAGCGAGTTTGCGCTCCCAGCGAGTACGCCCGTCACCTGTAGCCCGGTCGAGCCACCGAACTGACGCATCGAGATGTAGGCCCCAAACTGGATGAGGAGAACAAAGATGGCAAAGACAAGCACCTCACGCAGGTTCACAACACCGTAAGGGTCAATCGGCTCCGTCGGGAGGATGGGATAGAGGATAAAAACGAGTGCGACGAGTTTCATCGAATCGGATAGTTCCTCGTCAGTGAGCCGGTTGATATAGCTATGGATAACCTCTTTTTCGGCCAGCAAAACCGCAGTGATGATACCGATGGAAGTCGCCTCGAACAACAGCCCGTAGCCGACAAGCAGACCAAGCACGCCGACCAAAAAGACGGTGACAGTTGTGGTAAATCCGAGTTCGTCACCCCGAAGCCGGAACCGGACGTAGGCAATAGCCAACGCGAGCGTGCCGACGAGAGTTAGATAGACAACGACCAACATCGGCAACTCTGCGCGGTCTGCAACTGCGACGACTGCTGGCGCGGTCCCCGCTAGCAGTGCCATTGTTCGAACACCCGCGAACTTATCCATCCGCTCGCGTTCGAGGCCGATGAGACCCCCGATAGCGATAGCGATGGTGACAGAGACCAACAGGTCAGGGACGGCAAACACGTCCTGTACAGGCGATACATCCAGCATGAGCGGTCACGCTCGTCGGGTTGCTGGTGAGAGATTCAGCCTCGCCAAACGAATCACCAGCAAGTCTACATTGTATAACTATCCATTCGCCTATAAGTCGTGGGGCGGGACAATCTCATAGTGATTATCGCGGTAATTTTCGTGACCCTGTCACAGGACTAGCCGTGTCATCTCGTGTGAAATTTGTCTAATGTTGCCACGGCGGTAACGACTCGCAATAATCAGTATCAGAGGCTGGTGCGGGCAGGCCGTTCGTCGGCGACTCTACTGGTATCGACGTGTTCTTTGATGAGTTTTCTCTCCGTGCGGTGAAGCGTTTCGCTGATTGTCGACTTCGCACGACCAACTTCGTCGGCGAGTTCTGTTACCGAACATTGTCGTGGTGTGTCGTAGTATCTCATCTGGATTGCCTGTTCGACGAATGTCTGTTGAGGGCGACCGGTTCACGATAGAGAACTCGACTGGCTTGCTGACGATTGACCTTGCCTTTCGACTGGTCGAGACGGACGCTACGCTGCGTACGAACAGGTAGACGGTATCTTCGAGACGATGGAGACGCGGTACGTCATCGACGAAAGAGAGGAGCGGCAACGACCGAGTTTGCACTCGATACGGCTCTCGTCGGCCCGTTACTCGATGCGACCGTCATCTCCAGACAGCGTCGAAACGAACTCACCAAAACAGTTCGACTACATCGAACGTACTGTGGCATAGCGGGCTTGTTTCCCGTCTGTACGAACAGCAGTCGAACCGATGTCACATCTTGTCATACCGGGCCAATTTTTATCGGACTGTCGTGACTGGCAGAATATACGTATGGAGATTCGCCACATCGAGGACCGGCAAGAAGTGAGGGAACTCATTAGAGCCCAACGGGCTGGCGTGGCGCGAGGCCTACGATGGACTCCTCCCTGCTGACGTACTGGAGGCACAGCCGGTCGACCCGGATGAGGCCGAGGTCGACCGGTGGATGGCGGGTATCGAGGCGAACCGTGAGGGCGTGTTGGTCGCCGTCGTCGATGGGGCAGTCCGGGGTTTTGTCGACATCCGGTGGGGTGACGCCGAGACCAAAGCCTTCGTCAACGAGAGCGAAGCCGACCTGAAAGCCATCTACGTCGAACCGGAGTACTGGGGAGAGGGTATCGGAACCAAACTGCTGGAACGCGGACTCGCTTTGCTTCCGGATTTGACCGAGGCAGTCCGCCTGGACGTCTTCGCCAAGAACGAAAGGGCCCGCCAGTTTTACGAATCCCATGGATTCGAGCAGACTGACAGGAGCGAACACGAAATCGCGGAGCAGTCGTTCCCTGTCGCCATCTATTCGCTCCACAGCTGACAGACGCTACGGATTGCCAGAGAACGTCTCGGCGTGCCGAACTCCTTCGGGATGATTCTGAGGGTGAACGGACTCGTAGGGCGGGTACGGAGTATCCTCGGCATGTATTCTGAGATCATCGAAGAACTGCCTGCACTCCGGGACTTCGTCGCTGACTTCGACGCTGTACTCTAGTCGGTGTTTTTTCTCGACCTGTCGTCACCCACCACCGCCGGCGACACCACTGCCGATTGCAGCACCGCAGTTGTCACAGGCGACGACATAGAACCGTTTAGAGGAACGAAACAGTCCTGCCATCTTTGCGTCCATGTCGAGGAACTCGACATCCGATTCTTCGTGAATGTCGCTTTCACATTCAGGGCAATGTACCATGCCTGTACAACTGGCGGCGGCTTCAGTAAGTAGCTTTCTGACAGTAACATATTATAACAAAAACAACAGTTTCTATCTGAGACGTGATGCCGGTGGCGGTCATATAGTCATAGCAACGCCGTCTGGACCGGTTCGAACCCGCTAGCGATAGCGACCTGTAGCAAACCGGCGAAGATAAAGTTCAACGGTCGCCCGCGCGAGTGTTGTCAGCCGGTCCCGAATCTTGGCGTTACTCACCTCTCGGCTCTCATCGAAATGGCTGTCAGTTGCGTAGACGCTCCCACCGACTGTCTGTGCGCCGAAAAAAGCAAACAGCGGCCGAAGCTCCTGGTCGATGGTGAGGTAGTGATGGGGCGTTGCACTAGTCGCGATGAAGCCGACTGCTGTGTTTTCGAAGGGGCCGTGGGGCTGCCGACGAGACCGAGCAGGCGTGTCATCTTGCCACCTCTGGCCCGCCAATCTGCTCGACTGTCTCATCCTCGATTGGGTTGGATTCGAGTTCTTCGGCCTCACGGACTGCTGGAATGATTGTCTTGCCGAAGTGTGCAAGCTCCTCGTCGTAGTGCAAAAACCCGGTTAACACGATATCGATACCGATAGCATCGAGTTGCCGAATTCGCTCGATAATCTGCTCGCCAGTGCCGATGAGGCCCGTTTTGAAGCCGTCATTATACTGAACAAGGTCTTCGAAGTCGGAGTCGGCCCACATCCCATCGTCTTCAGTGGTCGACTATCCGACCTCTGTAACCTGTTCTTTGAACGCCTCGACAGCCTCCTCGGTCGCGTTCTCGATGATGCCTTCCAATTTCCCCTTTGCTTCCTGCTCGGTTTCGCGCTGGATGACGAAGGCGTTCGCGGCAAAGCGTGGTGGCTCTGTCCCGAACTCGTCGGCGTACTCCTTGACATCATCAAGAACCGTTTGAATCTTTTCGAGGCTGCCGCCGTTAATGAACAGCACGTCGGCCTGTCGGGCGGCCATCTGTCGGGCTGCCTGCGAGTTTCCGCCTTGGAAAACCTGTGGATACGGCTCTTGAACGGGTTTTGGCTTGAGTGGTGCGCCCTCGAACCATCCCGAGACGATATTCATCGAAAAACGGCCATCGCTGACACAAGATGTGTCGCTATCGGTAGCCACCGAATCGCAGTACTGTGGGCAGATAGTCACTCCGTGTTGTCCTCGACACCGGGGGCTGCAGTCGGGTCGATTTCGTCGGGTCTTTGGCCGCTCCCGACGGTCATCTCTCCGTCGGCGAGTTCGACGTACACATCGTCAGAGAAGCCGGCAATGGCGTTCTCGTACGTGGCGGCGTCGCGTTTCTCGGGTGTTGCAGGAGCTGACGGGACTCCCGTGGCCGGCCGAAACTCGCCGAGTGCGTCGTCAATCGTGATATCGTGTGCGCTGAAAAAGTCGTCGTAGCGTCGGTAGTGTTCCTCTAGTTCGTCGCCGGGTATCTCCATCATCTCTGTCCAGCCGTGTGTAAAAAAGTCAAAATTCGCCTGAATGTGTGTAATTTCTCGGGCTTGGGCCTCGGAGTAGTCCGCCTGCAGCGCCGCGAGGTAGGTATCCATTGTCGCGTCGAAGAACGCATCGAGATGGTCTTTACGCTCGTCTTGGCGCGACTTGGCGGCTTTTTCGAGGAAAATCTTCGTGTGCAGACGGACCAGACCGTAGTTTGCAACTGCGCTAATTCCCGGCATGGTCAGTGCTTTGCGTGCCGCCCAGTGGCGCGGATTCTGGCGGATTTTCATCTCGCCGGGGCCTTTGACTGTACGGACTTGAGCGCCACGGTTACAGAATCGATGTGCACGCTATCTCAGTCGATTATATTCGGGAGAGTAACTCTCTCAGCAGTTTCCGTGCTTGTGTCTTGTCCAGTGGGTCGTTCCCGTTCCCACAGTGGGGTGACTGGACGCAAGCTGGACAGCCAGTTTCGCAGGGACACTCTGTGAGCAACTCCTCCGTTTCGCCCATCAGCGCCTCGATGCGGTCATAGCCTGTTCGCGTGAGACCGACACCGCCGGGGTAACCGTCGTAGATGAAGATGGTGCTCTGGTCGGTATGGGGATGATATGGAGTCGAGAGCCCACCGATATCGCGCCGGTCACAGACCAACTGGAGTGGAAAAAGCGAAATCATGGCATGCTCGGCAGCATGAATCGCGCCGGCAAAACTCCCATCGGTTGCTCGTATCGTCTGCTCTACGTCTGTCGGGACCGTAAAGTATAGCGCTCGCGTCGAAAGCGTCGTTTCTGGAAGCGACAGGGAATCCTGCCCAAGCGTTTCGCCGCTGCGCCGGTCACGACGTTCGAACCCTGTAATCTGCTTGCGCATCGTCACATCTGCGAACCTGATGGACACGTCGTCCCGCGTCGAGAGCGTCGTTTCCTCGCGGTCGTCTTCGACGGTTATTGACTTCTCGTGTAGTACCTGCGTGTAGTAATCTACACGGGTCGGCCGCAGCTCCGCTCGGTCCCGTTTCAGGTCGAGTCGCTCTACCTCGTAGGTTGTCCCCTGGTGGTGGTAAACTGCGCCGGTATGGGCGTCTCGGAGTGTGTCACCAAACGAGAGCGAGCCGATGCGCTCGTCGCGGCTAGCGTCGATAAGCGTTATCTCACGCTCGTCAATTGTCCGGAGACTCATCTCGTGTTGGGGACTCCCGTCGCCTGCTTTCGTCCAGCGTATCCCGTCGTCAGTCTGCTGGCGGTCAAGCAACCCCTCGTCAGTGAGCGTGGCGACGTGCTCGGGGAACGACTCGCCGAAGTGGTCTTCATCGGCAGGGCAGAGCCATGACTCGGTGGCGGCTGCCCTGACGTGTTTGGGAAGCAACTGGTCGTTGTCAGGGTTAGCGACTGCACGTTCGGGAGTTCCCTCGAAAAACTCTCCAGGATGACGCATAACGTACTGGTCGAGCTGGTCCTCGCCGGCGACCAACACAACCAGACTTGGCTCCTCGCCCCGTCCCGCTCGCCCCGCTTGCTGATAGGTCGCCATCCGCGTTCCGGGGTACCCATCGAGGATGACTGCGTCCAGCCCGCCGATATCGACGCCGAGCTCCAGTGCGTTCGTACTCCAGACCCCACGTATCTCGCCGCTGTGGAGCCCTTCTTCGATTTCCTCTCGTCGGTCCTGTGGGAGTGCGGCCTGATAGGCGGCGATGCTGTCGGCGAGTGTGTGTTCTCCGCGTTCGCGGAGGGCTTTTTTACTGTCCGTCGCGTACCGCTCGGCAGCCTGACGCGCACGGGTAAACACCGCTGTCTGGGACCCCCGACTCACCAGGTCGACAAACAGCCGCTTGGTCTCTGTGTGACTGGACCGACGGTTACCGTGGCCGGTCGTCCCACCCGACTCACTGTACTCTGGTGGATTCCAGAACAGCCAATGTGTTGGCCCGGTCGCGCTCGTGTCGTCATCGATTAGCCTGAATGACGCGGGTGGCTGACCGGTGACAGTCGCGGCGTGTTCGATGGGATTTTCGATAGTTGCCGAGCAACAGACGTACTGTGGGTCAGTATCGAACTCTCGGCAAAGGCGCGCAAGGCGGCGAAACACCAGTCCGACGTGGCTACCGAAAACGCCGCGATACTCGTGGACCTCATCCAGCACGACCGTCGAGAGGTTCTCGAACAACCAGTCCCAGAGCCGCCGAGCATGCGGGAGGAGGCCGTAATGAAGCATGTCTGGCGTCATAAGCACGAGCGTTGGCCGACGGTCTCTGACTGCCTGTTTTTCTTGACGGGAGAGACGGCCGGTGTACTGGTCGACAGTGACCGCCGTCCCAAAGCCCAGTGAACGGGCCAACGCCGACAGTGTCTCCTCTTGATCGTTGATAAGCGCCACCTGCGGCGCGATATACAGCGTTGTCGCCCCTGCTGACAGTGCACGCTCAAAAGCCGGGACGGTGTACGCGAGGCTCTTCCCGCTAGCTGTCGGCGTTGCGAGAACGACGTTTTTGCCTGTCCGGATGGCGTCGATGGCATCGGCTTGGTGCTGGTACAGGTCGGTGATGCCGTGGTCGTCGAGTGCGCGCTCGACTCTGGAGGCGATATCGACTGCCCGAGTATTGGCCTCGCGGCCGGAGACGACACGGTGCGTTTCAACCTGTCCGCTCTCACCGGACTGCTCTGTCAGCCACGAGATAGTCTCGTCCACGTTAGGGCGTTGCGGCTGGACTCTCCAGAACGTTTCCCTTCTGAGAGTATTACAACCGCTTTCTTTGCTGTCAGCCCCCTGCCAAAACAGAGCCTGCGCCCCGACAACGGAGAACGAGGGACAGGTCTTAGTCGCCCGGGTCCTGAAGCGGCGATATGGAGACGACAGAGGGATTTACCGGACTTCGTTGCCTATCCTGTGACAATCTCGCCGACGGCACCGAGAATCATTGTCCAGAGTGTGGCGGCATACTCGACCCCAGCTACGAGACGGATGCACTCGAACATGCTCACGATAACCTTGACAGCGACTCGGGCTCGGGGCTTCCCGACGCTATCCTCCCGTTTGCGAGTGAAGACCTCATCACGCTCGGTGAGGGTGGTGTCACTCTTGTCGAGTGCCCGTCGCTTGCCAACAAGTTAGATGTCGGCCGTGTTGTGGTTGCCGACGAGGGGCACAATCCGACGGGCGGTGTGGTCGACCGTGAGTTTGCTGTCGCGGTGACGGCGGCGCGTATGTCGGAGGCCGAGACGGTCGCGCTTCCGACAACAGGGAACGGGGGGCAGGCCGCTGCCGCCTATGCCGCTCGCGCGGGCCTTGACGTTGAGTGTTTCGTTCCCTCCCGGTGTGTCTTTGCGAACAAGGCCATGATAAACGTCCACGGCGGCGAGATGTCGGTTATCGGTGGACGGTATCCCGACGCAGTCGAGGCCTTCACGGACGCAAACGAGGACGAAGACTGGTACTCGCTGGCTCCATTCGGGACACCCTACCGCCACGAAGGAGCAAAGACACTTGCCTATGACCTCTATACAGCACTTGCCGGTGTCCCCGATGCTGTCGTCCACCCGACCGCTCACGGGCTGGGACTATTCGGCCTCGCCAAAGGGTTCGGTGAACTCACCTCGACGGGTACTATCGACGGCGAACCCGAACTTTACGCGGCACAACCCGAGGGCTGTGCACCGCTGGTTACTGCCGTTGAGGAGGGTGACGATACCCCTGGGCCTGTCGAGTATCCCGACACAATCTGTGGTGCGCTTGAGGTGCCAGACCCTGCCGGGGGGCAACTCGCACTGGAGGGTATCGAGACGACTGCGGGCGGCGCAGTTGCGGTTGAGGATGATGCGATTCTGGACGGTTCCGCTTCGCTCGCAGCCACGGGAGTACCACTGAGTGCGACCGGTGGCACTGCGGTGGCCGGGACAGAGCAGTTGGCTGACGATGGAGTCTTTGACACCGATGATGTTGTCGTCCTTGTCAACCCGACCACGGCAAATCGTGAGGCCGACATCCTCCGGAGTCACTTGATGAAACAAGGTATCTGAGCGCCCGGGCAACAGACCAAGCAGTCATACCGTCGTCACATTCAAGTCAGCGGCTGCCGAGATACAGTCCATGACACGCACCGACCTCGTGTCGCAGGTGCGGGACGTGCTGTTAGTTGATCCGGAACCGTTTCGTGAACAGGTACGTGCTGATGCTGAGGCAATTATGTCGGCAATCGAAGAGGGGGTATTCGACAATCCGCAGGCGATTATCGGACTCGAATACGAGTTTTATGCTGTCTCGCGCGGGCCAGATCCGAACGTTGCGGGTGGGTCTGATGAGCCACTTGGCTCACTCCAGCGGGTCCCACGTCGACTGCTCAACTTTATCCGGTTCGAGAAAGAACTTGGCCTCCACAACGCCGAGCTCTCGACAAGTCCACTGCCGCTGAACAGCGATGGGTTGCGAGCACAAGAGGCGACTGTCGCCGCCCAGCTCAGGACCGCAAACCAGTGTGTCCGTCGTGAGGGACTGGTGTTGGTCAGTGACGGCATCTGGACGATACCGACACAGGGGGAGACGGCCTGTGACTATCTCACAGATAGCGCCGAAATTGATGGGGTTCACATTGCGTCGAACCTGTCGAAATCGGCACGATATCACGCGATGGCGAATGCGGACTGCGAAGTAACTCCGGCCCTCGAACTCGATGCACCACATGTTTCGCTGTCAGCCCAGACGACTATGCCAGAGAGTCTCATCACGTCGATTCAGCCCCACTATCAGGTTCCGCGGGCACAGACGTTGCCCGAGCGGTTCAGGTACGCGTTGCGGGTTGCTGGCCCCTTGCTCGCCTTGGGTGTCAACTCGCCGCTGTTCCCACCTGACCTCTACGACGACGTTCCGCCAGCCGACATTCTCGCTGACGCGCGGATGAGCAACCGAATCGGTACCTTCGAGTCGGTGTTGAACTCTCGTTCTGGCTCCGGAAAAGTCCGATTTCCGCGTGACATTGCATCTGTTCAGGAAGCTGTCGACCGCATCGTCGATGACGACCTATTGATTCCGATGCCGGTCGATCCGGACCAAGAGTACGGCGCGTTCCAGGCAAAACACGGGACCTACTGGCGCTGGGTGCGTCCCGTGTTTGGTGGCGCGTCCGGTTCACGAGCAAACGCTCGCATCGAGTTCAGACCCATCGCGGCACAGCCGACGGTACGGGATACGATTGCCTTCCAGGCGGCATTTGCTGGGCTAATGGAGGGGTTGCCACAGGCAAATCATCCTGTCTCCGAGCTTGATTGGCAGGTCGCCCACGACAATTTCTACGACGCCGCTGCCGACGGTCTCGATGCCACTCTTCGATGGATTACCGGTTCTGGAACTGAGACGACCGAGACGAACGAAATCTTTGCGGACATCTTCGAGTACGCCGCTGAGGGGCTCCGAAGCTGTGGCCTCTCGGAAGAAACTATCGGGCGATACATTGGTCCGCTTCGTCGACGCGTCCGCCACGACCTATCGCCTGCTGGCTGGAAGCTTCAACAGGTCCAGCAGGCTCTCGACGACGGTGCTTCCTTCGAGGAAGCCGTCTCTGCTATGCAACGGCAGTATATCCGCCGCCAGTCCGAGACGCTGTTAGAGAGTGACTTTGGCGCGTGGATCGAAGACTACAGCTACCGCGTTCGGTGAGCCCACGCCACTCCTGATTAGTGCGGACGGCTGTAGCGCCGTACAAGCCCGCCGTTTTGCCACTCTCTGTAAGATGTCTGGTAACGCATCTCTATGCGTGCCCAATCCAAAGCCTTTGTATCTCCCCACTACTGAAGCTCCTGTATGACGGAGCAGGTCGTCGTACTCGGGTCCGGGTACGCGGGCGCTGGCGCAGTACGGAGTCTTGAAGACCAACTGGACGGCGAGGCGGATATCGTCTGGGTTTCTGATACTGATCATCACCTTGTTCTCCATGAATCACATCGCTGTATCAGCGATCCCGACGTTGCCGAGAAAATCACAATTCCGATCGACGATATCAAGTCGCCCCGAACAGAGTATCTCCAGGGGACTGTCGATGGCATCGACGTCGACGACCGGACTGTTCACCTCGAAGACGGTCCAGACCAAGAGTACGATTATCTCCTCGTCGGTATTGGGTCTCGAACAGCCTTTTTCGGCATCGACGGCCTGCAAGAAAACTCACATACGCTCAAAAGTCTCGATGACGCCCTCGGCATTCACGAGGATATCAAGGAGGCTGCCTACGAAGCCACACGGTCCGACCCCGCCCACATCGTCATCGGTGGTGCCGGACTCTCTGGCATTCAAAGTGCCGGTGAGGTTGCCAAGTTCCGTGACGAACACAGCGTTCCAATCGAAATATCGCTTGTGGAGGGTCTCGACGAGATCTTCCCCGGAAACGACGACAGCGTCCAACAAGCGCTCCGGAGTCGGCTAGAAGACCGCAATGTGAACATCTTGACGGGTGACTTCATCAGTGAAGTTGACGAGGAACGCGCGTACCTCGGTGAGGATGAGGAACTCGACTACGACGTGCTTCTCTGGACTGGCGGTATCACCGGACGTGATGCAGTTACCGATGTTGAGTTAGAGAAAGACGACCGGAACAAGCGTGTCAACGCCGGACAGACGTTCCAAACCTCAAACGACCGCGTCTTCGCAATCGGTGACGCCGCCCTTATCGAGCAAAACGACGACCCGGCACCGCCGACCGCACAGGCTGCCTGGCAGGCTGCTGAGGTCGCAGGCGAAAACATTGCCCGTGAGATTCGTGGCCAGTCACTCAAACAGTGGACCTACGACGACAAGGGAACAGTCATCTCGGTTGGCGAAGACGCTGTTGCCCATGACGTTTCGATACTGCCATTTGTCGACACCTTCGGTGGATTCCCGGCCCGCACGCTCAAGAAAGGCATTGCCGCTCGCTGGATTGCCTCGGTTACGAGCGTCGGGACGGCGGCAAAAGCCTGGCCCGATATGTAAGATCTGTCGTCACGCCCTGTACATCTATCTACCCGTTGTACACCGTCGGAAGTTTCTTGTGTCGATTATACTGCCAGTGAGACGAAACATCTCGTGTCGAATGGCATCGTTGTGGAAACATTCGCAACGACACTGACCCTCTCGCTTGGGTGGGCGCTACGAGCCAAGCAGCGCGTGCCAACTGCTTGCGCCCTGGTCTTTGACCTCTTCGTCCATCCCGGCAAGTATCGAGACGGCCTTGCTCGCCGTTTTAGCGGCTTTGCTTTCTCCCGTAACCTGGAACTCGCCGGTCGTTCGGTCAGCGTAGACCGTACAAACCGCACCGGCCCGGAGGCCGTAGATATTGGCAAGTGTGAGAATCGCGCTTGCCTCCATCTCGAAATTGAGCACGCCAGCCTCCCGGAGTTCGTTGATTTTGTCGTCGGCGTCGCGGGCGAGAAAACCCTCGAAGCCCTCTCGGCTCTGCCCGGCATAGAAACTATCGGTACTCGCGGTCAGACCAACGTGGTAGGTATACCCCAACTCCTCGGCAGCTGCCGCCAGTGCCGCCACGACAGCGTAGTCAGCGACAGCGGGGTACTCCTCACGGACGTACTCCGTACTTGTCCCTTCCTGTCTGACAGCCCCACTCGTAATAATCAAGTCACCTACGTCGGTCTCCTCTTGAATCGCACCACAGGAACCAACCCGAATGAGAGTCTCTGCGCCGACACGCGCAAGTTCCTCGACAGCAATTGCACTGGAAGGCGCACCGATACCCGTCGACGTAACTGAGATGGGTGTCTCGTCATGGGTACCGGTTGCCGTCCGGTACTCCCGATGGTTGGCAACCACGTCGTGGCCGTCCCAGCAGTCCGTAATCTTCGCCACTCGCTCAGGATTGCCCGGCAGGAGGACCGCATCAGCAACATCGCCTGCCGAGACTTCGAGGTGGTACTGTTCGTCTGTTTTGGGGTCCTCGCTACCGTGACCCGTGCCTGTCTCTTCGTCCGTGCGTTCGTCAGTACTGTCTGTCATAGTGAATCCTCCGCATCATCGAGTGTCTGCGTCGAAATCGTATCGGGAAGCATCGTCCCGAGCGTTTCGGTCTGGACGCCGTCTTCAGTGTCACAGTGAATCCTAAACGCTTCGCCACAGAACTCCGACAGTGTCTGTCGGCACATCCCACAGGGGGCCACGCCGTCGCGGGCAGCCGAGGAGACAGCGAGTGCCTCGAACGTTTGGTGTCCTTCGCGTACTGCAGTGCCAACAGCCACTTCTTCGGCATGCAGGCTGTTTGAGTAGTTCGCGTTTTCGATATTACAGCCCGTGTACACCGTTCCATCGGCGGTTAGCAGGGCTGCTCCGACCTGGTACTCGGAGTAGGGTGCATAGGCGGTCTCGATTGCCGCCCGCGCCTCGTCGATGAGGTCGTCGGCGTCCATATCTCGGCTGTAGACTGGCGGCGGCAAATAGCCACCGACAATGAGACTGCCCAGTATTATATCCGTGGCCGTCAAAGTCTGCCTATGAGTCTCGATAGACCCGATTTGACAGGAAGCACGGCGTTTATCACTGGAACGACACGAGGTATCGGCAAGCAGATTGCGCTTGACTTGGCTGGGCAGGGCTGCAATATCGTTTCGACAGGCAAGACGAGCGAAGAAGATGATGGCTACAGCGAAGACAAAGACGTCAAGGGGACTATCGAGCAGACTGCACGCGAGGCCGAAGAACGCGGGGTCGACGCCTTGCCGATTCAGGTCGATGTCCGAGATGAGGACGCCGTCGAGGCCGCCGCCCAGAAAGCTATTGACCACTTTGGCGAGATAGATATCGTCATCAACAACGCGAGCGCAATTCAGCTTCAGACTGTCGAGGAACTCCCACCCAACCGGTTCGACCTGATGACTGATGTCAACGTTCGGGGAACGTACCTCACCTCCCGTGCATTCATCGACCACCTGAAAGATGTCGAAGACGCGTGGATTCTGACGAACGCACCGCCAGTAAGCATCGACCGCAAGCCCGGTAGCGCGCCGTACACATGGTCTAAGCTGGGAATGTCTTTTGTCACACTCTCGTTGGCCGACGAGCTTTCCGGGTACGATATCGGCTGTAACTCTTTTTGGCCAGTCACGGCAATCGACACCCGGGCAACTCGTTACTTCGGTCTCGGAACTGAAGACGACTGGCGTTCGCCTGACATCGTCTCCGATACTGTGCTGGAAATCCTCCGCCGTGACCCCGCAGAGTTCACCGGCAACGCCCTCTACGACGAGGAACTCCTTCGCGAGGCAGGTCTCGATGACTTTTCGCAGTACAACTTGACCGAAGGCGACCCCGCACCGATGTCCGCACAGATGGCTGACCCCGAGTACAGCCGCTCGGACTAGGATTGTCTACACCGTCTTGCCTGAGTAGCGATTGTCTGCAGTCGTCATCGAGCAGCCAACGCTCGATATCGGGACCTCGTTTCTCAAGATGGAGTCGCCTGATTGCTTGATTCTTACCCGATATCTTGGACAAGAAAAAATAGCGCGACAAGGACGCCACCAAAAACGACGACTGCACCGCCGGCAACGAGTGGTGCGCCGATAGCGGCTGCGGCAAGGGCGGCGATAAGCACTGCGCCAAAGCCAAGACCAAGCACAAGCCGTGCGGGATTCTCGATGCCCGGTTCGTTTTCCTCGTGGCGTGGTTGTGGTTTTGCAAGCGATTCGTCAACTTGGACGGTTTCTTCCTTGGGGTCGGGCTTGCTGAGCTTGATGTCTATCCAGCGTGTTTCGGCTCCGTACGCCGAGGCAACCTTGAGCTTCCCGAGTTTTGCTTCCTGTTCGAGCGTTCGCTCGTCGACGGTGACGCGCACCTGCCGCTCTGACTCGGCTTCGACGTAGTGGTTGCCCGCGTCGAGAGTTGCCATCTTCGAGAGTGGATCGTCGAGATGGAGATGGACGTGCAGCGCCTCGCTGTGGTTGACCAGCCGGATATCGAACGAGTCGGTGGTCTCGAACGATGCTGGCACCTCCAGCGTGTGGAGTCCTTCCCGGCTGATGTGCACGGCCAACTCGTCTATCACAGTTGAATGTGTGATGGGCTGATAGAAAAACCTTCAGGCCGCTAAGGTGTTTTTGACTGCGTTCAGGCCGGAGCCTCTTCGCGCATGTCTGGGGGTAGCATGTTCGGGATGCCGTCTTCGATAGGATACACTTCGCCACACTCTGTACACGTCAGCGTCCCAGTGAGGATTTCCTCGTCGTCGCGCTCGTCTACGTCCAGTTCGAGTTCGTGTTTGTCCAGCGGACAACACAGGATGTCCATCAGGTCTTCGTCCATACCTGTCAGCATGGCCGGGCGGGCAAAAGCGTTTGTGCTTGTCGCTGGCCGAACGGACTGCTCGCGGTTGCGTGTCCGTTCTTGTTCTCAAGCGAGTTTTTGTCGGCCGCTCGCTCTCTTGAGGGATGCCAGTGAAACTGGTTTGAACGACTGCTCCCGGGGGAAACCGTATGCTACTTATCGCCCGTCGTGTTTGTTCAAACTGAATGGACGACCCGGTGTTACTCACGGGCGCGGGCGGTCACGTCGGGCAAACGGTCTACGAGCGACTCAAAGATGACTACGACTGGCGGCTCCTGTATCATACACAGCCGTCACCTGAACCGGACCACCCCTACTTCACTGGCGAAGTACAGGACACGGACACGGTTCGACCAGCAATCGAAGATGTGGGAGCGGTCATCCACCTCGCCGGCGACCCTCGGCGTGACGCCCCGTGGCGAAGCGTTATCTCGAACAACATCGACGGCACTCACACCATCTACGAACTCGCCGTCGAGGCGGGCGTCGAGAAAGTTGTCTTCGCTTCCTCGAATCACGCTGTCGGCGCGTTTGAAACCGATGAGCGTACCCCCGAGATGTACCGCGCCGACGACGATTTCCGCCTTGACGGCACGGAACGCCCCCGTCCGGGCAACAAGTACGGAATCAGCAAGGCGACAGGCGAGACTATCGGCCGGTACTACCACGACGAGTACGGCATCGCTGTCTGTAATATCCGCATCGGCAACCTGAACGAAGACCACCCACCTATCGACTACGAGCGTGGGCAGGCAATGTGGCTCTCGACCGAAGACTGTGCCCATATCCATGACTGCGCCCTCCAGGCCGACTACGGGTATGAAACGGTTTACGGTATCTCCGACAACGACCGCAAGTACTACTCGCTTGAACGCGCCAAAGAGGTGCTTGGCTACGAGCCACGTGACAACTCTGCACACTTCGACGGGGATGAACGAGTCGTTAAGCCCGATTGAGGGCATGAGAGTTTTGTGATGCAATCCCCGCCTTCGACCCCGCATTATTGTTGTCTTATACGGGATGTAACTGGGTCCCTGCTGTCGGCTAATTCGTTTTAGTATCGTCTCTGTGGCCTCTTCATCCATCCCCTGTTTGGGACTGTTTCTGTTGATAGAGCGTTTTATGCGTGGCTTTCGACCACTACCAAATCATACGAGAGATGGCTTTCGGCACCTTCCTCATTCAAGTCCTCGTGGCCGTTGACCACCTGAAACCTTCACCTCACCTCTCCGTACCCGCTCGCATGACCTTCGGCACGACGAGGCACGTCCTACCCGAAGACGGAATTTCCGAACTGACAGAGTTCCAATCAGGACGGTAGTTCCACACGTCTGCTGTTGGACAGTAGGAGTGACCAATTCAGGTGTGTCTCTACCGAATCGGTTAACCAACACATCTGCCAGTATAAGAACCAACGTTGGTTAATAGCCAACTGTTTATCTTTCTCTGTCGAAATCGAAAAATAAACGCAATTTACAGTGACGTGTCGGCCTCGACGATTTCGTAGTCGGTAATTTCGGCGGCTTCTTCACCGAAACCCCCCGGATACGCAACCTCGAACGCCCACGTTTTACCTGCTGACCAATTGTTGATGTTATCCAAAAACGTCTCTGCCAGCGTGTCACCCTTGTAGAACTCTACCACAACTTGGGCATATGAGAGTTCGTCATCGCTGACGTTCTTGGCTTTGCCTTCAATCACCACAGACTCGCTCATTTCGCCTTCATACTTGCGTACTAGCTCATGCGACAAAACTTCAATCTTGTCTGAGGAAACATCACTGTCACCTCCACTGTCGGAAGTACTGGTTTCACTACTGCCATCCCCACTGTCGGAAGTACTGGTTCCACTACTGCCATCCCCACTGTCGGAAGTACTGGTTCCACTACTGTCATCCCCACTGTCGGAAGGACTGGTTTTTTCCTCGACGTCGCTGCCGTCGTCTCCGCTACACCCTGCAAGGGCAAGACTACTGGCAGTCGTTCCGAGGACCGCAAGGAGTCGTCGTCGGTTTAGTTCCATTACGTTTTGACAACAAAGTGGTACCTACTTATATCGTTCTCATTGTCACACTACGTGATCCATATCACGATCTATGATTGTCATACCCTAACAAGGCTATATTACGGAAATGCGACTTTCAACGGAATGGACGATCCTTGCGGACGAGCGTATCCTAGAATATTTACAAGAAAACAAGAGCAACACACCGACGAAAATGAAGAACCACGAGAATTCCCATTTCTTGCGGTCGTATCTGTCCAAGCGGTGCAAGGTGCTGTTGAATTACGGGGAATCGAGGAGAAAGCCCCGTGCTTTAGTGCGGGGATGATGTCAAGGGCTGATTGGAGACTACGGAAATGCAGTGTTCGTTCTCACTGACGAAGGAAACACGTTCCTCTCTGGTGAATTAAATCTCAATGAACCCGAACCCAACGACGAAGCGTAATACTGGTTAGTGATTCGTTCCTTACTTCGCCATGAACGGTAGTCTTAAGCCTCCTCTCAATTTTCGGGAACGTTGGTATAACCGAGTTTTTCATAGAGCGCTCTAACGGCTGTTTCGAGGCTTTGGACAGCTTCAAGACCTTCTAATGCGTTCTTCTCGAAAAACGAGCGTGGCCCCGGCTTCTCGAATTCAGCCAGCCAGCACACAGTGTTTCGTCCACCAATCTGCTTGCTCTCTAATCGGCTCTTGTCGGCCAACGACCGCAAGTACTACTCACTCGAACGCGCCAAAGAGGTGCTTGGCTATGAGCCACAGGACAACAGCGCGAAGTAAGATGTCGCGGAGAAAACGACATAACGGCATCGCTTGGCTAAGCGTTATCGCCTCGTTTCTACCCAGACAATTGTACTATAATGGTTATCCCAGACAGTGCCTTTCATCAGATAATGAGTAGTCTTGTTAATGGTATTGCCGCCGCAGTTATTACCTGCTTTGGGATTGGACTACCGGCGTCGATCTATTTTTACAAAGGGTACCGTCTTCGACAGTGGTACCAGCGCATCGATACGTCGACGCGTGAAACACCCGACACCGTCCGTCCCGGTGAGACGGCGTTGGTTCGTGCTCCCATCGCTACTGGTCGTGACACGAACGCTCCCATCTCGGGTGACGACACGGCACTTGCAGCCTGGGATATCCGTGAGTGGAGCAACAACTCTAGCGGATGGATACACAAGATGCGAGGTGTCAGGCTTGAGGATGCCCGACTGCAGGGCGACACAATCGCGGTCACGCTCCCAACCGTTCACACGAATGAGAACGCAGATTCGGTCGCACACTCGTTAGGACTTGATGACACGACTGGTCAGGGCATCTCGACTGAGGACGTGCTTATCGAAACCGGTGGATTCGACACTGATATCGAATACAACCCACGTGATTCACTGCCAGAGCACCTCGTTGAATTTGAGAACCACATCGGCCTCGACCCTGCAGAAAAACACTCAGTTATCGACATCCGCCGCCACGACGGGGCACGAAACTACCGTGAGACCGCTATCGACGCCGGCGAGACAGTCACGGTTTTCGGTCGGGTCACTGCGGCCGACACTCCAGGAGGCCCGCCGTCACTTGTTCCACCTGAAGACGGGCATCTGTTGGTCACGGGGCTTTCTCCCGAGAAACTCGCTCGTCGGTATCAGTGGGGGTACAGAAAGGCCATCTACGGGGTCGGAAGTGTTACCCTGCTCATGAGTACGTTAGTTGGGTACGCAGTCTATCTGTAATCTATCTGTCTCTTTTCTCGCTTGCACCGAGTTCCTGAGGCCGGAGGCGTCGCTCGAAACTGCTGGGGGACCGCTGGACCATCGGGAGCAAGCAGACTTGTCTGGCTTTTGCACACCGCTGTGGGACACGACGCGACGTTCTGGCGTCTTAGATCTGGTCCAGTCCGGCGTCGTCGCGCAGGATGTTGATGTATTTCCGGAAGCCGGCTTCGAGGTCGTACTCGGGGTCGTAGCCGAGGTCTTCCTTGGCCTTGGTCATGTCGAGGTTCTGGGTCCAGGGCAGTTCACCCTCGTCAGAGACCTCGATATCGGCGTCGGGCATAATCTCTTCGACGGTTTCGGCGGCTTCCCGGACGGTTGCCAGGACACCACGGACGTTGTACACCCGCTGAGTGAGGTCTGATTCTGGCGTGAACGCGCCCTTGCGGAACGACTGGGCGATGTCTTCGACGTGTTGCCAGTCGATGGCCTGGTCACCGTACTCGACGCTGTAGGATTCGCCCAGCGCAGGCTTTTCGATAACGTTTGCGAGGAATGCTGAGCCGCCAGTCTCACGGTATGGGCCGTATGCGACTGTCGGACGAAGAGCGACATGGTCGAGATCGTAGTCTTCCGCATAGATTCGAGCCTGGTGCTCGTTGTACTCCTTGGTTGCGCCGTAGAGTGTATCGGGGTAGACGAGCTCTTCTTCGTCTATCCATTCGGCATCATAGTTGTGCGGAGGCGCGTAAGCAGCTGCCGAGGAAGCCCAGGCGACACGCTCGACTTGGTCATCAAGCGTGCGTGCAGCCTCGAAGATGTTATTCGTCCCCATGATGTTGACATCAGCGGCCATCCGCGGGTTGTCGCGGGCAGTCGTCGTCAACAGTGCAGCGAGGTGGACGATGTGAGTCGTCCCCGTTTCTTTGACTGCCCGAATCACGTCTGTCGGGTCAGCGATATCACCGCGGCGGACCTCCGTCTCTTCGGCGACGCCGAGCTGTTCGAGAATTCCGGTATCGGTCGAAATATCGTACGCAACTACGTCGTGACCCTGGTCTATCAGGTCCGCGACGACGTACGAGCCGATGAAGCCAGTGCCACCAGTAACGAGGACAGTACTGTCGCTCATATGTACACGTCCACAGGCATCCGTGGTTAGTGCATCGATATCTCGCCGGTGAGCAACGATGGTGTCTCTACACGCAATCAGTGCTCGGTGACGGCCAGCGACCGTACACCCCAGGCTCCCTGGTCGTCCTCAGCGACGGGAACAGTGCCGAGTTGCTCCCACTCCCCGCCACGACCGTGGAGAATTGCCCCGTCGTTGGTCCCTGCCAGCACGTCCGCGCCGCTGGTCGCAAACGAGATGACGAACGACTCGGGTTCGCCGGGGTAGGCGGCACGGTCGAGTTCCCCGTCGCGCTCGACGAACAGCGCCGCCTCGGGCGGCGTCCACAGCGGTCTAGTCTGGTTGCCTGCGGTATAGAGCCGGTCCCGGTAGCAGGACTCTCGGA
This sequence comes from Halovenus rubra, assembly GCF_026586665.1. GTDB lineage: Archaea > Halobacteriota > Halobacteria > Halobacteriales > Haloarculaceae > Halovenus > Halovenus rubra. The sequence continues at coordinate 205,668 of NZ_JAODIY010000001.1, forward strand.
CGTACTCGTAGGGGCCGAGGTCGCGTTCGGTCCACGTCACGCCGCCGTCGGTCGTCTCGAAGACCCCACCGCGTTCGTCTGGACCGCCGACCCCACAGCTGACGACCCACCGCTCGGGGGAAATTGGGAGCACGTCGTGTACGTCGTCGGGCACGGCGTCGAACTGCTTCCACGACTCGCCGCCGTCGGTGCTGGCGAGGAATCCCCCGACCTCGACGCCGACGAGCAGTATCTCGCGGCCTTCGAGCGAGGCGATGGTGCGAACCCACGCTTCGTCTCGGTGGGGGTTCGTCGGCCAGTCCGCGTCGGCGGCGAACGACCCAAACGACTCCTGGCGCTCCCACGTCTCGCCCCCATCATCGGAGCGGTACAACTCGGCTGGCCGGCCGCCAGCGTAGATAGCACTGCCGGTGCAGTCGACGGCGTGAACGTCCGCCAGACCGAGGTTCGTCCAGCTGTCGCCGCCGTCAGTCATCCGGACCACTCCTGCATCCGTCGCTGCGAGCACCCCATCGCCGTCGCTCTGGAGCTGTCTGACCGGGGCGTTGAACACTTGCTCGGCCCGGTCAAAGGGCTGTCTGGGCACGCGATAAACACCGTCGGGCGTTCCTGCGAACAACATAGCCGACACGTTCGACCGACGGTCTGAAGATAGTTCGGTCAGCGTCCTCCAACGCGTGGTTTTTGAGAGTGCACGCCCAGTGTCCCTGTATGAACATCGAACTATCCGATATCGAGACCGAAATCGAGCGCGAGATTTCCGAGGCGGAGGCGACGGTGACACAGCCACGTGGTCCCCAAGACGACGACCACCTCGCCGCGACGGTTGTCTCACCAGCTTTTGAGGGCGAGTCTCTGGTCGACCAACACGAGCTGGTCTACGATGCGCTCGATGAGTATATGACGACCGAGATTCACGCACTCGAACTGAAGACGTACACGCCAGAGCAGTACGACGGCTGATACGTTCTCTCTTTTCTGCCACTAGCGTTGCGGATCTCAGCCTCAGATGTCTCTGTCGGCTTATAAAGAGTCGCAAGCGCGCTGGCGAGTGCAACGGAACCAACTTCTGTTGTTCCAGTAGTACAAGACTAAGCACGGACGCTCGGACCCACTGTGACCGGAGTAGTTCACTGCCCATTTCCTCTTTTGATACGATAACTTATAAGTGATAAACAATAGATAGCTACACTATGGAATTAGCAACAGATGGCGGGAGAAAACCAGGTGCAAACGAACAGTTCTGTTCTAGTTGCGGTGAAATAATTAAAACGAAGGCAGAGATCTGCCCAGAGTGTGGCGTCGCTCAGTCGGGCGGAATGGATGGTGGGAGCTCTAAAGACCGGACGACAGCAGGAATTCTTGCCATCTTGCTCGGTGGACTCGGTGTCCACAAGTTCTATCTTAATGAAACAGGACTCGGCGTGCTTTACCTCTGTTTCTCTTGGACATTTATTCCTGCAATTATCGGACTTATCGAAGGAATACTCTATCTCATGAAAACTGACCAAGAGTTCGAAGCGAAGTACGTTAATTAACCGTATGTAATAAGTCGAAACAGTCAGATAATTCCCTCTTGACTGCTAACCTAACAGCCGCTGGAACAATGCCTTCCAAACCTACTCCTGGGCCAAAGGAGCAATTCTGTACCTCCTGTGGCGCTGTAATTAAAGAACAGGCGACACTCTGTCCGGACTGTGGTGCGGACAACGATGGGGGCCCTAGTGGCCCAAGTGATTTTCACTACTGTGAATCCTGTGGTCTACATATTCAGTCTGATCCCGAACTATGCCCAGACTGTGGTGTCCGACAGCACTCTGGTAAGAATTGGTCTGACGGAGAAAGCGTTCTACTCTGGGTGTTCGGTGGCTTCGCGATATTAGCGGCGCTCAGTCAGATCGCTAGCCCAGGCGCTGATATCGCTTCAAGTATTCTGACCGGTCTTGTGTTCCTTGCGATTGGGATTCTTGCGCTTCCACCGGTACACCAACGGATTGAGAGAGCTGACGATCGACACTCACTTACCACGTTTGGCAATGTAAAATCAGTCAAAAAATATCCCGTATCGCGGTACGACGGAGCGTGTGCGATCTGTGATGGGTCTGTTGAGGAGGGAACTAGACGTGAGTATGCCGAGGAATTCGCTGTATTTGGCCTCGTGCTCTCGACAGCGGACAGTGGTTCAAACGTCTACTGTCAGAGTTGTGCGCTACTAGAGGATAACGCGGAGAGCGCTCGTATCGATTCAGACGAGGCCCTCAGAAACCCTTTTGAGAAAGCAAACACGCCGGAAACGACCGACACAACAGAGTCTGGAGAGGCTGACCCAACTTTTGAGAATCAGTCTAACTCTCGCTCTATCGAACGTACCGAAGAATGACTGACCCACACGGTGGGCAACCGTCAACGCTATCAGAGATACAATCGGCGCTTGACGAAACTTGTCAGTATTTGCTCTCACATCACGAACCGAGTGACTACCACCGGTGCTATACGCTACAGATACGGGGACACTCGGTTCACCTCTGTGCGCGCTGTTTAGGCCTCTACCCTGGCATTGCTGTCGGAGTTGGTTGCTTTCTCACCAACTTATTCTCTCCAATACACTTTTTTCTCGTCGCTTTACTTCCACTCCCAGCACTGATTGATTGGAGTGTGACCCACCTTCTGGCACCCGAGGGATCGAACACGGTACGGACCATCACTGGTGGACTCCTTGGTATCGGTTACGGGATTGGGCTTGGGTACGTTCTCGTTGAGCGAGCGCCTACTGTCGTCGTGATTGGTCTCTTTTATGCGGTAGCAGCTGGTGTAGTACTCTGGCGGTACTACGGTGAGCCATAACCTGGAGTGAGGTAGCAACAAGCCAACTCGTGTCCAGAAGTCATTTGATGTTCCATCCCTAATACGGGATGATGACTTTCAATCCAAACCAGAGCCTTCCACAAGAGGAGGTTGACGAGATTGTCGACACAGCTATCGAAGACAACGACGTCGTGCTGTTCATCAAAGGGACAAAACATATGCCACAGTGTGGCTACTCCGACCGTGCGCTGGGACTTGTCGGCCAGCACCGCGAGGAGTTCGAAGCGGTCGATGTACTGGACTCCTTGGAGGAGTTCCGGACAGCGCTGGAACGCCACAGCGGCTGGGAGACAACCCCTCAGACGTTCGTTGACGGCGAGTTTATTGGCGGTAGCGACATCCTGGCCGAACTGGACGAGCGCGGCGAACTCGGCCAAAAGCTGTCGGTCTAATTCTCAGGGAGCAAACTCGTTCCAGTATTGGACCCACCTTCCAGTACTTCAATCTCGTAGCCGGCGGCTTCCAGTGCGTCGACAACTTCACTCACGTGTTCGGGGCCTCGCATCTCGAGGTCCATCTCAATTTCAGTCGCTGACATCGAGATATCTCGGGAGGTGCGGTCGTGCTGGATTGCGTAGATGTTAGCTTCGTTCCCGGAAACGATGTCCAACAGCCCGTCGAGTGCGCCCGGTCGGTCTGGCAAGACAGTCCGGATACGGAGGTACCGCCCAGTCTCGACGAGCCCACGCATGATGACTGTGGTGAGCATGTTCATGTCGATATTGCCACCACACAGCACCGGAACGATTGTTTCGTCGGTGTCGTAGTCGAACTTATCAGCCAACAGCGCGGCCAGCGACACTGCGCCAGCACCTTCGGTAAGCGTTTTACTCCGTTCGAGTAGTGTCGTGACAGCGACGGCAATTTCTGCGTCTGAGACGGTCACAACCTCATCGACCCGTTCCTCAATGACGTCGAACGTTTTGTCACCGGTTGTCCGGGTGGCGATGCCGTCGGCGACGGTTTCGACGCTGTCCAATTCAATGCGTTCGCCTTTATCGAGCGACGGTGCAACGCTCGACGCCCCTTCTGCCTGCACGCCGATAACCCGAGCATCTGGCACTTTCCCCTTAATAGCTGTTGCCACTCCAGAGATGAGGCCGCCACCACCAATCGGTACGACAACAGTCTCGACTTCTGGTAACTCATCGGCAATTTCGACCCCGATGGTCCCCTGACCTGCCATCACCTCCCAGTCGTTGAACGCCGGCAGGTAGTATCGGCCCTCATCTTGTTCGATTTTCCGTGCATGCTCGGCAGCAGCATCGTAGTCGACTCCGTGCAAAATAACCTCAGCCCCGTACTCTTCTGTTGCCTGTATCTTCGAAATCGGTGCAGCTTCAGGCATCACAACTGTCGAATCAACTCCCATCCGCGTCGCGGCGAGTGCGACACCCTGTGCGTGGTTGCCAGCACTCGCCGTGACGACACCCGAATTTCGGTCTTCTTCGGGGAGCGTCGCGATTCGGTTGGTGGCTCCCCGTATCTTGAACGACCCGGTCCGCTGTAGCATCTCTTGTTTCAGGTGAATGTCTGCCCCGGTCATATCCGAAAATGTATTTGAGTACACGAGTGGCGTCTGCCGAGATGTTTCTGCGACGTGCTCCTGTGCTGCAAGTACGTCATCTAATGCGAGCATACCCGCGCTTGTATCGGGGCCATGTTAGTGGTATCGGGACCGGAAAGAAGACGGAACGTGTGACATGCAGTCGCGACTGCAACTGTAGGGTGTCTCTGGGTATACTTAAAACTATCTGGCGAAATACGGAACAAAACCGCAACACAAGAGTCTAATATGCCGCTTGTCAGACGAACCGATGACAGCCGTCTGGTTTAAAAATTGGATGGTCTGGATTTTGGATCTCGCCCGCGCACGCTGGGCACTATTTACTGAGACTGCCCTGTGTGGCTGAGTCTGGCTCCCCCTGTTCTCTATAGCTGTATGTGGTTTATTTTATTGGTACATTCAGTCGGCGGAGGCCAGATATCGGCGCGAACGGTGTACTGTCGGTTTTCTCCCAGACAGCGTGTCTTCTCTCTGTGATTGTCTCTCTCGCTGAGGAAGAGGGCTTAGCGCCACCATTCAATTCGTCGTCGCGTGCACTGAGTATGCATTCACAGCAGACGAGAATTGCCCGAGTTGTAATGAGATTGTGTGCTAGAACTGTGAGTCAGAGACGAACGCGGGTATCATGCGGCGAAGAATATCTGTATGCGGTACGCCCATCGGTGCCAACAGTCGTTTTGGCGGACGGGCAACAGTCAACTTGCCCTGGAGTCTCAAACAGTGACGCCGGGTGGTGATTTATCAAGAATCAAGGCGGATACCTCGGGGCTTAACCCCGAGGCAGTTGACTACCAACCTAGAGGGGTTCGACGTTGAACTCATCGACAAGCCCGATCCTCAACGAGCGAACGCATCAAGATGAGTGACGTAGGATGGGTAGTGGATGCATAGATTTTTGACTCCCATCTACAGAGAACAGCTGACCGTTGCTTGTACACCTCCAATAGTCGCGGCGGTTATTCTCGGTATCGCTACGAACACCGTGTTCAATACGCCAGATATCGGTAGGCTCGGCGTCGCTGCCCAGCCAGTGTCCCTGAATTACTACTGTTGTCTGTAGGACCGGTACCAACTCCATTAAATGGCATACTGCTATACAGAATACTTCGTGTGGGTGGCTACTGTCTGTTGGCTGAGCGTCTAGCCCATCTGTCGGGCTGGAACCATCGGATTGAAGCGCCTGCCCATGAAACTCAGCAACATATCCCGATTCGAATGGGAGACTCAGATCAGCCCTCAGCATCAGACCAACTGAGAGACCTCCTGCAGGAACGCAACCACGATGCGACAGTGGCATGTCTCGAAAAGTTTGCTGTAACTGAGTCTGTGGATTGCAAGTCTGTGCTACAAACGGCTCAGTGTGTAGCTGGGGAGAAGCCGGCTGTGTTCGACGGACTCGGTGACGCATTTGCGATGTTTCTCGTTGATGATGACCGGGCAGTCAAGCTGACGACTGCGAAGTTGTTCGTCACGCTAGCACAATCAGAACCCGGGGCTGTCATACCTGCTGTCGACTCGCTTGCTGGACGGCTGGCCGACGACGAGGAGTTCTACTATGTTCGGGCACGGTGTGCTGAAGCTCTGGGATATCTCGCGCTGGAAGCACCTGCCGAAGTTGGTGACCCAGAGATACTAGCAGATCTTCGAATCGGGCTATCGTTCGACAAGCCAGAGGTCAAAGAGAAGTTAGCAAAGGCTCTTTCATACGTAGCGCTGGGTAATCCGAGTCGACTCCGACATCAGGTCGCGTCGCTGGCTGACCATCTCGACGACGAGCAAGAACTCGTCAGGTATCACCTCTGTACGGCAGTTGTCGTCGTCGGATATAAGCATCCTGAGAAACTGTCCGACGCAACGAGTGTCCTTCGAGAGCGGATAGACGATGATAATCCCTACGTTAGAGGTCGCGCAGCGGAGGGTCTCGCCTTGCTCGTCCGTAATGAGGGTACCGACTCGATACCGGACTCTGATGTGGTCGAAACAACTGGAGAGGACCCTCCGTCGTTTCTGACCACCCGTCTGGCAACTCTCCGAGACTGCACAGGACCCACTGAAGAGTCGGTCCCACCCATAGAACGTATTGGTGCTCTCGAATCTATCCGGGAGGAAACTGACGACATCGCTGAGAAGATAACGTCGCCCGACGGGTCCGAATGTCTCCATTGCGGTCTCGACTTGCCCGAAGATGGACCGCCGATATGTCCGCGCTGTGGGACGCCACTTCAGTGAATTGGGTCGGTCTAACTTCCGGAATGCTTTTGTATAATTAGGCCGGCCTAAAAAATATGCCAGACAACAAAACAGAGCACGAGAGACCGACGCGGCGGGATTATTTGATATACGGCGGCGGGGTTGTCAGTTCGACGTTGCTCGCGGGTTGTACCAGTGATTCGGATTCGTCGACGGGGACGAGCGACGGTACCGACTCGACACCCACGGACACGCCGACAGCAACACCGACTGCGACGCCTGCTGGCACGGAAGAAACCGAGACAAAAACTGCGACGCCGGAAGACAAGGGCTACTCGGCGACTATATCACCGGTCGGCACCGTCGACTTCGAGAGCGTTCCTGAATCGGTGTTTACGGTGTTCTCACAGTACACCGATATGGCCGTCGCGCTCGGACACGGCGATGCAGTCAACGCGATGTATGTCCCCAAGATGGCCGGGACAACAATGAACCACTACTATCATCACCTCACCGGCGTCGACTTCGAGTGGGAAGGGCTATATGACCCGCTCAACGCAGGCATCCCCAAAGAAAAACTGTACTCACTCGACAGCGACATTCATCTTGTGGACCCAGCCTGGGTATCGACACAGAACAACTGGAGTGAAGACGATGCTGCCGAGATTGCAGAGCAGGTTGCCCCGTGGTTCGGCAATTTCTACAGCGGAACTCACGACTCTCCACCGGAGGGGTATGACGACTACGAGTTTTACAACCTCTGGGAGCTGTTCGACCGCGTCTCACAGGTATTTGATAAGCGGGACCGCTACAATGCGCTTGCGCAGGTACATACTGACCTCGTCGAGACCATCCAAAATGACCTGCCACCTGTTGAGGACCGGCCGACCGCTGTCCGTGTCTCTATCGCTGCTGACGGCGAGTCGTTCTACACCTACCACCTCAACAAGCCCGGTTACTGGCTGGCTGACACGCGGCCACTGGGTGCCGTTGATGCGTTTGAAGCGCAAAACTGGGACGGACTCTGGGGAGAAGTCGACTTCGAACTCATGGCCGAGACCGACCCAGACGTTATACTTCACCTGTGGGGAATCACGCCTGCTCGTAGTATGGACGAGATGCGGTCGACGCTTCAAGACCATCCTGTCGGACGCACGCTCAGCGCCGTCAAAAACGACCGAGTGTATGCACAGGGAATGCGCTATCAGGGACCAATCATGAATCTCTTCCAGATGGAGATGACAGCCAAACAGCTGTACCCTGACCGTTTTGGCGAGTGGCCCATGTACTCTGACGGCGAGCGCTATCCCGATATTCCCGCAGACGAACAGCTATTCAACCGCCAGCGAGTCGCGGATATCATCAACGGAGAGAACTAGATGAGCCCCAAAACGCACGATGTTGTGGTTGTTGGTGGCGGACCGGCAGGCTGTTCAGCCGGTGTGTTTACCGCTCGGTACGGACTACAAACGCTCATCTATGACCGCGGCCGGTCGTCAATACAACGGTGTGCACATCTCGAGAACTACCTCGGTTTCCCTGCTGGCATCGATATCGAGACGTTCTATGACTTGATTCACGACCACGCCAATGAATCTGGCTGTGAGATACGCTCAGATATGGTCACCTCGATCAAGCGGGCTGAAAACGATGATGGATTTATTGTTGAGCCACAGGAAGGTGACAACGTCATTGCCAAGCGTGTTATCGCTGCGACCCGATACAGCGGCGAGTATCTCCGCCCGCTTGGCGGTGCCGAAATGTTCGAGACACACGAACACGGTGGCGAAGAACACGAGCACTTTGACCACGATTATCCCGACGACGATGGCCGGACACCGATCGAAAATCTCTACGTTGCTACTCCTTCGGACGACGACGTACAGGCAATTGTTGCTGCCGGCCATGGCGGACAGGTCGCCCGCCGACTCATTCATGACGTACGCTTGGCAACCGGGTTTCCCGAGGAGTTCACGGAGCACCACGACTGGGTCCGCCGACAGGCAGAACTTGATGAGGAATGGGAAGACCGTGACCGATGGCGCGAGTTCTTTGACGAACGCGTCCCCGAAGACCATGACTTCGACCCCGATACATTGACAGAGATACGGGAGGCAGAGATTGACCGCCGTCTGGGAACGTACGTCGAGACAGAGGCCATCGAACGACGGAAAGAACAAGCACAAAAACGACTTCTGGATCATATCGACGACGAACTCATTCGTGAGCACGCCGAGAAACTCGATGCACCGGAAGCAATCGAGTAACCTCTGTCTGGGTATAATACCAAATTCCCGCGACAACGAGTCGTCTGATAAGCGCTGACAGCGCGACCTTTTGTCTGTCACTTTTCGGTACTACGTCTGGCAAACTGCGTTCTCGTCTCATTTTAGCCCCCTTTTCTACTCAGCCGTATCCGACGACTGTAACAGCAAGCTACTGTGTTTAGTTGTTATTTTTTCAATTAACGATTAATTCGGACCCTCCTCGTGTTAAAAACCGTCTCCCTAATAGTTCGTGGACCGCCACGCTCATAGCTATCGACGCTAGCAGTTCGACTATGATTCGAATTGTCTGGGGACTGGGCACTGCCGGCACTGAAAAAGCGTCGTTCGACGAGGCGCTGGCAGCAGCGAATGTACACCAGTACAACCTCCGCGAACTCTCTTCAGTTATCCCCGCGTCAGTTTCTATTGACACCAGCGGAACTGCTCCGGACCTTGGGCCGACTGGCAACGCCCTCGATGCGGTGTTGGCAAGAAAAACAAGTCCACCCGACACCCGTGCGGCCGCTGGCCTCGCGTGGGCGCGCAGCGACGATGGTCCGGGTATCTTTTATGAGGCCGCGGGGACTGACACCGAATCTGTCCGCGAACGACTCGTCCACGGTGTCGAACACGGCTGCGAACTTCGGGACATGAACCCGGACATCGAGACGAAGGTGGTCACTGCCGAACCCGCGGCCGAACAGTATTCGACTGCTGTCGTCCTCGCCGTCTACGGCGAGAGCGAACCGCTCCTGTAACTATCACTGACACTGGAACGACTGACACCGAAACGGCCGACACGTATGCAGACGTCATCGTCACCGGCGTCGGCGGCATGGACAACGCGGCAACCTACCACCTTGCCAATCGGGGGCTGGACGTAATCGGACTGGAGCGCTACGTATCCCCCACAGCCAGGGCTCCTCTCACGGACTCACGCGCATCATCTCCCTCCCCCACCTCAACCTCTTCGTGTTCTCCGATTCGAGTGACGCGCTACTCGGCCCGAACGAGCACCTCATTCTCGTCGAGATGGGCCCGAACCCGCTCTTCGAACGAGCCGTCGCCGGGCCACTCGGCTGGAGCGTCCAGCGCCTCGGGGTCGCCGACGTACGTCTCGACGAACCCCCCGGTTTCCAGTGGAACCGACAGCCGGACGTAGAGGTCACGGTCAACCCCTTCGTAGCGGTCCAGCGCGGCTACCTCGTCGGTTTCGAGAATCCGTCCGGTCACCGACTCGCCCGGGGCCAGTGTCGGGTACTCGCCGTCGACTCGTTCGAGGCCCGACAGGGTCGCTGACTCACGGTACTCGAAGCTGTCGAGGACGGTCGCGGCGGTTTCGCGATCGGTGAGTGTGCCGTAGACAAAACACTCCATACTGAGGTAGCCAGTGGTTGATTAGCGCTCGTCGATGGGCACGTACTGGCGGTCTTCGGTACCGATATATCGGCCCCGTGGGCGAATGAGGCGGTTATCCTCGCTGTATTCGAGCACATGAGCCACCCAGCCCCCTGCACGGGACATGGCAAAAATAGAGGTGTACATGTCCACAGGGATACCGAGCTTGTAGTAGACTGAACCGGAGTAGTAGTCGACATTTGGGGCGATGTCCTTGTCGGGGAGGCCCATCTCATCAACGAGGTAGCCTTCGATTGTCGAGGTGTAGTTGAGCCAGCGCTCGTCGTCGGTGACTTCGGTGAGGTCTTCGAGCTTTGTGCGGAGAATCTTTGCGCGAGGGTCTGTCACATTGTAGACGCGGTGGCCCCAGCCGGGGATGCGCCCGCCGGCATCGATAGTGTCTTTGACCCACTGGAGTGAGTCTTTCTCGCTGTCGTCGATTTCTAGAAGTGTGTTCATCACGTCTTGGTTCGCGCCACCGTGTAGCGGGCCCGAGAGCGCGCCAATCCCTCCCGTGACGGCGCTGTAGAGGTCAGCCTGCGTTGAGGAGACGACCATCGATGTAAACGTCGAGGCGTTCAATCCGTGGTCTGCATGCAAGATGAGCGCCATATCGAACGTCTCCTCGGCAGTTTCGCTTGGCTCCTCGCCGGTCAGCATATAAAGGAAGTTACCGGCATGAGAGAGGTCTTTACGCGGCTCAAGAGGCTCCTCGTCGCGACGCAGTCGGTCATAGGCCGCGAGTATCGTCGGAATCTTGGCGACGATGCGTCGTCCCATCCGTCGTGTGGCATCACGATCTGTTGGGTCCGCATCGGATTCAGGTTCTGCAGCCGAGAGCAGTGAGACACCTGTCCGGAGCGCAGCCATCGGATGCTCATCGGAGTCGGCGAGAGCAGCGAGCGTATCGAGTACGTTATCGCCGATATGTCGCTCGCTTTGCATGGTGTCGGCGAACGATTCGAGCTCTTCAGAAGTCGGTAAATCGCCGTTCCAGAGGAGATAGAGTACTTCCTCGTAACTCGCCTTGTGCGCAAGGTCCTCGATATCGTACCCTCGATAAATCAGCCGGCCAGCGTCACCATCAATCTCGCTAAGTGCTGACTCGGCCACAAGCACGCCTTCAAGCCCTTTCTTGAGTGCGTCAGTCATACCAGTGGTTGTAACCAATCACGCGTCATAAATCATTATCATTAGAGTCGAGAACGACTGTACAAGACCGAACTGCTAAAGAGCATGCACCAGAGATTACAGATAATGACACGTCTGGGTACGGCACGCGCCGCCCCCGGTGAGATGGATATCGGCGAACTCGATATTGGTGACGACCGTGATGGCTCTCGCGTCACGCTCCCTGTCGCCGTTCTCAACGGTGCCGGCACCGGCAAAACGCTGTATATACAGGCAGCGAGCGATGGTGACGAACTCAACGGAGTGGGTGTTCTCCAACGCGTTGTCCCGCAACTTGACCCGACAGAGATTTCTGGAACGATTCTCATTGTCGGTGTCGCCAACTACTATGCTTTCCAGCGAGGCGAACACCGAAACCCCATCGACGATACGAAACTCAACCGCACATATCCCGGCGACAAGAACGGAACGTCGACCGAGCGAATTGCTGCAAACACTTTCGACGCGGCGAGCCGCGCCGACCTTATTTTGGACTTACACCAGGGCTCGACATCCCAGATGATAAACGAGGTTCGCGTCAGATGTGGTCGCCGTCACCGACTTCACGACGAGTGTCTCCAGCTTGCAAAGGTCTTTGGCTGCGGTCACATTCTTGACCAGAAGGGACCGGACGGCCAGCTTGCACGTGTGGGCCCAGACGAGGGAATCCCCACGGTTGACCCCGAGCTTGGTGGCGCTGTCGGCTTCGACGATGAGAGTATCCGGCGCGGGGTCCAAGGCGTTTTCAACGTTCTCCAGTACTACAATTTCTTGGAGGGAACTGTCGACCAACAGCTTCAGACTCGCGCCGCCGGGTTTGAGCAGTACGGCTCTCCCGTGGGAGGTATCATCGACTTCGATGTCGAACTCGGAGAGCAAGTTTCTCCCAACACGACCCTGTTCCGCGTGACCGACGTGTTTGGAACTGTCAAAACCGAGATTACGTCGGATTCGAGCGGTATCGTCTGGCGCAAGCGTCGTCGCCCACCCGTTGCTTCTGGCGAGTATGTCTGTTCTGTTGGGACTGATATCGATACGTACTAGGGCTTCGATCAATCCCAGATTTATATTCCTATAGCCCTTACTAATTCTATGGCCGAGTCGTCATCTTTTGTTTCAAGCGGCTCCCGGCGGACCCTCGTTGCTGTTGTTGTCTGCCTGTTTTTTGTCGTTGGGGGAGTTGGTGTTGTTGTCGCTGTGGACGACGTTCCAGGGAGTGACCGGTTACCGACATGGTCTGAGGTATCCCCATCTCTGGAAATCGACGAACCGGTGACTGAGCAGTTCATCCACGAAGGGATCAACGACGCTCGTCAGGACCGTAACTTGAGGGCGTTATCACTCGATGAGGAACTCACTGCAGTTGCCCGAAATCACAGCGAGGACATGGCCAGCCGTGGCTTTTTCAACCATACGACGCCCAACGGAATCGGTCCTGAAACGCGAGTCCGCCGCGCTGGAGCAGAGTGCACGGCAGTCAGCGAGAACATCGTCGAACTCCAACGCAACAACCACGAGGAGCCACTCGCTGAGAACGCCGTCGAGGCGTGGCTGAACTCGCCGGGTCATCTCATGAACATTGTCGCAGAGAACTGGACACGAACTGGCATTGGTGTCTACACGACCGACGACAACGTCTACGTTACCCAACTGTTCTGTTCGTAAGCCGTCGGTTTCTCCGCGTGTCCGTGTTCTAAAGGCACGACGACTTAAGCGTAGGAACCGTACTATATAACATGGAGCCGTGGCGACTAATGGCCTGGACAACTGGACTGTTGCTCATCTGGGCAACACTCGTATCGCTGGTTGGGTACGACCTCACGCCGGTGTCGTTGCTGTTTGCAGCAGTATTCGGGATGCTTGGGTTCTACCTAAGCGATAAGCTCGTACAACGTTGGGATCCCGATGAAGAAGAAAGCTGACTGATTGGTTCGAGTCTGCGTTATTCGATTGTTCCGTTGACGTATTTTGCTTTGTTGAAGCTGTACGTAGCGTAGCTAATGTACAGCGTGAACACAGTTGTCACGCCAATGCCAACCATCCAGCCGGGGGTGACTGTTCCGGAGCCGACCGTCTCGTGGACCGTTCCCACCGCGATCGTCGTGACAGTGCCCGCGATGAATGAGAGTGGCACGGACACGGCCGCCGCGATGCCTGCGACGATGACGGTAAAGAGAATTGGTTTTTTACTATCGTCGATCATCAATTTAACCTCTGTCTCACTGGTTTATAGAACTGTCGAAGCTTCTGACCAGTTAATAAAACGCGTCAGAGCCATGATCGTCCTGCCAGGTGAACGCGAATAGTCGCTGTGATGGCACTCATCTGAGTGCTCGTCCACCATTGCTCTGTCCTGTCTTTGGGTCCCACATTGTACCATCAGCGAGCAGTCTTCTCTCAGCTACTTCGAACTCGTACCCCGGGTTCTCGAAGGCATGTCGGCTTTCTTTGCCTGCCGTAATACGGATAGTTTGCCGCCGACGCAGTCAGTCACGACGCCACCCAACTCAGGGACCCGGGAGTCTGGGTACCCATAATGTCTTCACCGGGGTCAGCTCCTAGGAAAACGGTTGTGGGTCCGAACGCCTCGCCGACTTCGAGGTCGTCGATGCTCGGAATCGCGTCTTTACCGAGGACGTTCTTGACGTTCATCGCGTCGGGTTCGCCTGTGGAGTATAAAAGTGTGACCTGCGCGTGTGTTGGTTGGGAGAGACCACAGCGCTTGGCTTGCTTGTGAGTTCGCAGACTCAGTGCAGTTTGAGCTCGACACGGCGACCGTCGGGGTCACGGACGTAGGCCGCCCAGGCTCGGCCGTAGGCTCCATATCGTTTGTACGGTTCTCCGTCCTCGACTTCGATACCCTCCGCGCGAAGGTCGTCAAGCAGGCCCTCCAGTTCGCCCAGCGAGTCCACATCATCGGAGCGAACGAGGAGACAGATGTGTTCCCCGCCGACGTCGATTTCCTCGTCGGTCGGGACGAGGTGGATGTGGCGGCCGCCGGCGACGACGGCAACGAAGGGGACCTCACCCGTCTCGTAGCGGTCGCGGTCCCGTACTGGTAGCCCAAGCAAGTCGTGATAGAACGAAAGCGCGTGGTCAAGGTCCGTTACCCGAATCGCCACATGGTCGAGGTCGACGACGTCCATACGAAACAATGCACTGTAACAAACTTAACCGTTCAGCCGTGCGTGGGTGGTGGCAACAACGATTGGTGCCAAGGCGGCGGGTGAGGGAGTTCTATGGCGGATACCGGGGGCGTTATCAAAACTGCTCCAAAAGCCGGGCCACTACTCAGCCTCTTTCCTGATTGCGGGACGACTCCCTTGACAAATGATAATACTTAACACGCATGGATTTGATACAATCTCTAAATGGGTAACGTAGGCCCCCCACTCCACGACTGCTCGAACTGTGGGCGAACGTTCAACGCGCGGATTAACAGCCACTGTCCAGCGTGTAAAGGAGAGATTCGACGCAAAGAAGGAACCAGCTAGGCTGCGTTCTCGTCGGGTTCTTCCTCGTCTTCCGTTTCCCCAGCGGAGAGTCCTTCTTCGTCGTCACGGTCGAGCGCCCGCGGGACGTCGTGATACTCGGAATAGCCGTCGAACCACCGGACGATGCGCTCGATGCGGTCGACAATGTGCTTTGGTTGGCCGCTCCGAGACAGCTCGTGACCTTCCTCGGGATACCGAACAAAGCGTGTGTCGACGCCGTGCTTTCGGAGGATACGGTAGAACAACTCCGCCGAACAGGCTGGAGTCCGGTAGTCGTCGTCGCTGTGGAGGACGAGCGTCGGCGTCTCGACTTTGTGGGCGTGGCCGGTCGGCGAGTGCTCCCAGAGGAACTCGGGTTCTTCGGATGGCGTGGTGTCGAAGTCACCCTCGACGAGTGTGTATGCGCCGTCGGTCGAGCCGTAGAAACTCGTCAGGTCATAGACGCCCCGCTGGGAGACTGCGCTCTCGAAGAAGTCAGTCTGTCCGACCATCCAGGCGGTCATGTACCCGCCGAAACTGCCGCCAGTCAGGAATGCCTGATTCTCGTCGACATACTCCCGTTCGATGACTTCTTCGACGCCAGTCATTACGTCGCTCATCGTCACGTCGCCCCAGTCGCGCTCGATGGCCGACATGAAATCCTCGCCGTAGCCCGCCGAACCCCGGGGATTTGACCAGAAGACAACGTAGCCACGCGCGGCAAGCGTCTGGAACTCGTGCCACATCGTCCCGCTCGTTGTCCACATCGCATGAGGACCGCCGTGGACTTCGACGGCGAGGGGATACTGCTTTTCAGGGTCAAAATCTGGTGGCGTGAGCAGCCAGCCCTGTACTTCTGTTCCCTCATTTTCATAGCAGAGTTCTTCGGGTCGAGAGACTGCCCGGTCGTCAAGTAGCTTGGCGTTGAGCCGCGTGAGGCGATGCTCCTCTGCACCGCCACGCGTTGAGACAAAAAGGTCACCGGGGTGGTCCCACTCACTGCGAACAAAGGCAATCAGGTCGTCGCCGACGTGAGCACTATCGAGGCTACTCCAATCTTCGCGTAGGACCCGCCTCGCATCGGTTTCGTCGTACGCAACAGTCCACAACGCCCCCGAACCCTCGTCTGGCGTCGTAAAGAACAACTGCTCCTCGTTGGGGCCCCACTGTGGAGTGGCCGCATAGCCGAGTGTGCGGTCGAGGTCTGCTGTCGGATGGTGGATATCACCGCTATCTGCGTCGAGTACCTTTGCTTCGGTCTGTTTTAGGCTGGTCTGTTCAGGGTCCGAGAACAGGTATGCGATCAGTCCGTCGCTTGTCGCCGAAAGGACTGTGCCCCACCCGGTTGTGGTGTGGAGAACCGCTGTCTCATCGGTGCTGAGGTCATGGCTGATAATCTCGTATTCAAGAGAATCGTCAGGGTCAGGCTCTCCGACGCTTCTGGTGTAGTAGAGCGTTGTCTCGTCTTGCCATGTCGGCCCGTCATAATCCCAGTTGCCGTCGGTGAGGCGCTTTATCTCGTCGTCTTCGTCGGGACGGTCACCGCCGAGGTCGACGGTGTAGACATGACTGCGTTTCCCATCGACGTACTGCTCCATCGACCGGTAGACCGTTCGATCGATAACTCGTGGGTCGGGGCTATCAGGCTGGAAACCCTCGGGAACATCGATATCGTGGTCCTCCTTGCGGTCTTCTTTACGAACACTCTGGACGAACGCGATTGTCGACCCGTCGGGTGCCCATTCGATGCTGCGGACACCGCCTGCGACGTTTGTTACCTGCCGGGCTTCACCGCCGGCTGTCGGGAGGACCCACAGCTGTGGACGGTCATCGTCTGCGCCCCGCGTCGAAACAAAGGCGAGTCTATCGCCGCTTGGACTCCACCGGGGCTGGCTGTCGACACCTTCCTCAACAGTGAACCGACGGAGGGCGTCACCGCCTGTCGAGACGACGTAGATTGTCGCGGCGTAGGATTCGTCGTCGGGGACCTTCCGGACGAACGCGACAGATTCGCCGTCGGGAGATACCCGCGGCTCTTCGACCTGCACGATGTCATGGAAATCGACTGCTTCGATTCGTTCCATGCAATCGGTGTGGTTTCCTGTTGCATGGGGGTTTCGGTTGCGGCGGTGTCGGCCTGTTCCCGGAGGGCTAGACGATTTCTGCTCGGGCAACTTGCCACGACATATTTGTGGCCTCGACAAGATCCTACAACTATATGCTCCGCCAGCAACGTGATGGTACTCCTGTGGGGAGCAGCCAGCGTTCACTTGAGCGACGGACACTGCTCGCGGTTGGGGCCACGACGCTTCTCACTTCGATTACAGGCTGTACCCGCATCAGCGAATTTGTCGCTGACTACGTTGTCGGCGATGTCAATCTGTTTAATCTCTCGGAGGACCGACTGACCGGGTCGCTCGAATTTATTGGTCCCAACGGCGAGGAACTCCTTGCCGAGTCGCTTGACCTCGACCCCGACGCTGATGTGGAGAAACGCAAGCCGACGGTCATATATGAGGACGTGTTAAACAGCACTGGCCCCCATCGAATCAACCTCGAAACCGATGGCCCAAGCGACCGTGCGAACATCTCGGTCTCTGACATCCTGCGTGTTACCGACCCCGGAGAAGAGAAGGTGGTTGTCTTTTTCGGTAACAAAGTCGGTAACGAGTTCTTGACGCTATCGCTTATCGAGGACTTTGCGGAACTCGAAGACGACTTAGAGAGCTAACGCAACTTAGAGTTCGCTGAGACTGGTATGAGTCACTTGGTCAGTCTCGTCTTTCTCGAATAGCCAGACGAACACAGGGACATAACAGAGCCAGGCAAGCACGTATCCGATGCCTATGAGCATACTACGCGTGTCTACTGTGGCGATACACCCGTCGACGAGGCCGATAAGCAAGACGATACCGACAAGAACAGCGACTGATGGAGTATCGAGCCAGTCGTAGACAACACCGACGAGTGAGCCGGCGATGTAGCCGACCGCATACCGCCAAAGCGCTGCGCTGCCGACGTATAGATAAAAATAGGCCGATATTGAGGGGCCGGGGTCGATACCAGTTAGCTGGACGACCGACTCTAGTCGCCCAACAAACGAATCTTGCACGCTGAACAGACTAACGACGACGAGTAATGCCGTCAGCAGTCCAACGACGCGTCCAGCTTTCACGCCAGCGTGTGCTGGGTCGTGCTGTTCGACCATCGAGGGTGTCGACTTACGCCAGGCGGACCGCAGTTCCGTAGGCAAGTACCTCTGAGCCGCCGTTCGATATTTCCGAGCTTTCGAGCCGGACGTTGACAATCGCGTCGGCGTTCATCGACTTGGCATCCTCGACCATTCGACTGAGTGCCTCTTCACGGGCTTTCGTCAGCAGCTCCGAGTAGGCCTTGAGCTCCCCTCCGGTGAGGTTTCGGATGCTTTGCGTAATGTCTCGGCCCACGTTACGCGCTTCAACCGTGTTGCCACGCGCGATACCGAGTGACTCTTCAATCTCTTCGCCTGGCACAGTGTCTGTGTTTACAACTTCCATACGCAGCTATACGCTACAGACTATTACAAAAGTGATGGGATTGTTTCACTGCTGGCAACGATTAAGCTTTGGTTGCCGAGGCGATACGGTGTCGTGTGCAGATTGTCGGATACGAGTCAGCTCCTGTCGGCGACTCTACTGTCGCTACACTCCTGATCGCTCGTGACGGTGCTATCGAGTCGGTTTCGTTAGAGCCCGGGACTGACATTGCCTATCAACTCGGAGAGCGACACTGTGCCGGAGTGGTCGAAGATGGCGTTCACGAACCCTGCACAGCCGAGCGTGCACCCTACTGTGACCGCCATACCTCCCGCTGGGCGTGTGCGAGATGTACCGGCGACTGCAACATGCCACTGCCCACCTGTCACGAGGAACACGCCGTCTACCTCGCTGCGTTCGCGCCGGCGACGTTCAAGGTTGGCGTCACCCGGTCGTGGCGGGTAGAAACCCGCCTGCGCGAACAGGGGGCAGACCGGGCAGCCCACATTCGTACTGTCGAGGATGGGAACGTTGCCCGGCAAATCGAGGCCGATATCGCTACTGATATCTCCGACCGCGTGCGGGTCCAGACAAAAATTGAGGGGATACACCACACGGTCGATGACAGCGCGTGGACGGCCCTTCTTTCTCGGTTCGACCCAATTGAGACGTTCTCGTTTGCGTATCGTCTTGGGCTTTCAGAACGGCCTGTCGCCGAAACAATTGCCACCGGAACCGTTCGCGGAACACAGGGGCGCGTTCTCGTCTTGTCCCATGAGGGCACTACATACGCCGTTAACCTCCGGAACCTAGTTGGTTACGAACTCACCGAGGGAACAACTAGGCGTGCGCTCCAGTCGAGTTTCGCTGCTTTCCAGTGAGTGTCCTCGATGACTGCTCCGCAAACAGGAGAGTCTAAGTGTATCCGGTAGAACCACTTCACAATCCCCAGATGAGTCTGAACGCGAACGACAGGGCTATTGCCGGGTTCACCATGACCGGCCACGCGCTTGTCCACTGGTTCGAAACCTCGATTCCGATTTTCCTTGTGGTATGGCTCGCCGAATTCGATGTTTCGGTCGGTCTGTTTGGCCTGATTGTTGCGCTTGGCTACGCACCGTTTGGCATCGGTGCACTCCCCGGTGGCGTGCTTGCCGACCGGTACGGGACGAAACGGCTCATCGTCTTCTGTCTCGCCGGGATGGCCGGTTCGTTTCTTGTGCTCGCGTTGGCTTCTTCTATCTATGCAATCGCTCTCGGACTCATCCTCTGGGGTATCGCCGCCAGTGTCTATCACCCCGCTGGCCTTTCGCTAATCTCTACTGGCGTCGAGGAACGAGGAACGGTGTTTGCCTACCACGGCATCGCCGGTAATATTGGCATCGCGCTTGGTCCTTTCGTCGCCGCGACGCTGTTGATATTCTATCAGTGGGAATACGTCGCTGTGGCACTCTCTGTTCCGGGCATTTTTGCTGCTTTGTACGGACTGTCCGCCGATTTTGACCCTGTTGCTGGTGCCGATGAAATTGACGACGAAACCGACGAGCAACCCGCCTCGCTGTCCGACTTGTTGTCCAGCTCGCGTGCATTATTTGCCAGTGCGTTCGCGGTGGTCTTCGTTATCGTCTCGTTCGAGGGGCTATTTTACCGTGGCGTGTTGACCTACCTACCAGAGATTCTACAGGATATCGATGCACTGGCCAACTTCGACCCCGGCCTCGGGCTTGAAGGCATCAACCCTGGTGACTATATCTACGTTGGCCTTCTCGTCATTGGGATGGCGGGCCAATATGTCGGCGGGAAGGCGACTGACCGCGTGACTCCTGCACGCGGAATTATTGGCATTTTTGTCGTGTTGGCTACCCTCGCTGCGTTGTTTGTCCCGGTATCGAAGCGTGGAGTCGCGCCGCTGGTCGTGCTCTGTGGCGTCATCGGCTTCTTTTTGTTCGCTATCCAGCCTTTCTATCAGGAGGCCGTCGCCGTCTACACGCCACCTGAAGGCCGTGGCCTCTCCTATGGGTACACGTATCTCGGCGAGTTTGGATTTGGCTCTGCTTCTATCGCTATCGGCGGCTTTTTACTTGGCTCGTTTGACATTGTCGTCTTTTTCGGAACGCTGTCAGCGGTCGCGCTGATTGGGGCTGGCCTCGCAACCGTCCTTCTGATTCAGTACCGAGGTAGTCCGTCGAGGTAGGTCGACAAAAACAAATTCCACAGGATTTTTTCATCGGTCGTTGAACTGTCGGTATGGCTGGATTCTCGATTTCGCTGTCTCTCCCAGTTGCACTCCTTTTGGCCGCAACCGGGAGCGTCCTTATCTACCGGGATGCGACCGAACGTAGCATGCAGACCGCAGATATGTGGGCTGTCGGCTTCTTTGTCGCGTTCTTTGTCTTGCCAATAATCGGCGGGGTCATCGTACTGCTCTATTATCTGCAGAAACGCGACCCGAACTATCCACAGCCCGAGGCAGTACCAAGCACGTAGTCACGACGCCCCTCACTCAGTCAAGTGCCGGGCGATTATATCTTTCTGGATTTCGGAGGTCCCCTCGTAGATGGTTGTAATCTTGGCATCGCGGTAGTACCGCTCGACATCGAAGTCCTTGGTAAAGCCGTAGCCGCCGTGAATCTGCACAGCGTCATCAGCAACGTCGACGGCTGTTTCACTGGCGAAATACTTCGCCATCGAGGCGGCCTGTGGCGCGATGTCGTCCTCGTTTTGTCGGGCGGCGTCATGCGTGAGCAGGCGGGCCGCCTGCACATCGGTCTGCATGTCTGCGAGTTTGTGGGCAATTGCCTGATGTTCGCTGATTTGTGTGCCAAACTGCTCGCGTTCGTGGGCGTACTCGATAGAGTCGTCAAGTGCCGCCTGTGCGAGGCCGACTGCTTGGCTGGCAATAGCGATGCGACCACCGGTAAGAATCGAGAACGCCGCCTTTAGCCCTTGTCCCACCTCGGTCAAGCGGTAGGATTTAGAAATCCGAGCGTCGTCGAAAATAAGCGTCGTCGTGTCGCTGGCCCGCAGGCCGAGCTTATCCTCTTTTTTGCCCACCGTGACGCCCTCAGTGTCCATCGGGACGAGGAACTGGGTCACTGTCTCGGGGTCGTCGCGGTCCGTTTTGGCAAAGAGAATACAGACACCTGCACGTGTCCCGTTCGTAATCCACTGTTTCTTGCCATCGATGACGTACTCGTCGCCCTCGGGGCGGGCTTCTGTGGTCATCGCAGCTGGATTCGAGCCGGCGTGTGGCTCCGACAGTGCGAACGCGCCGACCGGTCGCCCCTCATTCATCTCCGGCAGCCACTCTTCTTTGTGCTGCTCCGAGCCAAACTCGGTGATACACGAGGTCGCCAGCGCGTGGACTGAGAGTGCTGTCGCCAGCGAGAGGTGGCCACGGGCGATTTCCTCGTTGATGATGCTGTATGTCACCTCGTCGGCATCGAAGCCACCGTACTCTTCGGGGACGGTCAGCCCGGCAAAGCCAAGCTTGGCAAGTTCGTCCCAGACGTCCTCGGGAAACTCTTGGTTTTCGTCGGCTTCGTCGACGACATCGGCCACTTCGTCCTCGACAAACTCACGTATCGTCTCCTGTATCAGCTCCTGTTCGGCTGTCAGTTCCATACCCGCAGTTAGGAGTCCCTTGTAGTAAACGCTGGTACTTCTCGACTGCCTTACTCTCCGGTGAGCCCGAATACCTGCTGCAACTCGGCCTCTATTTCGTCGAGATACCGGTCCAGTGTCGCCTCTAGCTTTTTGTCGTCGACAACGACTCCCTGGAGACGCGATTCTGGCTCGTCGGGTAGCTCGATGCGAAACTCGCCATCTCCCTCGTAGAACGGCTCGCTTTCGGAGAGGATTCCCTGGTCGATGGCGTGAATCAGCTCGGAGTCGTAGGCATCGTTCATCGTCTCGAACGCCTGCTTGTAGGCGCGCTGTAGCTCAGCGAAGTAGTTCGCGTACTTGTCCTCGAATTTGTCCGGGTCGAAGTCGGTCATCGGGCCCAAATAGCTGTCCGACGCTCAAATTCTTGCCGTTTGGTCTCTGGGAGAATCACAGTCACGGGTTTTGACTATGCTTTTGTGGGAGATAGATTGTGATGTAGCTCACGAAAATAACACCAAAGACGCCGCCGACGATCAAGTAATACATTGGGTCGATGTTCACAAGCGCATCGGCAATCTCTTTGATAGCACCCGCGCCGCTGGTGGTCGTGCCATAAAACTCGATATACAGCACGATGCTGACCAGCACGACGAGCACCATATCGAAGACGTCCCGCGGCCTCATTGGTAGTACTCTCTCGCCAATGCGCATTAGCTTTGCCGCCTCGCGCTTGCCGTGTGTTTTTCCGAACAACCTATCTGGTCTGTCGAACCTGAACGGACAGTCCGGCAGGCTCTGGCGTCGTGATGACTGCCAACACGACGAGCGTGTCAAATCCTTATCACACGAATTCGGGGACGCTGACCACCCAGTTGAGTACACCGAGTCCCAGCAGTGTTCCCTCGACACCGATCAAGAGATCGCCGACGACCTCTGCAGTCAACGCCGGTGTCTCCTGTGGGGTCATCCCACTGCTGAGATACGGGGTACTAAAGTGCTCTATCACCGACTCAAACCGTTCTTTTCGACACAGCGCTGATCTCTCGATATGTGACCGACCGCACGCAGCGCGGTATCAGTTGAGCTGCTCGGCGATGACCGCGTCTGCTTCTTCGAGAAATGCTTCTTCCTGTCCGGCAGGGACGGTCGCACCGGCGGCGATATCGTGCCCACCACCGTCGCCGCCGACTGCCCGCGACGCCGTTTTCATCACTGTCGACAAGTCAAGCCCGCGGCCGACAAGCCGACCAGTCCCGCGTGCGGAGACTTTCATTTCCTCATCGTTTTTTTGCGCGAAGGCAATAATCGGGCGGTCAGGGTCAACGCCATCAGTTCCGAGTGCCATCCCAGCGACGATACCAACAATCGTCTCGCGTATCTCTCCGCCAGCGTCGAAGTACTGGAGGTGTTCGGTCTGCTCGACACCCTGCTTGCTGACTTTATCGAGGCCCTCCGAGAGGTTGCGGCGGTGGTTTTCTAGCAACTTGCGCGCTTGGTCGAGTGCTTCGTCTCTGTCGCCGAGACAGACTGCGAGTCCTACGTCGGCTCGCTCGTATCTGGCCGTCGCGTTCAGTAGCGTTGAGAACTCGCTTGCATCTCGCAACTCGGAGCCTTTTGACTCGTCTAACAGGCGGTAAGTGGTTCCGACAAGACGCTGGGCCTTCGCCGAAGGGACGCCACGCTCAAGCGCCCGTTGGAGTAATGCGCTGGTGACGGTCTGTTTCTCGTCGGCACTCAGATCGACCCACCGCCGCCACCCCCCGTCTGTCTGCAGGTCAACATCGAGTTCCTGAAGGAATGCCACCGCACCCTGTTCATCGTTCGAAATTCCCGGAATCCGAACGTCGTTTCCGTATTCGAGAAGTTTTGGTAGCGGTCGCGTTTGAGTGCCATACAGCGTGAGGTCGGTTGCCTCCTCAACGACGCCCGCCTCGGCTCCGTCCGCGACGATGGCCTCGTTTGCACCGACGAGTTCCCCATCGACGGTCTGCATGTCCCCGACCGCACCGACGATGGCCAGTGCCGCGAGGTCGCGGTTGTCCGGGCTGTCCTCGCCCGTCTCGGCAAGTGCTCGCGCGAGGACGTAACTCGCCCCGGCTCCCGAAAGTTCCGAGGCCCCGTCGATACCCTCAAGCAGCGGGTTGAGGTGGAACTCCGTCGTCGCATCGGCAGGCTGGTGGTGGTCGGCGATAACCGGCTGGAAATCGCCAGCATGTTCGTGGTCGGTGATGTCGTCCAGTTGGCCGCTTCCGAAGTCTGTAAAGAGGACCGTGTCGTACTCGCGGGCCGCAATCGACGCGATTTCTTCCTCGTCGAGCTGTTTCTTGAAGACGACTTCGTGGGGGAGTGCCGCGCGTTCGAGTGCCGTCGAAGCGATGGCAGCGCTGGTCAGTCCATCGGCGTCGATATGGGAGGCGAGCAGGACTGACTCGGCGTCGTGAAGTCGGCGGGCACAGGCTGTGGCGCGCTCGTCGAGGTCCGGTACTGGTCCCATCACGACCGAGTTGGTGCGGCTTCGGGCTTAAGCTTGCGGTCGCAGGCGCGTGTAGCAGAGAATCTGACCGGCCAGGCGTGAGAACGGCAAGAACGGCCGCCCCTGGTGGAGAAACTCTCCCAGAGACGTTCACAGAAAGGCACGCTCTGTGCCTCGTCGAGAAGCGGTCAGTACAGTGGATGTAGCCAGCAGAACAGTCGTGTATACCGGTACCCTGGGAGACCTAGATTTGAATTGACTGCTGGAGCATTCGGTATTTCCGACGGTAGACGAGCAGATACATACCCGGGAGAAAGACAATCAGCATTACTCGTATCTGTGAGAATGGGCCAGGCGGTGTCAGAATGGCGGCTAAGAGAAATGCACCGAAACTAGCACTGGCCCACGTTGCAAGAACTCGGTCGAGCCTCGTTGTCGTCTCACGTTTTTTAAGACCTGCATTTCGATACCGTTTGTAGAGATAGTATGGCAGTCCAACTGGTGTAAAGACCGATACCAATGCCCATGTATAGGGCTGTTTACTCCCGCGAGCGCGAGCGTCCCGGATGACCCACAAACCGAGTGAGAGCACCATCAATACATAATAAAGTATCATCTCCGTGCGTATGGCTTTAATTTCTCCGATCATAACTGGTCTTAGCTGTGATGATAGCTCCACCGTGTATAGAATTACCGACCAGAGATCAATTCACTAATTGATATGAGTTGTGCACCTTGCGTAATAGTATAAATATCGGCCTATATGATATTTCACTCAGCAGTCAATACACAGTGCAAGTGAGCAATTGGCTTGTCCCAACTGACACACTCATCTCGGACGTTGTGTGATAGACTCACTTGTATCGATACTGTGATAAGTTCTGACACACCCGAGCAACATCTTTTATACCGGGGCGTGTAGCCGGTCGTATGCCAGGACCAGTGTTCCTTGACGGCGACAGCATCGAGTTACGAACAATAGAGGAGGAGGACCTCGATTTCCTGCAGGAGGGCGTCAACGACCCCACCGTTTGGCGGGCGATAGGCCGGGCGGACCCGGTCAACGGCCCACAGCAACGAGATTTCTTCGAAAGCGTCGTCTGTGAGGGCGACGGCGTCAACTTCATCGTGGCCGCCGACGGCGAGCCGACCGGTACGGTCGGACTTGGTCCCAAGCAGGCCGAGACTCATAGTGCAGAACTGGGGTACTGGATGCATCCCGGCCACCGCGAGCAGGGCTACTGTGGCGAGGCAGTCGCACTCCTGACGGATTACGGCTTCCAGCAGCGCGGCTATCACCGTATCTGTGCGCGTGTCTTTGAGTTCAACGACGCCTCGCAGGCCCTACTCGAATCGCTCGGATTTGAGCGCGAGGGCATCAACCGCGAAGCGGTGTTCGTCGACGGCGAGTACCAAGACACTCTCTGGTATAGCCTGCTCGCCCACGAGTGGGACTCGACCCGGTGGTAGCTCAGAGGACGAACAAGAACACCACGAGCCCAAGAACGAGGAGGACACTCCCGTAGACGATGAGACTAACGATGAACGATGCGATTTTGAACGGGAGGAGTACCAGCTTGACCGGGAGGGTGACTAGCTTCCAGAGCGTTTTAAGCAAACTTCCAAGCATCATCTGCGGTTCGACTGCTCAGCATATAAAACATCAGTTAGAACAGCTACTCGTGCTGTCGCGACAGGCACGTCTCACTACAGAAAATGAACTCGTTGATTGTTCCACTCCCATCTCGAACAGTGAGACACTTATGACGGCATTTCAGCTCAATACTCTTGCCGCAGGCTTCACAGGTGGGTCGGGTGCTCGAGTCCAGAAGGATACGGGTTGATACCTGTCCGCTGTCGGCGTGTAGTTCGCTTGCGGCGCGGTCAGTTCGTCGGTTCGCGGCTGGGTTGTGTGCAGACATCTGTGGTGGTCGATAGAGACAGTTAGGGAGCAGTGCAAACGAGTTGCCGGGGTATCGGTAAATGTTACCCTGGTACCCGGCTACCGTGCGCCTTGGGAACGTCGTCCCGGTGAGGGCGCGATTACTGTGTGAAACGTGTAAAACGTTTCGAGAGTGTGAAAAAGCGAATAATTGTCGCTGCAGTAGCTGACGCGGAGTCGGTCTGCGTGCTGCGCGCGGCGGCCAGACGGTGGCCCAGCAGTGTCATATTACCACAGCATCGG
Source organism: Halovenus rubra (assembly GCF_026586665.1). GTDB lineage: Archaea > Halobacteriota > Halobacteria > Halobacteriales > Haloarculaceae > Halovenus > Halovenus rubra. Next base: position 232,377 of record NZ_JAODIY010000001.1, read on the forward strand.
TAGAGAAACATAAGGTTTGTGCTACACAACCGGTGTAAGCCCCCTATCTGGGGTCTGCAGCGTCATATCGTCGACACCACGACGAACGCGAAAACTTTCAACAGTGCTCCGGTTCCAACCCCAAGAGAACCGCCGTACGGAACTGACATATCTTGTCGTCTCCCACCGATTGCACTGTCGCCTGCGAACAGTGCCGTGATAGCTACCAATCCAAGCGGGCGTTGTACGACTTTTCGGGTGCATTACACGAACGGAGATGCTGTCCCAAACTTGCCGCGTCACGGAACCGTCCCGTCCATCGACCCGCGGTACCACCGTCCCGTCTCCTTTTGGCAGTTAGTGCAGTAGGCGACGACTGATTCTCCGTCTTCACCGCCTTCCAGCTGGCTGTCCGTTCGCTCACCGCAATCTGAGCAGTGTCGTAACGTGACCTGCTCGCCGTATTCAAGAGGCGCACCGAGCGCAAGCGCACGCACTAGCTCGCCGCTACGATTCCAGCCGCGCTGGAACTCCTCTCGGTCGAACCGAATAACCTCGCCCGCGGCAACCTCAACGGAGCCGCCTTCGGTCTCGAACGTTGCCGTCCCAGCGAGCACGTAAAACGTCTCTTCTTGTACCTCATGGTTGTGATAGGCAAAGGCAAAGCTATCGCCGGGTTCGAGTTCGTAGTAGTTGAGAGCAAGGTCAGTCAATCCCAGTGGCGCGGTGAGACTCCGCATCACTGCCGCCGGCTGGATGCTGTTTTCGACGTCGTCGACACAGACTTTCTCCATACCCTCCGTACTCGGCAGACGAGTAAAAAACGAGGCGGGTGTGTATATCGGCTCAGACAGTCGCCTCGCTGAGCGTGGCTATTGAGTTACGTCGTTACTTCACTTACCGGCTTGATTGCGATTTCCATTTCGACGCCTTCGACGGTCCAGGACTCGCGGTGACCGTCTTCGAGGGCTCCAAAGTCGGCGGCTCTGACTTCCTGTCCAATCAGGGCCTCGTGTTCGCGGACGAGGCCAGCGACGCGGTCGTCTTTCACGTCGAGGTCGACCTCGATTTCTTCCTCGATATCGAGTTCGAGGTTCTTGCGCATCTCGCTGCCACCTTTTTCTTCGTCGTGTTCCCTCGCTCGCTGCGGGAACCGCTCCTCGAAAAACGTGGGTGAAAAATGCTGCTCGCGGGCACAGCCCGCTCGCAGTGAACCACGCCGAAGGCGTGGATATCGACCTAAGCCGTCGCTTCGCTCACCGGTTTGATTGCGATTTCCATTTCGACGCCTTCGACGGTCCAGGACTCGCGGTGACCGTCTTCGAGGGCTCCAAAGTCGGCGGCTCTGACTTCCTGCCCAATCAGGTCCTCGTGTTCGCGGACGAGGCCAGCGACGCGGTCGTCTTTCACGTCGAGGTCGACCTCGATTTCTTCCTCGATATCGAGTTCGAGGTTCTTGCGCATCTCGCTGCCACCTTTTTCTTCGTCGTGTTCCCTCGCTCGCTGCGGGAACCGCTCCTCGAAAAACGTGGGTGAAAAATGCTGCTCGCGGGCACAGCCCGCTCGCAGTGAACCACGCCGAAGGCGTGGATATCGACCTAAGCCGTCGCTTCGCTCACCGGTTTGATTGCGATTTCCATTTCGACGCCTTCGACGGTCCAGGACTCGCGGTGACCGTCTTCGAGGGCTCCAAAGTCGGCGGCTCTGACTTCCTGCCCAATCAGGTCCTCGTGTTCGCGGACGAGGCCAGCGACGCGGTCGTCTTTCACGTCGAGGTCGACCTCGATTTCTTCCTCGATATCGAGTTCGAGGTTCTTGCGCATCTCCTGGACGCGGCGGATAACTTCACGGGCGTAGCCCTCACTTTCGATGTCCTCGGTGAGGTCGGTATCGACGTAGACGACGCCGGTCGAATCCAGTGCCTCGAACTCGGTCGCGGAGACGCCGTCCGGCGTCTCGGTGACGACTTCGACCATTTCGTCGGTCAGCTCTACGTCCATGCCTGTCTCGTCCTCAACGGCAGTTTCCAATGCATCAATCGTCGGGTCGTCGACGCGTGCCCCGTTGAGTGCGTTCATCACGGGACCGGCATCTCCACCGAAGGCCGGCCCAAGTTCAGACATATCTGCAGTCGCGGAGTAGCGAATCTCGCCCCACTCGTCGTCGGGACCGAGTACACGGACGTTCCGTGTATTGAGCCGCTCGGACACGAGGTCAGCCTGTGCCTCGACCGCCTCGGCCAGCGTCTCGCTGCCCGTGTCGACGACGACTTCCGGAACGGGCCAGCGCAATTTCCGCTCGGCCTGCTGGCGGGCGTTCGAGCCAGCCTCCTCGACAGCCCGCACGACAGTAATCTCATCTTCGAGCTGTGGGTCCTGAAGCGCTGTGTCGGGCTCGGGCCAGTCGGCCATATGAACTGTCGGATGCCCAGTGTCGCCAGTGAGCGCGCCGTAAAGCTCTTCGGCAACGAGTGGCGCAAACGGTGCCATCAGCGTAACAGTCTCTTCGAGCACACGGTAGAGCGTTGCGTAGGCTGCTCGCTTGGAGGGTGAGTCAGCTTCGTCCCACATCCGCTCACGGACTACCTGAACGTAAAAGCGGGAGACATCTTCGACGATGAACTCAAGCAACTCTTCGACCGCATGGTCGTTTGCGAACCCTTCAAGCTCCTCCGTAACCGTCTCGACGGTCGTAGCGAGCCGTGATAGAATCCACTCGTCGGCGAGTTCAAGGTCGTCTTCGACCGCATCGATGCTCGTCGTTGCAGGGTCGAAGCCGTCGGCCTGCATGTACGGCAACGGGAAGCGGACGACGTTCCAGAGGATGTTCAGTTGGCGTTGCATCTTCTGCGTTCCCTCCCAGGAGAACTGCATATCCTCGCCACGAGGGTTGACCGACAGAAGGAACAGTCGCAGCGGGTCAACACCGTGTTTGTCGATAACGTTATGCGGGTCGATGCGGATATCCTTGGATTTCGACATCGCGCGGCCATCCGGCATCAGCGCGTGGCCGTGCATTAGCAAGTTGTTGTACGGCACTTGGTCGACTGACACTGTCCCCATCCCAAGCTGTGACCAGAACCAGCCACGGGTTTGGTCGTGAGCCTCGATGACGAGGTCTGCCGGCCAGAGGTCGTCGTGTTCGGTCTCGTCGCTTGGGTAGCCAAGCGTTCCCCACGAGGCGACCGAGGAGTCCAGCCAGACGTCAAACACGTCGGGGACGCGCTTGTAGATGATGCCATCTTCGGTGATAGTCAGGTCGTCGACGGTCCCTTTATGAAGGTCGACGGTTTTTGGGTCAATCTCTTGGTCGACGCGCTCGGCGAGTTCCTCACGGTCGCCAACAACGATAGCGTCGTCCATGCTGCCACTCCAGTCTATCGACTTGCCGTCACTGGTTTCTGTCGGCAGCCAGATGGGAATCGGGATACCCCAGTAGCGCTGGCGTGAGACGTTCCAGTCGGGAGCTTCTTCGACGAAATCCCGGAAGCGGTTCTCCCGTGCCCACTGGGGGTTCCAGTCGCTCTCTTCGATGTTTGCCAGCAGGTCCTCTTTGACGTCCGTGACGGTGATGAACCACTGGTCGGTAACCATCTGAACGATACCGGTGTCACACCGCCAGCAGTGGCCGTAGCTGTGTTGGGTCTCGTCAGCCTGAAGCATCAGCCCCTTTGCTTCGAGGTCGGCGATAATACCATCATTTGCGTCACGGACAAACTCACCCTCGTACGCCCCGGCGGCCTCGGTGTAGACGCCATTGCTCTCTATGGGACAGAATATATTGAGGCCAGCTTCCTCACCGCGGGCGAAGTCTTCCTCACCGTGGCCGGGCGCGGAGTGGACCAGCCCTGTCCGGTCGGCTTCAACGTAGTCAGCGGTATAGACCTGGCACGCACCCTCGGAGTCAGGGTGGTCAGGTACTTCCGTTGCAAGTGGGTGGTCGTACTCCCAGCCGACCATCTCGCTGCCCGTGATTTCCTCGATAATTTCGAACTCCTCGTAGCCGCCTTGTTCGACGACCTCCTCGACGCAGGCCTCGGCAACCCAGAGGTCTTCTTCGGTGCCATCAGCGGCGGTGACACGGACCTGTTGATATGCCAAGTCGCCGTCGACAGCGACGAACGTGTTTGCCGGTATCGTCCACGGCGTGGTGGTCCAGATAACGAGGTAACTGTCGCGGTCGCCTCCGGATTGGAGTGGGAACTTGACGTAAATCGAGGGGTCGTGCACGTCTTCGTACTCAACCTCGTTTTTTGCGATAGCTGTCTCACATCGGGGGCACTGCGTAATTGAGCGCTGGCCTTGCTCAACGAGGTTACGGTCGTTAGCCTGCGAAAAGCCCCACCACGCGGCTTCCATGTACTCCGGTTCGACCGTCCGATACGGGTCGTCCCAGTCCATCCAGACACCCATCGACTTGAAATCTGCCGTCAGCTGCTGGAGGCTGTCCTCGGCGAACTCGCGGCAGTCGTCGACGAAGTTGTCGACACCGTAGTTCTCGATGTCTTTTTTATTCTCGAAGTCGAGTTCTTCCTCAACTTTCGTCTCGATTGGCAGACCGTGCATGTCATAGCCCGGCCGGTCGTAGACATCGTGGCCGCACATCCGCTTGTAGCGGACATAACAGTCTTTGAGGCTCTTATTCAGGGCGTGCCCCATGTGTGCCGAGCCAGAGGTGTACGGCGGTCCGTCAAGGAAGTAGTACGATTCCTCGTCGGCCCGGTGTTCTTTGGTCCGTTCGTAGGCATTGACGGCTTCCCAGTGGTCGAAGACACGGTCCTCTACCGCATCGGGGTCGTACTGGTCGCCGACCTGGCCGAACCGGCTGTTGTCCGTTGCGTCATCGCTCATATCTGTTTCAACTGTTCGCCGGGATTAAATGAGAATCGATTGTGGTACCGGTGGTCACGGTTCGGTTAGCGCGTAGATGGTCCCGTCATCACTTCCGACGAACACGGTGTTCGAGACGACAGCCGGTGAAGAGACGACTGGGCCGTCCGTTTCGAACCGCCACCGTTCGGTCCCGTCGGCGACATCCAGCGCGTAGATACCATTCTGGCCACCTGTGTAGACCGTATCTGAGACGACCGCCGGTGAAGAGATAATCTGACGGTCTACCGTAACAGACCAACGCTGCTCGGCGGTGTTGCTGTCGATAGCGTAGACTTTTCCCCCGAGTGTACAGATATAGACGGTGCCTCCTTTGTAGTCGGTAACCGCGGGTGAGGCAGTGATGCCGTCGTCCGTTTCGAACCGCCAGCGCTCGCTCCCATCGGCCGTATTGATGGCGACGAGATCGCCGTCGCTTTTCCCAACGTAAACAGTCTCATTGGCGACGGCTGGCGAAGAGTTGGTGAAATCCTCCATTTCGAAGAGCCATCGCTTGCTCCCGTCGCTCGTATCAAGTGCAATCACTCCGTGAGTTCGCCCATCCCAAGAGACGTTCTCATCAGGCATGTTGTCGACGCCACTCACGTACAGTGTTTCACCGTTTAGGGCCCCTGTGAGACTCGTTATTGCTGCCTCTTCGCTTGTCCATTGCCTGTCTCCTCCGAGTTCGAAGGCAGTAATCCCCTTAGCCCCGGGAACGTACAGCGTATTACCACCAAGTACCGGCGTTCTGTACTGGCTCTGAGATATTTCTCGCCGCCAGCGTTCGGAGCCGCCTTGCAGGGTGCGTGCGACGACTGCACCTGGCTGACCCTCTCTTTTCTCAATGAGATACACGAGGTTGTCCTCGATAGTGGCACTGATAAAGCCCATCTCGGCTATTTCCTCGCGCCAGCGCTCACTTCCAGTGGCCGTATCGAGTGCGTAGGCTGTGCCAATAGAACTAGTAATGATAGCTGTCTGTTTCCCGACGACAGGGGAGGCGCGAACCTCCGCGGTAGCATCAACCGACCACGCCTCGGTGATGCCTTCTGTTGGCCCCACGGCATCCGGGGCGTAGCCGGTGTTTGCCCTATCGTACCGGAAGGTTGGAAACGTCTCGGCTTCTGACCCGAGCAGACGCCGGGTGGCAAACCACGCGCCGCCTGTTGTTGTGGCGACACTGACGCCGAGCGCACCAAGAACGGTGCGGCGACTGACGCCGCCGTTGTCGCTACTCTGGCTTGTCTCCCAGTCGTCGTGCTCCGGTGTGTCGACAGCACCGAGACCCGTGTTTGTCTCACCGCGCTCTGCAGATCGATGTTCGGGTTCGGGTTTGGGGTCGGGGTCGGGTGCTGGCTGGCTTTCGAACATCAACGCTCGCTTGAACGCATAGGGGCTGTCGTATCGCTCTCCTGGGATTGATTCAAGCGCGGTATCGATGACGGCCTCGAATGCTGCCGGTAGTTCACTGTTATTCGGTGACCGAGACTGCTCATCGCGGTGTGTCTCCTCTCCATCATCGGCTGGCGGTGTGGCAGTCACGGCATACGATGCAAGCGCGCCAAGCTGGAAGACTATATCCCGACCCGCAGACGCCTCCTCTTCGCCAGTGGCTGGTGGAACATAGGGTGACTGGTCGGGTAATTCGGCTCGCAGGGGCCAATCGAGTCGGGAACCTGAGATCTGTGTCTCCCCTGAGTTACCGGCGAGGATGCGAATATTAGTCGGTTCGACCGGTATCCTCCCCTCAGTGGCTGTCACTTTGCGGAGTGCCTCGGCGATTGGTGCGATTACTGTCCGAGCATCTTCCGGCGAGAGCGGTGCAACGTCAGGCAACGGGGCTCCTGTTGTATCGACTGCCAGCCATGGTCGCGGTGTCTCTCCGCTAGCATGGACAGTGGTAAGAGCATGGTGTGTGCTGTGTGCCGACCACGCCTCGAAGCGGTCAGTCACCATAGCGCGTGTGTCGGGCAACGCGTCAGGGGCGGGGGTAACGATGCGGACTCGACTCCCGTCAAGGCGTGCACCATAGACGTGATATGTCGAACCTATGTGGAGGGATTCAGCAGCTTCGACGCCGGGCGCGTCGTGAGCAAAACGGGCGGCATAGTCGGACATCTATCGATAGTTAGAGGGGTATACATTTCAGCGTATCGCGTGGTGTCGATGTACGAATCCTGCAAACAAGCACAATCCCTTTGCCACCACCCTCCCAATGGTCGGGCAATGGCGGAGTGTGATATTTGCGGCCAAGAAGAGAGTATGCCGTATCACTGTCGCCACTGTGATGGGACATACTGTGGGGAGCATCGGCTCCCCGAGAACCACAACTGTCCCGGGCTCCAACAGTGGGAACAAGAAGGAGCCGTCTTCGACAGTGGCTTCGACGATACGGTACTCGACGACGAGCAAGACGATGAGGGATTGGCAGGGTCACTTGGTATCGACACTGGTCCCGGCGGCCCGTTGGCGTACTTCCGGGGAAACATGACCTACCTCATGCTCCTGTTGATGGCTGTGACGTATCTGAGCCAACTTGTGGTGCTCTTCACCTTTGGTAATAGTCTTCACGATACACTCTTTGTGTTCTCACCAGAGCACCCGCTGTATGTGTGGACGTGGGTTACGTCTATTTTCGCCCACTCGCCGGCTAGCTTTGTCCACATCCTGTTCAACGGTATCGTCATCTACTTCTTTGGCCGACTGGTCGAGCAGTACATCGGCTCTAAAGAGTTTGCAGCCCTTTTCCTTGCCAGTGGAATCCTCGCAGGAGCTGGGCAGGTACTCTATCAAATTATTATCGGAAGCGGTGGTCCCGGCGTCGTCGGCGCAAGTGGCGCAGCGCTTGCTCTTATGGGTGTGTTGACGGTACTGAAACCCGACCTAACGGTCTATCTCTACTTCATCATCCCGCTGCAAATCTGGATACTAACAGGGGGAACCATCGCCATTAGCGTCTTGCTCGTTCTCACCGGCGGTTCTGGCGCTGGCGGTATCGCTCACGTCGCCCACCTTGGGGGCGTTCTCATTGGGCTCGCTTACGGGTACCACGTCAAAGACCGCGTCCGGTTACCCGGGCAGTACCGATTCGGCGGCGGCCCCGGTGGGCCAGGTGGTTCCCGGCCGCCGGGTCCTGGCCGGCGACCGTAACCGTGTGGCCCGTTCGCCCCGAGTTCGTTCCCGACCCGGCGCTCAGCCGCGACGAGATGGAGACACTCCAGCACGATATCGCAGCAGCCGCCAACTTCTCTGACGACAGCGAGGATGACAGTCAGCGACCGACACCCGAGGAGGCTCCTATTGTTGCGGGCGTTGACCAGGCATTCGACGACGAAACAGCAACGAGTGCTCTCGTCATCATGCAGAGTGGTGAGGTCATCGAGCGCGTCCATGCCACGGAGCCCACAGAAATCCCGTACATTCCGGGCCTGCTAAGTTTCCGGGAAGGTGGTGCAATTCTCTCGGCGTTCAAAGAACTCGAGACCGAGCCAGACGTCGTACTCGTCGACGGCAGCGGCCGGATTCACTTCCGTGAGGCTGGGCTGGCAACGCATATTGGTGTTACACTCGATATCCCAACTGTTGGCGTTGCAAAAAGTCTGCTCTGTGGGCAGCCCCGAAGGTCACTGTCGGAGCCGTTACCTGAAGGGACACGCGTCGCAATCGAGGCTGACGGCGACGTGACTGCCCCCGAGGGCACAGTCATCGGTCATGCAGTCCAGACACGCCAGTATAACTCCGATTCCCGCTATATCAACCCACTGTACGTCAGTCCTGGGCACCAAGTGAGTGCCGAGACCGCCGCCGATATCGTCGAGAGCCAGAGCTCCGAGTACAAGCTACCGGAGCCGACACGGCTGGCCGACAGCTACGCTGGTGAGCTGACGAGGCGTTGACGACTGAAGACCGTGGACAGTTAACTGTGGGCCGCCCGATAACACGGGTATGACAGACGAGACGGTACTCATCACGGGCTGTTCTTCGGGTATCGGCCGGGCAACAGCTGAACTGTTTCTTGACGACGGCTGGACGGTGTACGCGACCAGCCGGAACGCAGACGACATCACCGACCTCGCCGACGACGGTGCACGAACTGACGCGCTTGACGTAACCAGCAACGACGATGTCGCCCGTGTTATCGACCGTATCGACGACGAAATAGGGAGCCTCGACTGTCTGGTCAACAACGCGGGCTACGGTCTCTACGGCCCGCTCGAAGACATCCCCGCCACGGAACTTCACGACCAGTTCGACGTAAACGTCTATGGGCCACACCGACTCATACGGGCTGCTTTGCCGCTGTTACGAGTGGCTGAAGGGACTGTCTGTAACGTTTCAAGTGTTCAAGGCCGACTGTCGGTGCCGGGCGGAGGGGCCTACTCCGGCTCAAAATTTGCTCTGGAGGCGATGAGTGACGCACTTCGTGCGGAAGTCGAGCCTTTCAACGTGGATGTCGTCCTCATTGAACCGGGTCCTGTCGAGACAAACTTTCAGGAGCGCGCCGGCTCGGAAGCTGACGACCTCATTCCCGGCAACGAGTACGACTGGGTGTATGAATCAATCGAGGACTCGACGACGGTTTCGGGCTCACTCCCAATCACGTCCACACCTGAGGAAGTGGCGACGACCATCCACGACGCGGCTTCGGTGTCAGCCCCGGAGACGCGCTACCCTGTCGGACGGTTTGCCCGACTGGTCGTGAACACGCGACTCCTCCCAGACCGCGTGCGTGACGCGGTCTTTGGGCTTGTCCGGCGTTTCGCCTGAATAACAGCTCATTCTTGACTGTACTCACATGCCAAGTAAGTCGACACTCACCTGTGCTGGGTGCTGATTCCTCTTTTTTTTTACGAGGAAATGGCTAAAAGAGGGACAGCTACCAGTCTCAGTGTTGTTCCTCAGACGAGGATAGCTCCTGTTTGTCGGCAGTTCCTTCTTTGTCGACCTGCCGGTCCGAGTCAAGCAGTGTGTCGAGCTTTTCCTCAAACGCTTCGTCGCTGAGTTCTCCAGCAGCGTAGCGCGCCTTGAGTGTCTCGTGTGGGTCTCTCTGTTCGGGTTTGTCACGGAGCCGCCGCCATCTTCGAACAATCCATCCACCGAAAAATCCAAAAACAAGGAGTATGACGCCGAAGGGAACAACCCAGTGGACCACATCAAAGACTGCGAGTGCGCCGTATAACAGAATCATATCAGCGCCGAACGCGATGAACAAGCCAAACATTTCCTGCGTAATGATCGACTCGTTCTCATACGATTCTGTCTCAGACATGGTTAGCCGTTCGGTTATCAACTACAAAAATATAACCAAGATTATACACAAATCACGGACGTTCCAGTCGATAGCGAGTTGTCGGCTCTCCCTCGAACCGTGGTCCCGGGCCAACCTCTTCGAAGCCGGCCTCGGAGACAGCATTTAGAAGCTCTGTCTCGTTATCAAGCGTGAACAGTTCGATATCCATGCCTTCGGTCCGGGCAAACCGAATTGGTTCGTCGAGCAAATCAGCAAATACTGCTTGTGTCCCCTCAATCTGGGTCACGTACACTGTCTGCTCGCGAGCGTCGAAGCTAACAAAACCAGTTACGTCTTCGCCGTCCTCGGCGACGCGAACCGTCCGGTCGTGGACAAGGTTGCGCATGACATCCTGTGGCGCGTCGGTTAACGACGCCATCCGTTCGGCGTCGGCCTCAACTGCGTCCCGAAGTTCCATACGTTCCATTCTGCCGCGATTCAATTAAATCCTCGTGTGAAGGGAGTCATGGCCAGTCAGACCGACCGACAAATGTCAGGAAATACTGGCATACATTTTTTGCTCGTGCGGTTAGAATACCAGATATGAACCTCGGTAAGCTTCTGCTCTGGGTGGTCCTTGGTGTCGTGGCCCTGGCAGTCGTCAACGTTGTCGTCGCGGCGGTGTTTGCGGCCATTGGCTTTCTCTGGTCGCTCATCACAACCGGTGTGACACTTGCTGTCGTTGCTGGTCTCCTGTATGGTGTCTACCGGTTATACGACCTCGTTAGCGGGGGAGATAAGGGGCAAAGCGCGAACAGTGGAGGGTACGACATCAGTAGCTCGCGCAACTCGTCGTTATCAACAAGCACGGAGTACGGTGGTTCGGCCAGTGGGGTTGACGACCTGCAACAGCAGTACGCCAACGGTGACATTTCGGAAGCCGAACTCGAACAGCGCCTCGAACAGCAGATGGCCGACGACGACCTCGACAATATCGACCGAGAACTCCAGCGCGAGCGTCGTTAATCTCTTGTGACCGACTTACTCGCCGTCAGGTAACACGAACAGTCCCTTCTGCGTGTCGATGACAGTAACGGTGTTGGCGTCGGTATCGAGGTAATCAGGTCGGGCAACTGTCTTGGTCTCGTAGGTGCTTGGGTGAAGCACCTGCACAGCGTGTTCGTCGGTGACTGCAACTAATGTCGTCTCTTCGCCGTCAGTGGCTAGGCCGAGGCGGTCGGCGTCGGGCGCGTTGCCATCCTCATAAGACGCCTCGTAGTGGTCGCCGGTCGTCAGCCGCGTTCCCTTGAGGTTCCCTCGGACGCTCTCGACGAGGACCGGCCCATCATTGTCGGGGTCGATGATTTCGCCGGGTTTGAACGGTGGGAGGTGGACTGCGTAGGTGACCCGGTAGACCTCGTTGCCGTCACTGTCTTCGGTCACGAGTGTCTCATAGTCGCTGTAAGTGCCGCCAAACTCACGGACGATACGGCGGGCGACCTGTTCGCCAAGCCGGTTTGTCGAGAGTTGGATGTTGAGGCCGCCGGTCACTTCCGTTACCTGAGTGACGAAGGCCTCGCGGTCACCTTTTGATTCGAGTTCGTCGACCAGTTCGTGTGCAATCTCGCCGGCACGGTCGCACTCTTCGTCGCTTGGGTCGCGCTTGTTTGCCCGGACCTGCACGATGCTGGCGTAGGAGCCACCGGCGATACGGCCACAGCGCTCACAGGTTTCTCGCCCCATCTTCACCGGGACGACAACCTCTTCGCTGATTGGCGTTCCCCGGAGGACGCCAGAGAACTGACAGTGCATTCGGATTGTGGTGGTGTCAACCTGCTCGGGGGCAACCTGCCAGGAGACACTCGTTGCGTCGACGTGAACTGATAACGCTTCACTTACCGATTCAATGGCGATATCGGTGTAGTCTTCGGCCCCAACATCAACCCAGCGATTACCCCGATAGACAGCACCACACTGTGAACAGACACGCACCTCCACGCGGTTAGGTGCGTCAACGAGGTCGTACTCGTCAATATAACACGAGTCACAGAGCGCACTGTCGACGCCCTCGCGGCTGATTTCTTCCTCACGTTCGATAGTATCGCCACACCGCGGGCAGAATTTACCGGAGCCGCTCATTGCTCGACGGTACGCCGCTGCCGTTTGTAAGTGCCGCGTTTCGGGGGCGACGCTCCCGATGAGACACAGGGCAGTCGTCAGACAACTCCGGCTGGCCACTTCTGTGAACGGAATCACAATAATTAATCAGCCAAGCGATAAACGGCGCTATCCATGCAGCCGACTGATAGCCCCACCATAGAAGATGCGTACTCTAAACTGGCACAAACGTACCAGTCCCAAGAAGAGAGTCCGTACTGCACGGACCTAGAATTTCCTGCGATGACCGACCTCCTCCCGAACATAGAAGCGAAACGAGTCCTCGATGCTGGCTGTGGACATGGGCGGTACGCAGAGTGGTTGGCTGAAAAGGGTGGAGATGTCGTTGCTGTTGACAACAACACCGAGATGCTCGAACAGGCGAGACAGCGACTCACCGACGACGTAGACATTCGTCGGGGCGATATCACAGAACCCCTTGAGTTCGCTGACGACGGTTCATTCGACGGTGTCGTCAGCGGTCTCCCACTCCATTACGTCGAAGATTGGCATGAGGCCTTTACTGAGTTCGCGCGTCTTCTCCGACCCGGTGGATTTCTCGTGTTTTCGGCACAACATCCAGTCGATGAATACATCGCATTCGACGCCGAGAACTACTTTGAAACCGAACAAGAACAGATGACGTGGTCGGCTGGCAGCGATGAGGTCGACGTTCCCTTCTATCGCCGCCCGTTTTCTGAGGTTATCAACCCGCTCATCGAAACTGGCTTTCAGATTGACGAACTGGTCGAACCGAGGCCCACAGAGGGATTCAAAGAGAAAAAGCCAGAATCCTACGAAAAACGACTGAAATACCCGACGTTTCTGTGTATTCGAGCGTCGAAATCCACAGCATGACCGGGAGACTGAAGAATCGCTAACGAACTCCAGCCTTCGATTTTGCTAACATCTTTACTATCGGCGTTCGAGACTTCACCAATGTTCGACGAGATTATGAACAAGTTCGCAGATTCGCCGAGCCAGCAACAGGTCATCAGACTGTTGCTTGAGCGGGGGTTCTCAGTCAACGACGATGGGCGCGTTGTGTCTGGGGGGATCGAGATTCCAAACACGGGTATCGCTCGCGAGGTTGGTGTCGACCGACGAGTGGTCGATACGACGACCGATGCTATCCTCGCTGACGACGAGTTGCGCCCAATCTTTCAGAACATCTCTGCTATCCCGAGCCTGATGGACCTCGCTCCGGTGCTTGACCTGACCGTCCTTACGGTCACCGTCAGGGATGCTGAGGAGTCAGGCATTGTTGCCGCAGTCACAAACAAGATTGGCGACCACAATATTACCATCCGACAGGTCATCAGCGAGGACCCCGAGTTCACCGATCTGCCACAGCTATACGTCATTATTGACGACGAACTCCCAGGCAAGCTTATCAATGAAATCCGTGAACTGGCCTTTGTTCGCCGTATCGAACTTGCGTGAGTGGGTGGGCCCTTGGATTTTATTGACCGCGATCTCTCTCACTATACTGCATGGCAGGTGTGACGAAAGGGCCAAACCGATTCCCTCCCAATCTCTCGTTGTGAGCGAGGTTTATCGGACCGTGGCGGGGCGTGGCCAAGACAGGTTCGAGGTACGTGGGTCGGACTTTATTGGCCACGTCGACACTGCCGCCACCATTGCGGAAGCCGAGCGGTTTATCGATAGCGTGAGCACGGAGTACAACGACGCAACCCACAACATCCCGACTTACCGTGTCCGGGCCGAACCGCTCCGAGAGTACTCTGACGATGACGGCGAACCCGGCGGTAGTGCCGGCAAACCCGCACTCAATGTTCTCCAGCAGGAAGCCGTCGAAAACGTTGTCGCTGTCGTCACCCGCTACTACGGCGGAACAAACCTCGGCGTCGGTGGACTGGCCCGCTCGTACTCCCGTGCAGTCAAGGATGCTCTTGATGAGGCCGACATCGTCGAACAGCGCCCCCACGAGCGATTTACCATCGCAGTCGAATACGATGACTCCGGTACTGTTCGCGGGATTCTCGAATCAACCGGCGTCGAGTTTGAGGCTGACTATGCCGAGACAGTCACGTTTGCTGTCTCCGTTCCGATAACTGAGGGTGCAGACCTGCGAGACCGTATCAGGAGTGCAACGAGCGGTCGAGCATCACTCCATACTGAGACCAATCAGTGACTGCTGGGTGCGTACGCTCTAGTTGTACTCTTGTGGGCGTCGACAGTACCTCGTTTCAAGTGGAGATATTTGGTTGACGTATGACGTTATATCCACCTATGAACCTATTGGATTTAACAAGACGGCACTTGTTTGTGTGAATGTCACATATTCACATTGGTGTGGGTTTCCACATGAAATAGACGGGTGCAACACCTGTCGAACAGGCTGTCCGTTTTAGGCTAGTCGGTCCCAGAGACCGAATCGTGCCTATCCTACTAGTCAGACCTTGTTTAGGTCGTGCGGAATGCTCGGTCACCGGCATCGCCGAGGCCGGGAACGATGAAGCCGTCTTCGTCGAGTTCGTCGTCGACGCTTACAGTTACGAGCTCTACGTCGGGGAACTGGTCGGTCACACGCTCTAACCCCGGCGGAGCGCTGACTGCCGAGAGGACAACGCAGGTTTCCGGCGGCTCACCTGACAGTATCTCATCGAGAACAGTCACCATCGTGCTGCCGGTGGCGAGCATCGGGTCAGCGATGATGACTGTGTCATCCTGCGTTATCTCGGGTAGTTTGACGTACTGGACCGAGATAGGAAACTCGCCTTCATCGCCCATTCCGGCCTCCTCGTCGCGACTGGCAGAGATGACGCCTTGCCGTGCGGTCGGGAACGCCTTCAGTAACCCCTCGACGAGGGGGGTCGCTGCACGGAGAACGTTGACGATAACAACATCCTCCATGCCGCTCACACGGGTTGTGGCCGTCTCAGCCAATGGTGTTTCGACTGTTCCGGTTGCAGTTGGGAATCGACTGTCGATGAGTTCATAGCCACAGAGACGGCCCAGTTTGACCAGCCCCTTCCTGAAACCGACTTGGCTTGTTTCGACGTTTCGGAGGTCGCTGAGGACGTGTTGTGCGAGTGCGTGGGTAACAACCGACGCATGCTCGTGCTCTTCGAGTGTCATACTCGGTCGTTTTGGTGGTCAGTACTTAGAACTAGCGAGAAACGGCCCCAAAACCCGACACTGCAGCCGAAGCTAGCAATCGGTCTGCTTGTTACCAGGCAAACCCCCCTGATAAACACTCGATTTCCCGACATGCTCTCTGTCCAGCGACAAAGCTTACCATCATCGACCACATACGCCGAAAATAGTACACCATTCGTATGGAAAAGATGGAAGAAAGCGTCTCCGGATTCAAGGTCAGTGGCAGTTGGGTCGATGTTGTTGAACACGGCGAGCGTATTGCTCGAGCACTCGAGGAACTCTCTGATGAGTTCGATATCGACGAGCACGCACTCGATGAGTTTGACCAGTGGCGGCCCAAAAGCCACGAACGCCTTGATGAAGACGTAAGCAAAAAGACTGCTGAACAGGCACACGTTGAGCAGGGTAAAGGCGAAAAGAAAGGCAAACAACCCGAAGAGGACCTCCAGACTGCCGGCGAAAAGCTCGCAGAGTCCTATGAAAACCTCGATGAACCGGACGAGGCTGTCAACAAATGGGGTGAAAGTATCGATTATGTGGCACGCGCAGCAGACTCGGCAAGTCGCAAGGCAATCCGCAAGGTCGAAGATACAGTCTACGAGAACGTGATGACTCAGATGTCGCCGTACTACTTCGACAACGACCTCATCTCCGCGAACATCCAGCGTACTCGAAGCGGTGACGAACAGGAGTACGTCTTCGAGGTAAATGTCAATGAAGACGATATAAAAATTCGCGTCTCGAACAAACTCGCGGATTACGAACAGGTTGTCGAGCGCTGGCACGTCAACATCGAAAAAGAAACTGCATCAATCGAGGCGGCAGAAGGCGTCGAACCACCTGAGCAGGATGACGACCTTGACGCCAAGACGAACTAACTTTACCGCCAACCGGCCCTCTCAGTCCGAGTCGATTCCAAGGCGGTTGACAATTCGGCGACGAACGCCACCGGCAGCCTGCCGTAGGCTGACGTGCCAAGGGGTCCGCTTCCCCTCGATATCGGTCTGTCCGGCACGGATAGCGTCGAGAATACCGGAGACAGTTGGTTCTTCTGCATCAACCCATGTGACAGATTGCCCGACCATTTCACAGACATGGGCGTCGCTCCCGGCAGTCATCGGGAGAGAGTGTTTCCGCGCGAACCGGCGGGCCTGTCGGTTCGAGTAGCCGGTCAACAGGCGGGAGTTATATACTTCGATAGCGTCGGCAGTAGAGAGCTCATCGCCGGTTATATTCGCCAGCACGCCGTTCCGTGACTCCTGATAGGGATGGGGAACAACTGCGAGACCGCCGTGGTCACGAATGTAGTCTAGCGTATCTTGAAAAGGCATTCCCTCGGGAACAAGCTCGTCGAGCCCGAGCGAGAGAACATGGCCGTCGGCCGTCGAGACTTCCATTCCCGGGATACAGATGAGGTCGTACTCCGGGGCGAGTTCGGCGGCTTCACGGCTCGCCCATATTTCATCGTGGTCGGTGACAGCAATCGCATCCAGTCCGACAGCTTGGGCTTGTTCAAGAAGCAACTCGACGGCGTCTCGGCCGTCGTAGGAGGCTTCGGAATGAGTGTGAAGTTCGACCGCGAGCACATTTCGAGAACATCACTGGACCGTGAAAAACCTGCCGTGGTGAGTTTCTCATAGCGAAGATCTTGAGGCTGTTCTTGGCGCGAACATGTCACAAACGCTTATACTACCCCGGCAACGGAGATAGAGTATGTCTCGAACAGAGCTTCGGCCGCTTTCGGCCGACCGGCAGGTCGACTTCCAGCGGGTCGTCGACTACGCGTTTGACGCCGCAGCCGGGCCGCCGTCCTATGATGGTCCCGAGTCGACGCCTGACCTGTTGGGAACGCAGCTTGGCCTCTTCGCTGACGGCACGCTTCGGACCGTCTGCACTCACTACGAGCTTACTGTCAGTCACCGCGGAGAGTGGGTCCCGATGGCCGGGCTGGCAGGGCTTGCGACGCTGCCCGAACACCGGCGAGAAGGGTACGTCCGTGACCTTCTCTCGGCGAGTCTGGAGCGCTGGCGCAACGAGTTTGCCTTTGTGGCACTGTGGCCGTTTGATTACGGCTACTACGAGCAGTTCGGCTGGGCGATGGGCTGTACACTGATGGAGTACACCTGCCCGCCGGAAACACTCGCATTCGCACGCGACAGCCCGGGTCAGCTTGAGCGGCTTACTCCCGACGACTGGAAACGACTCCAGCACGTCGTCGAGACCTATGGGATGGAATACGACTTCACGGTACAGCGCGATGAGTCGTGGTGGCGCAGACGTATCTTCGATACCGGCGACCGCTACGTCTATGGAATTGAGCGAGACGGACAGTTCCATGGCTACGTCGGTTACAGTATCGACGACGAGTCCCGGATGAAAGTTCTCTACAACGCCTTTACTGACCACGAGGCATTCCGTGGCCTGCTTGGGTTGCTCTCGAATCATGATTCACAAGTCGAGACGGTCACGCTTTACCGGCCAGCCGAGTCCTCGCTGCTAGATATGGTGCCGGACCCGAAGGCGGTCGACTGCGAGGTCCGTCCGGGGATGATGGTCCGCGTCGTAAGCGTTATCGACGCACTCGAAACAGTCCCCTATCCCGAGGAAGCGACTGGAACGCTAACTTTTGCTGTCACCGATGAAACGGCCGCCTGGAACAACGGCACGTTCGAACTTACCGTCTCGGACGGAACGGGCGTGTGTCGACGTGTTGACGATGCGACGCCGGACCTCCGCGTCGATATCGAAACGCTCGCCCAGCTGGTTGTCGGCTACCATGCTGTCCCAGAGGCACGCAAGCTTGCTGGCTTAGAGACAGACGACGAGTCCGCCACACGACTCGCGCGGTGGCTCCCGCCCCGAACGGTGTCGCCGATAGACAACTTTTAGCGAGAGCCAAGATAACATCTCTCATGCAACAAGCCGATACAGACGAGAGGCACGCAAAACGCGCCGAAACTCGGTCGCATTTATTCGACAGGGCAACAGTCTGGAGTGGTATCGTTGCCCCGGTCCTCGCGCTTGGCTGTGTCGCGTTATCGACACTGATTGCGTCATCGGCGGAGTTCACGTGGGCGGGCAAGGCGCTTTCTGACCTCGGGCGGCGGGAGGCATCGACGTTCTGGCTGTTCAACGGTGGCCTGTTTGGCGGTGGCACAATCGGAGTGTTCTTTACCCGGCCGCTCTGGCGACACGCAACGAACCGTGTTGAACGTCTTAGCGTGGTCTCCTTTCTTATCTCGGTAACTAGTCTCGCCCTCATCGGTGTGTTCTACCTGCCTCGCGACCCACACGGGTTTGTCGCGATGCTGTTTTTTGTTGGCGGACCCATCACACACGTTCTCTACGGCATTGGACTGCTTCAACGCGGCGAGACTCGCGGTGGTTGGCTCTCGGTTGGATTTGGGGTTGTCCATGTGTTTGCATGGAGTGGCTGGTTTGGCTACATCGCAGCCACCGGGTCGAGTGACTACTTTGCAGTCCCCGAAATGCTCGCTGCGCTCGCGTTTGGTGGGTGGGCAATAGCTGTTACTCGCCAATTGCAGAGGGAAACGACCTGAAAAACACTGACGACGGGTTCAGGTGCGAATACGCGGTATGTCATCGCCGGCGATGGTGCTGGCAATACCGGCACCAAAAGCATGAGCAACTGACCGGGCGCCGGCACCGATGCGGTCAGTCACCCCTTTGTCGGGCTCGAACGTCTCGATTTCGAGTTCTTCGACGCCGAGGTCGTCCGCGAGGCGGTCTTCCATCTCCTCGCGTGGGCCACAGCTGTCGACGAGCCCGTTCTTGGCTGCCTCCGTTCCGGCGTAGACGCGAGCTTCTGTGTCTCGGACGAACTGTTCGTCTAACTCTCGTCCCTCGGCGACGGTCTCCACGAACGAGTCGTACGAATCGTCGATCAGTCCCTGCAGATACTCGGCGTCACGCTCCTCGAATTCGCGCCACGCTGCCCCGGCATCCTTGTACTCACCGGCGACGAGCCGCCGGTAGTCAAGGCCGAGTTTCTCGGCCAAGCCGGTTCGACCGAGTTGAGACCCGATAACGCCAATAGAGCCGACGATGCTGTTCTCACGGGCGTGAAACTCGTCACAGCCACTGGCAATCCAGTAGCCGCCGCTTGCGGCCAAGTCCTCGGCGTAGGCAACAGTTGGGCCGTCGAACTGCTCGGCTGCACGGCGGATATCTTCGCTCGGGACGACCGCCCCGCCAGGGGTGTTGAGCTTTACAATGAGTGCACGTGCGCTACTGTCCGCGTCGGCCTGCTCGATTTGTTCAACGATATCGTCGGCCGAGGCTGCGCTACCGCCCACGGGGAGTGGACCACCGCCGCTGTCTCCGTCGCGTGTGATAATGTCGTTGACTGCGACCTCTGCAACGTTGTGGGTGGGGAACAGTTGGCCAGCCATTCGGCCCGAGAACACGACGCCCACGAGTGCAAGCACGGCGACAAGTAGTGTCTCCAATAGGCCAAGGCCGGTAAATTCGGGAACGGCCCAGAACAGTCCAACCCCGATACCGACTGCGAGAACGGTACCGAGCAATACGATAGCTAGTTGGCCAAGTGTGCGTGTCTTCGACATACACTATTGCTATCAATCGACTCCAATAGTTCTATCGAAAAACCGGACGAATCCATCCGGACGGCCCATGCTATGCCAGACTGTCTCTTGGGCTGAAACCTATCGTCCGGTTTTATACGCATTCGGGAGGGACTGGTGTATATGACTACGCCAGCTATCGAGATGGATAAACTGACAAAGCGGTACGGCGAGACGATTGCCGTCTCCGAGGTGAGTATGTCCGTCTCGGCGGGCAGCGTCTATGGCTTTCTTGGACCCAACGGTGCAGGGAAAACAACGACGATGAGCCTGCTAACGACGCTGACCCGACCAACGTCGGGGACTGCACGCGTCGCCGGCCACTCTATCGAGAACCGCGAGGCAGTTACGCCCCATATTGGTTATCTGCCCGAAGACCCGCCAATCTACGACGAACTCACCGGGCGCGAACAACTGGAATATGTCGCCGGGCTTCGTGACCTTCCTGAAGACGAGTCGAGCAAGCGTATCGATGAGATGCTTGATCGGTTCGACCTTTCGGCCGACGCAAATAAGCGTATCAGTGGCTACTCGAAAGGAATGCGCCAGAAAGTTGGCGTTATTCAGGCCGTCTTGCACGAGCCGGCTGTCGCATTTCTCGACGAGCCGACAAGCGGGCTTGACCCGCGGGCGGCACGAACAATGCGTGACACCATCGCTGAACTTGCCGAACAAGAGATGACGATTTTTCTCTCGACGCATATCCTCCCGGTTGTGGACGAACTGGCCGACACCATTGGTGTACTCCACGACGGGGAACTCGTCGCCGAAGGTGACCCAGAAATGCTCAAATCGCGCGCGGAAACAGGCGAAAGCGCGACGCTTGAAGATGCGTTCCTTGCAGTTACGACCGACGAGGAGGCTGCCACCGAGGAGGTCGCTGCTGGGCAGTCGGTTTGAGGTTTGCTTCTCCGGCGCTGATACTATCTGTGATTACTGAGGCCGGTAGGTGTTGAACTGTCGAACGGCGTACCCAACCGAGAGAAACGGTCCAACAATCCCGGCGAGGAGAATGCCAGCAGCAACAACAGTCACACCCATCTCCGGCACGGTGAACGAAATACTCGGCACTAGCCCAATCAGTCCTGAGAGAATTTCTGCGATTGCTTCCGGTGCGGAGTCAAAATAGAGTACAACACCGGCACCAATCGGGAACAGGATAGCCAACGAGTACACAATGAACGCTGACTTGCTCGGCATCACCGCATGGCGGTTGCTTGTGATGCGCACCTCACCAAAGCGAGGGAACAGGGTACCGACACCGACCGCAAGCACCGGCGAAACGAGTGTTCCTACAACGGTTCCGACAGTTAACAGAGCCGTTTCGACGGTATCGAGCGGACTCACGAAGCCCACGACAGGCGGGACAACAACTGCAAGTGGGAGCATACAGATGATACCCGCAAGTACTGTCCCGGCCACGGCAGCACGCCCCGATATTGTCGCGGTCAACACTGCCGGCATCGCGGGGCCGTGATCGCCCAGCAGGTTGAGCGTGAACAAGGCACCTGCCGCCCAGACGACGTAAATACCAAACAACACTGCTGCAAATACTGGAATCTCGCCGCTTTGGATAGCATCCCCGATGAACCCGACTGCGCCAAGAAGTGGATAGGCAACGTACGCAATGCGGGCGGGGGCTCGACGTGTTCGTCGGATAGCAGTCACAGTAACGGTCCGGATAGAGCGAGATGCAAGTCCCGACAGCAGTGAGCCTACCCAGTCGTTTGAGTCGACGGTCTCTTCTTGCCCGTCGGCCTTCGCAGGGTCGGCAAGCAAGTGAATCTCCGCCAGACGCACACCGATTCCGAGTGAAACCAGTGTCAGACCAACCGCCCCAGCTACCCCGGCGACAGCCTCCCAGAGTGTCGGCTCGATAACTGGTATCCCGACGAGTAACAACTGGCCGGGCCAGCCAAGCGGGCTATCACCGAGTACGTCGAACAGGAGACCAGTGATTACGTTGAGCCAGCCGGTTGCGATGCTCCCAAAGTATGCGACGCCAAGCGCGACAAATACTAGCGTCCGGTACTGTGCAACCGGTTCATACACTGTGAGCAGATGCCGGAGACAGATTCCTACGACGAAACCAACTGAGAGGGCACCAACAGTAAGGACACCAACTGTCGTCAACGCGAACAGCGGAACCAACGGTGCAGTCGCACCCCATGCGAAAGCGCCTGAGAGAACGAGAACTGGGCCAGCAATCCACAGCATAATGATGAGACTTTCTTTCAACACCAACCCCATGACGACGTTCCGGAGTGATGTCGAGATTAGGAGTGAGCCCGGTTCGTCGATATCTGCAACGGTTGTCACTGTCCGTCCGGTCGCCAACACGGTTAACCCAACTCCTGCAACCGCGGCCACGCCGGTGAGCGCGTTCGCCACCGTCTCCAGATCACTGCTCCCAATTTCCCCGGCAACCAATTCCTCTCCGGCCTCTGCCAGAAAAAGCGAGCCAAATACGAGGACTGGTCCAAGAAAGAACAACCCCAAAACGACGTAGATGGCCATCTTCGTCCAATCAGAGAGAACAGTTCGAAGCGTTCGGCGCAGTTCCGTCCGCGCGATTCGCACGGCAATACGACTCATTAGTACTGAATTCTACCAAATAAGGTAAAAAACCTCTCACTATGTCTCTCTGTTTGAAACGGCCTGATTCCGTTGTCTGGAGTGCCCCGTTTCGGTTTAGGTGGCACGAAAAATGTATTATTTTTGATAAGTTTTAAGTGGATAGCGTCCAGAGAAATAGATAGGATGAGCACCCAAAAAGACATCAAACAAGAAGCAGGAACAGTCGAAGGAAACTCGCTCCGCTTGGAGCCTGAGAAAGCAGAGCAGATTGTCGATGCACTAAACACCGACCTTGCTGATGCGTACGTTCTGTACCACCAGCTTCACAAGCATCACTGGAACGTCGAGGGCGCAGAGTTCCTCGATATCCACGTCTTCCTGCAAGAGGTCTACGAAGACGTTGAAGAGGCCGCAGATGAGATTGCCGAGCGCCTGCAGGCCCTTGGTGGTGTTCCTCACGCCAGCATGCCGACACTCGCCGAACACGCCACTGTCGAAGCGGAAGACGAGGATGTATACGACATCCGGACCTCGCTCGCCAACGACCTAGAGATGATGGGAGACATCATCGAGAGCTACCGAGAACACATTGAGCTCACGCAAGGACTGGGCGACTACGCGACGGCACAGATGCTCCGCGAACAGCTCGAAGATCTTGAAGAGTACGCCCATCACGTCGAACACTACCTCGAAGACGACACGCTCGTCCTCGAATCAGCGACACACAGTTCCGGTGAAGCACCGGACGTGAGCTAATCGCTGCTGTCGCTGCTGTCGGGTTGTCACTGCGTCGCTTTCGATTTGTTGCGGGCTGTTTCTGGCTGCAGTTTGGTCGATTGCTGTCAGTGCCACATCCGACCAGCATCAGCACTCTCGTGGCAGCGTTCAGAAACCGCCACAGCTACAGAATGTCGGGAGCTGGCTCCTCGGTGTGACCCGGCAGTTCGAGCTCGATTTCGAGTTCTGGCTCGTCGACACCCTCGTAGTCAATTTCGAGTTCGATTGGCTCACCGAACTCGAATGGCAGTTCCCACTCGTCGGTCGTTAGGGTTAGCTCATCGTCTGACTGGAGCTGTTCGCCCAATTCGACGAGAAATTCACCCGTCGCTTCAGCGTCGAGACGGTACTCCTGGTTGAAGTCCCGCCCGGACCTGATCGTCGTTCTGTCGTCCTGTTCGGTCGAATCATCTGCGTTCTCAGTCATGGGTAAAGGCGTGACACGGTGATATCGCTCTGTATCCAGCCGCTCGGGATGAGAAATCGCGGCGTCGGGACCACTCCCACCGGCTTCTAGTGACACCGGATCTGACGATGCGGTCCGGATGACAGTCCGTGCTGATTGTCATCGCTACTATTTAGGCAAACCTAAATTATAAGTGGCACGATTTGGACTCTCAGTGGTTATCCTGACGAGTGTCGACCGATGGATTCGGTTGTTCGTTCTCATCGAGGAGCAGCGTCACGAGTCGCTGGGCGACAGACTGACTCATCAGGCCGGCCATCTCCATTGCCTCTTGCTCGTGGGAGTCGAGGTCGAGAACGGTCCGAAAGAACCAGGAAAGTGCAACGTAGGTCTCGTGTAACTCTTCTCCGCGTTCGCGTCCCGTCTCGGTCAACATCGCTCCATGGTATGGCTCACGGTCGACAAGCTTCTCGGATTCGAGCCGCTGGAGCATCTCAGTTGTTGCCGCCGGAGAGCGGTCGAGCATCTCGGCCAAGTGACCGGATGGAATTGGTGGGGAACGCCGCTGTTCGGCAATATACAGGGCAAGGAGGTACTGTGCTGTCTCTTTCATGTCGTGTCTCAGGGTGCCGGTAAGTCCGCCGGGTCATATCCGGCGGCGTTAGTTGTTCGTCGGTGTTTCCCCATCGAGGCTCGGATGTGTTTCTTGATCATCTGGGTGTGGTTCGGCGAGATACTTCTGGAGCAAACCACGCGAGTCAGCCTCGCGTTGTTGGCGCTCACTGTCGTCGATTTCTTCACAGCCTGGTGGCAGGTCCCGTTCACGGTCCGTAAAGTAGCCATCGGGGGTGACCCAGTCGTGGTAAAACGGGGACTCGTTATCTTCGAGGAGTGTGACCGCGACCTCTGCACCGTGGCCCGCACAGACGATGGCCTGATGTGGCTTTTGGGCTACCCGGCCAGCCGCGTAGAGTCCTTTGACACCGGTCCGGCCACGGTCGTCGACATCGACAAAGGTTTTCCCACGGTCGATAATGCCAACGCCGTCGATACCTGCCAGATACCCGACCTCGTTTTTTGTTGCAGCGATGACGTACTGGCTGGTGATGCGTTCGTCAGCAGTCTCGACGATGAACCCCTCGTCAGTGGGCGAAACCTGTGTTACCGCTGCAGACAACTGCTCACACCCTGCGCGGTCAATCTGTTCACGCAGAAGATCGAGGAGCAGTCGCGCGTTGATACCTGCGGGAAACCCGGGAAAGTTCTCCAGATGTGCGTTCCGTCGGAGAATTGACCCGCCAGCGTCGACGACGAGCGTATCAAGGTCGTGACGAGCGGTAAACACCGCCGCAGAAAGACCCGCTACTCCGCCACCGACGACGACGACATCTGCGGACCCGGTCTCATTCATACTATCACGGTATCTCTGGTTAGGTTTCGCGCGTACTTTTTAGTTGCCCTAGTGTCAACTGCTGGTACTTTCTTTGCCGGCTCGGGGGCCCCTCTCATTCAAAATCACCGTTGATGATGTCTGCAACTCGCTGACGGTCGAACAGTTGTTCGTCGTCGGCTATCTCGGGATATGGCCCCTCGGCGTAGGTCGGCCACTCACCAAACTGGTCTGGATAGAGTTGCTTGGCTGTCATTTCGAGTTGGAAGAGATTAAGTATCGGTCCCTGATACCGGGCTCCTTGAGCGTAGACACGGTCGTTTTTGACGGCAGTAACTTCCCCGGCAACAGGGTCGGATTTGAACAAGTCACGACGCTTTTGCATGTTTGTCGTCGGTTCCATCCCGCCAAGATAGAGTATGACATCCGGATTCCCATCGAGCATCACTTCGAAGTCGATGACGGTGGCTGGCTCGACGCTCCCTTCGAAGGCATCTTTGGCGCCGAACGGAGCGGTGTGTGCGGTCAGGAATCCTGGCGTATCGAGCGGGTACGAGTATATCTCATCGACGTCAGACGCAGCAATCATCACTGCAGTTGGGCGCTCAGATTCAGGCGGCAGCCCGGATTCGATAGCTGATACCATCGCGTCGTACTCTGCTTTGAGTGCCTGATATCGCTCTTGTTCTTGGAACATCTCTGCGACGATACCGAACTGCTCCCAGAGACCGTAGTACTCGTAACTGTCGGCCCACTCCTTTGGTGGCTTCTGGTGAGAGTCACTGAGCGAGTTGCCAAACCACGGACTAACTTTCGATGCGATTTCGTCGATATCCTCTCGGTTCCAGTCGTTTTGCTGGGTTATCCACGCCGGGTCGGCCAGGTGAACATCACTGTCGAGGTCGTAGAGTTTCTCCTTGCTAGGTTGCCATGAGGAGTATAACCCGGTCCAGTCGAGCGTAACGTCAGGAAGTCGCTCAACGAACTGATTCCAGAGGGCGTGGTAGTACTTGGGGGCGTGCATCGCATTGACTCCGTCGCCATGCCCGAGGGCGAATGCCATGTCAGCGTGGTGTGTAAGTCGCGTGAACACGGTCTCTGGTGGGGAGTCAAATGTCACTTCGCCCATTGGAGCTATTGACACGGAGTACGATTCATCAGGCTCCTCGGTCGGCGTTGTCTCCGTTTCGGTGGCTGTCTTGGTTTCCGTTTCGGTCGCCTCTGTTTTCGTTGTCTCGCTGCCCCCTGTCGACTTATTTGTGTTGTTGGTACTGGTGTCTGTACTATCTTCTTGGGTCGGCGTCTCATCGCTCGAATCTGTGTTGTTGATACACCCGGCGATAAGTCCGCTGCCAATAAGTGCCCCGCCCCTGATATATCTGCGCCGCGTTACCCGTCCGCTACTACTGTTGTTGTCCCCCATATTTTTAGGCTTACCTAAAACAAGTTAACTCCTCCGATTCTCCAAGCAGGGTCCCGTTGTAGATCTGTTCGCTGGGCTGTTGTTACTCTTCGATTGCGCAGTGGGGCGTAATCTGTGGGCCGACCGAATCGTTCGTGACCGTCGCGTCGACACGGAACACGTCAGCGAGTAGTTCCTCGGTCACGACCTCGTTTGGTGGCCCCCAATCGTATAGCTCCCCATCGTTCAGCGCGATAAGATTGTCTGCAAACCGCGCTGCCTGTCCAATATCGTGAAGCACAACGCCGACAGTAACATCTTCTTCGCGATTCAGCGTCTGGATTACATTCATGACCTGCAGTTGGTGGTGCAAATCAAGGAAGGTCGTCGGCTCATCGAGCAACAGGAGGTCGGTATCCTGTGCGAGCACCATTGCAATCCAGACAAGCTGTTTCTGACCGCCACTCAGGTTTGCGGTTTCGGTTTCACGGAGGTGTTCGACGCCTGCGAGGTCGATTGCACGGTCGATAGCGTCGTAGTCTTTTTCTGAGAGCGTATCGAAAAAGCCTCGATGGGGATACCGACCGTGGGTGACGAGTGTCTCGACGGTGAGTGACCCAGGTGAGTCATGTTCTTGGGAGAGCAGTCCAAGCTCTTTTGCGAGTTCTTTCGACTCGAACTCTTGAACGGATTTACCGTCGAGCAGGAACTGACCGCGTTCGGGCGTGAGATGAGAAGCCATTGACTTTAACAGCGTACTCTTGCCGCTCCCGTTTGGGCCAACCAGCGCGGTCACTTCCCCTTCTGGAAGGACAACGTTGTTACACTCTACAACCGGCTCATCGGTCGTTGGATAGCCAATTGCGAGGTTCTCTCCGACGAGCTTGCTCGGTCCTAACTCCGTCGATGTTCTCTGTTCGTCGTTCTCACTGTCCTGTTCGTCTGTCGATGATCTGGTCTCCGAATGTTGTCTAGTCGTCATATCTGCCCCATATTGTTCTGTTTGCGCATCAGATACAGGAAGTACGGCCCGCCGATGAGTCCAGTGACGATACCAACCGGTATCTGGAGGTCAGCCCCGAGGATAGCACCCATCCCCAGCCGCGCACCGACGTCGGCTGTGACCATCAGTGCTGGACCCACAAACAGGGAACCGACGATGACTTTCTTGTAATCGCTTCCGACGAGGTTTCGCACCATGTGCGGGACAATCAACCCAATAAAACTGACAATACCAGCGACGGCAATGCTCGCCGACGCGGCGAGCACTGCGACACCCGAAAGTGCAAACCGTACTTTCTCTATCGACATTCCCAGCGACCGTGCGGTTTCTTCGCCCAGTAACAACACGTTACACTGCCGGGACCCGGCGACTGCCAAGATTATCGCAATGAACGACCACGGGAGGACAAGCCGAACCTCCTCCCACCCTGTGCCGGTCAATGACCCGGTTGTCCAGGCGATAGCGGACTGGACGACTCCAATATTGTCGGCGAAAAAGAACAGGCCTGTCTGCATGGAGTTGAAGACGGTCCCGACGATGACACCAGCCAGTACCAACCTGACCGGCGATGTTCCGTTTTTCCAGGCAATTAGATAGACCACAAGGAACGCGGCTGCACCGCCAAGCGCTGCGACCAGCGGGAGCCACGACGAGGGACGAAACACTATCTCGTAAGGAAGAAATGGCAGTCCAAAGGCGAACGTGATGCCGGAAAACACGACCAGCGTCAGCAGAATCATGAGCCCTGCTCCCGAGGAGACACCGAGAATGAACGGGCTTGCCAGCTCGTTTCGCGTCACCGCTTGGAAAATTGCGCCCGAGACGGCAAGGTTCATCCCGACGATGATAGCCACCAACACGCGCGGGAGGCGCAACTCCCAGATGATGAGACTGTCTCGACTCATCTCGGGTAACTCGCTGCCAAAGAGGAAAGAGTTCCACGCATCTAGGTTGAAAATAACATTTGGATTGAAGATGCCCGCCCAAACCTCACCGAGGGTCATCGAGTACGCTCCGTACCGTACCTGCAAGAGACCTGCTATCGCGACGAGGATAACACTCCCAAGTGCCGTGGTCAGGAGTCGCCGGTCAAGCAACCAGACGAACCGGTTTTTGTCTCGGGAACCTGTCTCTGCTGTCGCCCCAACTGAGCTTTCGTTGCTCATTGTTTCTCCTGTTGTGTCGGTGTTCTGCTGTTCACTTCCGCTTGCCCGGTGATAACCGCTGTTTCCCGTTCTGCGGAACGTCTTTTCTTGTCGCTCCTCATATGATTTAGGGATACCTAAACCGGTAAAATAGTTACGGACTTTAGGCAAACCTAAATGGCTTCGGTGAAAATTGCATGTATCGGCAAAGATGACGTGGTGTGTTTCCCGCCTCAGATAAGCGACGTTAATTACTTTCTTCCTGTCTGCGCTTTTCCTTACTTCGAAACCCTTTTAGATATTTTAGGCTAGCCTAAAGTATGCGGAATAATGGAAACAAGACGCGGAGACAGTTATTGAAAATGAGTGCGGCGCTTGCTGGCGCTGGCGTAGTTGCGGGCTGTATCGGTAACAGCGACGATGGAGACGATGAGTCGACTGGTAATGAAAAGACAGACACTGAAAGTACTGCGACGCCGGCACCTAAAACGGAGACAAAGACACCGGAGGAAACTCCTACGCAGACACCGGATGACAGCGGAGATGAGACAGGCAGCGATGATAGCAGCAGTTCCTACAGCGTGACGATGGAACCGGTTGGGACGCTTGAATTCGATTCGCCGCCGGAAACGTGGGCAGCAAACAACGGGAGTTGGGCTGACATGGGTATCGCGCTCGGACAGGACCCACCAGAGGCCGTCTACCTGACAGGGCGATATCACACGCAGCTGTACGAAGAGATTCCTGATGTGAGCGTCGATAAAAGCGATATGAAGTCGTTCTGGGCAGACGAACTCGACCCAGAGGAGTTCCTGTCGATGGCCGAAGATGTCGACGTGTTCGTCAGCGACCCGAATTTCATAATCGGGCGGACCGGCGATTGGGAGCAGAAAGATATCGACCGCATCACGTCGACAGGAACGCCATTCTTCGGCAACAGCAGCTTTTCGCGTGGATACGAGTGGCACGACTACGACTACCTCTCACTGTACGACGCCTTCGAGAAGATGGCCGAACTGTTCCAAGAGCAAGAACGGTACGCGGCCTTCGAAAAAGTTCACACGGAGTTACAACAGCGTATCGAGGGCATTCTCCCGTCCGAAGACGAGCGTCCATCGGTCGCAATTATGTGGCCCAAGCCCACAGAAAAGCCCGAGAAATTTTCGCCGTACCTCATCGACGACGGGACCAGCTTCAAGCAGTGGCGCGACCTCGGCGTCGAGGATGCTTTCGCGACGACTGACGTAGCCGATTTCCACGCCGGTCGTTCCAGAGTCGACTACGAAATGTTGCTGGAGATTGACCCTGATGTGCTCTTGCTCCGTGGGAACGAGGCCAAAACTGCACAGGAGTTTGAGGACACACTTCTTTCGTTCATGCAAGACCACAACATCGCAAGCAATCTATCCGCTGTCCAGAACGGCGATGTCTACCGTGGCGGACCACTCTACCAGGGCCCTATCACAAACCTCGTCATGACCGAGCGGGCAGCCAACCAGGTTTACGATGTCGAGGAAGAACTATTCGACCGTCAGCGCGTTTCTGACATCGTCAACGGCAACTTCTAACGAACAGAGCGAACCGTCCAAACACCTGAGCAAAACTATTTTTTCGTCACCGACGCGTCGTCTTGTTCGACAGCCACTACTGGCGCTGTGTCGTCGGCACACCCGTTGTTGCGCTGTCAGTCATGGGGGTGTATCTGTGTAATGGCGGCTTCGACGGAGTCAGTCCCGCCCAGCACGGTAAGGTGATCGCCGTACTGTATCTGGAGGTCCGGATCAGGGACGGTGTTTTCTTCGTCCCGAGTTAGCAGTGCGATCATACAGCCGTCGGGCAGTTCTTCGTTGAGCTCACGAATCGTCGAATCGACGAGACTCTCGTCGGTCACCTCGATTTCCTGGATATCACCAGTTCTACCCAGTTCTCCCATCCACCGTGACAGCCCTGGCCGTTCGATGAGGTTATCGATTGCCCACGCCGTTGAACTTGTTTCGGAGATAGTTTCGATACCAAGCTCTTCGAAGGCATCCTTGTTTGTCGGCTCATTGACGCGAGTAATCACTTTCTCGGCATCGAATTTCGAATCCGCAAGCTGTGTCACAAGCAGGTTTGTGTCATCATCTCCCGTGGCCGCGACAATGACTTTTGCATTGCCCGCCCCGGCTTGTCTGAGACAGCCTGTATCTGTCCCATCTCCTTCTCTGGCGGTAAAGCCTTGCTCACGGAGGGTTTCGACCAGTTCGTTGTCCTGCTCGATAATGACAACATTTTCACCCCGCGCTTCGAGTCGTTTAGTCAGTTCTTCGCCGACACGACCACCGCCGATGATGAGTACACGCATTGGAATCACCCGTAACCGTTCCGCTATCTGCCTTGCAAACCCGCCTTCGAATACGACAGTCACCAAAATGACGAGAAACACTGTCCCTGCGAGAATATCGCCGCCACTGGGGTTCGACGGCGGAGCTGGCGTCTGTAGCTGGATAGCAAACAGGGTCGCCACGCTCGCTGGAATGATACCTCGCGGGCCGACGAAACTCATGAATAGTTTTTCACCCCGGGAGAATCGCTCGCCGGTTGCCGACAAAAAGACAAGCCCCGGACGCAACACAAGTGCGACGACAACGACGACCAGCAAGCCACGAATCCCCAACTCTTGTAGGGATTTAAACTCGATTAGCGCCGCAAGCGCGATAAAGACAAACGAGAGTACGATAATTGTCACATCGCCTTTGAACTCCTCGATTTTCTCCTCGTAGGGGAGATTTAGGTTCCCAAGCAGGACTCCTGCCGTTGCGACTGCGGCGACGCCGGATTCAGCCCGAATGGAATTCGCAATGCTAAATGCCACCACTGCGCCAGCGAGTGTCATCAGTCGAACGTTCTGTGGCGTCCACCCAGTCGGCATATCGACACGAGTTAGCAGGAACCAGAGCACGACTGCCGTCGTCAGACCGATGAACACGCCGACGCTTAGCCGTATAATAAACTCTACCAGATAGTCAGCAGGATTGGACTCCTGTGAGGCCAGTAGTTTGAAGATGACTGCCGCCAGAATCGCCGCGCTCACGTCGTTGACAATGCCCTCCGTCTCCAGTGCAGCGGCGACTCGGTCTCGCACTGGGACAACTGTCAGAATTGGCGTGATAACTGTCGGGCCAGTAGCGACCAGAAGTGACCCAATAAGCGCTGCAATCCCCCACTCCACACCGAGGAGAAACTTAGCTGCCACTGTCGTTCCGACAAACGAGATAGCCGCCCCGATAGTCACAAGACGGATGGCAGCCGAGGGTGACTCTTGGAGTTTCTGCGCTTTGAGATGAAACGACCCCTCAAAGACGATAATTGCGACGCTGACACCGACGATTGTAGTGAGCGAATCGCCGAACGTCTCCCGTGTCACGATTTCGAGCCCTTCCGGCCCAACGGCGACACCTGCCAATATCAAAAAGAGAATACTTGGCACGCGGAATCTGTCCGCTAACACCTGTGCTGTCACGCCGAGCCCAAGAATCAGCGCGACAATTATCAGAGTGTTCGGGCCCTCCGACGATAATGGGTGCCCAATGCTAGAGACAAACGATAACAGCATACCGTATCTATCCACACCCAAAAGTCGGGCGCCCTCCTATATAACGACTGCCAACTTTTCTCGTGTAGTGCCAACGCTGACGACACCCGGGGATAGCCCATTCCACTCTAGCACCCAGATTATCGGCGGTGAGCTACAGTCCAGAAGACACTTGATGTATACCTCCTGAGTATCGGACATGACACCCCCTCCAACTACCAGAAGACGGTTTCTCCGGGCAGCAGGCACACTCTCCGTCGCGGCAGTTGCTGGCTGTCTATCGGACTCATCAGACGGGTCCGACGGCGAAGAAATGCCAACAGCAACCGGTGTCGGCGACAAGATTCCATACGACGTGGGTGTCCAACATGACCTGACTGCATGGAACCAGTACGATTCCGATTGGGCTGCCCCGAAAACGGCTCCCGAACCGGGCAGCTACGAAGCCGAGATACTGGCAGAAAACCTCGAAATCCCGTGGGATATTGCCTTTGCACCCAACGGTGAGCTGTTTGTCACTGAACGGACCGGACGTGTCGTGACTGTCGAACAGAACGGGTATAAGACCGTTTCAGAGCCGGAATCGGTTGTCGATGCCGAGGCGCTTCCGCCGGGCTCGGAGGAAGATAGCTGGTACGTTGAGGGCGGCGAGGGTGGCCTCCTCGGGATTGCTGTCCACCCCAATTATCCCGACGTTCCGCTCGTCTACACCTACTTCACGACCAAGAGCGACGACGAGCGAATCAACCGCGTTGCTGCCTTCGATACGAGTTCCGACGATTCCTGGACTATCGTCGACAATATTCCGGGTGATTCATATCATAACGGTGGCCGTCTCACCTTTGGACCCGAAAACTATCTGTGGGTAACAGCCGGTGATGGCGACCCGGCACTGGACAACCCCGAGGCAATCGCTGACCCCGGAACCCTCGGTGGCAAGATCCTGCGTCTCGAACCAGACGGGGCAGCACCCCAAGATAACCCTGACATCGGCCCAGACGCTGACCCTCGGGTGTTCACGTACGGCCACCGGAACCCCCAGGGTGTGGCTTGGTTCCCTGATGGAACGCCGATTATCGCCGAACACGGGCCGGGCGGCGGCGACGAGGTAAACGTGCTTCGACCAGGCGGAAACTACGGCTGGCCGAAAGCACGGAACAGCGATGGCTTCGAGTCCTACAAGGGAACTGACTACCAGCGACCGGTTGCAAGCGCCTCGTCGTGGGCCCCTTCAGGGTGTCTCTTCTATACGGGCGATTCGATACCCTCACTACAGGGCCGTCTCATTGTGGCTGGTCTCATCAGTCAGCAACTCATCGCGTTCACCATCACGCGTGATGGGTCACGATTGACGACCGACCACGAACATCGGCACGCTGCCGACTGGATGGACAACGACTATCACGCCGCAAGTACGCCGTTGCTTTCCGACGAACTCGGGCGGATTCGACACGTCGAGCAGGGGCCAGATGGTGGCCTGTACGCAACGACCTCAAACCGCGACGGCAGAGCAGGTGACGGATTTCCCACCGAGCGAGACGACAAACTCGTACGGATACGGCCGAACTGACTGCTAGTCGTTGTCTCTTGTCGATGCCGTTGCTGGGTAAACAGAGTGTCGCTACTTTGAGACCCTTTCGGGCTGTCATTTGAGGTGTTTTGCACAGGTTTCCACAGCCTGCGCGGTGTTTCTCCTCATCTGGGAGTCCAAGGCTCCGGTCAGGCGGTAAACGCGCCCGCCACGAGTAACGGGAAGACGAGCGTCGCCTCCGCTTCGACCTGCGTGTAGTTCGTCTCTTCTTCTTTGATTTTCCCCCACGAGACTGCCTCGTCCGGTGGTGCTCCAGAAAGCGACCCGTCGCCTTCCATTCCGGTCGAGATATAGACGGCGTAATCCGCGCCCCCACGGAAGAGATTCGTCATGATTGCGTGGTGTTTCGGGACGCCACCGCCTACAGCAATCAGCCCCGTTGTATCCGCAAGCAGTCCGTCCTCGATGAGCGAATCGTAATCTTCGAGGATTTCAATACCCACATCCATGTCGTTGCCCCGACGGTAGTAGTAGAGGAAATTCCCGACCTCTGCGTCAGTTAGGGCCGGACAGTGCACCGGTACATCATTGTCAGCGGCCTGTTTCAGCACCGAGTCCTCGTCGTCGAGTGTCTCTCCGAGTTCCCGTGCAAACGCTGTCGGTGTCCGGACCGACTCCTCGGCGAAAAAGTCATCAAAGAAGTCGTATAGATACTCCTCCAGCCAGACGTACCGGTCTGACGGAACGTAGATGTTTCCGAGCCGGTTGATGCCCTGCTCGCGGAGCATCGCTTCGTCAGCATCCCACTCGCCCATCTTGAAGGGCTTTGCTGTCTTAATGACGTCCTCAGTTAGCGAGCCGGATGTCGTAATAATGACGTCGACGTGACCCTCTCGAACGAGAGCCGCAACTGTCTCGCGAAGCCCGGAAGAAATGATATTCGAGGTGAGCGTGAGATACATCGTCGCATCGTCCTCTTGCATCTGTTCTGTAATCTCGATTGCCTCAGCGAGCTGTGTCGCCTGGAAACCGGTCGTTGCGTAAGTATCGAGCAGTTCGTGAACACCAGTCTCGCCCCGGAAATCAGGGCCGCGAACGTCCGGCGTGTCGAGGTCTTCGTCGGTGCCGGGGACGACATGTTCATGCGAGTCGTCGTTGTCCATACAGAAACTACGTCGATGAACGGTTTGTATAGCTCGGTTTCTGTCTGTGTTCCGGTGTTGGTTGTGGCGAACGTACTTGCCAGCCAGCTTGATGTAGAGACTGATACCTGAAGCCGGTATAGCCGTACGGAGATGCAAGGAGGAAGCTCCGTGCTTTAGGCGGGAATAATGTCACTGGACTTTGTGCGTAGTGTTCTGAGCAGAAAAATAGTGCACACAAATATAACAGAGAGGTCCGTCCCACTCGTATGGCCGAATTTTCTGAGACACAGCTTTTTGCTCTCTCTGTCTGGTCGCCGCCATACTTGGATTCGGTCTCTCGACTGCATTTTTTGATGGTTCCGGTCTTCTCGTGTCAATTTTCGTCTACGCGGGTATCATCTTAGATCAGCGGGAAATCCCGTCCTTCAGGACGGGAAGGAACGCGTAAGCTTCGGCAATATCCACCGTTTCCGTAGCTAACTGAATACCAATCACTCGGCTCGCGGGTCGGAAACAAACTCGTAGACCCCTTTGCCTCGGATGTTCTTGATGTGATGGTGTTCTGCTAGACGGACGAGGCGCTGATTGATATACGACCTAGAGACACCACCACCTTCAGTTTGTTCAGCTATCACTTCCTCAAGAATTGCGGGCGTTGCCCGCCCTTCGGTTGTGAGGTAGTCAAGTATGATCTTATCCTTCTCGTTCAGTTTCGTCTCATCCAGCACCATACTCGGAACGTTTTTCCCGCCCATACATCGTGGTTCTGGTTGTAGGCTCTTATCTCTTACCACTATCTCTTGTTTCTATCTCTGGTTAGAGATAGTTAGTGTTAAGTGGCTGGCACTGTTCTATTGTAGTAAGCACAGGAGCGGTAGAACGCCGCCGGGTGCGGGAACACCCGCCGACTGTGCTGGTGACTACCAGCATGAAGAAATCAGACGAGAACACGCTTGAAAGTATCGCACGCGAACTGTACCACGACGCTCAGTACATCGGAACGGACGGCGACGACGCGGTTCACTTCTGGAGTCTGTACCACCAGGCCGTCGTCGTGATTGACGACGAGATGGAGACCTACGAACTGGCCGACACGCCACTTTCCACGCTCGGAGACTGGACCGAGCACACCGAGGCGAAACGCGGTGAGTGGGACGAACTGCTGGTGGCTGACGGCGGCATGGCCGGAGTGATCAACACGGCAATGGAGGCCGGTGCGTGATGCAGCGACGTGATGTGCTGACGGCACTGGCAGCGGCTGGATTCCTGCCGACAACAGGCCGCGTATCGGGCCAAGAGATGGACGTTTCCACTGACGAGTACGGGAGTGGCTGTGTCTCGTTGCCCACGCACGATTCGCTGTGGTCGGCGGTTGATTTCGGTGAGGTAACAGCCGACGACTCGCAACTCTCGGTGAATGGCCACTGGTCCGACGACGAACCAGCACACGTCGAAGTCCATATCAGCGCCGGATCTGCGTCAGTCACACTCAACCTTTCTCCCAATCAGGCCCAGAACGTGGCCAGAGACCTCGAATCTGCTGCGGTTGAGGCTGAACAGCGCGGAGACTGATATGAACTACGACCTTCAGACTGGTTCGCACACGGTGTACGCCTGCCAGTACCACCTGGTGACGGTGACAAAGTACCGAACGGCACTGTTGTCGGGAAAGGTACTGAACCGTCTCGAAATACTCGCCCACGACATTGCGGCCGACCACGGCTGTGAGGTGTCGGATGTCAATGGCGAAGCAGACCACGTACATCTCTTGTTCAGTGCCGAACCAACCACAGACCTCACAGAGTTTATCAACCACCTCAAAGGCGTCACCTCCCGTAAACTCAGACAAGAGTACACTGGTCTGAAACAGCGACTTCCGAAAGCTCTGTGGCAGCCAGGGTACTTTCTGTGTACGACTGGACAGGTAACACTGGACGATCTTAGGGAGTACGTGGAGAATCAATGAGCGCGACCGTCACGAAAACGTTGCAAGCCACGCTCGCCCCGCCGACTCAACACAAAGAGCGGAAGTTACGAGAGACGCTGGAGACCTACCGCGAAGCACTCCGAGAGTCGTTCAGTGCCGGTTGTGAGACGCAAAAGGCAGTCAACGATATCGTGACGCCCTACGACCTGACCAGCTACGCGAAAGACGCGCTGAAAAACTACGTCCCACAACTCTGTGGTGACACTTACGACGCCGACGAACTCGACAGCGACCACCCTGTCCGGTTCACTGAGCGCGGATTCAACGTCGACCACTCGCCGGAGCGCGACCACAGTTTTTGCTGGCGAGTCCCTCAGGCAGGACGCGGTAATGCGTTCTGGATACCAATTCGTATCAGTCCAGGCCAGCGCGACCTGTGGCACGATTTCCTCGACGGGGACGCCGACGTGGGCGAGTTCCGATTGCAACGCCACCGCACGTCCTGGCAGTTGCATGTCACTGTCGAATACGAGGTGCCAGAATCAGACCACGCGGCGACTGACACCGACGTGACACCGGTCGGGTTCGACATCGGAGAAGCGCATCTGCTAGCGGGCTGTGCCCGCACAGATGATTCTCCGACCGACCCACTACTCGTCAACGGTGGTCGTGCCCGACACCTCCGTAAGGAGATGCACACGACCCTGAAACGCCTGCAAGAGCGTGATGCCGCTCAATGGCGGATTGACGAACGATTCAGCCACTACCAGAACGCACTCACCGATATCGTGGAGAAGGCCAGCCGTCGGGCGGTCGAGTATGCCCAACGCTTCGAGAAACCGGTGATCGTGCTGGAAGACTTGAGCTACATCCGCGAATCACTCGACTACGGGAAGTGGATGAACCGACGCCTCCACGCATGGGCGTTCGCTCGATTGCAGGGACGCATCGAGGACAAGGCCCGCGAGGCGGGTATCCCGGTCGAGTACGTCAACGCGGCGTACACGAGTCAGACGTGTCACGAGTGCGGCCACGTCGGGCACCGGAACGGCGACGAGTTCCGGTGTAGCAACGACGAGTGTTGGGTGTCAGAGTATCACGCAGACATCAATGCGGCGGTCAACATAGCGAACCGCCTAGATCCGTGGGGTGAGAGCCTGCCAGTGAAAGCGGCGGGCGATGACATCCCACGGAATGGGTGTGCCTGTGACAGCACCAGGACCCACCGAGAGACGAGCGAGGAATCCTCGCAGATGACGCTCTCGGCATTCCACGGGTCCGAACCCTCTGCCAGCACTAACGACACTTAGCTGGTATTCTCATGCCGGGAAGCCGCGCCCTTCAGGGCGCGGAGGATGTCACGTCTGTGCTGCGCTTTCACACAGGGTACCAGAGTTAACCGGCTCTGTTCTGTGCCCACCCACAATGCTCCTGTAACACATAGCTGAAACGAGTAATATCTATTTTGACCTATACTTTTCAACCACTTCCTACTCTGTCTTGTGGTGAGACCAGCCTGACCAGTCACTGCTTGCCCTGCACTGACCGCTATCTGAGTCCACGAAAACAACTCTCTGACCCACTCATAACTATACACGGCTATCAATAGTCCAGTTCCGGCCGGAAAACGCTGGACTGCGTCGATAGCACTTATGCCATGCTTTGGCAGTTACTGCTTACTATCGTCTTGAAGAAAACGCGCGACAAGGGATTTGAACCCTTGACCTTCTGGTCCGGAACCAGACGTTCTGTCCACTGAACTAGCCGCGCTTGTGCCCCTCTACTCACTCACAGGGAATAACGATTATCATCCCAGTTCAGACATGCTCGTGTGGGAGTAATTCTTCGTCGTCTTGCTCTGCGAGCCATTCGCTGAGTTTACACAACTGTTCGGTTGCTGCCTCGAACAACTCTTCACCCTTTTGGGGGGTCGCATCGGTTTGGTCACCGAGCACGCCACAGTCGGTGTTCTCGATTGAGTCAAAAAACGTCCGTGCGCCAAACTGCCGGCCTGTCTTCGGTCCCCAATCGACAAGTCCATTATCTCGTGCGTCGGTCAGCCTGTTCTCGTGGACCAGCGCATTGTTGATATGCATAATCATCGCCGTCTCTTTTGGCCCACCGTGGGGACCGTTCACCTCGAAGAGGTCGTCGACGAGGTCGGGGATACTCTGGTCCCACATCCACTCGATTGCGTAGGCTGTCCCGTCTTTGTGGAGGCGACGGCCAACTTCCCGGAGGTGTTCGATGTTGCCGCCGTGAGCGTTCACGAAGATGATTCGGTCGATACCATGGGACGTCAGATTTCGTGCTAGTGACTCCATATACTCCCGGAACGCCGGCGGGTCGACCCACATCGTCCCGTGAAACTGGCGGTGATGTGAACTGACGCCGATGTTTACCGTTGGCGTACAGAGATATCCGGACTGCGAGGCTGCTGTACGAGCAAGTGACTCCGCGATGAGATGGTCGGTTCCCTCGGGCAGGTGTGGGCCGTGCTGTTCCGTCGACCCGACGGGTACCAGCGCGAGTGACTCTTCAGCAAAATACGTTTCGAGGTCTGGCCAGGATTCGGCTCCGAGATACATACCTACCCTCCGGAGTGCTATCCCTAAATACTCTCGGCGGGCTCTCAGTCTGGGCGGCCGTTGGTATCCCAGAACCGCTGGATTTGCCCGTCGAGAAACTCTGGTGTGAGACGGACAAACTCCTCTTGCTCGCCCGCTGAGAGGTAGGGGTTGACGCTGTGTCGCGCATCGGAGACGTACCGTTGGCCGACGAGTGCACGAACGCCAACCTCGTCGGCCCCACGAATCACGCGCCCAAGGGTCTGTCTGGCGCGACGGACCGCGGGCACAGTCAACGCGTACTCAAATGCGTTGTCCGAACCGAATGCGTCGGCGTAGGCGCGCTGGACTGCCGTTACACGGGGCGACCCGATGTTGACTAGTGGGACGCCAACCACACCACAGCAGTGGAGTTTATCGCCGTCATAATCGACGCCCTCGGTCAGTGTTCCACGCGTGCTTGTGACGAGGACCTTCTGTTTTCCTTGGAAAAAGCGTTGTTTCAGCGCCTCTGT
Source organism: Halovenus rubra (assembly GCF_026586665.1). Taxonomy (GTDB): domain Archaea; phylum Halobacteriota; class Halobacteria; order Halobacteriales; family Haloarculaceae; genus Halovenus; species Halovenus rubra. Next base: position 272,300 of record NZ_JAODIY010000001.1, read on the forward strand.
CTCTTCGTTGCTCGAACTCTCGTCGACCAGTACTGGCTTCTCGACCACGTCTGCCAAATACGACCCGGCCCACATCGCCTCGCGATAGTTTGGCATAGCAAGTAAGACGTTTCCAGGCGAGCGCGCGAGAATGCGCAAGACCTGTGCGTACTCACCACGTGTCCGGTTCCACGTCTCTGGGGTCCCGTTTTCGTCTGGGTCGCCGCGATTTCGTGCGGTAAATGCTGTTGTATCGACTAAACAAGAGGCACGATTCGACTCCGGGAACGGTAACGTGTAGGTTCGCTCGACGACTGGTCGGTTCGCCTCACGGAGGGCTTCGAGACCTGAAACCTCCGCAAACACGTCCAGCGGTTCAAGCGTTGCGCTCATTAGTATCCCGCCCCCGAGACCGTCGAAGATTTCTTCGAGTGTGTCGCCGGGCATACACTCGAACAGGACCAACCCAGCGGTGTACTGGGTCTGCCATGGCTCGCTGGCGCTGTGTTTGTCTTTGGGCGCGTATTCGAGTTCGAGCTCTCGGAGGTACGTCGCGTGGTCACACTCCCACCACTGGCCCATCAGTGCGCCGACAGCGGTACAGACCGGCGTGCGTGCCATGCCGAGTTCTTCGATTACCTGCTCGACGGCAAGGCCGACCGCCGACAGCGAGCGCCAGTGGTCACCGGTGTAGCCCGCTGATTCTGCCCATGCTGTCAACTCGTCACGCTCGACAGCTTCGGGGTTACGCAACGGCACTTCGAGGTCATGGTCCGGGAGTGTCTCGCCGGGCGACCCGGTTCGCCACTCGCGGCCAAACTCGTCGTCGAGATATCTCTCGATACGTCCATCGAGCCAGCCAAGCAGGTCATCATAGAAGTCACGGGCTTGCTCGATTGCACCGAGAGGCACGTCGTGACTTGCCAACTCATCTTTGACCTGCTCGCGGTGGTCGGTGCTCTGGCGGGCACGCTGGAGTAACTGGACGCAGTCGTTTCGGGCACGCTTGAGCGTGCTTCGACCGACACGGTTGGAGAGCAGGTCTCTTACGCGCTCTTCGAGGCGATGTGCTTCGTCGACGATGAGAAACGTGTCGTCGCCAAGAACAGACTCAAGCATCGGGCGGGACGCGGGGTCGAACAGGTGGTTGTAGTTGCCTACGATGACATCCGCGGATTCGAGTAACACGCTCATGACACGGTGGGGACAGGTGCCTCGTTCGACGGCCCCGGGCAGATACTCCTCGGCAGTGACGACGTGTTCTTCGCCCAGGTCAAAATCTACTGGTGAGCCCTTGTTTCGGGCGTACCAGTCGGCTTCGAACGGGCAGTACAGCGGGCCATCGTCGCTTTCGGCCATCGAGTCTGGGGCAGACTGTTGGCCGCGTGGATAGGGACTCTCGACATCGGCGGTGTCGAGTGTTTCTGTTGTAATCTGCCGTTGACCTGTTCCGCCCGGTCGTGCATGTTTAACGAGGTCGCTAGCACGCTGTGGGTCCCACCATACTTCGTCTGTCTCGCCGCCGATTTCTACTGTTGCGGTGGGTGCGTCGTCGCTGGACCCCTCGCTTTCGACTAAGTGTGCAGTGTTCTCGCGCAGGTCTTCACAGCGGTCGTGGACGCCCACATCATCGGGAAAGACATCTTCACGACCGTAGGGACAGAGGTCTCGCTTGCCAACGAGGGCCGCTCCGTCAAGCGGGTCGTCTAACCCAGCGTTCATTGTCCGAAGATCTTCGACAAACTGGGCTCGTTGCTGTTTGACCGGGGTTACGACGACGACGTTGTCGTACTCCCCGTCTCGGACGAGTGTTGCGCCAGCAGTGAGTGCAGCCATCGTCTTGCCAGTTCCACAGGGACCTTCCATCGCAAGATACCCCCGCTCACGCCCGACTTCGATTGCCGCCTCGATTGCATCACGCTGGTTCGTGTAGGGAGTGGCGAACCCAAAGAACTTCGACCAGCGGGTCTCGGACTGTTCCATCCATCAAGCACTGGGGCGTCATCGAATTTGAACCTGCGGGTTCGTTATTTACCCTCTGTTGTTATCGATGCTGATAATTGAGATATCGAGAAAAAAACCGCGCAACTAAATAACTGAGTTTTTCGCGGTGCTTATAAGTTGACAAAATGTGACAAGATTCCGGTTTTGCTTGCTATCGCCAGGCCGGAAGTGAGGCGGCATCATCAAGTTTGAGTGTCATGAAGGCGTCGTCCTGAGAGATGTCAGCGAGAATGAATCGGTCTACCGGACCCTCCTCGACTGACGCCATCACTTCCGAACTCGTTTCGACCTCGGCCGGGACGATAGTATCCGGCTGCATGTGTGATATTAATTACCAACACAATATAAACCTACCGATAGTAGATGCCGCCAATTGCCAGACAGGACGTTGACTGCGTGCGACGCTTGTCTGACGACTGTTAATAAATTAACAAGAATATCAGAATTGAAAACAGTATTTTTCGCGTAATCTGGGCCTGCCGGGTGCTCACCGGTGATAAGGCCAACTTCGTCAGTCGAGGTTGAGGAACGAGTTGGCGTTCTCCCAGAGGATTTTGCGCTGGGTTTCTTCGGAGAAATCGAGTTCGGCAAACTGTTCGAGCCACGGTTCTGGTTCAAGCATCGGGTAGTCGGTCCCGAACATGACTTTGTCTTTCAGGAGGCTTTTGGCATACTGCAGTACTTGGTCGTCGATATACCGTGGCATCCAACCCGAGAGGTCCATATACACATTCCCTTTCTGTTGGCAGATGGCCAACTGCTCTTTTTCCCAGGGATACGCGGGGTGAGCAATCAAAATCGGCAGGTCAGGATGGCGGGCCGCCACATCATCTATCAGCATTGGGTTCCCGTACTTAATGTGGAGTCCGCGACCACCGGGGGCACACGCACCCAGCGTCGAGTTTCCACCGTGGAAGACCACCGGCTTGCCGAGTTCTTCGAGTGTCTCAAAAAGCGGTTCGTGCTCCGGTGCAGACGGGTCAAACCCCTGGGCAATCTGCTGGAATTTGAACCCTGAGAGGTCGAGGTCTTCGACACACCGGCGGGCTTCCTCGACGCAGTCGTCTTTGAGTGGGTCGACGGAGCCAAAGCCGACAAAGAAGTCGTCGTGTTCGTCTCGCACCTCGGCGACGTACTCGTTTGGCACCGGTGGGTTCCCGGTGTTCGTCTCGGCGTCCCAGCCAAGGAGCACTGCACGACCGACCCCAACGTCGTGGTACTCCGCTATCATCTCCTCGTAGCTCCATGTCTCTAGGTCTGTCCCAAATCGGTCGGCGGCGTCTTGCATCATCTGACCGCCGGCATCGTGGAGAAACTCGCTAGTCGGCTGGTGTGCGTGTGTGTCTATTGCCTGTTTGTTGTCCAGCACGTCCAGTCCATCAACACTCATAGTTCACTGCACACACGCATGGGATAATAGCGTTCCGCAGGTTCCCGCTCATCTCGAAACACCAAACTGTGAACCTCATCTCGCATATACTGCTCAACCTATCCATTTTATGAACTATAGATAATCTGTTATTTTTCTCTTGCGCTGTGAGAAATATAACGCGCTTACAATTTTCTCTGATGAAGGTGTTCTTTTAGTGGTCGATTGTCCGATACTATCCAGAAAATCATACATATATTGCCTTCTGACCGACAAAAGTCTCTGTTCGGTGATCTTGTTACTTGCTAGCACGGCATGCAGAACTATTATTAATATCACCATCGTTAATTGTAGATATGTATTGGGGCACTTTCCCCGAAGACTGTGCAGCCACCAGAGTATCTACTGGCGAAGGAAGCGTCGCAGGCGGATGCACAGTACCACTTATTCTCGGATTTATCGCACGAATATTCCGATAACTCCCCGGAAAAACCAGACGGGGGAACAGTTCGACACAGTCGCCGGGTATCGCTGGCAACGAACCCGGGGCTGGTCGGTCTGTGTCGTACTGGGCAGCAATTGACCACAACGAAACACGACAACGACCCATGATACACGCACAATCTGGCTTACACGAACAGGACGAACACGATCGATTACAGATACTCGACGCGGACGGCAACGTTCACCCGCACGCGACGGTACCTGACCTCTCCGATGAGGAGATGCTCGCGATGTATGAGGCGCTGGTGTTAGCCCGCCAGTTCGACCAGCGGGCAATCAGCCTCCAGCGACAGGGACGGATTGCGACCTACGCACCGATGACAGGACAGGAGGGGTCACAGGTCGCCACGAGCTACGCACTCGACGAACAGGACTGGCTGTTTCCGACCTACCGCGACCACGCTGCAAAGCATGTTCATGGGCGGAGTCTCTCTTCGTTGCTTGCTCCCCTCCGAGGCCACCGTGAAGGGTATGCTATCCCCGACGACGTAAACGTCATGCCCGAATACATTCCTATCGCAACCCAGATTCCACAAGCCATGGGAATGGCCTGGGGGTACAAACTACAAGAGCAAAATGACCGTGCTGTCCTGTGTCACTTCGGTGATGGCGCAACAAGTGAGGGTGACTTCCACGAGGGGATTAACTTTGCCGGCGTTTTCGATGTTCCGGCCGTGTTCGTCTGTAACAACAACCAGTGGGCAATCTCGACGCCCCGTGAACGCCAGACGAAAAGCGAGACACTCGCATCCAAGGCCGACGCGTACGGCGTCGACAGTATTCGTGTCGACGGGCTCGACCCACTGGCAGTGTATCAAGCAACCCGCGCAGCGATTCGCAAGGCAAAAGATCCTGGTCCCGGCGAGAGCCGCCCGACACTCATCGAATCAATTCAGTACCGGTTCGGTGCGCACACGACCTCGGATGACCCCAGCGTCTATCGGCCGGAAGACGAACCCGAATACTACCGCAAGCGGGACCCGGTTGACAGGCTCCGTGGCTATCTCGAATCCGAGGATATTCTGACTGACGAGCGGCAAGCGGCCATCGACTCTCGCGTCGAAGACCGTATCGAAGCTGCTATCGACGAGGCTGAGTCGCTCGAAGCCGACCCTGATGATATCTTCAACCACGTTTACGACGAGATGTCTGACCGTCTCAAGACCCAGCGTGACGAACTCCGCGAGCTACGCGAGAAGTATGGCGATGACGCGTTCTCGGAGGTGTTAGAATGAGTTCCTACGCAGAGACACTCGCCGAAAACGTCGAAGAACAGGCAGAATCTGAGGACTCAGCACCCGAAACACGGGAGAAACCCGAAGACAGCTCAGATAGCGTTGACGAGTTGACGCTCGTCGAAGCCATCTGTGACGGTCTCTACACGGAAATGAGCCAAGACGAGCGCGTCATGGCGCTTGGCGAAGACATCGGCCGAAACGGCGGCGTCTTCCGGGCGACGGACGCACTTTACGAGGAGTTTGGTGAACACCGTGTCGTCGACACGCCGCTGGCCGAGTCGGGTATTATCGGTGCGTCTATCGGTCTCGGTCTCTCGGGAATGCGCCCAGTTGCAGAGATTCAGTTTATGGGCTTTCTGTATCCGGGATTCGACCAGCTTGTGAGTCAGGCCTCCCGTATTCGGAGCCGCTCTCACAGCCAACTATCAGCTCCAATCGTCGTTCGCATGCCCTACGGCGGTGGCATCCGCGCCCCAGAACACCACTCCGAGTCAAAGGAAGCGTTTTTCGTCCACGAACCCGGGCTGAAAGTGGTCACGCCGTCGACACCGTACGACGCCAAGGGGCTACTCACCGCGGCAATCCGGGACCCTGACCCAGTCATCTTCCTCGAACCGAAGCTTATCTACCGTGCATTCCGCGAGGAAGTCCCGCAAGAATCCTACGAAATCGAGCTTGGTGAGGCCTCCATCCGCCGCGAGGGGTCAGACGTTTCGGTGTTTACATGGGGGGCGATGACCCGCCCATCTCTTATCGCTGCCGAAGAGCTTGCCGAGGACGGCATCGACTGTGAGGTTGTCGACCTTCGCAGTCTGTCACCCCTCGACATCGACACGATTGTCGATTCCTTCGAAAAAACTGGCCGAGGTGTCGTTGTCCACGAGGCACCCAAGACTGGCGGACTCGGTGCCGAAATCGCTGCGACAATCCAAGAAGAGGCAATGCTCCACCAAGAAGCCCCAGTCAAGCGTATCGGCGGCTACGACGCACACATTCCGCTACACGCTCTGGAGGACTACTACCTCCCACAGGCTGTTCGCATCCAGGACGGGATTCACGACGTGATGGAGTTCTGACTGCTGTCCGAATGCCTCACAGCCAGTTTTCGATCCACTCGATGTGGCCGTGCATCGCCGCTGGCTCGAAGTAGTGGTCGATACGTTTGATTGCCTTGGCGAAGTCTCCGGGTTCGTGGTCCTGGGGACTGTAACAGACGATACCTGCGTGTGGCTCTTTTCGACCTAATCTGCCGAAATCGTCGTCATTCGTGAGGACGACCAGGCCGCGTGTCTCGCTCGCTACGAGATCGGTCTGATCTTCCTGGCCAGCCTCGTTGCTTTCTGTAACAGCGCCAGCGTCATCCGTTCGCACGAAGTGCTGTGAGGTAAGTCCGTTTGATGTGTTCGTCGGCGAGAAACGAAAGTTGGTCGTGTCGAAGAACGGTTTAGACTTTTCTCACCAGCTATCAGACCCCCGACTCATTGTGCACTGTTATGCTGTTAGATTACCGTGCACTTAGTGCACGTAAATTTGGAAGCGTTACAGGTCAGGGGTTAGTCGATACTACTGTCGATTCTAAACGACTTTGCGACGCGACCCCGCTATTGGCGTTACCTGAAGTGAGTTGCCACCCGCGTGGACGAGGACACGGTCGTTGGCCGCCGCCGAGGTGTTCATTTCGACTAGGGGCTTGCCGCCGGCCTATTCGGAGACGTTGCCGACGACCACGGTGCCGACAATCAGCGACAGAATCGCGACGACATCGACGAGGCTGACGACGCTGACCATCTCCGATTTGGCGCGTCGACAGTCACTTTCAGTGTGTAATCGATGGTCGAGCATAGTATCACGACGTGCCGGGGTTCGTCGCGGACGGAACTTCGTTGCCACTGGAGTCGGTGATGAACCCGGAGACGCTGCCGCGACCGGCGTATGCAAGTCGCTGATTGCCCGACGTGTCGACGTAGATTACCTCGGGTTTGGAGTCACCCGCGACATCGGCGACACCGACGGGATACTCTCCACCGGTCGCGGTCGTCAGCGTCGTCGTATCGCCCGCAGCGTTGTTTCCGTCCGGTCCGTTGACGTATTTTGCCCGCTTGCTGCCGTCGATATACGGGATTTCGGCCGCGCTGTCGCCGTCGAAATCGGCCGGAGCCCCGACGGCATTCGGCGTGTTCAGCGTCGGCGAACCCGAGAGGTCGGCGATGGTCGCTTTGAAATTCCCGCTGTTACCCGATTGACGGCTGTCGATGTAGTCGAACTTGCTGTTCGAGTCGACGAAGACCAGTTCAGGGCTGCCGTCGGCGTCGATGTCACCGGTTCCAGCGACTGCCTGTGCACTCACCTGCGTGCCGCCAACGGTCACGATGTTCGTCGTCCCGCTGGCGTCGACACGAGTCAACTTCCCGTTGCCGTTGATGAAGTAGACGAACGGTCCGCCGTTGGTCTGAACTGTGTTTCCACTGCCGACGAAGACGCGACCGACTGCGAGACGGACATCGTTAATACCCGGTCCGTAGTTCGTGTCGACCAGCACCTGCTTGTTCCCGTTCTGGTCGACGATGCCGAGATTTCCGTTCCCGTCCTTGTACGGGACTTCGGGGCCGGGCCCGAACGCGAAGTCTGTCGTCTGCGGACCTGCCGCCGTTGTCCCAGTCACCGAGTAAACCGACCGTGCGATTTGACCCTGACTGTCGATAGTCGAGAGGCGACCGTTGCTCTTGCCCGCGAAGACGATTCCAGGCTGGGGGGAGCCGTCGGTTGGCGTGATGGTAAACGTCTGCGTCTCGGTTCCGCCGCTTGCCCGCTGGTACGTGACCGTGATCTCTACGTCTTCGCCGCTCATGTCGACCGACGAGGTCCCGTCAGTGAACTCGTAGAGGTAGAACGTCGCCGTTGCGTCGGCCGAGAGTTGTGCGTTCCCGTCGTTGCTGAACCCGTCAGTGTCCAGACTGACATTTTCCGGGAGGTCGGTTCCGCCGTTGTAATCGACGTGGGCATCGGCCAGGTCCGCGGCGATGTACACCTCACTCGTCACGGGTTCGCCGTTCGGGAGCCCATCGTCGCTGAGGCCCGTGATAGCGCTGTTCGACGGCGCAATATTGACATCGGTGATCGTGACGCTCTCGCCGAGACGGTTCGCGACGGAGAAGTTCACCCCGCCAGCGACGGTATCGGAGTCATCACCGTCGTTGGTCACGGCGTCGTTCTGGTAGATGAGTCCGGCGTTGGTCACCTCGATTTCGATCTGGTCGCCACCACCACCGGTCCAGCCATACACCTCGACGGTGCCGTTTGCCTGGGGCTGGAACGTTACCGTGACCTCTCCGTTTCTGTCGGTTGTTCCACTACTCGTGTTGAGCGTGCCAACACTGGTGTTGCTGACGGCGAAGTCGACACCCGCGTTCTGTGCGCTCGTGTTCAGCGTCAGTTCGAGTTGCTGTGCCTCCGCGGAGTCGAGCGTACAGGAATTGTCGTCACAGTCCTCGGTCCCCGGCTCGGCGCTCGGGTCGAGCCAGCTCACGTTGAACGCCGCCGATCCGTTCCCGCCACCGCTACCCATCGGTGGGTCGACCGTGACGGTCATCGTGACGTTTCTTGACGTTCCGGCGGCGTGTGGCGTATCCGCGACCGGGCCGTACCCCTCCGCGATGGTGAAGTTGATGTCGTTGTTCCCGGGGTTTATGCCCTCGTACTCCACCGTCAACTGTCCATTCTCGTCAGTGTCTGCCGTTACCGTCGCGGCGTCCGAACTGGTGAACACCCCCTTCTCGGCGGACCCGTTGACGGTGACGCCGCTTACTGGGTTGTTGTACGCGTCGCGAACCTCGAGTTTGAGCGTCTGTGTCTGGCCTTTCTGTATCGTCGTGTCGTTCCCGGCGGTATCGGTCAGGTATGCTGTCCGGGTCGCTTCGATGCCGGTACCGACGCCGATTTTCGCTATCTGGAGCGAGTATGTTCCGGGTTCGAGCGTAATTTCGAGCAGCGAGAATTCGTCGACCGACGGGAGTGCCGTTGTGTTTACTGCCGTCACGTTCCCATCGGCCAGCTCCTCGGTGAAGACATCCTCCCACTGGCTCTCGTTCATCAGTGTCGGGACCGACACCGTCACGGGGTGGCTCTCGTTGAATATCTCTACCGTCCGGGTGTTCGTACTCACCGGCTCGAAGTCGATTGCTGCGTCGCCGATGCGGCTCTCGCTGAGCGAGCCGTTCAACGTGACCAGCGTGATGCGGTCGTCGCTGACCAGCGCCTGGCCGGTAATTGGTAGCGTGGTCTCCTCGCCGAAGTCGTTGTAGAGGACGCTGTGTTCGTATATCGTCTGCGGGGCGGTCGCAAACAGGTTGTAGTTCGGTCGGTACTCGATGGCGCCGGTGTTGTAACTGCGTGCCGTCCCGTTCCAGAAGTCGCCAACTTCGCCGTTTACAGTCGCGTTCTCGATGGTGAGATTGACAGCCTCGTTGGTTGTCTCGACAGTCCGTAAGCTCCCGCTGGCCGGCCCAGGATTGACGAAAAGCGCCCTGGAAGGGTAGCGTACGCCCAGTTTCAGTGACACCGACTGGGTCGTCGTTTGCCCGGGCATCGAGATGACAGTGCTTCGCATGTCGGTCATCTCGCTCTGGAGTTGCTGGTTGTGGTCGAACTCGATCTCCTCGTTCTGATTGGGGACGACAAAGCCCTGATAGAGCGCGAGAAAGACGATAAGGATGCCAAAGATTAGCACGGCCCCAATCTGGATAGCTTGGGACCTGTCGTCTCTCAGAAAGCGCATTAGCCAGGTATTGTATGTTTGTGATTAAAAAGCTGTCTTCCAGTTCTCATAGCTGTGGTTTTGGTACTATCAGTAAAATGTCACAGACTATCTGTCGGCGTGGTGGACTTACACATCGTACCGCTTCTGGTGGAGCAAGGTATTCTCCGCGGTATCAAATACTTGGAGGGTAACCTCGCCGGTGAGCGGCGGCGAAAAACTCGAATATTCCCAGCTACTCCCTGCTTTAAAACGGGCTGGGGTTCCGTTGAAACCGGAGTCATCGAGTCGGAGTTCCCTGTTGGCACCGTCCAAGACCACCAGTACGTCCTTGGGCGGCAGGCTTTCCCCGCCCATGTGCTGCAGTGTCAGTTCTGTCGCGGTCAGATTGCTTTGAACGTTTACCAGCGTCTCCTGATCTGTCTGGGACTGCCAGTCGGCGATGATGACAGCGCCCGCGCCGAGGACCAGCGTAACAACGACAGCCAGCAGCAACACGATACCGATAACTTCGGATTGGCCCCGCTCACTCTGGTTGTTGGCTCCGCGACGCATCTATGTACGCATAGTCGCCGCCGCTAAAAGAGGTTCTGCACCGTGGAACAGTTACTCTTCGTCTTCTTCGACTACTTCGGGGTCGCGCATCGCAGTCTGGATGCTGTCGATGCCGTTGACCCACTCGGCGACGAGACCGAATTCAAGTTCTTCGGCCAGTCCCATATCCATTTCTTCGCCATCGATAACGAGTGTGCCGGCTTGGACACAGTACCCAAGCGCTGCGTCAAGGTCTTCGTTGGCTTCCTCTTCGGCGGCAGCTTCAATATACTCACCGATGGTTCCTTCCTCGGCTGGGCCGCCGACGACATACTCGTGGGCAGCATGGAAGACACACATCAGCGAAGTCTGGACGCCCTCGATGAGCATCTCTTTGTCTTCGTTGTCGAATGCGACTTCTGAGAGGACGATTTCCTGAATCTCTTCTAGCTTCCCGAGTGTCTCCTCTTCTCCAAGGACATCCTCGTTGAAATCAGTCAGAATCTTGGCGACGGCAATTGCTGTATCATCCTGCAGATTCAACAACAGACGTGCCGAGTCCTCATCGTCGGGGTCAATTTCTTCTTCGCGCAAGCGATCAATCCAATTTTGCCAGCGGTCTTCGGTGTAGTACTCCCCCGGCTCGTTGCTCATACTCAACGGTACGCGTCTCCGGGGATAGTACTTTCGACAGCAATCGTTTCGCCCTGTGAGTGGTTCTCAGGCGGTTCATCTTTCCTGAACCTGTATCTCTTGGCTAATCATGATACTCTTTGTCGGTGTATGAACGAGGTCGACCGTAATTTGGTCCCCGGCTGTTAGCTGGCACTCTCCTTTCGCAATCCGGAACTCAAAGAACTTGCCGGCTTCAAACCTATTTTGATTGGTTGTGTGTAGCACACCAGGCTCCCATTTCTGATCGGCCGTCTGGCCTTTGCTGATAATACTCTCATCTCCGGCTTCGAGATTTGCATCGCTGAAACCATTCTCCCCGAATCCAGTTGCCGAAGACGGGAGATTCAGGATTCGTGCTCGCTGCCTGCAGGCCGCATCAGTTGCGTCGACGACAATCTCCATTTCGCTTACCGGGACGCTGTCGCCGGCAACGTGTGTAATCCGGACGATACCACCCTGGTAGCCGTCCTGTCGCTCGATTTCACCTGTTGTCTCTCCGATATTCGGTCCCGGGTCTGACACAGTTTCACCTAAACCAAGCACAAATGTCGCGATAACAGCCCCAAGAATGACCGTAATTGCGACAACTAACACCGTCGAAATAACCGGTGAGACGGCTCGCTGTGACCGTGGGGACTCTCTCACTGACTTCTGTTATAGCCACCGACAAATAATGCTTTGTCACCCGGTAGGGCAATCAGTTCGTCTCGATACCGTATACCCGTGCCGGCGTGTCGACGTGTGCGGTATAGAGTGCGTCTTCGTACCCTTCTTCGCGAAGCCATCGGACACGTCGGGGCACGGTCTTTGGACCGAGCACTGCACCCGGTCGCTCGGGGTCGTCAATAAAGTCAGTCTCCATCAAAAACGGCTCGCCACTCTGTACAGCAGCCTCCAGTGCATCCTTATCTCCGATAACACTCGGAATCGGACCGTCAATCGGCCCACCGGAATAATGTTTGACGACGCGTTCGCGTGGGAGCCCGCGGCCTTCGGCCCACTCTGCAATCTCGGTAAAATCTTCGCCACCCTCTGTGTGTAACTGGACGGCACAGCCTGTTTCGCCGGCCAGCGCGAACGCATGACACATCACCTCGTTCGAGGCCTCCCAGACCGCATCGTCCACATCGTAGTGTGGTCGCCCAGATTTGAGAGCGACCGCGGGGCCGTCGGCGACAAACTCGGCGGCCACATCGAGGCCACGCTGCATACTTTCTTTTGCTTTTTCAGGGTCGTGACCCCGTTCGACGAGCCGAGAGATAAGGCCGGGATGAACGCCCAGTACAGGCCAGGCACGACCCGGCAACCGTTCAGACGCCTCAGCGGTCACCGCACACGTCAGCTCGAAGGTTTCTCGAAACCCTTCTTTCGTCCCAACGTCGTCCTCGGCGACGAGGTCCCAGGAGGGTTTGTTGAGTACGAGCAGGTGAGTCCCCCCAGCCGCAGCGAACTCTTCGGCAGCCTCCGCGCCACGGCCGTTGACCGGGTCCAGATGGAGATGGTTGTCGAGAATTGGCACGTCGTCGTTCATGTTTCTCTCTGGGGCAGCGGCCTGCAAAAGCGGTTCGTCTTCTAGTGATGTGTCGATATCTTGGGTGCGTATGTCAAGAACAGTCGACAGGGCGATGACTACTTGCCCTCCATCGTGTAGTGCACGGACCGGGCGTTCACCGACAAACTCTCTTTTTGTGGGCAATAAAACCGAACTTACCAACTCTACTTACTGATAGCCATCGATAAGTTGCTCGACGTATTTGGCAACGACATCGACTTCGAGGTGTACCGGGTCATCCGGATTTTTCTCGGAGAGTGTTGTCAACTCGTAGGTCTCTGGAATAATAGCGACTTCGACAATGCCCTCTTCAAGCGCCGCGACGGTGAGACTGATACCGTCGATAGCAATTGACCCCTTTTCGACGACGTACCGGGATAGCTCTGGTGGGAGTGAGAACGCAAAGCGCCAGTCATCACCGATCTGCTCGACAGCCTCGACTTCGCCGGTTCCATCGACGTGACCCTGCACGAAGTGGCCGTCGAGACGACCGTCTGCTGGAAGCGCGCGTTCGAGATTGACTTGCTCTCCCGGAGCAAGACTGCCAAGATACGTCTTGTCGATAGTTTCGGTCGCGAGAAACACTTCAAACCAGCTATCACCAAAGTCCTCGACAGTTAGACAGGCCCCACTGACGCTGATACTCTGTCCAGTCGAGAGACCATCAAACGTTGTTTCAAATCGCACACGCAGACCGTCAGTATCTTCTTCGACAGCCTGCACCGTCCCGGTTTCCTCGACGATTCCGGTGAACATAGCGACTGTTCGAACTGCCGGTCCAAACGTGTGTTGGTTACCACCTACACAGATTGTGCAGAGATCTGCGTGATGGTGACGGCAAACCCAGCCCCACAGTCACACTCGACGTACTCTGTCTTATCCTCGACTGCAATCCAGGCATCACATCGTTCGCATCTCATCTTGGCACTTGGTGGCATTACTTTCTCCCAACAGACGCTATCATGTTAGTATTACACAGCAAACCAAACTAAATTGAACGTTAGGTTACCTTTTACGCGGAGGCATTTTCCGCAAAACTGTCTCTTATTCAACCCAACTGTCGGCTGACGGCACTGCGACACAACAGTTAACAGTACAGCTATAAAATGGGCAGAGTGTGTCGGACAAAGAACGTACGTCCCCGCGTCTGTGGCTGGTTCTTCCGGAACCGGTACGCGAGTTGCCGGCAGACCTCGCGGCCGTCCTCGCTATCGTCGTCGCGACGTGTGTGACCGTCCTCGTTCCAGTCCTGAACGAGACACCACTCCGGGCGGTGTTCGGTCTCGTGTTCGTTCTTTTTGTCCCGGGCTATGCGTTCATCGCTGCACTCTTTCCTGAGGCAGGAACGCCACCGGCCGCGCTCGATACCGAAGAGGCCGATGCCGACGAGGAGGGAACATCGGGAGCTCTCGGCGACCGAGGTATCGACGGCATTGAGCGCGTTGCACTCTCCTTTGGCCTCAGCATCGCTATTGTCCCGCTCATCGGGTTGGTGTTGAACTTCACGCCGTGGGGGATTCGGCTTGTGCCCGTTTTGCTCAGTGTGGCCGGATTCACCGTCGTTGCGACGGGGCTGGCAGCGGTCCGTCGGCAGTCGTTACCTGCCGACGAACGGTTCCGGGTACCCTACCGGCAGTGGATTGACGATGGCCGCGAGGAACTACTCAACCCGGAGACGCGACTCGACGGTGCGCTCAATGTCTTGCTTGTGGCCAGCATTTTGCTGGCAGTTGGTGCCGTCGGATACGCTGTTGTCGTCCCGCCTGGAGGTGAGGATTTCACCGAGTTCTACCTGCTGACCGAAGACGAAAACGGGGAGCAGGTCGCGGCGGCGTATCCGACGGAGCTCACCATCGATGAGTCTCAGCCGGTCATCGTTGGTATCGGGAACCACGAGCACGAACAGCTCTCTTATACAGTCGTGGCCCAGTTACAGACTGTCGAGCAAGATGGCAACGAGACAACTGTCTTGGAGCGGACGGAACTCGACCGGTTCACCTCGCCGTCGATTGCCAACAACGGCACGTGGCAGATGACTCACGGCATCCAGCCGACGAGGACCGGCGAGCGGTTACGCGTTAAGTATCTCCTCTATCCCGGTGACGTGCCGGCCTCTCCCTCTGTGGAGAACGCGTACCGGGACGTCCACCTCTGGATTAACGTGACCCAGAGCTAGCACTCCTCTGTCTGGTCGAGTGCGTCCTCGCCGTTTTCTTGTGCAGTCTCAGCTTCGCTCCGATTCCCGTCCATAGCCGCCTGGGCCGCAGTCAAGAACTCGTCGGCGGCAGACTGAAGATGGCCGACCTGACACAGCGCCTGCTCGAAATCATCGCCGAACTCTTCGTCGGCTTCGCTTTGCCCAGTTTCGAAGGTTTCCGCTGCAGTCCCAAACGAGTCGCCGGCAGCATCGAACTGGCTCTTTGCCGTCTGGAAGTTTCTGTTATCAAGGCTATCACGGCCATTGTCGATACCCTCTAGACCGTCAGTAACGTCCGTATACCCAGTCGCGAGCGATTCGACAGCCTGTGCGCGCTGGAGTGCCCGGTCGAACGACTCCGCGAACAGGTCGTTGCTCTCCCCGGACTGGAACGTCGACACGGCGGTACCGCTCTGGTCTACGCCCTGCTGGAACCCTTCGCGTGCGCCGTCATACTGCCCCTCGAACAGCGCCGTTTCGGCCGCGTCGATGCTCTCGCGTGCATCTAGCAGCGTCTTGTATCCCCCGGCAAGGGAGACCAGACCGTCGGCACGAGTCCGTGCGGTCTCGAACTCGTCGCCGACGAAATTCCCGGACTGCTCTTGTCCAGTTTGGAACTCCTTGTCGGCGGCAGTCGCTTTCTGCTGGCCGACCGATAGCGACTCACGGGCAGGCCCATACTCGCCGTTTTCGAACTGCGTTTCGGCAGTCCGGATGTTGTCGTTGGAATCGAGCAGTGTGATGTAGCCATTGGTCAGCGACTCCATCGCGACCGTCCGGATGTCGGCCGTGTTGAACTGGTCGTCGAACTCGTCGATAGGAACGTCGACCCCCGCCGCGAACTGCTCGCTGGCGGCGACGGCGGCTTCGTTTCCGGCGGCAAGTGAGTCGCGTGCCGCTTCGAACTCCTCGTTTTTGACCGCGGTCGTCGCGGTGTCGAGTTCCAGCCGTCCGTCGAGCAGTGTCACGTGTCCATCCGCAAAATGCCCAAGTGCCGTGCTGCGCTGGTTGCCGCGTTCGAGGTCGGTGAGGAGTGTCTCCGGCGCGTCAGCCAGTGCGTCGGCGAACCGCGTGGATGTGGCGTCGAACTCGCCGACGGCCTGCTCGAAGGCGTCTCGTGCCGCTTCGAAGGAACCGTTCGATACCTCGTCGTCGGCGGTCTGGAGGTCGGTTACCCCTCCGAGATACGTGTCGTAGCCACCAGCGAGTCCGTCGACGCCAGTGACGTACCCCGAGAGCGTCTCCAGACCGTTCCGTAGCGCCGTAAATTCGGCGTCAAGGCCGGCGAGCCGGTCACCGTCTGCCTCGTCGCTGGTCGACATAGCTCGGTCCCGGGCTTTGACGGCGCTGGCGCTTGCCTCGCTTGCCTGTGTAATCGGCTCCTGTACTGCCTCGACGTTGACTTCTGTCCCGTCAATACGCTCCTGTGCTTGTTCGAGGCCGTCGCTTGCGGACAGGAGGTTGACAACTGCGTCGACGCTGCCTTCCACAATCGTCAGATAGCGCCTGACTGCCTCGATGTCTGCCTGTTGGCTCTCGCCGGCGAGCGTCTCGGCTTCGTCGAGTGCCCCGCGGGTGGTCTCCAGTCGCTCGCGGGGTTTCGTTTCGTCGAACGTGCTTTCACGTGGGTCTCCGCCCTGGAACTCGTCGACAGCAAGCGCAACTGTGTTGAGTTTTCCGACGGCAACCGCAAGATAGTCCCCGGCCTGTGGCGTGAACCCCTTGTCTGATTCCCCTGCGCTGCCCAGTATTCCAGCACAACCCGACAGTGCCCCACCCCCACTCGCACCGAGCAATTGAAGGTACCCTCGGCGTTTCATACACAATCACATGGCAAGCAAACTGTTATGTGTTTGCCTCACTCTGGGGGTAGACTTACAAGTCAGTCGTCTCTTATATAACGCTACATGGGCAGCGAAGACGAATCGACGGATGAAAACCAGAGTTCGGGGGACGAACTGGCTGAGGGGGCGAACGACACGGCCAAGCCGGACGAAGAGAGTTCGGAACCGGCCGAAGAGAGCGGGACCGAGGAGGGAGATACCACGTCGATAGCGACCCTGAAAAAACATGTCACGAGACGGCGGGTGTTTGGTGGCATCGCGCTTGTCGTACTTATCGTGCTACTTGCGCTCATGGTAGTTGTCCCATCAAGCTTGCTCGCACTGGTCTACTCGTCGTCAGCTGAGTTCGAGGCACAG
The DNA here is from genome assembly GCF_026586665.1 of Halovenus rubra. Lineage (GTDB taxonomy): Archaea > Halobacteriota > Halobacteria > Halobacteriales > Haloarculaceae > Halovenus > Halovenus rubra. The sequence goes on from NZ_JAODIY010000001.1 coordinate 289,306, forward strand.
CCGGCGACCGCACAGGCCGATAACTTCACCGCTGGCGAGTACGAGCAAGTGGGGCAAGACGAACTTGTCGTCGAAGAGCAGCGTGCGGTGCTTGGACAGACCAAGACGGTCGTGACGACGAACTACGTGACCGATTACGAGCGCTCCATCGAGGTCCAACGCGAGTCCTTTGACGGGGCCGTGTTCACCCTTGTCTCGACGCCCGCAATCGAAGTTGTGGGGAATCCGCTCAACCCGCTGGCAGGCATGTCTCACCAGGAACTGCTTAGCGAATTCGGTGACGAACTCGAAGGAGACTACGCAGGACTAGATGACTTACAGAAGGCTGAGGAACACGACGGCGTGGTACAGGGCAAACAGACGACTATCTCCCAGTTCGCGACGACCGTCGAGCGAGACGGCGAAGAGATTACGGTCTACCTCTACGTTGGGACGGTTCGCTCTGGCGGCGATATCGTTGTCGCCGTCGGTGGCCATCCCGCACCGTTCGCACAGGAAAGGGCTTCCATTTTCGAGTTGATGGCGGGCGTTGAACACCCCTCCGAGTAAGTAACGACCAGCATGAACTATATTCGCGTCCTCGTCGCCCGCTGGTCACGCCGTGATTGGCTCGCTGTCCTCGTGGTTGCGCTCGTCGCCGCCCTCCTCGTCGGGACAGCACTGTTAGTCGTCACCACCGGCGAGCAGACGACCAAGCTGGCTGCGGAGTTCGACTCGAATGGGACAATCACGAGCTATGACTCCCCTGCTGGGGCTCGTGCTGGGGCTGGCTCCGAAGCGGTCGTACTCCCCCTGTCGACGGCGACGAATGCGGACGGTGAGTCGACGACAGCCGTTGGAATTCCCACCGCGGCGGACGGGCGGTTCGGTCTCTCATTACCGCCAGAGGGCGCGGTCGGCCCAGTGACAAGTGAGGCGATGTGGACTCTCGATGGTGAGGCGGCAACCGAGCAGTTGGCGGTCACGCCGGGGAGCGATGCGGGTATCCTGCCCCAGACATGGGTCCGGGTCGATGCGGCCACGGTTGAGGCGGCCGGTCCGGCATCTGCCATTGCCATCGAGGCGACTGACGACCCGACGCCCGACAAAGGCACGCCACTGGTCGGCGTGCTCGCCTTCTTGGCCGGGGGCGCGAGCGACATGATGTCGATACTCTGGGGTGGCGTCGCCATTGCTGGTGTCGTCGTTGCGGTGACGATTGCAAACGTAGTTCAGGCCGTGATTGCCGACCGCGAACGGACAATTCGTGTCGCGAGAGCAACGGGAGCGACGCCCCGACGGGTTCGGCTCCCGCTTGCAGCGCGTGCGGGACTGCTTACTGGTGTCGGAGCTCTGTTTGGCTACGCTCTCGGCGTCATCATCCCGAATATCGCGGTCAATATTGCTATCTCTCTGGGGTTGCCAACAACACTCACGCTACAGGTCACGCCCCGCATCGCGCTCTTGCTCTCGGGTACGCTTGGAGTTCTTGTGGGTGTCGGCCTGCTCAGCGGCTACCTGACCGCTAGGGCAGCGACGATGGGATCCGTCGTCACCCACGATACAGCCCCGTCAGGCGGCCATGGACAAGATACACCCGACCCAGTCGGTGAGTTACTCCAGCCGACGCTGTTGTCTCCCCGAACTGTTCTGCCGGCGACGGCGACGCTGTCAGCATTTGCAGTTATCGTCCTTTTAGTCGCCTCCCTGGGCGGAGTCGGAGCCTCGTTCACGACTGCGGGGACAACACTAGCTGAGACGGAGGCCGCCCACCCGGTCAACAGCAACGTTCCCGAGGGGTACGTGGGTGTGCTCGACGATTCAGATATCGCCACTAGCCCAGAGGTACTCCTGTTTGGACACCACAACGGCGAATCCTACTTGGCTCGTGGCGGTAACTACGAGGACTTTGCCGCGGTGACCGGGGCCGACCTGCTTGATGGGCGTGCACCCACCGGCTCGGACGAGGCTGTGGTCGGCACTCACGCCGCGGAACTGCTGGGGGTCGAACCCGGTGAAGAACTGGTCGTCGGGGGCAGCACCGAGCGCGGCATCGCACGGGTGACCGTCGTTGGGGTCTACCGGACTGGCGGCATCGATGACAACCAAGTGTTCCTCCCGCTGTCGACTGCACGCCACCTCAGCACGGTTGAAACGGGATACGTGAACATTGTTCGGACCAGCGTGTCGGCGGACACAGACCCGGTCGTGGTAAGCCTCGATACACCGGCACGGGTCGGTCCCGGGAAGTCACTCCAGGTGACAGCGACGGTGTGGAACCCGACCGACGACGCTCAGGAGTTTGGGGTTCCGCTGACTCTCGACAACGAGCGAATCGACCGGATTGTCTCGCTCGAACCCCAGGAGTTGACGACAGTCGAGTTTGAGGCCACAACACTTGAACCAGGACAGTACACGCTCGCCGTCGGGCCGTTCGAACAGCCCCTCCGTGTTGGCCAATCGCCGCCTGCCACTCTCACCATCCCGGCCGAACTGCCCCCCGACACGGCCGTCCAGGTCCTGGTTGAAAATGCGTCGGCCGACGCTACGGTTACGGTCGCAAACGAGACGGTCTCGGTCGGCGAGGAGGGCAGAGCCTGGCTCCGGACCCCTTCAGTTGGGGATAGCTACGAGGTTGTCGTCCGGAGTGGCGGCGAGACGTTCAGCGAGCCCATCCAGGTGACTGCCGAGGCCGGGCAGCGACTTGTTGGGTCGGTGGCGGTCGAACCGTCGACGCCGGGGGTTGCAGTTACCCCGACAGCGACGGCGACGCTGTGGAATCCTTGGAACCGCACGGTCGAGTCCACAGTCAGTATCGAGGGACCGGGAACCGACTCAACGGAGATGGTCCAGCTTGACCCCGGCGAGGAGACAGAGCTGCAACTATCGTTGGCCCGCCGGCCAGCAGGCCGGTACACAGTCAGTGTGGCAGTCGACGATGGTCGCACCGAGACAGCCACCTACCGTGTCACAGGTGACGAGCGCCTTGCCAGCGCGCTCGCAGCGGGCGGTCACTATGGCGGCGGTGGCGGCCTCGGCAACGCAATCGAGTACGTCGTCGGGAACCTGTCGGTACTCTTGGCCGCGATGGTGGGGCTGACCGCGCTGACAATTGTCGGCGCGATGAGTGCCGTCCTCTCGCGTGCGGTCCGGGCGAGACGACAAACGCTTGCCATCTACCGCGCGACGGGAGCCTCACCCCGGCGGATTTTCCGTGTGGTCATCGCCGACGCGGTTCGCATCGGCGCGGCGTCGGCGGCGTTAGCAGTCGTCGTTGCGCTCGCCGTCGTCGCGGTCTTTGATGCGGTCGGTCTGCTCACTGCCTTTGGAATTACGCTCAACCCCTGGCCGTCGGTCACGATCCTCGGGCTGGTGTTCCTCGGGAGTCTCGTGCTCACGGTGATTGGAGCTATCGTCTCGACGCGGTCGGTCGTCCGGTTATCGGTCCGGGCGGTCCTCCGAGGATCGAGCGGATAGGATGCCTGCCCAGTGTGTCTGTCCGTCTGCCCCAAACATTCAATTGAGTGAGACGCCAACGACAGGTATGCCCGACCTTCGCGGGATTGCGGTCGGTTTGCTCGTCGGCGCGCTCGTGCTGGCGTTGCTGTTCGCCGGACAGGTCCTGAGCTTCGCCGCGTTCTGGCTGAGCAGAGCGGTGACGGGCGCGGCTATCCTCCTCCTCGCGTTCGGACTCGGCTATGCAGCGTACGAACTCTCTTCGGGATGGTCCGCAGCCGACAGTTCCCAGTCGACCGCTGCCGACTGGGACGCCGAAACGGACACAATTGATGAGAGTAACAATGAAGACAGTAGTAACACGCTCAGCGACGAGGAGCTAGAGGCAGAACTTGACGTGTTGCGAGAGGAAGCCGAGGCAGTAGAGGACGACGTGGCGAAAGAAACCAACTGAGCGGCTGTGGTGGGAATCTTTTCGTGGCGCAATCCGATCACTCTAGCTGTGGTTCGCGATCATTACAGCTGGTGGTTGCAGACTTTGGCACATTGTTCGTCTCTATCGATGACTCCTCCAAAGCACACGTTCGACAATAGCAATTCGTGCCTTCGTTGATAGTGGTTGTCGGGAATCCGGCCACGACGAATTCGTACCTAAATCGTCGAATCATTCCGTTCGAAACAGGCGAATCACAGACGACACACCGAGTATCCGAACTTTCATCAATCGTGTCATACTCGACCGTTTTTACGTTTCCAACAGTCCAAATCTCATGTCTTCGTTTGAGCACCGAACAGAACACGGGACTAGTGAGTAATCCTGCAACTACGAAAAGAAGGCCAATTACTGCCAAGATGACCAGAAAACCATCATAACTACCCCGTAAGACCTGAACTGTAAAACTCAGACACAGCAAGAGTCCCCAGAGAACGGAAATAGCACCAACCGTATTTTTGATAGAATTGCCGGACATATTTATTTTAATATATTTATTATATCAAATTAATTTTTTGATTACGTTGTGAAGCGATTCACGCAACGCTGTCTTTCGACGCTGACTCCTCTGTTTCCAGTCGAATCGTTTGGATTCTCCGGCTCCAACGGGGCAATCAGGTAGCCGGGAGAACCCGGAACCAGACCGTCCCCGCGTAGCCGGTTGCGACGAACAGACAGAACGTATACGTAACGAATCCGAGCACGAGGGCCGCGAATCGGTTCCCGCCGAAGCGGTCGCTTTCACGCTGTCGGACGTACACCCCCAAAAATACTGCCGAGAGGATAAAGACGACGAACACGTAGACGACGACCGACGGCAACCCGTTCCGTGCCCAGCGAATTGGACCGAAGGGGTACCCACCGAACCCCCACAGGGTGCCCAGTTCCCAGATAATGCGTGGATACCCGAATCCCAGCACGGTACCGTATGCGATTACCAGCGCCGATTCGTCACGGTCGCGAAACAGACTTCGAGATAGTGCTTCGACAAACGTCGGTTCGTGCTCAGGAGTGACACGGGCCCATCGAAACGCGGCAAGTCCGATAGCCGAACCGACAAACCCACCCAGCGTCGCCAGCCCGCTAATTGGCTGGACCGGTGTCGGAGTGACAAACGAGTACAGCGCGAACCCGAGCAACACGAGCACAACGAGACCTGCCAGCGGCGTTCCAATGGAGTTGTTCGTACTCTGGTTTCCGGCGGTCGCGCCACCGATATCGTAGGTAGTATACCGTGTCTTAAGACTCTCCGAGCCAAGATAGGCGAAAAGAAAGCCGCCGAGGAAATACCACGGCTTGTAGCGCACATGCTCGCAGCCAGTAAAGCCGGTCGAACAGAAGAACGTGGTCTCCAGCACACCGAACGTGAACAGAAACACCACCAGTACCAGCGCGAACGTCGTCCGTTCGCCCTGTCGAAGCGTCAGCGATGCGATTGTGACGCCGACAACCGCGCCAAGGAGAAACGCATGCACCTCTAGTGGCGTACTAAATAGCGTTTCGAGCCAGTCGGCAACTCCCCAGGGCTCGCTCCACCAGTTCGGAGTCTGGGCGAGTGGGAGAGCAGGGAGACCATTCATGCCCGCTACTTACTGAACGGGACAGATAATTCTAGCGAGGGAGAACTGCCATCGTTTCGGCATACCCACCACTGTAATTTCGAACGGTTAGCCCCCTGGTCCAACTGCGATACCCTTTGCTTTTATGTGGAGTGGCTCGGAGAATTATGGCAACGCTGCGGTCGGCTGTCGCACAAAAAACATCACACATGAGTCGTAGTCCACTCGAACAGATTCGGGAACTGTCGGATGTCGAGCCAGCCGAGGACGAGACCATTCGAGAGTACGTCATTCGCGTCGCCGAGGAACACGATATCGAGCCAGCCACTCTCGAAGCCGGCCTTTCCTACGTCACAGAGTACCACTTTTCGGACGACGCGCCCGAAGACGACCGTGGGTTCGAGACCTTTCTCGGACAGCTCCGGGAACCAACTGGGTCACCAGGCTCTCCGACAGAACACACCGAGACCAGTGACGCCCCCGGGACGCCCCGCTCTGATGGCACATCTCCGTCGGTCGGGGTATCTGACTCGGATACGGGCGACACACAGCCCGAAACGGACCAGCCGACCACTACCGAAGCATCGAGCACCGAACAATCTGGCTCCGCGGCTGAGCTGACTGCGTCCGAGCCATCACACTCTCCCGGGGAGCGGGGACCATCCGTCGTCGGGTTGCCTGGTGGCTCTGACACCGGAACTACGACCGGATTCAAGACCGGCATCCAGGGGAAGGAACCACGGAAGTTACTGGTCCGATTTCTCATCGTCGTGGCGACGGCTCCTGTCATCGGATGGATGCTCTCGCGGGCCTGGGTCCCGGGCAACACGATTTACCAAGAGGGACGAAACCTGCTCGCACAGGTCACCGGTGTCCCCGGTCAGGAGGCGGCACAACTGTTCGCGCTCGGTATGTTCGGCCTCTATCTCGGCATGCTGGTCCTGTTCACGCTCGACGTGAAAAAACGGGTGCAGGCGATGTTACTCTGGCTTGGAACGGGCCTTGGCGTCGCCGCAGTTGCTGTCTCGGGGTGGGTAATTCCCAATCTTGAACTCACGCAGTTGAACGTTCTTGGGTTCGTGCTTGGTGTTGTCGCCGGCGTCATCGTCGAACTCGACCAGTTGCGGGCAATCGACCGGTCGCGCAGTTCGTTTCGGCGACCGACGCTCTCGAACGGCGAGTTGCCAGAGTTCCGGTACGCGGCTTGGCTCCTCTTTGCCGTGCTCGTCGCTGTCGTCATGGCGACGCTGGGACAGGTCATTCTCGCCGGGAGCGTGACTGTGGTTGACCCCATCGCGTCGCTCATCTTCTTGGGCATGCTCTTTGGATTCGTGCGCTATGAGTCAGAGACTAACTACATCACGCTTGGGCCGGAGCGTTCAGGTAAGAGCATGCTTATGCTCGGCCTGTGCCTCGAACTGCTGCGCGATGGCGACACACACCCCAAGCCCAACGACTACCTACAAAATGGGCTGGAACGGACAAGCAACCTCCAGTCTGGGCAGGCGAAGTGGCCAATCCCTTCGACGAGCCACGACGAACTCCGGGCGGCCTCTTTCGAGGTCATCTCCGGCTACTACTTCCCTCGCCGACTCGGACTGACCGCGCTGGATTACGCCGGCCAACACCTCTCCCGTATCGCCGACCTCATCAGCCGCGGGGAGACCGACAGCGAGGGCAACAGTGTTCCTGAGCAGGTCGTCGACTGGGTCGTCGATGCAGATACGCTGTTGTTCATCCTCGACGTTGAGCGGCTGGTCTACCCCGAGGAGTTTCACGAGGGCGAACACGACGAGGGCGCAGTGTCGTGGGGGCTCGAACACTACACGACGATTACGGAGGGAATCGAACCCGATGAGACAATCCTCGTCGCCTCGAAGTGTGACATCCTCATCGATCAAGGGTATGTCGACGCGCCTCGGGCCTACGATAGCTACGCCGAGTTTCGCGAGGCAGTCACCGACCACCTCACGGCGCGCCCGGACGTTCAGGAGTTGCTTGCGACGACCGGCGAATCGACGATTCGTCCCGTCTACTACGTCACTGAACAACGTGACGGGCAGTACCGCCCGTACCTCGACGAGGACGGCAACCTCGTTCCGGTTGGATACGACCAGCTCGTCGGTGAAATGAGGGGGCGACAATGACAGGCTTTGCAGTCTACTCGACCACGGCAGACCCGGACCGCCTGTATGCCACCGGCGACACCGACGCCATCGACGCGGCGACGACCGCGGAGATGGTCTGGACCGGCGACCGCCCGCTCGATATGGTCGTCGACCTCGCCGACCGCCGGCTGTGGTGGACTTTCGAGGCTGACCGTGACACGAAGACGACCAGAACCGGTCACTTCGTCGCAGCCTACGACGGCAGCGAGGACCTCTTTGCTGGTTTTGCCGAGGAACTGCGGGCGTTGCACGAAAGCGACGAGTGGGCTGTCCCATCTATCGGCGACAGCCAACACGACGCCGGGTTCGAACTCTGGCGTGTCCCACCGACTGTTGAGAGCGTCGATACGCCGTCGTTCGATGGACTGGTCGAGAAACTCACCGATGGAGACAAACAGCGCGGGTCGCCGGTCACCGTCGAGATGGACGAGTTCCACGATGCGTTGCGCGTTTTACGTGCACTCGACGACGCCGGTATCGACTGCACTGTCGGCATCGACAGCGGTGACGACGTCTTTCATTTTCAGCATATTGACACGCTTCTGGTCCCCACTGGTGGGATGAATTTCACGTTCAGGGGTGAGCAGCCGGCTGTCGAAGACAGCCCGGAGGTTGGCGGAGATGCCACAACTGAAAGCTTATCGGCGAAAGCAACCAACGGGCAACAGTCACATGGGTCCGACTTTTCGGCCGGTGGGATGACTGCCCGACTTGCCGGGGTCATTCTCGTCGGGTTGCTTGGCTTTGCCACGTACTCGTTTTTCACCCGCCAACCGGTCCAGCCAATTAGCGGGCTAGCGACGTTTGGCGCATTTGTTGGCACGTTTGGCGCCGTGAACCTGTGGTTCATGCTGTCAGCCGACGCTGGGAACAAGCCTGTGACTGCCCGACGTAGAGCGGGAGAGTTGCTGTGGCGACCGTTCCAAGCCTACGGGGTCCGGGCCATACTCGTCCTGACGCTTGGTACGTTCGCCGGGTTCATCCTCCCGCGGATATTTTGGGAGGTGGGTATGCTCGCAGGCCGAGACGGGTTCCTCTTTGGCCCGCTATCGACTCTTACAGGCTCGGTCCCAACGGTCGCCGTCTACGTCGCCTGCCTGTTCGCTGGTACCGTAACGGCCCTTTGGTTCGGTTCACGAACTGGACGCTGGCAGCCCCTTCGTGGCGAGACACTCAGGCCCATTGCCGCCGGGTTTGCAGTCTACGGGGTGTGTCTGGTCTTGATGACAGGGCTGGCCAACGCGCTCTGGTACGGGTTTGTTCCGGCTATCTGAGTGTGTTCGTTGTCTCTGTTGAGACGCCAGCTGCGTAAGCGCCTGTCCACGGAACTAGTCGAACAGCCAACGACGACAGTAGCCACTGATTGCCCCGATCGAATCGGAACCGACAGCGACAGTCCCAGACGGCTGATAGCTGGGGCCTGTTCGTCATTCCTAATCCAAGCACTGATAGGCTCGCCAGTCGAACGCTTTCAGCAGTGAGTATGCCGGTTCTGGCAGCCGAGAAAGTGTCGGTCGAACGAAGCGGAATGACACTGCTCAACGAGGTGTCGCTGTCCGTCTCGTCGGGGGACCGGCTACTCGTCCGGGGGCCAAGCGGTGCTGGCAAGACAACGCTATTTACGATGCTGGGACTGCTTGACGAACCCGAGGAAGGGCGCGTGCTGGTAGCCGGAGCGGACGCGACAGGGCTCTCCGAACGTGAACGCGCCCGCCTGCGCCGCGAGACGCTTGGGTTCGTCTTCCAGGATTTCCAACTTGTGCCGGACTTGACCGCCCGCGAGAACGCACTCCTCCCACAGACTCACGGGAGCGATCGCGACGAGGCATGGGTTGAGAAACTGTTGTCGACGTTAGGGGTTGCGGACCGCCAAGACCACTATCCGGCGACGCTGAGCGGCGGCGAAAAACAACGCGTCGCTATTGCACGGGCGCTGGCGAACCGTCCCGACGTAATCCTTGCTGACGAGCCAACCGGCCAGCTTGACCCCGAAACGACCGAGCAGGTGGCGTCGCTCCTGCTCGATGTTCAGGAATCGACCGGGACTGCACTCGTTACTATCAGCCATGACCCGGCGCTCGATTCGTACTTCGTGGAGACAAAGACGCTCCGTGACGGCCGGATTATGGAGTAGGATTGGTGGGTGGTTTACCGAGGAACTCTTCTTTTGGAACCCGGTGGCCCGTAGGTAGGGGTTCAGATTTTCGCTTGTATTGAGTCTGCAGACACATCTACAATACTTTCCTTGGGGACAAGCGATACCGACCACTTTCCTGCGTCTCGGCAGGTATTCTACGGGGACGGCTACTTCGATCTTGGCTAATGCATGGGATTCTATCCCGTAATCGTGTCAACACTGGGATGTCTCGGCGGCGCGTTCTGGAATGACGAATCGCTGTGAATTGTCGGTCGTGCCGCCGTCGTAGATGATTTGACTGGTCGTGCTGAACTTCTGAAGAATCCTGACGTCGACGGGAATCGGGTCGCTGGGATAGGCTTGTGCGCCTACCGTCATCCAGGTATCGCGGACGAGTGTCGGACAGGCTGGAACAGCGCCTCCCTGGAGCCACGCAATTGCTGCGCTCCGTGGTGCATCTGCGTCGTAGTAGTTTCGGGCGACCCGTGTGGGTTTGTCGTCGCTCGTCCACGCGCCTTCGATATGTGTCTCGGCGAATGTGACGCTCTCGAACTCCGCGTCCGTCACCGTTGGCTCGTAGGGGAGAACTGGTGGCCCGGCGAACGCCAGTGGCGTGGAAACGAGGATGGCCGCGAGGAGACACAGCGGTATGCCGAGTTTGAGGACTGAGTGACGGTCCGCTGTCCACGCGAACCCGCCGACGGAGAGCACGCCCACGACGGTGATCGTGAAGTGGCCGAAGGTCTGGCCGCGCCGAGCGAACAGGTTGTACTCCGGGCTCAGCCCTGCGGTGAGCGCGAAGCTGACGAACGCGAGCGGTGCGAGGACAAGCGCGAGGACGACCGGACCGATATCATGATTATCGAAGGCGAGTGGGACGCCCCAGACCATCAATACGGCGAGCACGACGAGCGGGCCGAGGTAGACGAGCAGCCGTGGGTGTGTCGACGCGGTTCCCGGGAAGACGTCGAAGACCGCGTTGACTGCCGTGACGGCGAAGGCCACACCCAGCGGGACAACGAAGGTGAGACGTTGTAGGGTGGGGCTCGCTTTTCGTAGGAAGACGGCCAGACTCCCGAGGATAATAACCCAAGCAACGAAGAGGCCGGGCTTGGCAGCGAGATCACCGAAAAACGGCGGTCGTGTGAGGACGTAGTAGATGCCGAAGTACGCCCAGAAAAGACCACCGACAGCAAGCGCACGGAGGACTGTTCGTGCATCCGGTTCATTCGTCACATGGTAAACGGCAAGCGCTGTCAGCGTGAGCGCTCCCATCATCGAGCTGAGGTGGTGCGTGATGGGGAGTGCAGTGAGCGTGGGGGCAAGCGCGAGGAACCAGCGCGCGTGCCCTGACTGGAAAAACCAGTGACCAGTCAGTCCGACGATGACAACAAACAACAGGCCAAGCACCTCGTAGTGAACCCAGATTGAGTGGCGGAGATACAAGCCTTGCATTGCGAGCGCGACGCCTGCAAGGGCCGCGAGTCCGAAGGCATGGGTTGGTTGCCAGCCCCGCTGGAGTGCAACTCGTCGCACGAATGCAAAGACTAGCAGACAGGGTACTGCACCGATTATCGCGATGGCTGGCTGAGCAAGTACCAGCGAGTTCGCTCCAGTGAGCATCTGGAGTTCCCCCAGAAGTGTCGGGAGGACGTAGTCGTGGGGCCGACCTTTGAAGACGGCAGTAGACCCTCCGTTAGCGATGAGGTCAGCGCGAGCGGCGAACCCGAACCCGTCAGGATTGAACGGCAGCGACGTCCGGTAGCGGGAGACGAGTCGGATGCCGAGTCCCACTGTAAGTACAAGGAATGCGCCGAGCACCACTCGAACCGGGAGCGCTCGCCTTGACTCTATAGTCACCGTGCCTGAATCCCAGTGGAAGGTGTAAGTAATTATCTATGGGCACCCGACCGCGTCTGTTACAAGCTAGTGGTGCATCTGGTATGTGCTATTGAACGCCAAAACTCGCAATATTGTTTGTAAATCATTCTCTATTTGGGGTGTATATATATCCGACAAGACTCTCAAAAGAAGAACAGCTAAGTGGTCTCATGAACAGGTGTTACCTAGGATTAATTAGACTGGTGCCTAATAGAATGTAATGGATTAAGACCATATGTCGGTCGCGACAGCCATGACCGACAAGAAAGAAACACGGCATGGCCAGACAAAGAGGATGACCCGGGGAAAAAAGGGGGTCTTTCGCCCTCGTGATGTCTGGTTGTTGCTGTCACTGATAGACGACAAAACCCAATCGGCCCAGCCTTGGTCGGTACGCTTCACACAGAACATCGATACAACATATGAAAATATCATCTTACTGGTGATTGCCTGATGAACAACAACATAGTCATGAGTCACAACTGTTCAGTCGACGAGGAAGCGACTGTCGGGTACGAACATGACAGTGATGCAGCACCGACGAAACTCGGCACGAACGGGACAGTTCGAGCCGGGACAATCATCTATTGTGACGTGACGATTGGTGACGAATTTACGACAGGTCACAACGCGCTGATTCGGGAGGAAACAACGATTGGTGATGACGTGCTTGTCGGAACAAACTCAGTTATCGACGGCTACTCGAAGATTGGCTCGTACGTGAGTATTCAGACTGGCGTGTACGTGCCCAGTCACACAACGATCGAGGACAACGTGTTTCTCGGTCCCTGTTGCGTGCTGACGAACGATCCGTACCCGGTTCGTCAAGAAACCGAACTGGAGGGTCCGACGATTAAACAAGGTGCCTCGATTGGCGCGAACGCGACCATACTGCCGAACGTGACAGTCGGTGAAAACGCATTCGTCGCTGCCGGTGCAGTCGTCATTGACGACGTGCCGCCGGACACGCTCGCTGCGGGTGTGCCCGCTGAGCATCACGAACTACCGGCGGAACTCCAGGGAGGGAATACACTGGCATGATACCGATAGCAAACCCAGACATCAGCGATGCCGAACGTGAACAGGTGCTAGAAGTACTCGACAGCGGGATGCTCGCCGATGGACCAGTCGTCCGCGAGTTCGAAGAGGAGTTCGCTACCTACTGTGGGATTGATCACGCTGTTGCAACTTCGAATGGAACGACAGCTCTCCATGCTGCTTTCGAGGCGTTGGGACTCGGTGAGGGTGATCGCGTTATAACGACACCGTTTTCGTTCATCGCGAGCGCGAATGCGATTCGGCTGGCCGGTGCGGAGCCCATATTCGCAGACATTGACCCCGAGACATACAATCTCGATCCCGATTCAGTCAAGGAAGTGATTCAAAAGCTTGACGGCGACATCGACGCGATTCTCGCCGTCCATCTATACGGGTTGCCAGCGGACGTGACGCGACTACAGGAGATCGCTGGTGAGTACGACGCGTATCTCATCGAGGACGCAGCACAGGCCCACGGCGCGACAGTCGACGGTGACCGCGTCGGGTCACTTGGCGATGTTGCCTGCTTCTCTTTTTACCCAACGAAGAACATGACGACGGGCGAGGGTGGCATGATCGCCACCGACGACGAAGCGGTGGCTGACAGAGCGGCGCGGTTCGTCAACCACGGACGGAACGAGAAGTACAGACATAGCGAGGTGGGCCACAACTTCCGGATGACGAGCATTGCCGGCAGCCTCGGGCTGGCGCAGATCGAAAAGTTGTCTGAGTACATCGATGCACGTCGAGAGAACGCCGCGAGGCTGACCGACGGACTTGCGGACTCTCCTGTTACGACGCCGGTCGAGCCCGAGGACAGGTCCCACGTCTACCACCAGTATACGATCCGGTACGAGGAGCGCGAAGAACTCCAAGCGCACCTCGACGACCACGACGTCGGTTACGGTGTGTACTACCCGACCTGTATCCACGAACAGCCGGCGTACAAGGACATTTCAACGACTGCGCCTGTGGCAGAGCGGGCCGCCGACGAGGTGTTGTCGCTGCCGGTGCATCCGAAGGTGGCGGACTCAGATATTGAGCGAATTATCGAGGTGATAACCAACTATGTCGAGTAACGAATCAATCACGGCAGGGGTTATCGGTGTCGGGGCAATGGGGAAACACCATGCCCGTGTATACAACGAACTCTGTGGCTGTGACCTCGTCGGCGTCGCAGACGCTGACACGGAACAAGCACGCGAGATAGCCGGCCAGTACGCCACGGATGCATGCGAGGCTGACAAGTTAATTACGCGAGCAGATGCGGTGACAATTGCTGTCCCGACTTCTTATCATTACGACCTCGCGAAGCAGTGTGTCGACGCGGGAACGCATATCCTGGTTGAGAAGCCACTCGTCGAAGACGAAAAAAAGGGCCAGAATTTGATTGACCGTGCGGACGAAGCCAATGTCACGCTTCAGGTGGGTCACATCGAGCGGTTCAATCCGGTTACCGAGACCCTCATGGACATCGTACCTGACCTGAATGTTATTTCGGTCAAGGCAGAGCGATTAGGCCCCCAACCCGACCGAACAATTGAGGACTCGGCGGTGACTGATTTGATGATTCACGACATCGATGTTATTCGTGCGCTCCTTGAGGCGCCAGTCACCGAGGTTTTGGCAACCGGTAACGCAGGTGGACGGTACGCAACAGCAACGGTCGAGTTCAAAAGCGGTGTAATCGGCAGACTGACCGCAAGCCGCGTAACCCAGCGGAAGGTTCGAGAACTCACAATTACGGCTGAGGAGTGCTACGTAACGGTTGATTACATCGACCAGACGGTGCAGATTCACCGTCAATCGGTGCCAGAATATATTGCGGAAGACGGGGGCGTCCGGTACAAACACGAAAGCATCGTCGAGAACCCAGCCGTCGACACCGGTGAGCCACTCAAGAATGAATTAGAATCCTTCATTGAGTCGGTACGAACTGGACACGATCCCCGCGTGACCGGAGAGGACGGACTAAAATCTCTCAAACTAGTGAAAGAAATAAATCGTAAGGCGTTCGGTTCGCCCTACAAGCACGTGGAGGTGCTACACGATTGAGTTCGACGCGCGAAATAGAAGGGGGGTTGTACGGCCAGTCACTCTCCGAGGAACAAGTTCGTTCGGCATTCTGTACAGGCGAATTTCCGGTGGCCGTCTACGGACTCGGCAAGATGGGGCTACCGCTTGCCAGTGTGTACGCAGGTGTTTCCGGGAACGTCATCGGTGTCGACGTTGATCCGGACGTGGTCAAGACGATCAATAATGGTGGGTGTCACGTCAAGCGCGAACCGGGACTGGACGAACTTGTGGCGGAGACAGTCGAATCACGGGCGTTGCAAGCGACGACAGACACAGTGGGGGCGGCTTCAGAGTCGACTGTACACGTGGTAATCGTGCCAACACCAATCACCGACGAGAAGGAGCCGGACCTGTCGATACTGGATTCGGTCATCATGGATATCGGTGAAGGGCTCACTGCTGGCGATTTAGTCGTCGTTGAGTGTACAGTCCCGCCGCGGACGACCGAGGATCGAGTAACGCCACGGCTCGCTGAGGTGTCTGGGCTCAACTCAGGGGAATTTGGCGTGGCGTTTTGCCCCGAGCGAACATCGAGCGGTCGGGCACTCGAGGACATCCGCGGTGCGTATCCGAAGGTCGTCGGCGGTGTCGACGACGAGAGCACGCAGGTGGCAGCGGCGATATACGAGGAGATTAACGACGAAGGTGTAATACCAGTGTCGAACGCGACGACCGCCGAATGTGTGAAGGTATTCGAAGGGCTGTACCGCGATGTCAACATCGCACTGGCGAACGAACTGGCGACCTTCACCGACGAGTTTGGCATGGATGTGCGCGAGGCCATAGAAGTAGCCAACACGCAGCCGTTCTGCAACATCCACGATCCTGGGCCTGGTGTCGGCGGGCACTGCATTCCGTTTTATCCGTACTTCGTCATCGATCCGTTCGAGACGGACGCGCCGGTGTTAGAGACGGCTCGGGAGGTGAACGATTCTATGCCCGAGTTTACCGTACGGAAACTCTGTGAGGAGTTCGACGCTGAGGGGCTGTCAGTCGAGGAGGCATCGGTGCTTGTCCTCGGTCTGACTTACCGACCGGGTGTCGAAGAGATACGGGCCTCACCATCGATTTCGATTGCCGACGAACTGTCGGAACGGGGTGCCGACGTGTACGGGGTCGATCCGATACTCGAAAAGTTCGAGGTGTTCGAACTAGAGCAATTAGAGCTTTCGGCACTGTACGAGTACGAGTTCGACGGTGTCGTACTGGTGACGCCTCACAAGGAGTTCGACACGATTGATTGGGATAGGCTAGGTCGTGATGGGGGTTCAGTCGTCATCGATGGTCGTGAATCACTAAACTTAGGTGGAACCCAGCATCGGATATATACAATCGGATCTGGATTCAATGTATAGAGAACACACCATCGGAGTAGTCGTACCTGCCTACAACGAAGAGGGGTTCATCGGTGAGGTTATCGAGACGATGCCAGACTATGTCGACCGCGTGTACGTCATCGACGACTGTTCGACCGATGGGACGTGGGACGCAATACGGGAGTCTGCCGAGAAAGCGAACGAGCGAGCACGGCGACGTGGACCGTTGGCGGTGAACGAAATGCTCGAGCCGGTTCCTGTTGAGGTGGCGGACGACGAATCCCTCGTTGAGGTGGATGGTGGTGTCGAGAACGAATCCGTATTCAGTCCTCGCATAGTTCCAATCCAACACGACCACAATCGAGGGGTTGGGGGGGCTATCAAGACCGGTTACAAACATGCACTTGACGACGAGATAGAGATTACGGCGGTGATGGGCGGAGACGGGCAGATGAACCCGGATATACTCCACAAGTTTCTTAACCCGATTGTTGAAGATAAGGCCGACTACGCGAAGGGGAATCGGCTGTTGTACAAAGAGTATCGTCACCAGATGCCTAAACTTCGATTCATCGGCAACGCGATTCTGACTTTCCTGACGAAGATATCGTCGGGATATTGGAAGACGATGGACCCACAGAATGGCTACACCGCTATTTCGAAGTACGCCCTAGAGAACGTGGGTATCGACGCGATGTACGAGTACTACGGCTACTGCAATGATTTGCTCGTGAAATTAAACGCGAAGGGGATGAGCGTTGCCGACGTTGCGATGCCTGCTGAGTACGGCGAGGAGGTATCGAGTATCAAGTATCGAACCTACATTCGGAAAGTCTCCGGGATGCTGTTACGGAACTTCTTCTGGCGGCTCAAGGTGAAGTATCTCGTACTGGACTTTCACCCCCTTGCACTGTTCTATCTATTTGGGATAACGACCTCTACACTCGGTATACTCGGTGGTGTGTGGGCTCTCAACTTGAAATACAACAAGGACTTTGCGTTGTTCGTTCCTGCCGCATCGAGCCTACTCGTGTTCATTCTCGGAGTACTGTTTCTCATGTTCGCCATGCTATTCGATATGCAGGTAAACGAGGACAAAGAGACACAAATTCATGATCGATAGGTGGTAATGTAGGATTTTATATATTCATGAAGGTACTCTTCGATATCGGCCATCCAGCCCATGTCCACCTATTTAAACACGCAATCAACGAATTAGAGTCGGATGGTCATGACACACACGTATTGTCGAGAGACAAAGAGATCACCATCTCACTTCTTGATAAGCTTGGAATAGAGCATACTCCTCTGTCCTCGAAGGGCTCCGGAAACCTCTCCCTCGCCGTGGAATGGCTAAAACGCGAAATCCGAACAGTACGGATTGTCGGTAAGTACAACCCCGATATCACATTCAGTGTTGCCAGTCCACCGACTGTTCATGCTTCACGAATTGTCGGTTGCCCAACTGTGGTTTTTAATGACAGCGAGCCTGCACACCTCGCGTCGAAGCTCACACACCCGTTTGCTGACCGTCTCTGTACTCCAGCGAATTTTGACGTTGATGTCGGTGACAATCAAGAGCGGTACAATGGTTATCACGAACTCGCATACCTCCATCCGAATCGGTTTCAACCAGATGGTGCGGTGCTTCACGAGCATGGTGTCGACCCGGACGAGTCCTACTTCGTCCTCCGGTTCGTTTCGTGGGGCGCACATCACGATGTTGGCCACCAGGGCTTCTCTCAGGAAATGAAACGTGAATTAGTGTCGTTCCTTTCAGAGCACGGTGACATCTATATCACCAGTGAAGGTCCGCTTCCTGAAGAGTTCGAACAGTATCGTCTCCCGATTCCATCACACCTGATTCATGACTTACTATACCATGCGAACTTGTATGTCGGCGATTCACAGACGATGGCAACCGAAGCAGCAATTCTCGGTACGCCATCTATTCGTTCGAACTCATTCGCCGGAGAGGGTGACATGAGTAACTTCGTTGAACTGGAAGAGGAGTACGGACTGCTCTATTCACGCGCTGATGAGACAGCCGTCATCGATATCGCCGCAGATCTCGTCACAGACCCGGCGACAGAAGACAGGTGGAAACAAAAGCGGGAAGCACTTATCACCGAGAAAATAGACGTGACTGAATATATGCTTGATGTTACATTCGAACTTGGTGGTGAACAGTCATGAATGTCCTTACAGTGGTGGGTGCACGGCCACAGTTTATCAAAGCCTTCGCAGTTTCGCGGGCACTCCGCCCCGGACACGAGGAGATTCTCGTTCACACGGGGCAACACTACGACGAGGAGATGTCGGACGTGTTTTTCGACGAACTCGGCATTCCCGAACCGGACTACAATCTCGGCGTCGGCTCCGACACACACGGCAGACAGACGGCGGCGATGCTCGAACGGTTAGAGGAGGTTCTCGAAACTGAACAGCCAGATGTTGTCCTCCTTTATGGGGACACGAACTCGACGCTAGCTGGTGCGGTCGCCGCGTCGAAACTGGACCCGCTGGTAGCCCATGTCGAAGCGGGGTTGCGTAGCTACAACCGGGAGATGCCCGAGGAGACAAACCGGGTACTGACAGACCACGCTTCCGATTTGTTGTTTGCTCCGAGCGAGTCGGCCGTCGACACGCTGGCTTCCGAAGGAATCACCGACGGGGTGTACTTTGTCGGCGACGTGATGTACGACGCGTTGCTCTGGGCTCGCGAGGTAGCACAGGAGAACTCGACCATCCTCGACGAACTGTCACTCGCAGATAGCGAGTTTATCCTGGCGACGGTTCACCGGGCAGAAAACACCGACGAGCGTGCGAATCTCGAAGCAGTCCTGACCGGTCTCTCGAACGCAGACCTTCCCGTGGTGCTTCCGGTCCATCCACGGACGAAAAAACAGCTACAGGCCTACGACCTCTGGGAGCGAGCCAGTAATCAGCTTACTGTTATCGAACCGGCCGGCTACCTCGATTTCGTTCGCCTGCTCGACGGTGCGACACGAGTCGCGACGGACTCCGGCGGCGTTCAGAAGGAAGCGTTCTTCCTCGAAACGCCCTGTGTGACGATGCGAGACGAGACTGAGTGGGTCGAAACCGTAGAGAGTGGTTGGAATGTACTTGTCGGCGCACGGACAGAAGAAATCGAACGCGAACTTCGAAATGCCAGTCCACCGGATGAACTGCCGTCGCCGTACGGAGATGGGGATGCCGCGACCAAAATCGTCGAGAGGATCGTGACTGACGTTGCCGCGACCGACGACTGACTGCTATCAAGAACTCACCGCAGTCGTCGACGGAAGTTCTTCAGGAGTATCCGTACCGAAAACGAGAATTTCCGTCGGCGTTTCGTCGAATAATAGGGTCCCATCTCGTCGGGGACGGTCGGCTCGAAGTCAGGGTCTGAAAGCTGTGAGAGTCCTTTGGCAAGCAACTCGACTTGGACATCGTGGACTCGGGGATAGATGTCCCAGAGTGTGTCTGTTTTGGCTATCTCCGCTTCGTCGAACGCAATTATCTCACCCGCGTCAACTTCGTCGGTGAGGCGCTGTAGGGTTACGCCGATAGTCTCCCGTCCATCGAGATATGCCTGTGGCGGGCCGAGACCTCGATAACGACGGATGTCTGCCGGATGGAAGCTGAGAACTCCCCACTCCGGGGCCGACAGGATGTCCCCGCGTAACAGCCCGAATCCGTACCGAACTGCCACGTCACATCGGTCCTCGACTTGACTGACGATTTCCGGGGGGAGTTCGTTCCAGTTGCCGTCTCGAATCGGCTGGACACGCTTGATCTCAGCGTCTTGGAAACACGAAACCTCTTCAACGGGCGTCTGTTCTTCGAGCGTATCTGCTGTGGAAAACTGGTCCAGTAGCTTTTGCTCAGCTATTACGAACGTCCAGAACCGTTCTTTTTTCAGAACGTCCCAGAAGAGTTTGACCGTTTGCAGTCCGATGTTCTCGTTGACGGCGTCCGCTGCGGCCTCCTGGTCGATGTTTTGTTGGATTGGTTCGTTTACGATAACTAGCGAGATGGTGACATCTAGTTCGTCGATAGCGTGTACGAGTGCCCGGATGTCGCAGTCCCGAAGATACGGGTCAGCGAGCACGCAGATGTCGATACTACTCATGGGTCGTCAAGCCTGTCAAGTGCATCTGCAACGGTTCCGTCCGGATGTGGGACCGCCTCATAGAACTCACCTGGCGGCCCAACCCACGCACCCATCTCCTGTGCACGCTGTATCAGCTCCTCGTACAGTTCCGCCCAGTGTGGAAAGCCCGGACGATAGAAGACGCGCTGGTGCCAATCAAGCACGAGAACACTTCTTTTGTCCTGGAAATTCTCAAGCAGGCGTTCACAGTTCGCGAGCACGGTCGAAAAGTCAGTGCTGGATTCCATCGCAGTTACGTCCATCAATGTCCACGGAAACACGACGAATTCATCGTCGAACGGCCTAATGAGTTCGTATCCGAACTGTGGCTGTGTCTCGTATTTATCTGCGAGTGACGTATCGTATCGGATTCCAATATCGCGCAGTGAACGCCACGTGTCGGGCCTGTTCAGTCGAAGATAATGCTGACGATTTCCGAGTAACTCGACGTTCACACTTCGTTCGATATTTTCTTTTTCGACTTCGAACCGCTCTGGGTTGTCCGAGGAATGATACGACCCTTGCAGTCCGATTTCCCAGCCACCGTCTTGCAATACCTCCAAGATCGACCTGAACTGTGGGTCAGTCACGTCGTACCGCCCTGCAAAAAGTCGCCACGCTTTCTTCGTTATCAACTCGCGTTTGGGCCTAGACGTAATCGGCTGCTCGTCGAGAATATTGAACGACGAACGAACGCCGAGGTCACGCTCTAAGGACATGATACGTTCGAACTGCCACCACGGGTTTTTCCCCGACACCATTCGCGGGAGCTTTCTCGGTGCTGGTTCACTGATTGCTTCGGAAATGTACTGGTATGTCTTGTAGACACGGTCGACATCGTGTGAGAGACAGAGCGCAAAAGTATACTCGTCCGTGGATGGCATTACAAATCGAAACAGGTATCTGTTCTACATAGGTGCTTTGTTATGCTGTGAATGGGATACGACACTCCCACACCAGAGACGCTATGATAACCAAACACCTGTTGCAACATGGGACGAGATGACTGAAAGCGTGCTGGACAACAGTAGTCACGATTATTTACAGGTGTTGTTGGATTCACTCTCCTATGCCAGAGACCGGAATTACATTGGTTACGATAAACACGACGGAATGAGCAGCAAGATACGTCGCTCACTTCCAGCGGACAACCGATGGCTGAATCTCTGCTTTCAGGAGAGTGTGAAGCGGGCACCAGTCAACCTCCGACCGCTATCTCTGGTCGAACCGAGGCCGAATCCGAAGGGGCTCTCACTTTTCTTGATGGCAAACTACTCGGCACACCAGCTCACCGGAGAGCAAACGTACCGCTCGGAAGCAAACGCACTCGCCGAGCGTATTATTGAACACGGCTCCGATACATACTCCGGATTCGCAATCGGGCATAGCCATGAGCTTCAGGGGCTACACGGCAAGACACCAGCGGGCGTCCCTGGGATTGTCCAAACATCGTACGGAGTCAAGGCACTACTTCGCCTTTCGAACAAGAACGAGCAGTATCAGGAAATCGCAGCAAGTGGCAGTGATTTTCTAGAAAACGACCTTGACCCGGTTCAGGCCAACCCTGGTATTAAAGTCAAGTACAACCCGACAGATTCCGGAGAGAGTTACACACTGAATGCGAATGCGGTTGCTGCTCGCATGCTCGTCGATTTATATGCGTGTATCGGTGATGAGCGATACAAATCGATGGCGACTGACATTCTTGAATACGTCGCAAGTCACCAACAGCCAATCGGTGGCTGGAAATACACTGACCCACCTTCGGCATCTCACCTTTCGATGGACAACTATCACAACGGATTCATTATCGAGTCCTTTCTCCGATACCAGGAACTAATTGACTCGAACGCATTCGCTGATGTCGTGGACCAGGCTATAGAGTTTTACCGGACAGAACTCTACGATGACAACGGTGCACCTCACTGGGACGAGCAGAAACCGTATCCACGGGATGTCCACGCAGCGGCACAGGGAATTCTCGTATTTACGTATTCGGGCAACCGGGAGTTTGCCCGGGAGATTGTCGACTGGACTCTCGATAACTTGTACGCCGGACAAGGACAGTTCTACTACCAGAAACAGAAGTGGTTCACGAAACGATTCACACTCATGCGGTGGTGTCAGGCTTGGATGACATATGCTCTCAGTGAGTTTCTCCGCCAGCGAGATGAGGAACTGTCCACGGAAGGCTGATTTTCAGACACGGCCCTGTCGCGCCTCTTTCAACTCGTTCCGAAGCGCATCCACACTCCGTGAAAGAATCTCACCGCTGTGGTGGACGGTGTTGTAGGGGTTGAAAAAGAGACCACGAGAATCGATAGCCTTCAGAAACACGTAGGCGTTTGTACTGTACTTTTCGAAGCCGAGCCTGTCGAAGAGGGGATTTTGTCGCTGGAACGAAGCAAGTTTGATCCACGTTGAGAAATCGTCGGCCGACCCCGCCATCCAGACTGTGGCCTCCTGGCTGTCTGTTCCAGTCTTCGCGTCGTCGGGTGCCGTACTATCGGGAACTGGGCTGCATCCGGTCGAGAAGCATAGTATCTTTTCTTCGTCCGTTGAGAGAGATGCAGCGTAGTATATCGGATTCCGGACGGCGTGTAACTCGGTTGGTTCGCCCTGGAGGGCAGTCCGCTGTAGCTGTAGTATCTGATTTTCCTCCGCATATGGGCAGTCCATGCCCCAAACGATAGAGTCTGGGAGGAACTGGAATGAGACTGTTCGCCAGCGTTGACTCCCCGTCCCGACCCTGTGGTACTCCCCACTTTCGACGTATCCGAGCTGTGATTCCTCGTCCGTGTCCCCGGTCGCAATCCACAGCTTCTCGGAGTAAGGGTCGGATTGGACGGCGTGGATGTGTCTCGATTCCGGGAACGTTCGGGCAACTCTCCACGAGTCCCCCCTGTCCGTACTGCACAACAGCCGCGGAGTGTCGTCGTACGAAGTTAGATATTCCCCGACGAACAGGGTCTCATCGTGTTCCGTAACGCCCGTCGGAAGGACGCCACGAACTGCCGAGTTTTCCGGAAGTGTGAGGACGTGGTTCCAGCTCTTACCGCGGTCAGGAGAGTAGAACAACCATCGCTCCGCGTTCGCGAGCAGTTCCTGTCCCGAGAGGTGCCAGACGTTGATGCTGTGTATCGGTCCGGTAAAATGTTGGAGTGCGGAACTCCAGTATTTCGTCGTTTTGAGTCTGAACGATATAGCCTCTCTTCCCGTGGCTTGGTTAGGAATCCGTCCGATTTTCTGCAACTCTCCGCCAGGCTTGTCCTCCAGGTAGACCGAGCGATTCGCAGATGCCAGTAGTCGACTGCAGTAGAAGCCTTCCAACTTCATGCAATCAGTTCAGATAGCCGAGTTGCTTGAGCTGTGACTCGACTTCCTCGCCCATCTCGCTGTCTTGTCCACCGGTCTCGTCTCGCTTTTCGTCCAGTTCGTCTACCCGGGCGGTGAGGGCGTCTTTCAGTTCCGCTGCGTTCTCACTAGGCTCGACAAGTGATTCGGACGCACCCGTCCCCTCCATGAAGAACTCGTTTCCGGCACCGTCGACGATGTACTTTTGACTCCCGTCTGTCACCGCACGATACTGCGTAACATCCTTCTGTTCGTCTGCTGTGTGTGGCGTGTAGTCTTCGACCAGTGCATACTGCGTCGTTTTGGACTCTAAACACTCTTCTGTATACTCGCCTTCACGGAGAAAATCCATCAACTGAACGAGTTCGAATGGCTCCTTGATACGGCGCTGTTCGGATTGCCCCGGAAGCTTCACCACGAGAGGAACATTGACGTTCACGTCACGGATGTAGTGTGTCGGTGTCTCGTTTCGGCTGAATTCCCCAAGTGTCTTTCCGTGGTCTGCGGCAATAATAATGAGCATCTCGTCGTATAGGCCGCTCTCTTGTAACGTGTCGACGAACGAACCGAGCTTCTCGTCTTGATCTCGGATACTCGCATCGTACAACTCTCGAATCCGCTCTGTCCGAGTACTACCCATCCCGTCACCTCTGATCTGGTCGTTCAGGATAGACATGTTGAGTTTCCGAGACTCGAACGGTGAGGGGGGCGAAAGTCCGAGGTGACGGAACGCCTCTTTGGATGGATAGTACGGCGTGTGTGCGCCCATCAGATTGATAAATGTGTATGTCGGTGTATCTTCCTGTCGTACAATCCATCGCTCCGCAGACGATAGGAATCGAGACGTAAAGAACCCATCTTTCAGAAGCGACAGCGGTTGTCGGCTTGCCTTGCCGAGAAGCGTATGGAGTGTCGAATACGTCTCTTCTTTCCTCGTTGGCTTCCAGTCCCGTGGCGAGGAACTGATTTCGAGGTCCCACTCGACGAACGCATCGAAGCGGCGGTGAAGGTCCGAGGTCCGTCCCAGCCACGGGTTGTGTGAGAATCCGCCAGTTCGGTAGCCACGTTCTGCCAGCGATTCCGCAATTGTCTCGTATGAATCCGGAACAACCGTCGAGTCACCAGGGAACACATTCGTCATTCCGTGTTCTGATGGGTGCAGGCCGGTCAGCATTGACGTATGTGCCGGCAAGCTCCACGGACCCGGAGTATACGAATTCTCGAAAACGACGGCGTCTTCGGCAATAGTGTCTAGGTTGATGGATGTTTTGCGGTCGTGTCCGTAGAGGGAGAGGCGGTCCTTTCGGACACCGTCTAAAATAACAAACAAAATAGGTGGTGTCTGGGCCATGTTGTTCCTTACAAATCATCTACTAAAAGCGTAACTATGTCTCCTCACCTGTATGAAAACGTCGGGAGATCGGATACCATCTTCTTTGCGTTACGACGCTGGTGACGAATATCTATCCCCGGGAATTCGCAGAGGGGATCTCTTCCTCATCCAACTGGGTGAAAACGTCTTTCCACTCGTCACTGACCTGGCTACGCGAAAACTTCTCTCTCACATCCGGTGCATTCTGTGAGAGTCGCTCGCGTAGTTCGGTGTCATTCAACAGGACCTCAAATGTATCGGCTAGGTTCTCGGCTGTCATTTCTGAAAGTATAATTCCGCTTTGCATATCATCAATGATATCGACTGTATTTCCTTTCGAAGGATCTTCGCGGTGTGGTGCAATACCGATGAGCCCAGTGGCCATTGCTTCAACTAAGGGAAATCCAAATGCGTCTTTCTCCGAAGTCATAACAAAGATATCTGATTTATGGTAGTATTCCACGAGCGCGTTTGGTTCAACCCAACCAGGCAGTTTGACGAAGCTTGAAAGGCTTCCCGTTTGTATTCGGTCCTTTACTTCCGGCTCTAGTGGTCCACTACCGGGCATCACAGCGTTGAATTCATATCCTCTTTTGTGGAGAATATCGAGTGCTTCGACGAAGAGTAACGGACGTTTAATTGGTTTCATCTGTCCAACCCAGATGAAATCGTAATGTTTGGAATCGTCTTTGGGTTGATACTTATCTATGTCTATCGAACCAGGCATGACCTTTACTTTCTCGGCCTGAATCCCATTCTTAACCAGATATTCTTTGTGTTTTGTCCCCATGACGAGTACAGTGTCGAAACGCGACAGCAGGAAGAACGTGACTCGCGGATATTTTTTCGAATATCGGTTTATGTCTGACCCGATAATCCAGTGATGGGTCGGCTTATTGAACATCGTTCCGAGAACTAAACCGTAGATTCCGGACGGAAGCAGCGAGACAGTTACTATTTCGTCCGTCTTGTTGACGAAACAGTGCTTTAGTGTATAGAAAAACAGGAGGAACGCCTGGAGTATCTTTGGCCCGACCGGGGGAGGCCTTATATATGAGATACCATCCAGCGGAACAGCTGGGTCAACACGCGCGATAGTCACCTGCCCGGTAATCTCCTTTAGTGGCTCAAAGTGTTTCTGGATTTTATCGGCATGCGGTCCGACGTTTGAGATTACGAGCACCGAGTGATTTTCTTCCACAGGGGAACTGCCGTGTTCTTGGTTAATAAAGCCCCGGAGAAATTGACCTCTCCCAGAACAACTGGATTGTGTGCGAGAATACCCAAGTCGAACAGTTAGACTTAAACTGTTTTTGATTAAATAGGCTGGCATTTCAGACTCACGGAAACGGAAATATTTCGGCTCAGGCCACAGCTATCGCTGGTGGACGACTACTGTTTCCAGTGAGTAAAGACGGTCAGACAGGCAAATACAGCGTCTCACTCCAGAAGCTCCGGACTTTCTGGATTGCACGTGCCACGCCACCCTCCAGCGGTTGACGCTGGCGAAATCACATGACAAGCATGTATCCAATCAGCACAGAACAACCCGAACAGAACGCCGTTCAGTGATTTCGAGCGGCACTTCCTATGTTGAGATACTGCACGAAAACCAGCCATGGAAAGCCAAATAAATCCAGCAGTTGTTAGCTGAGAAATTCGACGTTCGGTGTCATCCCGATCATTTGCATCGGCACCTCCGGAACCTCGGATTTTCATACACACGAAACCGTCCAGAATTTCCATCTCAGCAAGATAATTTGATTGAACTCTCGTTGCACGCGTCAACGAAGAGACTGACACACCACAAAATGTATGTATTACTGACAAAATACACCCACACATCAACTTTAACTTCGTATTTTTCCAGTTGGCTCAAACATCTCAACCCAATTGAACAAGTCTAGAAAGGACCCAAACGCGACGCTTCACCAGCTATCGTCGTAAGCGGAGTCCGGCAGGACTTCTCGCTCTCCGACTTTCTGATGATCCCACGGATTGACTATATCTCGCAAAATCTTGGATCGAACTGTTCCTCGGCCCTCATTTGCAAGAGTGGTCTTGACATCATGTATCTTTAGCCATCAGTAACAACACGGCCTTCGCAACACATCGCACATCATTATCTGGGATGAGGGTGCCGCTTTGGAATACTGTATGGTTATGAATTGAAAGACTGGAACGTACTGGTTTTCTCAACTTGAAATCCTTGGCCGGAACTGGTTTAAGTTAGAACACGACAATCACCAACCGATATACATTAATATTCAAAACCATATCTTGCAATTAAGCGCGTATGTCACCGGAAATCTCTCCCAAACGTATTCTACATAAAATACGTAACAACCCTCGACTGTTGCTCAGAAATCTAAACTCAATGTATCATAGCCGCGGGTGGAAACAGTCGTACAACCACTCAGGTACAGATGTAATGGCTGAAGACTGGGACAACCTTTTGATACTTGATGCCTGCCGATACGAGGACTTCAAACAGAAAGTCCCTTTTGAGGGTCGGCTTGAATCCAGAGTATCACGAGGTTCAACAACCTATGAATTTCTTTTAGGCAATTTTGATGAGCGCGAGTACCACGATACAATATACATAACGGCAAACCCTATGCTTGAGAGAAATCGGGATACTATCTCGACATCGTTTTATAAAACGTACAATATATGGCAAGAAAACGGCTGGGACGCCAATCATCAAACCGTTCTTGCTGAAACGGTCACAGAGACTGCCCGACAAGTACACGAGCGACATCCGTCGAAACGACTGTTGGTACATTATTTGCAACCACATTTCCCGTTTGTCCGCTCCACAACGAAGTTTGACAAGCGTATTCCTGATCCAGATGAACCCACGAATATGTGGACTGAGATTCTGACGGGTGAACTCGATATTTCGCCCGAAACTGTGAAAGATGCCTACCAGCGTAATCTCGAGTATGTCTTTGGCAGTGTTGAAGAACTTCTCCCCGTACTTGACGGCAAAACAGTGATTAGTTCAGATCATGGAAACGTGATCAACGAAAGATCATTCCCGATTCCAATTCGGGAATGGGGTCATCCGCCACAGACCTATATCGACGAACTTGTCAAGGTGCCGTGGTTCGTAACCAAGGCAGACGAAAGACGTTGCATTCAATCCGAAGACCCTGAAAGTGAACGTTCCGATGTGGATGAACAGGCTGTACAAGAACGACTAAAGAACCTAGGATATGTTTGACACGGTTTTTAAACACCGAAGACACTCCGAATCTCGGAAAGGAGATTTGCAGATACGTTGCTCCAAGTCTGGGTCTTAACAAATTCAAATCCAGCTTCAATCTGCTGCTTTTGTTGTTTACCCGAGCGAGATAATTCAACGGCTGATTCAAGCAATTCACTGTCTGAGGTGACAGTGACGTGGTACCCGTCTTCCACATCGTACCCACGGACTCCAAACGGTGTCGAGACCACAGGAACCCGGTTTGCGAAGTACTCGAGCAGTTTGATGTTCGTGCCCGCGCCGGTTGTCACGGGATTGAGTGCGATATCTGCATGATGATAGTATGGATAGAGGGCATCAACGAACCCCGTTGTTGTGACATTTGACGGCGTTGTGGAGAAGTTTTTGCCGACAGAGCCAGCTATCACGATGTGTAGATGACCGTCAAAAGAAGGGGCCAAATTGACGAGTGTACGTGCCGCCTGCTCATTCTGCGCACGGTCAGTCCCAACGAATAAGCAGGTCGTCTGGTTCTCTGGAACACCATCTGGTCGAGCGACGTTTTTCTGGTCCGACGGCATCATCAAGTCATCCTCATACACTGCGTTTGGTGCGATAAACGTGTTACTGTCAATAGCCCAGGTTTCTCTATATTGTGTAAGATCACGCTCGGAAACACAGATGATGCCATCGGACATCTGGACTGCATTCTTTTCCTGACGATAAACCCATTTGAACAGGGGCTTTGTTATACCACTGTTGAGATGATTGTAGTGTTTGAATTCGACATTATGACTTGAATACAAAACAGGTACATCATTGGTCATTTCGACAATTGATTGTACTTGCCACGGACCCTCCACGATGATGATATCGGCCCACTGAACGAGAGATGTCAACGTATCAGTGGGATTAAACCGTAGGTAAAATTGGAGTAATGTAGAAGACGGGAGTTTGAATATGCCCAATATTCTAGATGTATTCTCTATAAAACTCACATTCCGGATTTCTTTATAATCTTTTTCTATTTCGACAGCCTGTTTGTAGGAACCATCAAACAATGCTGAAGGCGGAACCCGTTGTGCATATCTAATTACTGTGTCACCTGTTCCGGGGATTGATTTTACGATTCCGTGTGTGCGGTGGTCACCACCGGAGGTAGGAGGATAGCTTGGACTAGGAGAAACTTGGAGAACGTTCATGGGCTAAATAGAGATTCACAAATTATTCCTCTTTCTATTTTTGTATTCAGGCCGGGTCGTCTACGCTTGGCTTCAAACTGTGACTTGAAGAAATTCACTCTGCTATTATCTGTTTAATCGGCTCTATCTCATCATCAGAGAGCAGCATAATAATGATTCCTAAATAAGTAGATCCGCCAAGGATCAAGCTGAGCACAAGTAGCTGTAATCCGGATAATTTGAAACCTAATAGGAATAAAATAACAGCTGCAGCGCCGCCTGCAATAACTGGTTTAATATAGTTCAAGTTGTATGGGAAAATATCTTCCAAATACCATACTTGGACAACTCGAGCGATATTTATTGAACTAATAACAGTTGCTGTTGCGACAGCACCTCCAATGAGGCCCATCTCAAGAATAAGGATGTAATTTAACACAACGTTTGCAACCCCGCTCACGACTTGGTTTAATGTAACAATATACTGATGGTCCGTCATCATAAGTAGATATCCACTAGCTCCCACAGCAGCATTGGCCAACTGTGCAAGCGAAATTAACGTCACAACCCAGACACCATCTGAGAACCCATCTCCGAATATCTCTAAGACCTCTTCAGCGTTTATGACTAGTAATATTGTCGGGAACAAGCAAATGGTAAAAATCCAGAGGGTTACGATCTCGTAAAGATCTTCAAGTTCTGAAAGTCGACCGTTACTGTACAGGCGAGATGCAATTGGTGGAAATAGCTGATTAAAAGCCGTGAGAGGAAGTGCGAGAAATCCCGCTAGTGTAATTGAAATTTGATATACGCCAACAGCGGCACTCGATAAAAAGAGACCTATCATGAAAATATCTGTTCTCTTGTATAACAGGGAGCCCATTTGATTAAATGTGAGTGGTATCGAAAATTTCAGATAGGAAACCACATCTGATTTCGTAGGTGTTTTTACTTTTGAAAAATGTGTGCTTTTTGACAGTAAAAAAACAGCAACCAGAAGAGTACCTATCGACGATAAGACTAGTCCGATTGTTGCTCCAATAATAGAAAACCCTAGTAGAACTGCACCTCCGACAAAACAAAGTCGGAAAAGTGGTCGTGAAATTGACTTGACTAAAATGGTGTAATGGAGCTTTTCGATACTCTTGAAGACGGAAGCTCCAATATTTGTAAGACCATAAAATGGAAGCATGAGTGCAAGAATTCGAAGCGTTTTACTAAACAGCGATTCATCGATTGTCAGTTCTGACAAAGTCGGAGCAAAAATAAAAAGAAGAACCCCAACTACAACACTCATAATTAACGAAATAGTAGCTGAAAGTGTCACAAAAGCCTGTGATTTATCATTCGATTCACCAAACTTTGGAATGAATCGTAACAACGAATTATTTGCCCCCAAATTTATAAATATCAGACACAGTGGTAGTGTGAGGAGAAGATACGCGTAGATACCGTACAGTGAAGCGCCGAGAGTACGGGTCAAAATAACTGTGGTGACGAGTGTTAAAACCGTTTTAACCATATGGCCTAATATATGTATCCCTGCACCTTGCGAAATAGAACCTAGGTTAGATATCTTCGATTCAGCCTCACCCATCTATTTTGAAGCAGAGTCTCTTGTTTATAAATACCCTATGATTAGATAGCCTATCATTCGCTCTGCCGTGTTGAAGACAATCTAATCGACTGATCTCGTGGAGTAGCAGAACGAAGCCGAGTAAGTCGATTCTTGCCTATGGAAGTCAATTTCCTTGACTTCGTTGAGTAGTGTCAGTATCTATCTTACGGGGAAGTACTCGGGCAAACTCGCCAGCGGTGGTTCGCCTGCTGAAAACATCGTTACTTCCCGGATGAGGCAAGACAGCGGTGTCTGGACGCAGTAAAGCAGTCATTTCTGTATGGTTTGACGGTGAGCCTCTGCTGCCACTTCGGGGTTGCTGCAAGTAATACCGATTTCACTGCTCCGAACCGATGATATTATCTCGATTTCGACGTCTCTCGGAGAAGGATGCCACTCACGGCCCAACAGACAAGCCGTGGGCTGACCCCAGGCAGCTCGCGACCAGCATTGTTCAGTCACCGACTCAACCCTACTGGGTCGCTTTTTTCATGCAAGGCTGACGCTCTTAGGGACCGCTATACCAGGATATATAAATTGCTGGGGAGTAGTACAAGACGATAGAAGATGGAATTGGCGTTTGATAGTGTCGAGTGCATTGTCATTTCGTGTACTCACCTATTATAACCACAAATAGATGGGTATCAAGAGTAGACGGAAGGTAGCTACGTATTTCCAATACAGTCTTTGGATAGCTACCGCTGTGATTGGGGTTGTTGGACTATTGGGTCCAGTTGCATTCGGTTCTCCTAACTTGGCAATAAAAGGCAGCTATATTTCGGTGCCACTTATTTTAGCAGCAGTGTTATATTTATCTATATCTCGGTCGGAAAAAAAGAGCGGAATTAAGACAAGATTGCCGCTCCGTAGTTCCGTAAGTGTATATCTCATTTTCTGGGCCTGTGCGGTTCTAGTTGCTGTTGTTTTTGTCAGGTCGCTCATCTATTACAGTTTGATTGCAGCGTGTTCTACACTCATAATCTGGCAAATTTTCTGTCATGAGGAAACAATAGCATTAAAACTTGGGGTATTGTTTGAAGCTAGTATTTTGTTTTTAAATATCATTTATACAGTCACACTCAAGTACTATTTCTATGTTGGTGGCACAGACCCGCTGGCACATGCGTATCTTGTTGAGTCGCTACTCAACACAACAGAGATTACTAATGCGTTCGACATCTATGAGTCATTTCCGTTATATCACATCATGGTTAGCTCACTCAGTCTTGCTGGGGGATCCTATCTTCCACCGCGAAAATGGAACGTTCTATTTGTTGGACTTGTCGGTGTTCTAGGAATTTTCTTTATCTTCCTAACCGTTCGTTGGATACTCACAGACTGGCGTTACGCCGCTGTTGCTACAGCCTTGCTAGCAATCAATTCAATCTATATATACTACATGATAAGGGCAATACCCCGAAGTGTGATGACTGTGTTTACTGCATTCATCATATTTTCGACACTACATTCAAGCCGTCGGTTGCAATTACTGATCGCTTTTCCGATCATAGTACTTGTTATGTATCATACAGCTACTGTCCCGTATATTCTATCTATACTGTGTCTGTTGCTTTTGTTGCAGCTAGTTTTCTCACACCGCGACCAAGCGACAAATACAGGAAGAGTAATCTTTTTCCTTGGAATAGGTGCGATTTCGTACTGGGCTTTCTATGCAGAAGAGCTTTTATTGGCATTTTTCTCCGTATTAATTTCAACTTCAGTTGAGGCACCAGGTGGAGGAGTCTCCTTCAATTCGGATACTATTGTGGCAAATCTTTGGAATAACTTGCAGTATGTGGGAGTGATATCTTTAGCGATACTGGGCGGTATTTGGAGCCTTCGAGAGGACGAGCTCAACTGGGAAGGACTGACAGTTATACTGGCAGGTACAATACTAGTTGCGCTTACGTTTCCGGGGCCACTGCAGTTTATCGAACAGCTTGAATCTCTGGAACTTCGCCGATGGTCGGAGTATACCATTCCCTTGGTTTCGATTGCAGCCAGTTTCGGTACGATTGAACTATATGACCGCTTAGACAGTTCTCAGATGCGTGTCGTTTTTTTCACCTTCTTACTTGTGACTGCCGGATTGTCCGTTTCAAACACACTCGTGGCACCAGAAAACCCGATTGTAGAAGAACCACGCCATACGCCATACTTGGAGAAAAGTGAGGTGGACGCAACAGTGTTTGCGGCGCAGAATAGTAAAAACGGAGTTATGGCTGACTACGTGTCTTTCAGATATCTCCAGTGGTCAAACTATGCTGACAAACCTCACATTATGGAGGTATCCTCTACCAATGAGATCCAGACAGGCCCACAAACAGGCCTCGTTATTATTCGTCAACAAGAACTTCGAAAGAGCGGGCTAAAGGTCTATCCACTCGGCGAGAATAGTTTTACTTACAAACCAACATGGCGTGGAGGCGGGGTACTTGAACTCTATCCAGATGTACAGATGGATTCATCAGCACACAATCAGATATATGACAATGGAATAAATGTGATTTACGGAAATGATTCTTGATCATTAATGATATATCTTATATTCTTTTGAAGTGTATTGTTGATTACATAACACAGAACAGATAGGTTTTGTAGTATTTCGTCATGTTTTATGTAGAGTTCTCAGCGAAGTTGAAAAAAGATTCAGCTTTGGTGAATCGCCATACATAGCTTAATTTTGGTGGGTGACAGCTCGTTTGATGTTGTAGACAGAACACATCAGGACAATTTCGCGGAACTCGCGGTACCACGCTCGGCCACTCCGTGCGTGCCCGAGCGTGCGTTTGATCGAGGAAAACACTTCTCAGAGAGCGCTCGTGCTCCTGTGCGGAGAGGCGCAGGAGAACTCGCCAGACTGCCATCGTCAATCTATCGAACTACTTGACTAACGCCGAGTAATCAGGCAATTCGTCCCCTGTTCTAAGTCTGCCAGCAGACGGTATTGTTAGATGCCTGCTTACCACCTCCATGGTAGAGAAAAGAGACACGCTACCCAACAAAAATCATACCAGTCACTCTACTGTCACACTCTTTGCCAGATTCCGTGGCTTGTCGATTGGACGGCCCTTCGAATCCGCGACGTGATAAGCAAACAGCTGCCAGTAGACGTTTGCGACGAGAGGCTCGAATAAACCAGCCGAGGGAACCTTGAACAACTCATCGACGAACTTCTCGTTTTCCATCGACGACGCAACAATCACTGGCGCGCCGCGTGCTTGGACCTCCTTCACGTTGTTCAACGTCTTCTCCGACCGCGACCCCTCCGTCAGCACAGCTAGGACAGGTGTCGTTTCGGTTACGAGCGCCAGTGGCCCGTGTTTCAATTCGCCCGATGCGAACCCTTCTGCGTGGTCGTAGGAGATTTCTTTGAGCTTCAAGGCACCCTCCAGCGCGACCGGATACCCGAGGTCACGGCCGATAAAGAAGAATGCATCCGAGTCGGCGTACTCCTCTGCGACCGCCTTGACCTGTTGTTCCCGATCCAGTACCTGTTGGATTGCACCGGGAACCGCCCGCATATTCTCAAGCAGCGTCGATGCACGACCACCGGACAACGACCCGCACCGCTTCCCTGTGTACACCGAAAGCATCGCGAGGGTTATGACCTGCGAGGCGAACGTCTTGGTCGCGGCGACCCCAATTTCAGGTCCAGCTCGGATGTACATGCTGTCATCGACTTCACGGGTAACCGTACTGCCGAGTGTATTCGTGACAGCTAATGTCCGAGCACCAGCTTCAGCAGCCGTACGAATGGCCGAGAGTGTGTCCGCTGTTTCACCGCTCTGGGTAACCGCAATAGTAAGTGTCCGCGATGGGTCGCGGCCGCCGTCGAACATGTATTCACTTGCCAGGCTTACTGTCGCTCTGACGTCTGCTATCTTCTCGAACAGGCGCGCCGCGTACTCACCCGCGTAGTACGACGTTCCGCAGGCGACAAACTGCACCTCCTCGAGTGATTGAAGATATTCCTCGGGGATGTTGAGATTGAGGTCGACATCACCGATGTCGGTGTCGAGTCGACCGGAGATTGTCTGGCGCAGTGCCTGTGGCTGCTCGTGAATCTCTTTGAGCATGTAGTGCTCATACCCGCCCTTCTCGGCGGCATCGGCTTCCCAGTCGATCGTTTCGACCGTCGGTTCGACAGGGCACCCACCCCGGTGAATTTCCACGTCACCGTCGGTCAGGACTGCCACGTCGCCATCTTCGAGATACGAAACGTCACGCGTGTGGCCCAGGAACGCGGTGACATCGCTAGCGAGATACGCCCCATCGTCAGCGTGTCCAATCACGAGTGGACTATCTTCGCGTGCGGCCAGAATCGCGTCGGTGCCCGCAATCGTCACGACGAACGCGTAACTCCCATCAAGCCGGTCTACCACGGCATTGATAGCCTCTACTGGTGAGGTGTCGCCGTCCAGTTCGTCTTCGAGAAGGTGCGGGATGACCTCAGTATCGGTCCCGCTGGTGAAGGTGTGACCCGACAGCTCCGCTTTGAGTTCGTCATAGTTTTCGATAATGCCGTTATGAACGACTGCGATACGGCCAGTACAGTCGGTGTGCGGGTGTGAATTCGCGTTGCTCGGCGGCCCGTGTGTCGACCAGCGAGTGTGTCCGATCCCGCAGTTCGCGTCACTTGCCTCCGGAACGACATCGAGGAGGTTGTCTATTTTCCCTTCGCGCTTGTACACCTCAATCGACCCGCTGTCGAGTGCGACACCCGCGGAGTCGTACCCCCGGTAGTCGAGATTCTGTAGACCTGTCTGAACGATTGGCAGTGCGTCCTGTGAGCCGATGTAGCCGATGATTCCACACATTCTTATCCTCTGTAGATGGTTGCGTTCGATTCGATCTGGCCGCCGACGGTGGTCCCGTCCCTGACGGTGACGTCGTCACCGATAACCGTCCCTGGGGAGATGACGGCTCCACCACCGAGACGTGTGTTCGCGCCGATGACACCGCCGAGAGTCACGTCGGTGTGGACCGTCTCCTCGACAGCGACCGTCGCTGTTCCACCGGCAACTGTCGCGTTCGGTCCAATCGTTACGTTCTCGTCGACGATACAGTCACGGACGACGGCCCCGTCATCGATGGTCGCGTCCTGCATGACGACGGCGTTCGAGACGACGGCATTCGTCCCGACGGTAACGTTTGGCCCCAGTGACGTTCCTCGCTTGACCGTCGCGTTCGCGTGGATGGCGGTCCCTTCGCCGATGTGCACACGGTCGGTGACCGTCGCTGACTCGGCGACCTGGCCGTTCTCCGGAGCCTCGTGGGCCGTCACGATAGTGTCGTTGACGAATAGCAAGTCCCACGGGTAGGTGACGTCCAGCCACCGGCCGTGATACTTGACGATGTCGACGGTCGTCTCCGTTGCGAGATGATTGATCGCACTCGGGAGACAAACTTCTCCGTCCGGCGACCGATTGCATTTCTCGATGGCCTCGAATATCGTGTCCGTGAATCGATAGACACCGGCGTTAATAACGGTGGATTGGGACTCGCCGGTCGGTTTCTCGTCGATTCGAACGAGCCCGTCGTCGTCAGTCACAGTGATCCCGTATTCCTGTGCCGGCTCCACACGCGTCACCGAAATGGTTGCAGGCGTCTCCCGCGACTCGGTTTCGCGGACCTCCTCGACGAGATCTGCGTCGATAATCCGGTCACCGTTGAGAACGAGGAACTCATTGTCGACCAGGGATTGGACTTGTTGGACGGCATGTCCTGTTCCGAGTTGAGCGTCCTGAATCGCGTAGGTGATCTCGATATCCCATTTGTCCCCGTTCTCGAAGTAGGTCTGGATTCGTTCGCGCTTGTATCCAACGACAAGCACTACTTCTTCGATCCCCGCTTCAGCCACTGCTTCGACGACGTATTCTAGAACTGGCTTATTTGCGACCGGAATCATTGGCTTGGGCCGTCTGCTAGTCAACGGCTGCAATCGCCGTCCCTCCCCTGCAGCAAGCAC
Organism: Halovenus rubra; assembly: GCF_026586665.1. GTDB lineage: Archaea > Halobacteriota > Halobacteria > Halobacteriales > Haloarculaceae > Halovenus > Halovenus rubra. Next base: position 326,269 of record NZ_JAODIY010000001.1, read on the forward strand.
TACTGCTTTCATTATCTTTCACTACTCCCCATATTATTTCTATTCGGAGCTAGTTCTGTTACGATAAAGGACCTTCCATTCAGGTGTGTTTAGTTAACTTAACATCTGTTTATCCACACTTGACTATCGGTCACTGGTTAATTAACACACATCTATCAGTAATACGTCTGCCACGTTCTTCTATTAAGATATTAAATCACGAGTGAATGGTAATACGACAGCAATATGCGTATCCAGGCACGCGCCAAGAATCCTGTAGCCGCGATAAAAACATAGTTTGAGTCGCTATGCCGGGAGTCCACGCGGTCAACAAAACATCGTTTCTTTGAGCGACTGGCTCTAAGAAACGGATAGTCTATTGGTGCGATGTTCGACCCTCAAATGGTACTCAGTACTACGAGTAAGCTGCTGTATGGGTGTTCTGAGACTGATGGTCACGAGTTAAGTTCAATGCCACATCGCAGCTCTGCAACATCAAATTCTATCTGTTTTTCCTCGAAGATAACGTCCCACTCTTCTACTGGTTCCTCGATTGTCATTGCAACGTGACGCTACGATACTGCAGGGCGTTGTTAGAAACCATGTAACACAAATACCGCCCTTGTTGAGCAACAGTCCCTGTCAGACCGCCGCTCAGCTTTCGCGGTTTAGCCTTTTTCGAGACTCAGTAACTGGCGTACCATAGACTACGATAATTTGCGGTCATGTAACAGATTTAATCAGCCTCTGCCTCGACCGACTCGTCACCCTCCAATCGCCGCTCGGCCTCGTCACGGTCTTCCGGGTAGCCTACGTCGACGCGCCACCCTTCCAGCCCAATCGCATCGATAGTCCGCCCGGACTGCAACAACAGGTCAACCGCATCGGATAGCTCGTACTCCTCGCGACCCGACGGTTGCACCAGATGACAGGCGTGGAAGATGGCGGGCGTGAACGTATAGAAGCCGGTCATCACGAGGTTCGACGGTGGGTCCTCGGGCTTTTCGAGGACTTCGATAATTTCGCCGTACTTGTTGGTGTCACAGACCCCGTAGCGACTGGCCTCCTCCCAGGGAACTTCCTCGACCAGAAACGCGGCGTCCGCGCGGTCCTCGCGGTGGCGACGCACCACGTCTTCCAGATTCGCCTGGAAGATATTATCTCCGAGCATCAGCATGAAGTCGTCGTCAACGTGGTCCTCGACGGTCAACAGCGCGTGGGCTAGCCCATCTTGCTCACGCTGGTGAGTGTACGTAATCGGCACTCCTTCGAACTCGTCGCCGTAGTGTTCGATAATCGTCTCTTTCATGTAGCCGACGACGACGACCAACTGCTCGGCACCGTGTTCGACGAGTTGCTCGAAACAGTGGGTGAGAATTGGCTTATCCGCGACTTCGACCATCCCTTTGGGTTTGTCTTCGGTCAGCGGGCGGAGTCGGGTTCCTTCTCCCGCAGCGAGTACGACAGCGTCCATGTGTACATATACTGCTTGAGTGAGTAAAATAAGCGTTGGGATGAACGCAGTGGCTATGGTCGTTTTCTTGCCGTTCTTAGCCAGCCTCACGATAGACACACCATCCCCGCTCCAACCACTAATACTGACGTTTAACAACTCGCGGGTAGTCACCACCAGTATGAACGTCAGCATCGTCGGCTCGGGCTACGTCGGGACGACAGTTGCGGCCTGTCTCGCTGACGCTGGCCACCGCGTCACGAACGTCGACATCGACGATTCGATTGTTAAAGCTATCAATGACGGGGAGTCGCCTATCCACGAACCGGGGCTCGCCGACCTTCTCGCAGAACACGGCGGACACGGGGTCATTGCGACAACTGACTACGAGGACATCCTCGATACGGACCTCACGCTACTCGCTCTCCCGACCCCCTCAAACGAGGACGGAAGTATCGACACTTCTATTCTCGAAGCCGCCGCCGAAAGCCTCGGCGAGACTCTCGCCGGAAAAGACGACTCCCATGTCGTCGTGGTCAAGAGCACGACTGTCCCGGGCGTCGTTGAGGAACGCATCGCTCCGACCATCGCCGAGGCCGCCGATGCCGAACTCGGCGTGGACATCCACGTCGCGACTAACCCCGAGTTTCTCCGAGAGGGCAGTGCCGTCGAAGATTTCCGCTCGCCGGACAGAATCGTCATCGGGACGGACTCTGAGTTGGCAGGCAAGCGCCTCGACACGCTGTACGACCCGGTCATTGCGGCCGCCGAGGATGACGTTCCACTCGTCCACACGGGGACCCGTGAAGCCATGATGATAAAGTACGCGAGCAACGCCTTCCTCGCCGCGAAGGTCAGCCTCATCAACGAACTCGGCGTCATCTGCAAGGCCTACGGTGTCGACAGCTACGAAGTCGCCGAGGCGCTGGGGTTTGATGACCGCATCGGCGCGAAGTTCCTTCGTTCCGGAGTCGGCTGGGGGGGTAGTTGCTTCCCGAAAGACACCGATGCGCTCGTCGCGGCCGCCCGCGACCGGGGAATCGACCCCATGGTCCTCGACGCTGTCAAAGAGCGTAACGACAGCCAACCAGCCCATCTCCTCGCCCTGCTTGACGAGCACGTCGACGTGGCAGGCAAGCGTGTTGCCGTGCTGGGTCTGTCGTTCAAACCCGGCACCGACGATACGCGTAACTCCCGAGCAGTTCCGGTTATCGAGAAGCTCCGAGACCGTGGCGCAGACATTATCGCCTACGACCCTGTCGCAGTCAAGGATATGCGCGAACGCTACCCTGAGGTCGAGTTTACAGCAGCAGACTCCGCTGGTGAGGCACTGGACGGTGCACACGCCGCACTCGTCGTGACAGAGTGGGATGAGTTCGCAGCACTCGACGAGGAGTTCGACCGGATGGCAGAGCCTATCGTCGTTGACGGTCGTCGTATCATCTCTCGCCGGGACGGCATCGTCTATGAAGGAATTACCTGGTAGTCGCCGAGCCGGGTTGGTTCATCCTTCGCTTTCGCTCTTGGCGTTCGGGGTCACGCTTTTTCTTCGCTTGGCGTCACTCCGCCGTCGGTCCGGGCACACAGTCGCCGGGCGCGCTCGACGGTCCGCGCCGCCTCGTCGACTTGCACCGTGCCCGGGCTGTACACCGCCCGCTCGTATGTCTCGGTGAGGTCCCGGAGCGCGTCTTCGGTGTCGGACTCGCCGGTCTCCTCGCTTTTGTCTCCGGCGTCAAGATATGCCCGATAGAACTCCCAGTGTGTAAGCGCCTGCCCGGTGTCTATCGTGGCTTCAAACTGTCGGCGGACCGCCGAATAGCTGGCCTCGATGGCGGATTCGGCGTCGCCGGATTCAAGCTGCGTCGTCGCGTGGTCGAACAGCGAGTCAAGTACGTTCGTCTCGCGCTCTGCCGACGGTTCCGGGTCACGAATCGTCCCATCGCCGCCCGGACCATCGTTATCAGGTCGCCGAGACAACCGGGCCGCTATCAGTACCAGTCCAAGCACACCTGCCCCCAGTACTGCCCCGGCCAGAAGGGCGTTTTCACCAACCACATTGAGTAGGGACGTGTCGTCGACAAGCGACCCACTACCACCCGGCCCACCACTACCACCCGGCTCATTGGGACCGGCGACCAATTCGAGCGTCACAATCGTGTCAGCTTGTGATGGACGGAGGTTCGACCCTGTGCCGTCGAACGTCGTCCCTACTTGTACCTTCTCGCCGCCTTCGTCTGGCATGATTGGGTGTATCGTGGCGAAGCTGCCGTCGCTCTGGGTCCGCACGGTCCCGATGCGCTCACCGTCGAGCGTGATATCGACCGACTGTCCGCCGACTCCGAGGCCGTCGCTGGTCGTGAGTGCACCATTCACCTGCAGCGCGCTCCCGTTGAGTTGGGTGGCAGTCACCGACAGTGACGTGTTGGTCTCTTCGATGACAACCGTCTGTGTCTCCTCAACGCCTGCGAGCGCCCGCTCCGCGAAGGGAAGCGAAACCGACAGCTCCTGTTCACCCGCGGGCACGCTCGCTGGTATTTCGATGGCGCGCTCGAACGACCCATCGCTGACTGGTATCGTCCCGAGTCTCTCCCCGCCGAGCGTGACCGCAATTGGAACGCCATCGACGGGTATTCCCTCGACACTGAGGTCGCCGCTGACAGTCACCGTCTCACCGAAGCTAACTCGCTCTGGAACGGATTGTACGTCCAGCGTCGGCTCGACCTGCATCACGGTGACGTCTACGTTGGTCTCGTCTCCTAGGTAGATAGAGTTTGGCTCGGGAACGTATGCAACCGGCAACGTATCCGTGGACAGCGGCAGGTCGGTTGGCCGGTGTTCAAGACTGAACTCGCCGTCCGGCCCCGTCTCGACTCTGTGTGTTTTGTTGCCGACTGTCAGCCGTATCTCCTCGTCGGCGAGCGGTTCGCCGTCGACAGTCTGTATCTGTCCTGTCAGCACTGCCGGATCAAGAAAGGAGAGACGTTCGTTCGCGATGTCGACCGACAGTTCGGTACTCTCAAATACCCGCGTGGCAATCTCGCTTGCTTCTGCTGTGCTCTCGTTCTGGAGTTGCTCGACTGTTGTCTGCACTTCCGAGAGATCCTCTCCGGTAATCGATTCAACGCCAGCGAGCAACTCTTTGAGGTCGGCACTGACGTCTTCGATTCGATCGGCGAGGGCGACCAGTTCGCGGGCGAGTTCGCGGGCGCGCTCGGTGTTCCCGTTTTCGACGGCTTCTTCGTATGCGGCCCGCGTCTCCTCGAACTCTTGGCGGAGGTCGATGAGTTCCTCTTCTTTGTCGCGGGCGCTCCGCAGTGTCTCCTCTTTTTCCTCGGCGGTCGTGTTGCCGGCGTCACCAGCGACTTCGATGAACTGTTCGAGCCGTTTGTCGTAGTCGTCACCGAGCACATTACGCGCGAGTTCGTACTGCCCCTCGCTAATCTGAATTGCCCCTCCACCCAGTTTGTCAGCTAACCGGCCCGACAGCCACGACCCAAGGGCCCCTTCGTCGCCCTCCCCGTCGCGGTCGTCGGGATTCCGGTGGCGCTCGGTCTCGTTGCCACTCCCGTCCGTATCGTTGAGTTGGAGGACAGCACTGCTTGGCCCAGGCAGGTCAGCCGACTGCTCCCCCGCTGTGTCTGTCTCCGTCGCCATCCCACTGTCGCCGCTACCCACCATCGGGAACCCGGCGACCATCACGGCAATCACGAGGCTAGCAACGACGAGGCGTTTCACATCCACAGAGAGCAGGTGTCAGGTCAAAAATCTGTCTCCTGATACCAACCAATACATTCAACAGTACGCCGAAAAATCACAGCATATGAAAGCCACGCGCCGGCTATGGGGGATTGCAGGGCTTGGTGCTGTACTCGCTGCCCTGGCGACGGTTCTCGGTCGCGCGTTCCCTCTCCTTGGAACGGTCTTTCTGAGCGCGTGGGTTCTCTCGCGGCAGTACCTGTTCTCTCGGGCGACCACCGGGCTCGTTTCGGCGCTCTCAGTGAATCAGGTGCCGGCGCGCACGCTAGTCCGGACCGACGAGACGACGACTGTCACGCTGAGTGCCACAGTCGACCGGCCGTCGAAACTCGCCTGTTTTATCCGGACTGGCCTGCCAGCCGCAACCGACGGTAAGGACGGAACTGTCGAGCTTGATCCGGGAGAGACGGCTGCCGAGACGACCGTCGACGTGCGCTGGCCGGTTGCCGGTCGCCACGAGTTTAGCCAGGCACACGTCACCGTCTCGGATGGCCTTTTCGAACAGACCGTTCCCGTCGGTGAGACAACAGCAGTGACAGTCCAGCCCCGCGGGCCGCGAAACGTCCACGTCGGCGAGGGGGGCGACCAGGCGCTGCTTGCCTACGGGGAACACGCCGCCGACCACCCGGGTTCGGGCGTCGAGCCAGCGGAACTGCGTGAGTACCTCCCGGGTGACTCGGCCAGCCGTATCGACTGGAACGCGACCGCCCGCCTCGACTCGCCGTATGTCCGTGAGTACGAAGCCGAAACCGATCAAGAAACGCTGCTGGTCGTCGACCACCGAAGCGCACTCGCGGCCGGCCCACCCGCAGAGACGAAATTAGCGTACCTCCGGGAGGTCGCCCTCGCGCTCGCCGACAGCGCAAAGCGACTCGACGACCCGCTTGGCATGGTATCGGTCGGCGACGAGGGCATCACCTCGCGGTTCGAACCGACGACGACGCCCAGCCACTACAACGCGATTCGTCGCACACTGTTAGACCTCGAACCCACTACAGACGCGCAGGCTGACCCGGTCAGCGATGGCTCCGTGACACTCGGAGGGCTCTCCCAGGTGAGTACTGTCCAGCGACCAATGGACGGTGCCCGACAGTCTCTCGTCGCACTCGAAGCTGGAGACGACCAGTTTAGCACAACGCTCCAGCCGTTCTACGATAGCCAGCAGTATTATCGGACACACTTGACGGACCAACCGCTGCTGGGTGCCGTACGGACGACACTCGCCAGGCGGTCTGGCCAGCAGGTTTCCATCATCTGTACCGACGATTCGGACCCACGGGAACTCCGCGAGACGGCGACGCTGGCGGCCCGAAACGGGGGGCAGGTGCTGCTCTTACTCGCGCCGACGGTGCTCTATGAAACCGGAACTGTCCGAGACCTCGAAGCCCGCTACGAGCGCTACGTTGCCTTCGAGGAACTCCGGCGCGAACTCTCACACCTCGACCGTGTCACGGCCCTCGAAGTTGGACCGGGTGACCGGCTTGGTGCCGTCCTCGCTGCGGGTGGCACACAGCGTTCACCGGCCGGAGGTGGGCGCTCGTGAGCACTCCTCGCGAGCAATCGGACTCTGCGTCGACCCGACAGCCCGACAGCCGCCTTCCCCCGGTCTGGGGCGAGGACACGCAACTGGTGCCCGTGGCCGGCGGCCACACATGGCTGTCAGCGTTAGCCTGTCTCCTGTTTGTCGCCGCGCTATCGTTCCTTGCTGGCCCTGTTGGAGCGCTTGCCGGCATCGTCACCGCTGGCGTCTGGTATCTCCTCGGGTCGCCGTATGCCTTCGCGGCCGGGACAGTTCTGGCGGCCCCAACGGTGCCATCGCCGGTGACACTGTTGACGGTCACGCTCGTCGGTACACCTCTGCTCGTGCTGGTGCTCGCGCCTGTCGCGACCACGCCATATCCGACAGGATTCGCTGCCGTTGTCCTCGTCACGACCGGGTTACTTGCCGGGGGCATCTGGCTCCTCGCCGAGGCGTTGCCCATCTGGCTCCTCGCGCCCACCGTGTTGGGTATGCTTGGCGTGGCATCCTACGCGGGACACCGATTCCTGCTTCTCCAACTCGGACTGGTGGACGATGGTACAGATGTTTCGACTGGAACTGACCCAACGACGATGATAGATAATGACAGCTGACGAGAGCGAACCAATTGACGCGTCGACAACCACTCCAGAGAATAGCAGTACCACTGAGACAGTCCCCGCCCAAGAGGACAACCTCGACCTCGCCGCACGTGTCGAGCTTCTAGAGGAGGAAAACCGCCGGCTGCGGACCGAGTACGCACGCGCTAGACAGTCAAAGTACCGCCGCACTGCCTATGGGCTGTTTGCTGTCGGAGCTCTCACACTGACTCTCGGCGTTCTCTTCTCGGAGGGGCAGGAGGTTCTGTTCGCACTCGGTGCGACCGGACTCTTTGGTGGTGTCCTCACGCTGTATCTGACACCTTCCCGGTTTGTCGCCGCGGACGTAACCGAGCGAGTCTACACCGCGGTGGCCGCGAACTACGCGGCGCTGGTCGAGAGTCTTGGACTCACCGAAACTGCAGTCTATCTCCCTGGTGAAAGCCGGGCCGCACATCTCTACGTGCCACAGTCTCCCGAGTACGACATTCCATCCCTCGAAGACGGCCCGTTCGTGACGGCACCCGACAGCAGGGGATTCCTGCTCGAAGCCACGGGGGCGTTGCTGTTTGAGGAGTTCGAGCGGGCATCAAGCGGGCCGGTCGCGACACAACCCGGGGAACTCGCTACACAGCTAGCCGAGGCTGTTGTCGAACAGTTCGAACTCGCCGATGCCATCAACGCAGAGCGTGACCCAACCGGCGGCCGGCTCACGTTCCGGGTGACGGGCAGCACGCTTGGCGACCTCGACCGGCTCGATCATCCGTTGACATCCTTCCTCGCTGCCGGCTGCACGGTGGCTCTTGACCGACCAGTCACGCTGGACGTGGACACAACAGACGAGCGGGCAGACTGGCTTGTTACGCTCCGCTGGGATGACGAGACAGAACAGGAAAACACCGGCCGCTGAGAATCAATCGAGGCTGAGTTCCTCGGCCCCGGCACCCGACGGCTCGACATTTTGGAGGATGTCAGCCACGACGTCGGCCGGGGAGACATCGCTGAGGTCGGCTTCGGTGTTCAAGACGAGACGGTGTGCGAGAATCGGTTCCGCGAGTGTCTTGATATCGTCCGGGATGACGTACTCCCGGCCATGGATTGTGGCCCGCGCTTTCGCGGAGTTAAGGAAAGCAAGCGTCGCGCGCGGCGAACTACCGTGTGAGATGTCTGGATGGGTTCGCGTCTCCTCGACAATATCGAGGATGTACTCGACCACTGGTGAGGCGACGTGTACGTCTTTGACCGCCTCCCGTGCAGCGAGTACTGCCTGTTTATCGACGACCTGTGTCACGCGACCAGGGCCCAGCTCCGGGTCGTCGTCAAAGCGGTTGGCGAGTTCCCGCTCTACGTCCCGGTCGGGCAGGTCGATAGTCAACTTGAGTTGAAACCGGTCGCGCTGGGCTTCGGGGAGTTCGAACGTCCCCTCCATCTCGATTGGGTTCTGTGTGGCGATGACCATGAACGGCTCGGGCAGAGAGAGCGTCTCGCCGCGAATCGTGACGCTGCGTTCTTGCATCGCCTCCAGCAGTGCACTCTGGGTCTTGGGCGTCGCCCGATTGATTTCGTCGGCGACGACAACGTTCGAGAACACCGGGCCTCGCTGAAGTTCGAACTCTCCGGTGTGTTCGCGGTAGACGTACGTACCGGTGATGTCCGCCGGGAGGATATCGGGCGTCATCTGAACGCGGCTGTAGTCGAGACCTGAAACTTGAGCGAACAGGTTCGCCAGCGTTGTCTTTGCGACGCCGGGCACCCCTTCGAGCAGGATATGTCCCTGGGTCAACAGCCCGACCATGAGATGTTCGACAGCTCCCTCGTTCCCGACGAGAACTCGCTGCATCTCTGCTGAAACTGTCTCATACAACATCTTGGGGTCGCCGTCCCCGGTTCGCTGTCCGCCCGTGGTTGCGTCCTCCCGACTCATTCTCGTTTACTCTCTTGCTCGGTGGTGCGGTTAAATGCTGTCACTATGCGATTGATTCGCTCCTCGTCCCAGTCGGGGTGCTGGCGTCGCAGGTATCGTGCCCGCTCGTCGGCACTCATCATCTGTCCGTCCGGGTCGGACCGTAGCCCGACTCGGCGTCGGACTTGCTGCCAGCCCGCAGTCCCCGTCAGCCGTCGCCCGAGGCGACGGAACTGCCCGCGAGACGCCGCGACGACGGCAGCGATGGCGACCCCTCCGAGGAGTACCTGCAACAGCGGTGTCTCACGAATGACCAGGAGCGTACTCGTCAGCGGCGGCACGCTCTCGTGATGAGAGAGGTCAAAGACCACACGGTCGCTATCGGCGTACAGTTGTTCGAGGAAGACAGCGTTGTCTGACTCCCCAAGCATCGCGTTGATGGTGATGCTCGGGTCGCCCACCGCCACCACGTCGCCGGCACCGACTGACTCGATTGTCGCAACGGGATAACTCGCCAGTTCGTCCTCGTCGTCGAGTTCTGCGTCCGGTTCCTCGGCCAGATACGCAAACTCGCTGGTCCCAACAAGAACAGTCGCATTGCCCGGCTCGACGGCGGTCGCAAGGTTCAATGTCAGGCGGTCGACCCCCTCTGTGAGGGTGTGGTTCTCAACGGTCGTCGCCACGGGCATCTCGGGGCCCCGGAAGTAGTGCTGTTCATCCCGGAACACCCGGCCGTCGAAGCGGGCCTCGGCATCAATGTCTGAAAGCAGTGCGTTCCCGCTAGTCTCAAAGTTCTCGAAGACGACGACCGTGCCACCTCGCTCGGCGAACTGGCGAACCGCCGCGGCGGCCTGGTCGTCGTACTCCTCATCAGGTGCGATGACGAACGCGACCGCCTTATCCGGGTCGAGGTCTCCGTACTCGGCCGTGTCAGTGAGGAGGTCGAGGTTCCGGTCGGCGCCGATTTCCTCACGGAGGTCGCTCGTTCCCTCCCAAGTGGGGTTGTACAGCCCGAAAGCCGTCGTCGAGACGGTCGCCAGCACCACCAGTGCGACGAGTACGGTACAGCCAAGCGCAGCCAGCAACGCGCGCGGGAGGCTAACGTTCCAGCCCTCCGGGAGCCACGATGCCCGGGCCATCTATCCGAACACCCCCGGGGGAAGGATTTCGAGAATCCGTCGAATCACGACGTAGGTGAACCCGGCGAGTCCGAGCAGAATAACCCATCGCAACCGCCGTCGCCACGTGGGCGTAATCGAGACAGGAGCGGTCAGCTCTGTGACAATAAGAAAGCCAAGTAGCGCCACGACGAAAAACAGCTCGTAAGACAGTGAGCCAAGCAGGGCCAGCACCAGCACTGTCGCCACCATCCAGGCGACCTGTCCGTGGACGAACCGCATCCGGCGTGACGTTCCCATCGTTGTATCGTACCTCTAGATTCCTGTCGGTGTCAAACGAGCCGCGAGTTGTATCTCTTTCGCCCTCGACTACTCTTCGACCACTTCGATGCCACGGTTGTTTACTGCATCTGGACTAAGCCCAATTTCTTCAAGGAAGTCGCGGTACTCACGCTCGCAGGATTCGGCAGCCTGCTGGCGGTCAGAGGCATGGTCACACAGAGCTGGCAGTTCCTCGAACTGCTCGTTTGTGTAGACAATCCAATGGTTTATCAGGTCCGAAAGCCGCCGGATTGGCGACGTGAAGTGCCCATAAATCTCGAAGTTCAACGCGTGGTGGCCGCCAAATGGGTCGTTCATGTACTTTGCCCGGGGCATTACCTTCATGACGGCCCACTGAATCTTGTCTAGTTGTCGTTTGGGAGCCTCTTCTAGAGTCGCGTTGACTGCCTTGCGTGGTTCGTCCCACTTGTCGCCGGGAACCGAGACGCCATCGAGTTCTTGAATCTCTTTGAGTGCTTCGCTCCACTCGTCGGGGCTGGGTTGTGGATGGACACGGTACATCGCCTCGACACCGCGGTCCCACATCAACTCGTGAGTGACTGCTTTGTTCGCTTTCAGCATACACTCCTCGATGATAGTGTGGGCACGGTCGCGCTGTGGGTTCAACACAAGTGACCCTTCCTCCTTACGTGCCTCGTGCATGCGCTGGGCAAGCGTCGAGACGAGTTCGTTGCGCTCTGGAAGGTCCACATCGGTATCTTCGAGGAACTCTTTGGCAACCGTGGGGTCGTCCAGAATGTTCTCACAGTCAGTATAGGTCAAGCGGGCGTTGCTCCGGATGACCGATTTGTAGATATCGATTGTTTCGTAGCCAAGTGTCTCCTTGTCGAGGTGCATCTCGACAGTGTGTGCAAGGCGGTCCTCATGTGGGACCAGCGAGCAGACAGTCTCGGCCAGAATTGGTGGGAGCATGTGAATCGTATACCCCGGCAGATAGATGGTATTGCCACGTGTGTTTGCTTCGTCCCACATCGCAGTGTCGGGTGAGACATAGTGTGTCACGTCGGCAATGTGGACCCAGAGGACGTACTCGTCGTCGCGCTCCTCGACCGAGAGTGCATCGTCGAAGTCCTGTGCGTCGACAGGGTCTGTCGTCCACGTCGTCAGGTCTCGCAGGTCTTCTCTCTCGTCGAGTTCATCCTCAATCTGCTGTTGGATGTTTTCGGTGCGCTCCTTTGCTTCCTCCATTACTTCCGGTGGAAATTCGTCGGGGAGTTCGAACTTCTCTAAGAGTTCGTCACGCTTATTCTCGATGTGTCGTGCCATCTCTTCGTCGATTTCGACCGGCCCTTGCCCCTCGACTGTGCCGGCTACGTCCTGTTCGGGGTCGCTCATGACACGAGCTATGAGCGACCGGTAGTTAGGCGTGTCGGCATCCAGTATGCCAACTTCTTGGGGAATGCACACAAGGTTGAAGCGTACGCGTCGCCATAGTGGTACGATAATGACCAACGTGGGTGGTGATAAAAACAAGTCACGAATCACTCGCCTGCACAAGGTTGCGGCTGAGCTTCAGGCAGCCACCGAGCACGACGAGGTCTATGACACAGTCATTGAAGCCGCCGTCGAGATTCTTGGCTTTGATTGGTGTGCGGTCGGCGTTCCGGACGACGGCTGGCTTTGCGCCCAAAGCGTCTCCGAAGCAGGCCCACTCGAAAAAGACGAACGCCTCTTGCGAACAGATGAGGGCGTCGCCGGAAAAACGTATCAGGAACAAAAAAGTGTCATACTGGTAGACGGAGAAGAACACGATACAGCGAAACCGGTCTATGATCGCATCACCTCCGGACTCTCAGTACCGCTTGGTAAATGGGGCATCTTTCAGGGAATCGCCGAAGAGCGTGCTGTGTTTGAATCAGAGGACCGTGAAGCAGCGGAGTTACTAGCATCCCACGCGACGGCCGCTCTCAACCGCATTGAGCACGAACAGACCCTACAAAAGAAAAACGATAGACTCGAAAAGTTTGCCAGCGTCGTGAGTCATGACCTCCGTAGCCCACTGACTGTTGCCGAGTTGCGTCTCGAAATGCTTCGTCAGGAGTGTGACAGCGAATATATCGATGATATCGACCAAGCACTCGACCGAATGGACCAGTTACTCGAGAACCTACTTTCGCTTGCCCGCGCGGGCGAGGCGGTTCGCGACCCTGAACCGGTCGAACTGGCTCGCGTCGCGAAGAACTGCTGGGAGACGCTTGAATCCGGGAGAGACACGCTCACTGTTGATGCTGACCTGATACTCCTGGCTGATGCGATTCAGGTTCGCCAACTCCTCGAAAACCTTCTCAAAAACGCTATGGAACACGGCTCGAATGCGCCAGAAGAGGAACACCAAGACGACAATACGGCTGTCCGGATTACTATCGGGACGCTTGACAATGGGTTCTACATTGCAGACGATGGGACGGGAATCCCGCCGGAGAAACGCGACGACGTCTTCGAGTCCGGCTACTCCACTGATACGGATGGCACCGGCTTTGGACTTTCAATTGTGATGGATATCGTTGAGGCTCACGGCTGGGATATCGCTGTCACTGAGAGTGTTGATGGCGGCGCACGCTTTGAAATCACGGGTGTTGACACTGACTGACATCTTTCTTTTTCTATCGGATGACGTTGGTGAGTAGTCGTTTTACTGTGTAAGTATGCGTGACAGGTCACCATTCCGAATCGGCGACTGGGACGCCATTATCGTCATGCTCGACCTCGAACTCTTCGCGTAATTCCCGAATGCGGTCCCGGATATCTGCTGCGAGTTCGAACTCCAAGTTATCCGCTGCCTCCTGCATCTGCGTTTCAAGCTCGTCGATGGCCCGGAGCGCGTCGTCCTCGCTGTCGGGGTCAAGAGTCGAGGCATCCCCTGTGTCTGTTTTGCTCCCCGGCAGATTCGATTCGCCGATTGCTTTCTCGATACTGTGGGGCTCGTAACCGTGTTGTTCGTTAAAGGCCTGTTGAATCCGCCGCCGACGTTGTGTCTCTTGAATTGCCGACTCCATCGCTCCACTTGGCTCGTCGGCATACAGCACGACCTCGCCGTTGACGTTCCGTGCCGCCCGCCCCATCGTCTGAATGAGCATCGTTTCTGACCGAAGGAATCCCTCTTGGTCGGCATCAAGTATCGCCACCAGTGATACCTCCGGAATATCCAGTCCCTCCCGCAGCAGGTTGATGCCGACGATAGCATCGATTTCGCCGAGGCGGAGACTCCGGATAAGTTCGTGACGTTCGAGGGTGTCTGTCTCGTCGTGCATGTAGGCAACATCGATGCCGGCCTCTTCGAGATACTCGGTGAGGTCTTCAGCCATCCGTTTGGTAAGTGTTGTCACCAACGCACGCTCGTCTTCGGGTAGTGCTTGGAGACGGTCGATAAGGCTGCTGACCTGCCCATCGACGTCGGCAATCTCCACTGCAGGGTCAATCAGGTGAGTTGGCCGGACAATCTGCTCGACGACGTGTCCGGAGTTGTCGCGCTCATACTCACCCGGTGTCGCCGAGACGTACAGTGTCTGGTCGGTCTTCTCTTCGAACTCTCCGAACGTCAGTGGCCGATTATCGAACGCTGTTGGTAGCCGGAACCCGTTTTCAACCAGCGACTCTTTGCGCGACTTGTCGCCTTCGAACTGGCCGCGAATCTGTGGCAGCGTCTGGTGGGACTCATCGACGACAGTCAAGAAATTGTCAGGAAAGTAGTCGAGGAGTGTGTACGGTGCTTCACCCGACTCGCGGTCAGAGAGGTGAACGGAGTAGTTCTCGATACCCGAGCAGTAGCCTGTTTCGTTCATCATCTCTATATCGAAGGTCGTCCGTTCTTCGATACGCTGTGCAGCCACGAGGTCGCCCTGACGCTCGAAGGAACTTATTCGGTCGTCGAGGAGCGACTCTATCTCCGCGATTGCCTCGTTGAGGCGCTGTTCGGGAATCGAGTAATGCTCTGCGGGGTGTAAGAGCACCGCTGGCTCTTCACTGACGATTTCGCCCTCTAGCGGGTCTACTTTCCGGAGGCGGTCGATTTCGTCGCCCCACATCTCGACACGAACGGCGTACCGGCCATACATCGGGTAAATTTCGAGGGTGTCACCGCGAACGCGAAAGGTTCCCTGTGTAAAATCTACGTCGTTCCGCTCGTAATTCAGGTCGACCAGCCGGGACAAAATCTCGTCGCGTTCGATTTGCTGGCCCTGCTCCAACCGGAGGGCCATGTCGATGTAGTTACCCGGGTCACCCAGACCGTAAATTGCCGAGACGCTGGCGACGACGATAACATCGTCACGTGTCAACAGCGAGCGGGTCGCGGAGTGACGGAGGCGGTCGATTTCGTCGTTGATAGAGGCATCCTTGTCAATATAGGTATCGCTTTGCTCGACGTAGGCCTCAGGCTGGTAGTAGTCGTAGTAAGAGACAAAGTACTCTACTGCATTATCTGGAAACAGAGTTCTGAACTCCTCGTAGAGTTGTGCGGCCAGTGTCTTGTTGTGGGCAATGACGAGAGTCGGCTGTTGAATCTCTTCGACGACCCACGAAACGGTGTTTGTCTTGCCACTGCCGGTTACGCCAAGTAGGGTCTGCTCGTCGATCCCTTCTTGGAACCCGGCCGCCAGCTGTTCGATGGCATCGGGCTGGTCGCCTGCGGGATCGAACGGTGCATCGACACGAAACTCGCTTTCGGCTTCAGGACGGTCCGGCGAGAGCGGGCCGGTATCGGTCATTAACTAGGGGTCGGGGTGAAGCTACTTGACCGATGTGGTCTCTGCTGTCTGTCACAGTCTGACTCTCACGTCCGAAACAGCTCTCTCTTTCATTTATTCCCCGGGCGCAAGTGCTTCCATCGTCTCTCGGCGCAACTCGTCGCCGGTGTCGTCCGGAATAACGACAAGCGGAACGTCGACAGCATCAAGCGCCGCAACCTCAGCAAGCTGGTTGCGTGCCTGTTCGGGCGTGCCGGCTACCCCGAGTGTGTCGAGCATCTCGTCGGTGACGGCGGCTCGTGCCTCGTCGCGGTTCCCCGACCGCCACGCTTTGGCAATCGCGTCTGCCGCCTCCGGAAACGACTCGGCGACCGCCCGCCGGTACCCCTCGCCGCTCCCGACGTAGTAGGCGAGATGACCGCTGACAGCTGCCCGGGCACGCTCTGGGTCGTCACTGGCCGCGCTCGGAACGTAGGGGATCGTCGTGATTGCCTGGGGGTCCCGGCCGACCGCCTCAGCTGTCTTGGCTATCGTCTCGAAGGCCTCGCCAAGACGGTCGAAGGGAATATTATGAGGGAGCCAGCCCTCTGCGGTCCGCCCAGTTGCCCGTCTCGTCGCAGGACCGAGCGCGGCGGCGTACACCGATACGTCGGTCGACAGCGATGGGAAATCAGCGACGTCGAATTTATCTCCTTCGTAGGAAACTCGACTCTCGCCGTTAAGGAACTGCTTGGTAAGCTCGATAGCTTCGTGGAGCTGTCGAGCCGGATTATCAAACGGCTCGCTGTGGAGGTCTTCGACGACCTTTCGAGTGCTCGTCCCGAGGCCGAGGGTAAACCGGCCATCAGCGGCGTCGTTGAGTGTGGCGGCTGCCTGTGCAATTGTCGCCGGCGAGCGACCATAGACGTTGACAATGGCGGTCCCGAGGTGGATGTTTTCGGTCCGGAGTGCCGCACGTGTCAGTGCAACAAACGAATCACGGCCCCAGAGTTCACCTGTCCAGACCGAGTCATAACCCAGTGTTTCCGAGCGCTCGGCAAACGCCGCGAGGTCGTCGGCGTCGTTTGGCACGAGAATCCCAGCTTGCATACGTTGGGTCACGGCGAGGCTGCTGATAAAGATGGGTCCCCGTGTTCACTCCCGCGTTGCTGGCCGTCAGTGCCCTTCGTACTCTTCGATACGGTCGCGCCAGGAATCGGGTAGCGGCTGTGTCTCACCTGTCTCGAAGTCAACAGTCACCATCACGGTTTCTGCGGTCGCGGCGACAGCACCGTCGGCACGGATTTCGTACTCCATCGGGATGCTTGCCTCTCCCGGTTCGAGCGTCCGGAGAGCGACCGTCACATGAGTATCGTCTCGCACTGGACGGTGGTAGTCGATTTCAAGGTTAGCGATGACAGCGTTGACCGCTTCGGGTTCGGTGACGCCAAGCACGTCGCCCAGATAGCCTACTCGGGCTTCTTCGAGGTACGTGACATAGACTGCATTGTTGACGTGCCCAGCGATATCGAGGTCTTGAAACCGCACTTCGACATCAGTCTCATAGTTGAAATCGGCCATAGCGGTACTGTGGCCGGAAGGTAGTTTCACTTTGCGGTTTCTGTTGCCTGTGGTCGCTGTTTCGCGTATATTTTTGTCATTGCGTGTGTAGTTGCCGGTATGACTGAGCTTGCAGACAGAGACTGGCGACTCGTGCCCGTCGAAAGCCGGCCCGGTCCAATGCAGATGGCGCTTGAAGAAGTGGCCGCTGAAACTGCAGCTTCGGGCGGTCCCCGGACGGTCCGTGTCTACACGTGGGAGCCCAGTACACTCTCGCTTGGGTACCGCCAACCGCCTGAAACTGTCGACTGGGAGTACTGCGACAACAACGATATCACTGTTACGCGTCGACCAACCGGCGGTGGTGGTATCTATCACGATTCCTCCGGTGACATCTCCTACTCGATTGTTGGCCCAGAAGATGAACTTCCGGGCGACCTGATGACGTGTTACGAACTGCTCTGTACACCCATACTCGACGCGTTTGACCGGATGGGTGTCGACGCCGCCTTTGCAGACGAGAAACACCCGGAGATTCACAAACCAACCTGCTATCTCCGGAAAGTCAACCCTGCACACGACATTCTTGCAGACGGTCACAAGATAAGTGGGAACGCACAGTACCGCCAGCGCGAAGCGGTCATCCAGCACGGCTCGCTGTCCTATGCGCTTGCACCTGATCGCCATCTCGGAACGTTCCGGACGGATGCGGTGAGCGAGTCGACTTTCGATAAGCGAGTCACGTCTATCCGTGAACAGGCTGGAATCGACCGAAAGGAAGCCGTCGAAACTCTCGAAGCGGCCCTCACAGAGTGGTGCGACGCCGATGTCGGCGAGTGGACTAACGACGAACTCGACAGAGCAGCCGAGATTGCAGACGAGAAGTACACCGCTGAGGAGTGGAATCGCCGCCGGAACGACCCACTCTCTGTCTGACCCTGTCTGTTGTTGACTGTTTGTTTTCGACTCCGAAGTTGCTATGTGCTCGCGGCAACTCACTCAAGATATGCAGGTAGGCGCACACGTCTCGATTTCTGGCTCACGTGTCTCGTCGGACGATGAAACACCTCCTTACGATGATGTCCGCAACGCTATACCCCGCCAGCGTGCCTTCGGTGGCAACTGCGGGCAGATATTCACAACCTCACCGCAGGTCTGGCAACAGCCCGACATTGATGCCGACGCTGCAACGGGCTTCCAGACAGAATCTGACGAGAAAGCAGTCGGCCCATGGGTTATCCACTCGTCGTACCTAGTGAACCTTGCGACGCCCAAAGACGACCTCCACGAGAAATCTGTTGCCAGCATGCAAGCGGAGGTCGACGCGGCAGCCACACTCGGTATCGAGTACGTCAACGTTCACCTCGGCGCACACACGGGCGCAGGTGTTGAACAGGGGCTCGACAACGCTGCGAGCACGCTTGACGAGTTGACTGTCCCAGACGATGTCACAATCCTCATCGAATCAGATGCTGGCAGTGGCACCAAACTGGGGGGCGAGTTCGAACACCTCGCGGCTGTTCTCGACCGTTCTGAACAAGATCTCGAAGTCTGCCTCGACACTGCCCATGCCTTCTCTGCAGGCTACGACCTCTCGACGCCCGATGCGGTCGCGGAGTCACTCGCAGCATTTGACGATGTGGTTGGCTTCGAGAATCTTGCGTGTGTCCACCTCAACGATTCGAAACACGCGTCTGGAACGAACAAAGACGAACACGCACACATCGGAAAAGGAGAAATTGGAGAAGACGGGATGCGTGCGTTCATCAACCACGAGGCGATCCGTGATCTCCCGCTCGTTCTCGAAACGCCGACCGAGAATGGCAAGGGATTTGCGTGGAATATCGACCGCGTCCACGAACTTAGCGAGTGAGAGCACTGCCCGTCGAGAGACGACAGGCTATTTGTCTTCGACCAGAGTAAGACGAGTGTGAGACGGTTCACTGCAGAGTACCTAGAGTCGACCCGTGAGGGCATGTGGGACGACTCTCGTGACGCACTCGCAAACCTATCGCTCAAAAGTCGACAATGCGTACTCGATGTCGGGGCAGGGACAGGTGAACTGACCCGCATCCTCCGCGACGAGACGACTGGATCTGTCATCGCGCTTGACGCCGACAACGGACTGCTTGAGCATATCGCTAGCCCACGGGTTCAGGGTGATGCGACACGTCTTCCGTTTGCGGACGATACGTTCGACCTCGTTGTCTGTCAGGCGCTGTTGGTCAACCTCTCGGACCCATCTACGGCACTTGAAGAGTTTGCACGCGTCGCCACGGAGTCCGTGGCTGTCATCGAGCCAGATAACAGCGCGGTCTCAATCGATTCAACTGTCAAGGCCGAACCGCGGCTGGCACAACGAGCACGTGAACTGTACCTTCAGGGCATCGAGACTGACGCAGCGCTTGGAGCTGTCCCGGAGTTGTTTGAGGAAGCCGGGTTCAAACGTGTCAAGGTGCGGCAGTATAACCACGAACGCTCTATTGAATCACCGTACTCTGAGCGTGCGCTCGAAGGCGCACGTCGCAAGGCTAGCGGAACTGATATCGATGACGACCGGGAGACGATTCTTGCGGGCAAAGAATCTACAGAGTCGTTCGAGCAACTCAGAGAACACTGGCGATCGATGGGACGGGAAGTCATCCAGCAGATGCAGGATGGAACGTACCGACAGCGTGAGGTTGTGCCTTTCTACGTGACGAGTGGCGACCTCTAATTTGAGCCCAGCACTCGGGGGCGAACAGGTGACACGGGTGGTTCCCAACCAAGCGAGCAAAACGGTGTGTCACACTCCGGCGCTTCGTTTTGCCGTACTCTGTCAGGGCATATTGTCACTGGCTGCGTCCTTGCAGATAAATTCTCAGACGATGTCACCACGGACAGAGACGCCGCTTTGGCGGTTGCGGAACTTCTTGATTGCGTCGGCAGCTTGAGTTGCTTCTTGTTCATCGAGACCCAACATGTCGAATGCAGCCGAGAGCGTCGGTAACACAAACTCGCCGTCTTCGAGCTTTTCGAACGCAGAGTCCGAGCGGCGTCCGTCGAGCCAGAGACACGCACCACGTGGGTCAAGTAATTCCTCGTAGTTGCCCCGGGCCTGTGCACCATCGAGACGCTGTGTGACATTGTCCTCGAAACTTGCGTTACAGACTTCGAGGTGCACTGGCTCATCCGATTCGAGCAAGTGTGCAGCTAAACATTTCTCGGGTGCTGCGTGTCCATTTGCTGTTGCACGCAGATACTCCGGATGCTCTCTGGCCCACTCCGACCGAACTGTCTTTCCGATACCTTGGATACCGTGTGAGTCGACAAACTCCTGTTCGCTTTTGGCGTCATCTGCGAGGAGAATATCTTTCGTAACGTAGACATCGAGTCGCTCAACGGGGTCGAGGCCAAGAACAACTTCACCGAAAACCCAGATTTCTCGGACCGGCACAGGCATCGTCTCCGTCTCGACAGCTTCGACGAGTTGCTTGATGCGCTCGATTGCCCGTTGTCGGTCCCAGTCGCTCATTTCGCACGCATTAGCGCTACGTAATAAAAACAGTAGCGACCTCCGACCGAAAGGGTCAACCGCTCTTGCCGGTAACGGGCCGATAATGGAGTGTGACAAGTGCGGTGCTGATGCGGTACTACATGCTGCCTACTCCGGCCTGCATCTCTGTGAGGAGCACTTTTGTGCCTCGGTCGAGAAGCGTGTTCGCCGACGGGTTCGTGACGATAATCTCTTGCCTGATACTGCAACACTTGAGAATCCCGAAACATGGGTTATCGGACTGTCTGGTGGCAAAGATAGTGTCGTTCTCACCGAGATATTGCACGAGACGTTCGAAGCTGATCCCCGTGTAGAGATGATTGCGCTCTCGATTCATGAAGGCATTGAGGGGTATCGCGACGAAAGCATCGATGCCTGTCGGAAACTAACAACTGACCTCGACATTCGACACGAGATTGTCAACTACGAAGACGAGTTCGATGTCCGCATGGACAACGTTGTCGAAGACGACCCCGAAAACATGTCAGCCTGTGCATACTGTGGTGTGTTCCGTCGTGATGCCCTTTCACGATATGCGACTGAGCTTGGGGCTGATAAGATGTTGACTGGTCACAATCTTGATGATGAAGCCGAAACAGCGTTAATGAATTTCCTCGAAGGAGATATCAAAAAGATTGCACAACAGTTCGACGCGAGCCTCGGCCCTTTCGATGGAAGCGAGCACGACCAGACAAGAGAAGACAGCGAGGATTTTGTTCCGCGCGCGAAGCCACTCCGTGATGTTCCAGAACGGGAAGTTGCGCTGTATGCACACCTCCAAGACCTTCCCGCTCACATCACTGAATGCCCTCACTCCTCGGAGGCGTTCCGTGGAGAGATTCAGGAATTGCTGTACGAACTCGAAGAGAGCCATCCCGGGACCCGCCACTCGATAATGGCCGGCTATGAAGAACTTGCGGCACTTGCCGCCACAGAACATCGCGGTGAGTCAACAAGCCTTGACGAGTGTGAAAAATGTGGCAGTCCGACGACCGGGAACATTTGCCGGAAGTGTGGACTACTAGAAGCACTCGAGGCAGTCTAGAAACGCCCTCTTATACACAGACAACGTCCGAAAAGAGAGAAACGACCGACTATAATCGACCTCCCGGAATCGTTAGTCAGTCCGGATGACGTCGAGGCCGTTTTGCTGGTCGACTTCTTCGCGTCCGCCGTCCGTTTCACCGAAATCCTGGTTTTGCTCGAAGTTCGCTGCCGCGTCAAACTCCTCGCTTTCTACACCTTGGATTGCCTGCCGAGACTTGTCGGCTTGCTTTTGTGTGGTTGGGCCAAGCACCTGTGCACTCTGGACGCCGGTCATGATGGCCATGACTCGGACCTTGCCTTTGTATTCTTCCTGAATACGAGCGCCCCAGATGACGTTGGCGTCAGCTTCCAACCGGTCGGTGATATTCTGAGCGATGCCCTCTGCTTCTTGCAGCGTAAGGTCGGGGCCACCCGTAATGTGGACAAGTCCCCCACTTGCACCACGGTAGTCGACATCGAGCAGTGGGTGGTTCATCGCGTCCTTGACAACCTCCTCGGTTTTGTTTTTGTCTTGGGTCTCACCAACAAGCATCACCGCGACACCACCCTTGTTCATGATGGCGGTCATATCGGCGTAGTCTAGGTTGATGAGCGACGGTTGGGTAATCGTCTCTGAGATACCTTTGACCGTTTCGGCGATAATCTGGTCCATCACCGAGAATGCTTTGCCGATGGGCAGGTTCGGAACGTAATCGAGCAGGCGGTTGTTGTCCAGCACAATGATTGAGTCCGCCTCCTCACGGAGCCGTTCGAGCCCTTCTTCGGCTTTGACCGTCCGTGCGCGCTCGACGTTGAACGGCGTCGAGACCATACCGACGACAATTGCACCTTGCTCTTTGGCAATCTTCGAGACAACTGGGGCTGCACCAGTCCCGGTCCCGCCACCCATTCCGGCAGTGACGAAAACGAGATCAGCGTCGCCAAGTACCTCTTTGATTGTTCCCTGTGCCATCTCGGTCGCACGCTCACCCATACTTGGGTCGCCGCCTGCGCCAAGCCCGTTTGTCAGGGACTTCCCGACGAGAATCTTCGTATCCGCTTCGATCATCTGCAGGTGCTGTTTGTCAGTGTTGATGGCGATCGTTTCGGCACCGTCGACACCGATGTTGTACAGTCGATTGACTGTGTTGTTGCCAGCACCGCCGGCACCGACGATGACGATTCGTGGGTCACCAAAGCCGTCGGCGTCCGCCATCTGCTTTTGCTCTTGTTCGTCACGCTCGAGGGCTTCATTGACGATATCTTGCATCGTTTACACCTTCGCCCACGTGCGCTCTTTGCGGCGCTTGCGTTTCTCAGAAGGGCGCTCCGGTTCTGTGTCGTGCTCGGCGAGCATCTCTCGAACCGCTGAGCGAATCGCTTCGCTCCGATTCGGGTACTCCCCGGTTTCGACCATTTGTTCGACCTCTTCTATCTGCTGTTTCGGAATCCGTAGTGTCACACGCTCCATATTTGTATTCCCCTTGTGGGTAAGACGGGGGCGAGCGTTCACTCGTCCATTCGTCTTACACAGCAAAACCGCATTACGGAAATCCGGTGTTTACGGCGACCGGTGCTGTGTAAGACTTCCGTCTTACGCACGAATTACAACAGACTGGGGGATAATAAAACTACCGGTCAGACGTATGACGATTTCTCGATTATTCTGCTAGTGGCCTTGTACTGTCCGTTTTCAGTACTTTACCGTTCTTCGAGAACGTCCGCCGCAGCAGTCCGTCGGCCACAGCTTGGACAGAATCCCCAGTCTGACCGAAGCTCGTCGCCACACTCACAGAAGACTCTGTGCGACGACTTCTCTCCGCAGTTCGGGCAGTAAACGTGGGACTGCGATACATCTTCGCCACATTGTGTACACGTTTTACACTCTTCAGGAGGCGTGTTTTCGTCTACTTCCGACGGTGTCTTACCCGTTCTGTCGCTGTGTGACGCATTGTTTGACGTTTCGTGTGACGTGTCTGATTGCACGTTTACGCCGTCGTCATCTGCGTTGGGGGACTGCCCCGAATCGCCATCAAGCGAGATGTTTACGTTGATATCTTGGGGCTGTTGTGGTGTAAACGCTCCGTCGAGGCGGTCTGCGATGAGCATGTCGACACGTTCTGTCACAATCTCATCGAGACTGTCGCTTTCGGTGGTTGTCGTCTCGACTGGTTGCGCGGACCCGCGTGACTCAAGGTACTCCCGCAATGCCTCCCGCATAATCTCGCTTTTTGAGGCATCGAACTCTTCGAGTTGCGTGATGAGCTCGTCGTCCGCGCGGAACGTTATTTTGCTCATTCCCGTCGTCATACTGTTTGTCACCCACCCTATTTCAATCTTCCCTGGCTGTCTGACATGAGTCAGACGGTCTTGCTCTCGTCGGGGGAATTCATAATGGTTAAGTCTCCGAGCCATCCTAACTGTTTATGTCCGCCCTTAGCTCAGACTGGTAGAGCAGTCGACTGTAGATCGACTTGCCCCCCGTTCAAATCGGGGAGGGCGGACTGATTTTTGACAAACTGGCTCGGTAGCAAAAAGAACGTCTAAATGAACTGATCTACGCAGGCGAGATAACAGTCAGGTTGACGAAGGCCGACCGTTTTGACGAGTTCACATCAGAGAAGACAGATTGTCTCTCGAGAAAATTGTCGAATAGAGTGAAACCGTTGGTTGAAGACATATCGAACTGGCCTGATTTGGCTTCTGACGAATTGAACTCGCGCAGCGACTGACTCTTTCGTAAGCGAGGCAAACCAGAGTTTGGGAGTACACAGTAACCTCAGCGCTGCAGGCTCGTATCCGCGCGCGCAACTGTTGATATTGAGTTAGGGTCGAGAATGGCATAGAAATCTTGTCACACCGTGATAATAGTGCTTCCCCAATTGTCTCCGCGTTCGTAGTGGTGATAGCAAAGACGAATCACTCACCAGTCAATCATTTCGGTGGCAAACCAGTACATCCCGTAGATACAGAGCGATATTACCAGTAGTGTGACAAACGAGCCAGCAATGTTGCGTGGAATCCCAAGCGCAACAAGAGCGTTTGTTCCGCCTGCAAGCATGGCGACGACACCGAGAATCATCAGGACCAACAGTATGTTGAAGAGAGTACGCCCAACGATACCTTCAACATAGTTTTTGACTAAATCTATTACCATATTGCGATTTTAAAAATATACTAGCTCAATTTAATTACTTCGATAACAGGACGGTACCGACTGAGGAACGAATCTCGCTTCCGCGGCCTGCGGTGAGCAAGCCCTGAAACCGACTGGAGACAAACCGGGTGCCCTGCATTGGGAGAGCCATCGTACTGAATCACAGAGAAAGTCTCAGTTCAATGGCTCGGTTATATCTACTAACTCTTGGTTCAACTGTGCCAGACACACCGCCAACCTGTGGGTACTCTCTTTTCTTGAGTAATGGTATCTCTTCTTTTGGAGAGATTGTATCCTTGATTTTCTCATCTAATTATATCTTATATTATGATTATCTTAGAAAGTAATATTCAGAAATATGTCGTAACTTTTACCATAATTACGTGTGATTCTATTCGTTGCACCGGTAGCAACTCACCGCGTTTGATCGCATTGTCAGATTAGTTATTTTTCTTGCCGAGAATCGTTATTTCTCCACTGGACCACCCCCTCGGCGACGTCGATGAGTGTCTGTATAGCAAATTTGGCTGAAACCACAAGAAGAGACCGGGAAAAATGGCGTAAACTATGTTCCCCTTTTTTGTTGGCTGGTTACGTTTGTCTGTACGTGGTTGCGATGGGTGTGTTTGAGAGAGCCAAAGCGGCGTCCGGTCTCTCCGAGGGAGCGGATGAGACGGCGCCATACGTCTGTCTCGCATGTGGGGCACCGCACGAGGTCCAGTATCACCGCTGTCCCGACTGTGAGAGCTTCGACATCCGCTGTGCCAGATGGGTTGAGGAGTAGCACCACCCGGCGACCACAGTGCCCGCACGGGTCGGCAACAGTAGCGGGTACCGTGTTGTTTGCTTCCCGCGTCGAACTGAATCAGTATATGTATCTTATCGGTCACAAATATATTTTTGATAATGGTTGATATCGAAAGCGTCGCCAGGGCAGCAGTCCACGCTGGCGGTGCAGTGCTTCGAGAGCGGTACCGCGCCGACGACAGTGCAGGAACCTATACGACTCACGACGTAAAGGCAGCTGCCGACGTAGCTGCCGAAGAGCGGATGCTTCCGGTTATTCAGCAGGCGTTTCCCAACCACGAGATTTTTGCGGAGGAATCTGGCGAACTCGCCGGAACCGGACCCTATCGCTGGATTGTTGACCCGCTCGATGGGACGAACAACTTCACTGCTGGCCTTCCCTTGTTTTCGGCTGCCGTATCGGTGCTCCGTGACGGCGAGCCGGTTGTCGGGGCTGTTTGCCAGCCGGTCACTGACGAGATATACCTCGCTCGACGAGGTGACGGCATTCGGTACAACAGTACGACGGTCACTGCTGAGAGTTCAGTCCCGGTTGAGGCTGGGACAGTCGCGTTTATCTGTGGGCGCGAGGTTCCCAAGAATCCGGAGTATTCCGAGCAAGCGACGGCCATGCAGGCGGCAGTGGGGTCGAAGGTGAAACGGGTGTGTGCTAGCTGGGCACCGACCGTCCACTCTGGTCTGTTCGCGCGTGGCCGCCTGCAGGGGCTTATCCAATTTCACCCAGACGAGGAAGAACAGGCCGTGACAGAACTATTCGCAGCCGAGGCTGATGGCGTAACTCGCCGGGAGGGTGAGTTGCTTGTTGCTGCGGCTGACAGCGAGACACTTGCTGTGTTGTGGGAGGCGACCGCTGATACCAGATGCTGAGAACTAGCAGCGGTGATACAAGCGTTTATACAGGAAGCCGAAGCAATCTGCACTATGGTTGAAGCGTTTGCAGTCGCCAGCGGAAAAGGTGGGACTGGCAAGACCACGACAACGATGGCGCTCGGGATGGCTCTTGCAGAGGAGCACGATGTGACAGTTATCGACGCTGACACGGGGATGGCAAATGTCTTGTTCCACGCTGGACTGGCTGATGTTGAGACGACGCTTCACGAGGTACTTGCTGGCAGTGCTTCTGTCGAAGAAGCTGTCTACAATCGTTTTGGAATGCAGGTCGTTCCGTGTGGAACCTCTCTTTCCGGATTCCGTGAGGCCAGGCCAGATCGGCTCCGTGATGTGGTTGCAACGCTTGCAGAGGGAACCGATATCATTCTCCTTGACTCCCCAGCGACGCTTGGCAGTCGTAGCGCTGTGTTGCCAATTATCCTCGCTGACCGGCTCATCGTCGTTTTACAGCCGACGATACCTTCGCTCTCTGATGGAATTAAAGTTCAAGAGTATGCAACGACGTACGGTACCGGTGTCGCTGGCATTCTGTTCAATCGCGTGACCGATGACGAGGCAATTGAAGACATCGCTCCCAAAGCCGAACAGTACTTCGAGGGTGAGACACTGAGTACCGTTTCCGAAAGTGATGCGGTTCGCGGAGCACGACGAGCGGGTGTCCCATTGTTGTCGTACGCGCCGGAATCTTCGGCTGCGGCAGCCTACCGAAAGGCAGCGAGCGCTCTCACTGTGCGTTCCCGAGATGTCGATACCGTGGCGGACCGATTTAGCAGTGCAGTTATCCCAGATGAGATATGAAACTCCCCGAGGGCCGTCTCTGTCGTCGTCGTGTTGTCACTGACCTTGCGACGCCGCTTTCGCGTGCACTTGAGGACTCATTCACAGGATACGCCCGTCTTGTCCCTCAGGACGCACTTCTGCTCGATAGCGATAGTGCCGGAATTCTCACTTTCGACCGCGGTATCCCAGTAATCGCGTATCACACGGGAACTGGCTGTGGTGGGACTGATGCCCTCGCCGACATCGCAGTTGCTGGCCCCTATCGGGTCGAGCTGTACAACCTTGATCGTGAGGCGCTCGCCACGGTCCATGATATGTCAGAACTCACGGTAGAGCCGGGTACTCCGGCCGAACAACTCGCCGGTGTGACAGAACTTGCACAGCAAACGCGTGACCGTGCACCCGACGAGCGAGTCGACCAGGAGAGTAGCCAACACGCTGTTGAGGCGTTTCTAGAAGACGAAGAGCGAATTGCTGAGATACAAGACGCTGCCCGTCAGGAAGCCCAAAAGCGAGCAAGCGAGTGGGGATTTGACAATTAAACGTGAACGGGTATCCACCAGACTCTGGACCGGGCCCCGACAGTCTTGCTCATCAGGTCAGTTTCTGCTTCGAGCTCGTGGAGTTTGTTTAACGCTGTCCGTCGAGAACAGCCCAACTCATCGGCAACTTCACTCGCCGTCAGTGGCTCCGCATAATCATCGCGCTCCTCGAACACTGTTGTGACATCTTCGAGCTCGAACGTCGTGTCTCTCCCCTGATCGTTCATATATCGCATTTCTTGGGTAGGGTCTTATGCTTACGCGTCATCATATTTTGCCTGTGGCTTAATGACAACTGTCACGGCCGTTTCGCCGTTGGGTGTCGTAATCATAATATCAAACGCCGCAGCGAGAACATGAGTTCGGCCAGTCCGGTTCTGTACTGCTATGCCCCCGATGGTTTCACACGTCCCAAACTGCCTGTTCGGACCGGCGGGACAGTTCGCACTTTCCCAGTGGGCGGTACGGGTGTCGTTGAGCGTGATGTGATAGAGGTGCCCAGCACCCAGACGGCTCGTCTCCAGTTGGTCGCTCGTGGCGTTCAACTCATCGCGAACGGCTTGCGCTGCTGTATCACGGTCGGACCAGTGGAACATATTGGGGACGTCCGTGGCTGTCTTATCTATAATCCGTTCGAGCACCGCCTCGATTTGTGATGCTGGGCGTTGCTCTACTGTCTGTACATCCTCGTTGTAGCCGAGCTGAAGGTACGCGACGCCAAGCGCAACGAGCACCAGTGTCAGTGCTAGTGCGGCAATGAGGACAAGCTGTCCCCGACTGTCGCCAGACTGTACGCCGCTAATCATACATACCACACCCGCAGGGTAACCTCTCCGTTGGTCGTTAGTACTGTCTCTGTGCCTGTCGGTACATCTCCCGGTAGTGGATGACCGGCGGTCCCGTAGGCCGTCTCGACACGGAACATCACATTGTCTGGAAGTATCCGCTCAACTCGGCGCTCAAGCTCCACACGTTCGCGGGAGAACGACGACGCTGACGCGACAATTTCGGCGAGTCGTGTCTGGTCTTGGTGTCGTGGCGGTTCATTTGACAACAGCGTCGCTGCATCAGCGGCATAGATATCAAGCTGTGCCTGTGCGTCGGCACTTTTCGCGCCCGGAACGCCAAGCGCGAACGTAAAAATAACACTCACTACTAGCAACACTCCAAGTGTTGCCTCCAAAACAGTAACCGACGCCTGTGCTCTCTTGGATCTACGCATCGACACTCACCCGTAACGTGGCTTTTGTCGTCGCTGGCGGAGCGTATGTAATCTCAACACTCCCAGCATCAAGCACGCCCGTTGCTTCGAACCGAAACGTCGTGGTCTGGTACGACGAGAGTGTCACGTCAAATGTCCCTTTCAGCCCTGAACTGTTCGAGAGGAGGACATGGCCGTTTGCCGTAACGTGTTCAACGGTCGTCTCTAATGGCGGGTCGATATGCAGTGTCGCATTTGACGCCCGTCGAGGGAGTGTGACCGCTTGACGTCTGTTGAACGTGGGCCGAAGCGTTTCGACTGTTCGACGCTCAACAAGCACAATTCGCTCGATTGTTGTGCCTTTTTCAGTGTTTCCTGTCTGGATGATTGGTTTCTGACCAAGGCTGATTGCTACATCGCTGTCATCGGGGATGTTGTAGGTCTCATACAGGATTGTCTCGTTAAGCATTGCAACTGCTTTGGCCGACAGGACGTTCTCTCGGTGTGTCTGTTTTGCACGCTCATCCACAAGTCGCTCTGAAAGTGTGACTGCGGTCTGGCGCTCCAACGACTCCCGCTCGGCTGACGCCACCGACCCGTCGGCGAGTACGACGCCGGCGACGACAGTCCCCGTTAGCAACACGAACGCGATACCAAGAGCAACGAGTTCTGTCTGTGCTCTCACGACTGTTCCTCCTTGATGCTTAGTTTCCGATTAGCTGACTGCCCGCTGACTGTGATGACGAACGTGCCAGCGTTGACGCTATTATTCTGTGGCGTGACGCTTGGCGGGAGCGAGAGTTGGGTTTTTGTTTCGATTGCTGGATTGGAGTGGTCGAGACGGAGGCTATTCGTCCCGTTCGAGAGAACGAGCCGGTACTCCTCGTTTGCTATCGTTTTGGGTAGCATAACCGTCGTTTGTCTTTTGACTGTCCCTGGCACCGCCGGTGGTGCACGCTCGAGTTCGCCTGCTGCCGTCGCAAGCACTCGCTCACCAAGTTCTGCCCCGGTTCGATTTTGGTATTCTGGGACGACCCCACCGAACAACACCGTGGTCATCCCGGCGATGTAGAGCACTGTCAGCCCGATTGCAAGCGTTTTGCTGACAACAGGCGTTACCCCACGATTCGCCGCTGAAAACTCACCCATCGTTGACCTCCAGAGCGAGGTCGTGGACAACCAGATAGCCGGTCCGTTCGAGTGGGAACGTGGCGACTACACTCCCGTGTTCGTCGCCAGAGAACGTCCGCCGAGTTGTCGTCGCGTTCAGTGTCTCGAAGTACCGCTCCAACGGCCCGGGTGTTTGCGTCTCGATTGCAACCGAAAAGTTCCCTCGACCGAGAGATGTCCGGCTATGGCTGATATTGGATTGAAGCGTCACTGTCACCCCACCCTGGCCACCAACGGTCGTATACCCTGCTCCAAGCACTGGCGCGCCGATAACCAGTACTTCGTTCGACTCGGAGCTCGTTATTGGTGGTTTACTTTCGAGCCACGCACTCGCTCCTGCTCCATGAACAACAGCACCCCCAACGGCGGTTACAGTTCTTTTATCCCGCTCGAATCGAAGCGCGTCGACTCCAATCTCATGAGCGAGTGTTCCGTCGATAAAAACACGCAAGCTC
The DNA here is from genome assembly GCF_026586665.1 of Halovenus rubra. Lineage (GTDB taxonomy): Archaea > Halobacteriota > Halobacteria > Halobacteriales > Haloarculaceae > Halovenus > Halovenus rubra. Next base: position 356,726 of record NZ_JAODIY010000001.1, read on the forward strand.
CGCTCGACTGTTGTGAGACTTCCTTCTGTAAAGCTCACGCGGTCCGTGTATACACCGGTTCGATCGACGACACCCACGGCCTCAGACAAGTCACCAGCCACACGAGCGCCATCTGCGTTCGACGACTGTGAGTCGATGACGGTTCCGACGCCAACGGTAAGTGTCCCCAGAGCGATAACGCCAAAGCCCAGGATGAGGACGAACCCGACAACATGTGATTGACCACGCATCAGACTACCCCCAGTCCAGTGAAGACGACGTAGGTGATGACGACGAGCAGCCCTGAGTGGAGGAGTGCTTCGTACTTACCTCGGCTTGCCATGCCAGCGAACCAGCCACACGCGAGGACGGTCGCCTGCGTCACAAAATAGAACCGCTCACGATCCCGCGGTGGGTCGATGGCATTCGGATCAAGCGAGGTCCCGCTGGTCGACCCAGCGACACTCGAAAGCTGAGAGAAGCCGTCGAGTACTGTCGCGTTGACTGCAACGACCACTCCAACCACGAGCAAGGCGGTTGTCCAGCCTACCGCCACGTAGACCATCAGCCGCGATCGGAGTTCTTTCCGTTCGTGATATAGCCGCCCAATTTCGGTTTCCAGTGTCTCAAAGACTTTCTCGGTGTTACTACCTGCCGAGAGTGCACCGACAACGAGACCAACCGTCTGGGAGGCCAGCGGCGTCCCAACCTGGCCAACGAACCGGTCAAGTGCTGCTGCTCGCACGTCATCTGTTTCGTCGACCGCCGTTGTCAGGCTCAGATTGAACGCCAGTGCTTCCACATCGGGCTGGAGCGGCCCGAAGTCGACATCTTCTGCAACTCGATTGACTGCAGCAGGGAACGGCATCCCGAGGCTGACGTGACCCGACACTGCGTGAATAAAATCCTGTATCTCTCTATCTTTCGCGTCGTCGACGCGTGCCCGTCTGCTGGCGACGATGCCGACTGGTACTCCGTAGACGGCATACCCGAGTAACAACACGTTGATTGGGCTGTACCCGAGTGCGAAAAGGAAGCCACCGGCAACACACGCTGGCAAGACTAACACGACAGCTGCACTGGCCGGGTTGCTGTGGGTTGTCGAAAAAACTTTCCGGACGGTTGCTGGACGTTGATAGGTTGGAATTGCTTGGTCGGTTGGCCGCAACGAGGCGACGGTCAGTGCTGTTGCTAAGCCGATGAGCAACACGAATGCCACGCTGGCATACACGAGCAACCCTCGGTAAGTTGTTGCCCCGAGTGGTGTCGAAACCGACGCTGTGAGCTCCGGTGAGAAGACGCTTACCACGGTCAAAATAAGGACGGCGAGTGCCGGAAAGACGAGCATCACCACAAATACCTCGGCGAGTAGTTCCATATATCCGCTGGCGCGCTGGTGTGCTCGCTCTTGGCGCTGCGAGAGCAGTCGCCCCTCCATTTCTAGATATCCCTCTAATGAGTCACGGCTTTGACTGGCGTGTTCCCGGAACTTCAGTAAAAAGGGCGCGAGCACGTCGCGTGACGGTGTATCCCGTGCGACCATCGTGAGGCCTTCGTTCAAATTCCCTGTCAAGGCTGCCTTGTTCAGGACCTGCTGAAAGGAATCAGCAGTTGCTCCGTACGCGTTCTGGCTAGCGATTCGCTGTAGCATCTCGCGCTGGTCGTTACTTCCCGAGGCAAGCACCCGAAGATATCTGACTGCGCCCGGCAGCGTCCGCTCGATATCCGCTTTCCGAGCTGCTGCGACACGCCCGAGATAGAACCGGCCGGCTCTAATGACAAGCCACCGTGTGGCTGCTCCGGTGAGACTTGCAAGCACCGCTGCGATGTAGAAACGTGGTGGCCTAGGTAGCTGATTGACGACCGGGACACCATCCCGAACGAATTCTAGTAATCTCGTTGTGACTGTGTTGGGAACCAATAATGTCGTGATGAACAGACCAACTACAGCCAACAGTGCGGTCGCCCAAGCGAGACCGTAAATACGCGCGATGTAGAGGTCGAAACTTGTTTCGAGTCCTGTTGCCCGGTATCGTTGTCTGTCGGCCGTATGTGCCTGCTCGTCGGCGTGACGGGAAAACAGAGCATACAGTCCCTTGTCAACTTTCCCCAAACTGTCGTGGTAGCTCTCTGCTGACCCAGTCATCTGTCGTCTCCTGAGTCGCTCTGTTCGTCGTCTGATTCTGCCACAGTCGCATGTCGCGAGAGACGCTCGACGGTCGCAGCTTCGTTCGTCTGTAGGTCGGCCAACAGCTCGAAGATACTCTCGAAATCGTCGATACCCTCCTGTACCATATGTTTCACGTATCGGTGTTTCCGTTGGAACTCCGCCCATACTTCGTCGGTTGGCTGGTCAGTTAGCTTCCCAATACGATTGAAGGTTGTTTCCGCGCCATCGTCGCGGTCCCATGCAACACTAAACTCACCTGTCTGGTCGCGTTCGATGACTGTGTTCCAGTAGATTGTGGTGTCGCGTTTCTCGATAACACCGGATATCGCAGTGTCGTCGAGTTGTTGATACGAGCGTTCGTCAAGCAATTCAACAACCTCTCCGACGTAGCGTTCTCCATCGATACGTCGCGGAAAGATAACGAGATCAATTTCACGGAGCAGGTACGGCGGGAGCCCTTGCTCGATAATTCTGTTCACCAGCGTCTCGATATCACCGGCGTGAGTCGTTCCGATAAGTCCATGGCCTGTATTAATACTCTCAGCAAAGGTCTCGAAACTCTCCTCGGTATTCACCTCGGCAATGACCTCGATATCCGGGTTCAAGTAGTTGCATTCAGTCATCAGGTCGGCCATCGTGACCTGCTTGTGCTCGTTTTCGTGCTCACGTGTCGTGAGTGAGACCCCTGTCTCGTGAGGCAACCGTACTTCTCGGGACCCCTCGTCGATGCTGATTGGCCGATCTTCGAACCTGATGAACGGCATATGAGCATTCATCAGTGTTGTTTTACCAACACCTGTCGGACCTGAGAACAGCACGACACCGTGGTGTTCGTAGTAGAGCCAAAGCAGTGCGACCAGTTCGGTGGGGAGACTCCCGCTCTCGACGAGGTCAACCGGCGTCAACACGTCGGCTGATTGTTTTCGAATTGAGATGTGGGGTCCGTTCTCGCTGATTGTCGGGAGTGCAACCGCACACCGAATTGTCTCGTCGATACCCGGCGGGCTCAGGTTGACTTTCGCACTTGGCGTACTTGAACTGAGCTCCGTCCCGTCGCTGGCTGCGAGCTGTGTCACAACATTCACGAACGTTTGCTCATCTTCAAACCGAAGGTTGGTCGGGATGCGCTTGGCGTCAGCGTCCCGAGGAACTACCTTAATCCGCTCGTCGACGCGGTTTGCCTCGATATCTTCGAGTGTTGGGTCACGAATCGGGACAGTAAGCTGCCCGTAGCCGACGTAATCCCGGAGAACGTAGTATATGAGGTCATCAAGCCTGTCATCGGCGAACTTGCGCTCGACTGGAGGGACGACAAGGTCATACTCGGCGAGTGCTGAACGCACGCGATAGGCCAGTGCATCGGCCCACGCTCGCGTGTTCCGCCGGTGGAGACGACGCGAAAGGATTGACTCGGCACGCTGGCGGACAAACGTTCCTTTGTCTTCGATAATGCCGTCGACAGATGTCTCCCAGAGGCGCTCTTTGCACTCTGTGATGAGGTCTTCATCGCCCGGTAGCAGGTCTGGTTCGCGGACGGCATACTTTGTTTCGAACGGGTCCCGGCCCAGTACGTTCTCACGGTATCGGATGACTGGAATCTCGAAGCCATGAAAAGAGACGGTGTACTGCGCCAAGCGTTCGCTCGCAAACCGCTCGATAAAGGGTGGGTCTGCCGGGAGTTCAGTCGCCGCTGGCGCGTAGTTTTCGGTGTGAACAACGAGGCCTGACTCGTCGGCGTCGGCGACCTCAATGCGGTCGTCAAGTGCGTACGGTGTCAACTCGCCAAGACAGGCAAGCGAAGCAAGGGCGTGATAGCTGATGCGTCGTTGAGTGGGCGTCGAGCCATCAACCAGCCGCTGAACTATGCGCTCGTGTTTTGGAGCGAACCCATCCTCCATCACTTCAGCTGCCCCTTGGCGCGTTTGCGGGCGCTCAAGATGCGCATCAGCGAAGTGGCGCTTGACTTCCTCCAACTGCTGGCGGTCCTGTTCCGTGAGTGTTGGCTCGCGTATCTGGTAGTCAAATGCACCTCCACGTTTGGTCATTGTCACGACGACGCCAGGGTGTATCTCGTATTGAGCCTGTATTTTCTTAGCGTACCACGCTTCTGGGTCGTCCGGTGGGAGCGGAGGCGGCACCACTACGCCCCCTGTCGTGCCCCCTTCCGGTCCCTCCGTGACTTCGAGACGCACGTCGGTCATAGTTCTCGTTGGTGGCGCTTTCCCTCTTAAATCTTAGCAATAATTCAATATTGTATATTGAAAAGAATAATATTGGCCAAGCAGTGTCCGGCGTGGACTCCAAAGTCTATGTTGGTCGAGTGCCAATTCAACCCATGGAGGTCGACGAGAGACGACTTCGAGAAAACATGCTCACCAATGGTGAGTTCGGAGCAGTAGCCAGCGAGGGCCATGGACGAACAGTGCTGACAGGCTCTGAGGCCGATAAACGGGCTCGTGAGCACTTGGTGACGAAGATGCACGGTCTCGATATGGCGGTCAGAGTCGACGTTGTCGGAAACATTGTCGGCCGGTGGACTCCCGATAGCGCTGATCCCGGGGCCGCGCCGGTCGCGGCTGGCAGCCACCTTGATTCGGTACCAGAGGGCGGCATCTTCGACGGGCTGCTGGGAATTTACGGCGCGCTCGAAGCGGTCCGAGCGATACAGGAGTCCGACCGCAAACCAGAGCACCCGCTCGAAGTCGTCTCGTTCACTGAGGAAGAAGGAACTCGGTTTGGCGTCGGTTTGCTTGGCTCCTCGGTCGCAACTGGGCAGAGAAACACCGATGAGGCGCTTTCGCTCACCGATGACAGTGGGACAACCCTTGAAACGCATCTGGAGAGTATTGGCTTTCGGGGTGAAAACCGACTCGACGCGTCCGCGTGGGATGCGTGGCTTGAACTTCACCCAGAGCAGTCAACCCAACTGGAGAACGCGGGCTATCAGGCCGGTGTTGTTTCGGCGATTACCGGCCTCAGACGGTATGGCGTCGAATTCGGCGGCGAGGCGAACCACGCTGGCGGTGTGCGGATGGGAGACCGAAGCGACGCGTTTGTCGCGGCTTCGACGTTCGTTACGGATATCAACCGCGCTGCACGCGATGTCGTCGCGGATGGACACGACTTCGCTGTGGCAACTGTGGGGAGCGCTGCGGTTGAGCCAAATGCGTCAAACGTTGTTCCCCGCCGTGTTGAACTTGGACTCGACATTCGGGATACCAACACAGAGACGATAAAAGAACTGGTCAGGCGCGCTCAACAGAGTCTTGCTCGCATCGAGCAAGAGTACGGGGTCGAGACACAGCTTACCAAGCGCCACATGATTGACCCAGCCGAGATGAGTGACCGCTGTCGAGGGGCTATCGAAGCGGCAGGCACCGAACATGGTGTCGAGACACTGGCAGTTCGATCCGGTGGTGGACACGATACGATGAACGTTGCCCGAGTAACAGATGCTGGACTGTTGTTTACCCCATCACAGGATGGCATCTCCCACTCGCCAGCAGAGTGGACTGACTGGGAAGATTGTGCCACCTGTACCCGGATGCTGGCAGAGGCACTTGCCGACCTCGCAGGTGCCGGGCACTGAGATTGATTCTCTGTCGGTCGGTGTCACGCAGGAATCGAACGACCTATTGGATTCCCCTCAAAACCGCGGGATATGGAACCAATCGAAATAGCTGCATGGGTCTTTCACTCACTGTTTTCGAGTGTCTGGACCGGGAGCGTGCTCTTTCTTACGCTCGCGGTGTTGCCACTTGCTCGCAATGGAACCCTCAATGCCACGCCACTAGAGTCTGTTGCACGGAAAATCAAGCTAATTTCTCGGACGTGTGCCGTAGTGTTGTTACTCACTGGCGGACATATGGCCGGACAGCAATACACCAGTGAAAGCCTCTTCGAAACCAAGAGCGGCTGGCTCGTGCTTGCGATGGTTACGTTCTGGTTTTTCCTGATGACGACCGTCGAAATTGGCGGGGCAAAACTTACTGACGGGACCGAGCGTGACAAGGTGCGCGAACCAGCTAACAACGCCCGACCGTTCTTCCTGACCGCGTCGTTACTTGCTGTCCTGTTGCTCGTCACGGCAGGCCTTATTTCGGCGCAAAATCTTGGCTACCTGTAGCTCAGTGTCTTCATGGTCTCGTTGTATACAGTGAGTACACAATGATGAGAAAGCCAAACGCAAGCAGCGCATTCTCGATGAGCAGGCCTGTCCGGAAGCCAGCGTCCAGTACCTGGTCGATAACGCCGGCGACAAAGGTCCCAAGCGTAATAATCCCAAAGCCAAGCGAGAGCGCACCGAGTGAGCGCGACCGCGTCCGGCGGTAGGCTTTGTATGCCAAGTACGTGATAAGGCTGCCAAGAACGAGCGCGAGTGTCTTGAACCCGATTATGAGTGTCGTAACAGTGATTTCGTAGGAGCTCATGTTTCCTTTCGAACCTCCGACCAGAGTTCTGCGAGACGTTCGTCGGCACTCCGGGGCTGCCCTGAGACCGCTACCTCGAACTCGTTGTCTTCCGAGAGCACGATTGCGACCTCCTCAAATGAGACCACGTACTGACTCGCGTGTTGGCCGTCAGACCGAATCTCGACTCCCTCTTCGATCAAGGAAGCGTCAGTCAGTTTATCGACTTTCCGGTATGTCGTCGACAGTGGTATGTCTGTTGCTTCGGCTATCTCGTCGGCGGTCATCGGCTCTGTCAGGACAGCGACGATTTTCCGGCAGTCCTCATCGTGTAACGCCTCAAGGATGGACTCTAGCTCCGGGTTATCGTCCGCGAGCGGATCACGGACCATCTGTGTTGTAGTTTGGGGCGACGGGTTTAAGTCTTAAGTGGAACCAGTTCGGCAGCCGGCATCCGGTTTGGGTCAACACTGTGACCCAAAGCGCACAGACCGGGCTACTTTTGACTCTCTTCGCCAAACCGAAGCGTACGCTGAGATTGCGATGACAGTTACTGGCACGACGACTGAGACAGTCAAGCAAGCGCTCGAAACGAATGAGCCTCTTCCCGGTACGGGTGGGTTCGCTGGCAAAGTAGATGACCGACTCGTCCGTGATGTGCTCGGTCGCTATCCACTCTTTTTTACTCCTGACCGTCCGACTGCATGGAGTCACGACCCGCGTGACCTCGATGAAGCAGTCCGCCTTCCTGCAGGCTCGGTTCGTGAGAACGGAGAGACAAGCAAACTGTGGACACTGCCTGACCCCGACCCGGTCGAGAAGGCTAAGGGTCTCGATTGGCTCCGTACTGCCCTCGAACGGACGATTGCCTCTGTCGATACCTCGGGCCTTGCAGTCGCATTCTCGGGTGGTGTCGACTCGGCGCTTTTGGCGTCGGCACTCGACGTCCCATTGTATACGGTCGGCTTTCCCGAAAGCCACGATATCGAGGCGGCCCGGTCGGCGGCAGCGCTCCTCGATGCTGACCTCACTGTCCTCGAACTCGACCACGAGACACTCGAAGCTGCCGTCCCCAGAGTTGCGACCGCAATCGGGCGAACAAATGCAATGGATGTGCAAATTTCCCTGCCGCTGTTTGTCCTCGCAAAACACTGCGCCACGGAGGGTGTCGACCGACTCGCACTGGGACAGGGTGCTGACGAGCTATTTGGTGGGTACGAAAAAGTCGCGCGTGCGCCCGATGACCCACGAGTTACAGCCGAAACTGTCGCTGGCGCTCGGCGTGAACTTGTCGGTACACTTCCCGACCAGCTCGAACGTGATTGGCTTGCCGTCACCGCCGGTGGTGTCGACCCTGTTGTTCCGTTTCTCCATGACCGAGTTGTTGCAGCCGCACTGACTCTCCCCGGCGACTCACTCGTGACAGAGGCGGGCACACGAAAGTGGGCGCTTCGCCGCGTTGCGGAGCAATGGCTTCCTGACGAAATTGCGTTCCGTGACAAGAAAGCACTGCAGTATGGCAGTCTCGTTTCCCGTGAACTCGACCGGATCGCTCGACAGGCCGGGTTCAAGCGACGCATGGACAATCACGTCACGCAGTACATTGAACACATGCTCGACACATACGAAACGTAGCTGGCGCTGCCCTGCTTTACTGAACCCGACGACTGTCTGTAACATGTTGCCTGTGTGGTACTGAGTGTTTATCTGATTGGGATATTATTCGAATACATCTGATAATTGAATAGAACTGCTTGCGATTTATACTAGGCACAATATATATAGAATTCTCTCGAAAAAAGAGAAGACATACGCAACACGTTTCACTCTCTTAGCTTGTTTGAGACGATATAATTCGTCTATACGAATCAACTGTGTTTCATATTCAGTGTCTCAGTCAACGTCTTGGGCAGTATCTATTCTCTGTTATCTAATTTCTATAGATAACTCATATCATCCGTCAAATGATTACTGCAGGATGATGTATTTCAGTCGAAATATTTAAGATATTCAGACAGTAATATGTAATTGGTTAGCACGAATGTATGACCTGACAGGATTCCAGCGTGACTTGCTGTACGTCATTGCTGGACGGGAAGAACCACATGGGCTGGCAATCAAAGAAGAGTTAGAAGACTATTACGAAAAAGAGATTCACCACGGGCGTCTCTACCCGAACCTAGACACACTTGTCGAGAAGGGGCTTGTCGAGAAGGGGCAACGCGACCGCCGAACAAACTTCTACACTCTGACTCGTCGGGGCGACCGGGAAATTGAGGCACGGCGTGAGTGGGAAAAGCAGTACGTCGAAGGGTAAGAATCTCCGTCACAGGGGGCGGTCTTGAGCGATAACCCTGCGTAACACTCTACCCGTTTTTGAGGCCAATACTGTTGGTAGATAGTGTAACGAGCTGATTTACCGTCGCGGACGTGTCATGCTCACGCAATGCAAGAGATTGGCAGTACTTATATTTCTTCTCTCAAAGACACCTGTATGAACAGAGACTCTGTTGAACCGCAGGTGACTGATGTTCCCGGAGAGATTGCAGAGAGTGTTGCAGATTTTCACCACGAAAACGCTGCAAAGACGACGTACGTTTGTGAGTTTGCTTGGGACTACACTGAACCCGCTATCGGCCCATTCTGTACCGATGTCGACGGGAACGTTCTGATGGACTTCACGGGGCACGTCGGAGCGAGCCCGCTCGGGTACAACAATCCAAAAATAATGGAGAAACTCGAGGCGTTCGACCTCGTTGACCCGCTCAAGGTTGCAGGTCAGGACTTCTATCTACCGGCACAGGGGGTTCCCGAAAGTGGGGCTGCGATTCCGGGGCCAGCTGACCTGATGGACCGGCTGACCGACATTTCGGACCACTACGATATGGATACTGTCTTTCTCTCCAACAGTGGGGCAGAGGCAGTCGAGAACGCGTTGAAGATCTCTTTCGATCACACGCACGGCAAGTACACAATAACGACCCACGGCGCATTCCACGGTCGGACACTTGGAACGCTCTCGCTGAACCGCTCACGATCGAAATACCGGAGTCATTTCCCTGAAATTGATGGCGTCGAAGACATGCCTTACTGTAACAACGCCTCTTGTTCCTCGGAGACCTGTGAGTGTGGCTTTTTCTTCGACGACACATCGGTCCTGCGTGAGATGCTCGATTCGGAGACTGGCTACGTTGCTGCCGACGAGGTGGCGGCACTTATCATCGAACCGTTCCAGGGTGAGGGTGGCTACCGACCACCAAGTGAGGCGTTCATGGATGAAATTGCTGAGATGACCGAGAAACACAATCTGACGCTCATCGCCGACGAGATTCAGTCTGGGCTGGGGCGAACCGGCGAATGGTGGGCGTCGGACCACTACGCAATCGAACCGGATGTTATCTCCAGTGCAAAGGGACTGCGTGTTGGTGCGACCATTTCCCGTGAGGAAGTCTTCCCGGACAAGAAAGGACGCATCTCTTCGACTTGGGGGGCAGGGGACTTGGCAGCTTCTGCACAAGGTGTCGCTACACTTGACGCAATTGAGGAATACGACCTTCTCGACAACACCACCGAGCGTGGCCAACAGATGCAAGCCCTCATGCACGAACTGGAGATGCCCGGTGCAGTTGACGTGCGGGGCAAGGGCCTGATGCTTGCTGTCGAATTCGACTCAGAAGAGCGCCGTGATGCAATCCAAGAGGGAACATTTTCCCGTGGCCTATTGACTATCGGCTGTGGCAAGAAGACGCTTCGACTGCTGCCACCACTCGACGTGACCGAGCGCGAAATCCGCATGGCTGCGGACATCATCAACGACACCGCAAAGGCCATCGCGTAACGACTGCGCGTAGTTACCGCCGACTGTTCTTTTTCGCTACTTTCCGATTTTAGTCTGGCTCCCTCGTGCACCCGAGCCATCACGCTCTTCAAGTCCTTCGACGGGTTGCCAGAGCGCACACCAGTCCTGTGAGTAGATGCCGCCCTCGACGGCAGCACACGCACCGACTCCGGCGTCGAACTGGTTCCCTGGACAAAAGAACTGACAGTTCGCACATAGCTCGATGAACCCGCTTGCCCCGGTGTAGTTCGGGTGGAACTGGTAGCCGACATCTTCTTTCGCACTCAGTCCTTCGAGGTCCCGTTCGATGCCTTGTGTCGAGACACAGGTCTCTGCTCCATCGGGTAACGACCGGTCCCGTTGGTCGCTGAGTTGTTTGTCACCGTGGTCGCTGCCGCCTCCGCCGCCGCTGCCGAGACAGCCTGCGAGGCCCGTGAGAGAAAGTGTCCCTGTCGTTGCTAATAACCGCCGACGGCTTAGATCATCGTTATCATTTGTCATACATGGCAATATATCTATCAAGGGATAAATTATTTTGGTTCAATCGTCCCATCGCTGAGTATTTCTCTCTGTCCGACGACGACTCACCCGACGAGACCGAGTCCAGCAGCGACCAGACGGAAGCCAATAACGGTCAACAGGCCCAGTACAGCCCCACGGCGAGCACGCTCGCTGACGCGCACGCGAAACCGTTTCCCAATGGCAACCCCGACGACTGCAGGACCAGCCGCTACAACGGAGCCACCGACAATCTGTAGGTCTGGATAGAGACCGAGAACCCCGGCTGCACCAACACGAATAGCGTTGAGACCGAGAAACACCATCGCGACAACACCGACGAACAGGCCATGGGAGAGGTCACAACTGCGGACGTAAGCGACGAGTTGGACGCCGACGTTTGTCCCCCCAAAGAGGATACCCGAGAGACCGCCGACCCCGACCATCGCTGGCGTACTCTCAACGAAACAGCCCTCACGCGCGCGGCCGAGACCCGGTATCTGCACGAGGCCCTGTGCGCTCACCACGAACCCAAGCGAAACGACACCGAGCGCGAGACGAAGCGGTTTCTTCGGTAAGATATCGATGAGCCCCATACCAAGCACGGTTCCGAGGAGTGCTGCCCCCAGTAGTGGAGTGAAGCGCCGACCACAGCTCCGGAGATCATCAGCCGACAGCTCCCCCACCAACGAGAGATTGACGCCAAGTATTGGCACAATCATAAATACAACTGCCGTCGCCGGGTCGATAACCGTTGCCAGCACCATCGTTCCGACAAGAGCGAACCCAAACCCTGCAAGCCCGTTGATTGCACCCGCGACAAGAAGCAACGCTGTGAGACTAATGGCTGCTATCGGCGTTAGCGGGAGAGACACGTGGGTCCTTTACCCTGGCAGCGACAAAAACATGGTCCCGGTGGGAGCAACTCGGAGACAACCGGTCGCTTGCCTGCTTATTGAGTGAACTGGACATTTAAGTTGCCACATCACGGCAGTACGAGTATGTTGGATGGAGTCAACGTGGCGCTTGGTGTGACAGGGTCGATTGCGGCAGTCAAAACCGTCGAGTTGGCACACGAACTCCGTCGACAGGGTGCGACAGTCCGGGCAGTTACGACCGACGCGGCGACGGGTATCATCCACCCATGGTCACTGGAGTACGCGACCGATAACTCAGTTATCACCGAGATAACGGGGGCAATCGAGCACGTTGACCTCTGTGGACGGGAGGGCTGGGCGGACGTGTTACTAGTCGCACCAGCTACCGCAAACACCGTCGGAAAGATGGCTGCTGCCATCGATGATACACCCGTAACAACCTGTGCAACGACTGCTTTCGGTGCCGATATCCCTATTGTTGTTGTTCCAGCGATGCACGAACCGATGTACGACCATCCGGGTGTGCTCGACGCCCTCGACCAACTTGAAGCGTGGGGCGTCTCGTTTGTTGACCCGCGAATCGAAGAACGAAAAGCGAAGATCGCAACTGAGGACGCCATCGTCACGGCCGTCGCTCGTGAGACTGGAGAGAGTCCCCTTGATGGCCAGCGAGTTGTCGTTACCAGCGGCGCGACCACCGAGTCAATTGACCCGATTCGAACCCTCTCGAACCGGTCGTCGGGCCGGACTGGCCGCGCCGTTGCCCGCGCTTGTCGCGTTCTTGGGGCCGATGTTGTCCTCGTCCATGATGGCCCTGACGAACCGTGGGCGAAGACCGTCGATGTCGAGAGTGCTGCCGAGATGATTGACGCCGTTCAAGATCAGGTGGCTGCTGCTGACGCACTTGTCTCGGCGGCTGCTATCTCGGATTACACCGTTGACCGGAAAGATACAAAGATTCGCTCGGGGAACGAGGACCTGTCGTTAAACCTCGAACCCACGCCCAAACTTCTCGATACAGTCCGTGAGGCCCATCCCAAACTTTCGATTGTCGGGTTCAAAGCCGAGACCAATACAGACGAGGATGCACTCCTCCAGCACGCACGCGACCTGCAAGCGCGAGTCGACCTCGATTTTGTCGTTGGTAACAACGCCAGCGTCATGGGGACGACCGAGACTGAGGCACTCATTGTCGACAGTGAGGACAGCGAGACCGTTTCCGGCTCGAAACAAGACCTCGGCTTGCATATCGCCCGGCGGCTCGCTGCCGAACTGGACTAGCACACGAGAGAAACTCTGTGCAACAGCGCCTGCGCCATCTCAGGCCTCTGCCATCTCGACGCCGAGAAACTCGAAGCGAGCGCCGCCATCTGTGCCGTCCGTAATCGAAACTTCCCAGCCGTGAGCCTCGGCGATTCGTTTGACAATCGTCAAGCCGAATCCAATTCCACCGTCAGCTGACGAATGTCCGGGCTCAAATACTTCATCCCGATTCTCTTCGGGAATTCCCGGCCCGGTATCCTCGACGTAAAGTCCTCTGTCACCGATGCATCCGACCCTGACTGTGACGGTGTCACTACCGTGTTCGATAGCGTTCCGAAAGAGATTCTCGAAGACGTGCTGGAGTCGGCTCCTGTCTCCTTGTATTGTGGGTGTCTCCGGAATATCGATGGTCGCCTTGTCAGTCTCGATGGTCTTCCAGCATTTCCCAACAAGTTCCAGAAGCTGTATGGGCTCCGTGTCTGCGACGACTTGTCCCTGCTTGGCGAGCGTGAGTGTGTCCTCGATGAGTTCTTCCATCCGGTCGAGTGACCGCACCACTGGGCTGAGATGTTCGCTCTCACACTCCTCGGCGAGCAGCGTCGTCCGGGCCTGTGCGACATTGAGCGGGTTCCGAAGGTCGTGGCTGACGACGCTCGCGAACTCCTCTAATTGCTCTTTTTGCCGTCGGAGTTGTCGTTCCCGCTTGACGCGGTCAGTGACGTTCCGGGTGATGCCAACAATTTGGGCCACCTCTCCATCCCTGATAACTGGTGCAAGATGTGTTTGCCAAAATCGTCTCCCTACTTCAACAGGAAGTTCCTCTTGATACGAAATCGCCTCGCGTCCCTCGACACAGCGTCGGTAGTTGGCATTGAGGCCAGAACCCAACTCCTCACCAAATACCTGCTTGGGTGTCTTGCCCTGCATTTCCTCGGCTGAGAGCCCTGTTTGTTCCTCGTACGCCTTGTTTAGGCGCTCGAACCGAAACGTATAGCCTGCCTCTCTTGACTCGACAGCGAGGAAAAAGAGCCCTTCTTCAATATTTCTGAGAAGCGTCTTGTACTCGTCAGCGAGTCGTTCGTACTCAGCTTCCTGGTGTTTTCGCTCGGAAATATCTCGACAGTTTACCAAAATACCCTCGATATTGTCGTTTTCTAACTCGTTTTGTATTGTAGACTCGACCCACTGCCAGGAGCCGTCGGCGTGTCGAAACCTGGTTTCAACAACTCCAGTTTCCTCAGGGTTCGCTTCTATTTTCTCGATTGTGTCGGCAACCGCATCGCGGTCGTCGGGATGCTGATACTCGTATCCGACTTCACCCACTAGTTCTTCGGGGTCGTATCCGAGTGCCTGTTGTACGGATGGACTTACGTACGTAATTACCCCCGCAGAGTCGATAATCGCCGTTATATCGACAGAGTTCTCAACTAGGGTGCGATACAGGTCTTCGTCCATGCCATATGTTTTGTTCACACACGTATAAGTAAATGTATATGTGCCCAAAAGAAACCAGCAACTTCGGTTTTGAAACCGGAAAAACGGCTCAGCGAGTCAGCGTTACTCGTCGTCAATAGTCACGCCGACTGGTTCCTCTGGCGTCTCTATTTCGACCTCGTGTTCATCATCGCCACTGAGTCGCTTCACAACGGCGGCCACGATGCCGAAAAAAAGAAAAGTAGCGACGACGGCCAATGCCTTCGTCTTCCTGCCCGATGTCGAACCGGCGGCTTCGTTATCGGTATCGCGGTTGAACAAACCGGTACTCTCCTCGCTTTCTCCGTCTTCGCCCGAGCCGCCAAACTGGCTGCTGGCCGAGAATGAACTGTCCGACAGGTTGAGTTCGAGAATCGTGATGTCTACCATACGTTATGTTCGACAGGCAGCCCCTTACAGGTTATGAATACGACAGGTTCGACCGGCACTGTGGGCTAAACTGCATCAACACCCCGCTTTTCGGTCCGAATCTGGATTGCATCGGCAACCGGGAACACGAAAATCTTTCCGTCGCCAGGCTCACCAGTTCGAGCAGCGTCCGAGATGGCAGCGACGACATCTGTCGTTGGAACCTCGGCGACGACACACTCGATTTTGACCTTCTGGTGGAGGTCAACGACGTACTCCTCGCCGCGCCACTGGCCGGTCTTGGTTGGCTGGGAACCCCGACCAGAGACATTTGTCACCGTCAGTGACGGTGCGCCAACGTCGGCCAATGCCTCCTTGACCTCGCTGAGCGTGTCCGGGCGAACAATAGCAGTCACCAGATCGATATCACTGCCACCATCAGGGTGTAGCGCCTCCGACTGGCGGCCCCCGTCGGTCGCGATGTTTGGCTCTCCGAACTCGGGGTACGTCTCGACGCCGTGTTCGCTGATATCCAGCCCGTCGCGTTCGTGGTGTTCGCTGACGCGTGCCTGTCCGATTGCTTTGAACCCGCCCCAGATACCCAGCGTCGTCAGGACAGTCCAGACTGTGATGACGGCAACGCCGATGACCTGTGGGCCAAAGGCGCTTGCCTCGATGGAGAGAACGCCACCAGCAACGATACTGTCGCCGATAGCTGTCCCGTCGACCGACCACAGCGGAAACAGGACGATACCGAGAACACCTGCACTGCCGTGGACCGGAAAGACAGCACAGACATCGTCGATTTTGAGATAGTTTTCGACGACCATGAACACAAGCGGGAGCTGGAGGCCAGCGAGCAGACCCAACGCGAGCGCACCAACTGGCGTGACGACATCTGCAACACCAGTAACGGCAACGAGCCCGGCGAGCAGGCCATTTGCCACGTACAGCGTATCGACTTTGCCGCTGATCTGGAGCGACGCTGCTGCGGCTCCGACCGCACCCATTGCCATCCCGAGTGTCGTTGCCATCGCGACCCGGCCGACGAATCCATACTCTCCAAGTACCAGTTCGCCACTGTCGACTGCAAACACTGTCGCTGCGGTCCCGACATTGAACCCATACCAGCCAAAAGCAAGAATCAGTGCCCCGAGCACTGCAAAGGTCATCGAGTGGCCGGGAATGACGTTCACGCTTCCATCGTCATTGTAGCGATCGACACGAGCGCCTAACACGTACGCAGCCGTCAGGCCAGCGATACCACCCATTCCGTGAACAACCATCCCACCAGCAAAATCGTGGAAACCGATGTCGGTCAGAATTGGCGGGTCGCCGCCACTCCAGACCATCCCCGCCACGACCGGGTAGATGACTGCAGCCAACAAGACTGTATAGGTAAGATAAGCCCGGAGCCTGGCTCTGCCGGCCACTGCACCCGAAACGATGGTCGCTGCAGTCATCGCGAACACTGCGCTGAATAGCCACATGACCCAGCCAGACCCTTCTCCGGCTCCGAACATCGTTAGCTCGGAACTCTCGCCACCGGCCACGAGCGAACCGAAGTTGTTCGCCACACCCATGCCGACGATGAAAAACACGACAACACCGATTGACCAGGTTAACATGTTTTTGGTCAACTGGTTGGCGACGTTCTTCGAACGCACCTGTCCTGACTCTAGCATTGCGAAACCAGCGTGCATAAAGAAAATAAGAAATATTGCCATGAGCGCCCACAGCATGTTCGTACCATCCGCTACTACGTTCGGGTCGATTGTGAGTATCGCTGATTCGATGAATGTCATTGTTTTCCTTATTATTGACTGTGTGTCCAACAAATCCATCAAATCGAACAATATCTCTTCTCTTATCACAGAAGATGTATCCAATACGGCAGTATATATAATTTTGTTTTAAAAGATTATTTTTAATACAGCGTCATTCGACATTCAGTCGATATTTAGCAGAATATTACCGATATAAGGTTGTACTTTCTTCACTTTCGACACGCTTGTGAGACAAATAATTTGACATTCACAACCACCTGATGGCGTCATGTGGCGCAAAATGGTGGCGCGCGGTCACACACTTGGCGTGACAGGGCCGATGCTACGCTTTGGGATTTGTCTCGTGAGTGTCGACAAACTGTTCGAGACGGTTGAGGGCTTCTTTGAGGTCGTCCATCCCTGTTGCGTAGGACACTCTGAGATGACCGTTTCCACCCTCACCGAAAGCAGTCCCGGGGACGGCTGCGACGTTTACCTCTTCGATAAGTGCCTCGGCGAACGCCTCGGCATCGTCCCACGGCGCGGCGGGGAATGCGTAGAACGCGCCGCTGGCGCGGAAACAGTCGATACCCATCTCCTCGAACCGCGAAAGCACGAGGTTCCGTCGCCGGTCGTACTGGGTGACCATTTCATCGACCACGCCATCACAGGAGGCAAGCCCCTCTAGGGCTGCGTACTGGGCCGTTGTCGGAGCCGAGAGCATCGTATACTGGTGAACCCGATTCATTGCTGTCGTCGCTTCGGCAGGTGCAAGGGCGTACCCGAGCCGAAGACCGGTCATCGCGTAGGCCTTGGAAAAGCCGTTGATGACGATTGTCCGTTCACGCATCCCCGGTAGCGTCGCAATCGAGGTATGCTCGTGTTCGTAGCTGAGTTCCGCGTAGATTTCATCCGAGACGACAGTGAGGTCGTGCTCCCGGGCGAACGCAGCAACCTCACCGAGTTCCTCGCGAGTCATCGTTGCGCCAGTCGGGTTGTTCGGATAACACATCACTAGCATCTCTGCCTCGTCAGCCCCAGCGTCGGCGAGGACCTCGCGAGTGAGTTTGAACTTGTCCTCTCGGCGCGTTGGGACTGGACAGACTTCGCCGCCGGCGAACTGTACGCCCGGAACATACGAGACATAACAGGGTTGAGCGACTGCGACGGTATCACCCGGATCGACAAACGCACGGAAGGCAAGGTCGACGGCCTCGCTTGCCCCTGCGGTGACGAGCACTTCCTCATCTGGGTCGTACGAGAGGTCATAGCGCTGGTCGACCGTCTCTCCAATTGCCTCTCGAAGGTCACGTCGTCCTCGGTTGGCTGTGTACGACGTTTTTCCCTGCTCCAGAGAAGCGATTGCTGCTTCGCGCGTTGCCCACGGTGCTGTGAAGTCGGGTTCGCCAACGCCCAGCGAGATGATATCGTCTTGCTCTTCTGCGAGTTCGAAAAAGCGCCGGATTCCCGATGGAGGAACCCGTTCGACACGGTTGGCCGGTTTCATGGTGATATTGAAAGGCGGTCATCGTCGTGACCGTCCCCGAGCAGTATCCCCTGTTCTTTGTACGAATCCATCACGTAGTGCGTGATTGTCTGTGTTATTTCCGGAACTGGGGCGACTTTGTCGCTAATAAACTGCGAGACCTCACGCATCGATCCTGCTTCGACTTCCATCAGAAAGTCGAAATCACCGCTCACGAGATGCAAAGAGTCGACCATCTCGAATTTGGCGAGTCGACTCGCGATATCCTCATATCCTGTCTCGCGGTCAAGAGTAACGTTCAACTGGACGGCTGCCCGGACTACCTCTTCATCGAGTTTTCGCCTGTCGAGTATAGCCTGGTAACCCTTGATGACGCCCTCGTCTTCGAGTTGTTCAATGACGGCCTCAACCTCGTCAGTGTCCATATCTAGCTGCCGTGCGATATCTTCCGGGCTGTTGCGTGCGCTCTTTCGGAGCACCGCCAGCACATCCTCCTGGCTCATATCGCTGTATACGAACAATAATCATGAAAGACTTGTCGAAATCGGTCACGGAACGGCCCCGTCACTCAGTCCACAGGAGTTGATCTCTCGCCAACAACGGTAGATTCAGGTAGGCAGGCTCCAACCGCTCAGTATGGACGGCTCAAAACGAGAGTTCCTCGACTCGCTCCTCCAAACATCAACACCGTCTGGTTTCGAGACAGCCGGACAACGCGAATGGGTTGCTTACGTCTCGGAGTTCGCTGACGACGTACGGACCGACGAATACGGCAACGCTATCGCGGTCATCGAGGGTGGTGACCCAACTGTCGCCATCACCGGTCACTGTGACGAAATCGGGTTCATGGTTCGAGATATCAATGAGGACGGCTCGATTAGTCTGACTCGAATCGGCGGCTCTGACAAGACCGTCTCGCGGGGGCAACACGTTGTCATCCATGCTGACGGTGGCCCGGTCCCGGGCGTTATCGGACAAACGGCAATTCACCTGCGCGAGAGAGATGACGATTCCTACAGCGATATCCGCGAACAGCACGTCGATATCGGGGTCGACGACAGCGAAGAGGCCAACGAACTCGTCGAGGTTGGCGACCCGATTACCTTCGAACAACGTATCTCAGAGCTAGAAGACGGCCGTATCACGGCACGTGGTCTCGACAACCGTATCGGCGTCTGGGCAGCAGCAGAGGCACTTCGCCGCGCTGCCGAGCACGACCCGGACGCGACGGTCTGTGCGGTTAGTACAGTTCAGGAAGAAGTTGGGCTAAAAGGCGCACAGATGGTCGGGTTTGACCTCGCACCGGACGTTGCTATCGCCACTGACGTGACGCACGCGACCGACGGACCGGGTGTCCCCGGTGACCGAGACACCGGTATCGAACTTGGCGAAGGGCCAGTTGTCGCACGCGGCAGTACGAACCATCCCAAACTCGTCGAAGCGGTCCGGACCGTCGCTGTGGATGCTGAGGTCGATCACCAACTCCAGGCGGCCGGGAGCCGAACCGGAACCGATGCCGATGCGTTCTATATCTCACGTGGCGGCATCCCATCACTGAACATCGGCGTCCCGAACCGGTATATGCACACGCCCGTCGAAATGCTTGACCTGGACGACCTTGACGCGACAGCAGAACTACTCGGCGCGTTTGCTGCCCGAGCTGCTGAGTTCTCGTACGCTGTCGACATCTGAGGACTGCCACGTCTGGGTTTATGAACACACCAGTGAGTCCGCAATCCCAAGCAGCGTCTCGTCGCTAACGCTCCCTAGCAGCCGATAGCTTGTCTCACCACACGCCCACGTGAGCGTGGTGAACGGACCGCTGTCAGTCCGGTACGTCGTTGTCCCGTCGATGTCGACGGGGGTCCCATCTAGGTTCCAGGTCCTGTCGTCCCACGCCTGCGTAATAAACAGATCTGCTGTACCATCTGTGTACGCGAGTGTCACCTGCTCGTCGGCGGCAAAGAGTGTCCCGCTATCGAACGTGAACCGATCTGGGATGTCAGGCTCGGGAACTGACCACGTGGTCGCATTAGCGAGCGCGTCGTATCTATCGAACTCTTGGATAGAGTGATGGATATCGTCTGGCGTCGTCACTGTCGCGTTTTTGGGCACGTCGAAGACGAACGTTTCGTCGCTGAGGCCAGGATTAATACTGATATCGGTGTACCGTACAGTCATCGAATGCTCACGGTTGCCGTTGCTCGCACCGGTCACTATCTTGACTGGGAACAGTGTGTCTTTGTCTAGCCAGAGCGTTTTGGGGGTGTCGACCGCGACTGTCTGGTCGTCAGGAACAAGTGTCATTTTGTGGGCTTTTGTTCCCGCGGCCGACGCTGTTCCGTTGTAATATATTTCATGTGTTTCGGTAAGCCTGGTCATGTTGCCGATGACGCGTTGTCCGTGGCTACGTGTGAGCGCTGTGACAAAGATATCGTTCTCACTTGCATCGTAACTTACTGTTTGGCTTGCGTTCGTCACGATGACATCTCCGGCACGGTTGTCGGGTTCAAGAACTTCTTGGCGAACTTCGCCGGTTTTCGGGCGAGTCTTGACACGCATCAGTAGCTCGGCCGTTTCGTTGCCAAACAGTGTTGTCCTAACGGTTGCACTGTACTCGTTAACGTCGTCTATCGCCGCTTCGAACTCGCCGATTATTTGTTCTTCTTGGGCGGTGGTCAGCGGGTTGGCGGAGAGACAGCCACTCGCTATAATAACGGTCACTACCGCAACTGCTAGTACCGCCGACCGGTCGAGACCCATACAAACACCGTCTTTGGGCAGCAACATAAACTGGCGACGGCTGTTTCCCACCCAGAAACGCCAGAAGAAACCAACAAGTCGTGATATGCTGCAGCCCTCTCCGCCACTGTCCCGGGCCGGACACTTTTGCCCGCACGGGTGTCAATATCTGCTATGAGTGAGGACAGCGCGGCTGCCGAGGTAGCACGCATGCTCGCGGCCGCCGATAGCGCCGCTGCACTGACTGGGGCAGGCGTCAGCACTGCCTCTGGGATTCCCGATTTCCGGAGTGAAGGCGGCATCTGGGATGAGTTCGACCCATCAGAGTTTCGCTACGCCCGTTTCCGGTCCGACCCAGATGGGTTCTGGGAGCGTCGCGTCGAAATGCACGCTGCAGTGTATGGCGGTGATATCGAACCAAACGCAGCACACGAGGCGTTAGGGACACTCGAACAGGCGGGGGTCCTCGATACGGTTGTGACACAGAACATCGACGGGCTACATCAGGCGGCTGGCTCGGAGACAGTCGTCGAACTACATGGCAATGCTGACCGTGTTATCTGTGATGGCTGTGGGCAGCAACAGCGTGCGGCCCCGGTACATGAGCGGGTCGTCGACGGTGACGTACCGCCACGATGTAGTGACTGTGAGGGGCTCCTCAAACCGGATGTCGTCTTATTTGGTGAATCACTGCCACAGACAGCCCTTCAGCGGGCACGCGAGTCTGCACGAGAAGCTGACATTTTCCTCGCTGCTGGCTCGTCGCTGTCAGTCCAGCCGGCATCGTCGCTTCCCCGAACAGCGGTACGGACGGGTGCAACGCTGGTCGTCGTCAACCTCGAAGAAACACCAGTCTCAGACATCACGGAGTATGAGCTTTTGGCCGATGTGACTGAAATGCTCCCAGCAATCGCCGACCGAGTCTAAAGCTCGACGCCGCTGGGAATAAGGCTATGCTGGCGGAGCAAGTCACCATCACTGTCGTAAACGAACAGGGTGTCCATCTCGTGGCTAATCGGTTTCTTGTCGCCGCGTTCGATATGGAGGATATAACTGCTGGTGTCCTCATTTGTGTCCCGTGCGGTATGGATGAGGTCGAAGACGGTCTCAGCCGGCGCGTTCACTTCGAGCAGGTACTCGCCAGTTACCCGGTGTGTGAGACTAAACACTCCTGTTGTGTCCTCTTTATCGAGGGAACCTTGTAACCGAAATGCCGTATCTATCTTTTCGGGTGCGTAGGGGTCGTCGCTCTCGTCGGTCAGTTGATTGGTCAGTGTCATCGCAGGTCCGGTGTACTCGATATCGAGCGCTGGTCGACCGTCGGAATCGGGAAGCCGGACAGTGACTGTAAAGTTATCACGCCTCATTCCGTCAATACAATCTAGCGGATGCTCACCAATTAACGTAACGCCGGTTTCGGAGGGGATACCCGTGTTCCATCACTGACTGGACGGGAGAACAGTCCTTGCTCTCTTCTGGAAGTCCTATAACAGCCAAAAAATAACAACCCAATCAGATACCAACGTGCGGCGACAAAAACGACGAAACCGAGCGAGAACATGATACCAACGAGATGGCCACGTTGCACATTCAGGCCTTGCTGACCAGCGACCGTCTACATGAAT
Organism: Halovenus rubra; assembly: GCF_026586665.1. GTDB lineage: Archaea > Halobacteriota > Halobacteria > Halobacteriales > Haloarculaceae > Halovenus > Halovenus rubra. The sequence continues at coordinate 379,222 of NZ_JAODIY010000001.1, forward strand.
GGACCGACACTGATGAGTTGACACAACTCGTTGCCGATATTCCGCACCTGCAGCGGTCACCGTTGTGAACGATAACAGAGAGGGTGCTGTCTCATCGTCACTCGAAGTGAACGAGGTTTTACCTTCGCGCTATCTAGGTCGGATAATGACTTCGACCCGGCGGCAGTTTCTCGCGTCCGTCGCGGGAGCGACGGCCGCAGGTACGCTGGCCACCCGTGGAAGCGGCGTGAGCGAAGCGTCCCGTCAAACCACGGGCGCATGGCCGATGCACGGTGCAGACCCCGCAAACACTGGCTATCGCCCCGACGCGACAGGCCCCAAATCGGATGTCGGTCCAGCATGGGAGTTCGAAACCGACGAACCGGTGACTGCCGGGGCTGCAGTCGTTGACGGCACAGTTTACGTTGGTAGCCGAGACGGCAACCTTTATGCTATCGACGCCGCGGCAGGCACACAAGCGTGGCGCTTTGATACCGGAAGCGATGTCCGAACGACTCCGGCTGTCGCCGACGACACTCTCTATGTCGGGGCACAAGATGGGGTCATCTACGCTGTTGACACGACAGCGGGCAACGAAGAGTGGCGTTTTGGCACCGGCGATGCAGTGATGTCCTCTCCAGCTATCGTCGATGAAACAGTGTACGTCGGCAGTCGAGACGGCAACGTCTATGCGATTGATGCCACGGATGGAACCGAACGCTGGCGGTTCGAAACCGAATTTTGGATTGAATCGTCACCGGCTGTCGTCGACGGGATTCTCTATACGGGCAGCGACGACGGGACGCTCTATGCAATCGACACTGAGGAAGGTGAAAAACTGTGGCAGTTCGAGTCGGGTAACAGGATTCCTGGGTCGCCAACTGTCGCCAATGGAACTGTCTATATTGGCGGACAAGACGGGTTCATCTACTCGCTCGATGCAAAGAGTGGCGAAGGTGGCTGGCGGTTCAATACCGATGGTGCGATTACTTCGTCGCCAGCGGTTGCAAACGGCGTTGTCTACGTTGGCAGCCGGAGCCACCAAGTGTATGCTCTTGACGCCGAGGAGGGTGAGTCCCTGTGGTCCGTTGACACCGGCAGGCAGGTGTCGACATCGCCGGCAGTTGCTGACGGTGTTGTCTACGTGAGCAGCGAAAGTGAACAGGTATTTGGCTACGATGCCGAGGACGGGAACGAACTGTGGTCGGTCAATACTGGCCGGCCTGTTGAGGCTGCCCCTGCGGTGGATGACGGTGCGGTGTACGTTGGAAGCGAGAACGGGTACGTCTACGGGCTCGAAGAAGGCTTTGGGTCGACAATCCCAACTGGTGCAACAGCACCTGGTTCCGGTAACGACTCTGCTCCAGCCGCCCAGACTGACGACCCCTCTCTGTTCGATGACCTTGGCTATCTGGCCGTCCCGCTGGGTGTCGCAGGCGTGACAACAGCTGTCGGCGGTGGGTACTACTATCTCTATCAGTCCGGCGTCCTCGACCCCGTCGACAGCGCGAGCGAGACGTTCGGGGACGGTGAAGACGACACAGCCGACGACAAGTCGAACGAGGAATCGGAGCCAGAGCCAGAAGACGAAGCCCCAGACGACACAGACGACAGCGGCGATGCCATGCCGCCCCAGCAGTCACAGCTCTGGCAGTTGATCGTCGACGACGTTACCGAACGAGCCGCCGAGTCCGAAACAACGGCGATACAGGATTTCGTCGTAACGAAACATCTTGACCGGGAGACATTATCAGCCCCAGTGCTCGTCTACGAGATAGAATCTGTCAGGGAAGAGGCTGCAGAGGTCCAACTCACCGAGGCACTCGTCACGACAGATGGAGAACAGCCAAAAGGTGATAACTGGCACGTCGAAGGTGAAAAACTGATTTATGAGGCAGTGCTCGACCCTGACGAGACAGTTACGACACTCGTTGGCCGACCCGACTGCCCGGCCGACCGAGCAGACGACCTCCTTGGTAAACCGACCGTCTCCGTACAAGATATCTGAGCGCCGAGGCTACAGTCGTGATTTTGTCCCGGCGCTAAAGCGCGAGACTTTCTTCTCGTATCTTGACACGTGGCATATCTGGGCTGTCGTCAGTAAATCAACTCGTCATCGTTTTCGACCATATACACTGTACGGGAACAAATATTGACTGCATGGTCACCGACACGTTCGAGATCTCGTACTGTCAACAGTGCCCGTGAAATCTGGTCGAGCAGCGCGTCGACGTCGATGGTGTGTTCGTAGTCCTCTAGCAGTCGCCGGGCAATAGCTTCACTCGCTGTGGTACACTGCCGGTCAAGTTTGTTATCCCGCGTTGCGACAGCCCTAGCTCTATCAGCGTCGTCCTTAGCGTATGCGTCCATCGCGTCGGCGACCATCTTACCGGCCACCTCCGCAATCGGTGTAAGATTGACCGATGTCGCCAGCTCGCCGCTCGCTTCGTGTCCGTAGCGGGCGAGATTCGTCGCGAGGTCTCCCACGCGTTCGAGATCAGTCAGTATCTTGAACGACGCAGTGATCATACGTAGGTCGCCGGCGACTGGCTGCTGGAGCGTAATAAGTTCCGTACATTGGTCTTCGATATCGAGGAACCACTCGTTGATACTTTCATCTCCATCGATAACTCGGGTTGCTGTCATTGAGTCGCCAGTTTCGAGCACATCGAGAGCCAACTCGTAGCGGTCAAGAACCATATCACCGAGGGCAGCAACCTCACCGCGGAGCTGTCTGAGCTGGTCTTGATAACGCTTACGTGGCATCGCTTATGCGTCTCGCTGGTAGCGATTCCGGATGATAATTGCTGTCGCATTCATTAACAGGAGTACAATCAGCAACGTGACAACGCCGGCCGCGACGGCTCCATACCTGAAGCCGGACTTGACCGAAGATGACCAGACGTAGATTTGCATCGGCATCGCTGTTGTCGTCTCAAGAATACCGCTGGGTGGGTTGAAAATCGAGTTTGGAAATCCAATCATAATGAGCGGCGCAGTCTCGCCGATTGCCCGCCCGAGCGAGAGAATCATGCCAGTAAGAATACCCTGAATCGCCTCGGGCAACACGACGTTTTTCGTTGTCTGCCACCGCGTTGCACCCATCGCGTAGGACCCGTTTCGCATGCTATCAGGAACGGCCCGGATTGCTTCCTGTGCGGAGACAATTGAAATCGGGAGAATAAGCAGGGTGAGAGTGAGTGCTCCGGTAATAGCGGTCCCGAGGCCGAAACCGAGGAGATTCGCGAACAGTCCAAGCCCGAGCAGGCCGTAAACAACCGATGGAACTGCTGCGAGGTTGGCGATATTAATCTGGAGAATCCGTGTGACTTTCCCGCCGAGGCCGGTGTCCGGTGCGTACTCTTCGAGGAAGACTGCTGTCCCGACACCGAGCACAAACGAAAACACTGCGACAAGCGAAATGAGAAGGACTGACCCGACGATTGCCGGATAGAAGCCTGCCAGTTCGGGCGTCGCAGACGGGCCGGCCGTGAGGAACGACCAGTTAAGCCAGATATCCGGCGGTGTAACGCCCCAGATGTCGACGATAACTGCACCGATGATGACGCCACCAGCGAGCAATACCGGTAATACAACTCCGATGACACCATTCTGCCGTTTAGCAACCTGCCGAAGGAAACTAAGCGTCGGAATAGAGACTGCTAGGAGGAACAAAACTGCCGTTTTGGGTGAGATACCAACCACTGTCGCGGCTTGACTGCCAACCACCGTGACGAACAAGATAATAACTCCCGTCTGGCGGGCAGCCTTGCGTGACACTTGCAGTGCGGTCAGCCCCGCACTCGCAAGCGTAAGTGGAATCACAAGACTCCAGACATAGATGCCCCAGTCTCCGGGGTAATCCGCGTAGTTCGTAAGAATTAGTTCTGGTGCGAAACCAGCGACGCCGATTCCAATACTTGCTGTGACCCCCACGACGAGAGCGAGGATGCCACCAATCTGTGCCTGTCGAGTTCTGCGCCGACGTTCGATGGCGCGCTTGACTACGATTGCTGCTGGTACTGAAAGCACTGCGAGGTAGATTGTAACTGCACTAATAGTCCCTTCTATCCAGTCTGCGGCGTACGGCAAGAACGAATAATCAAGTGGGATTCTAATCGTGATGAACGGGTCATCAGGCTTCACAGCGAGGATTGAAGCCGCAATCAAACCTGGTGCGAAAAACACCGAGACGATTGATTTTGGCTGTCGTCGGCTGTACGCCAGCATCCCGACTGCGGGAAGGAACCCGAGGGTGTACGCCCAGAACCAAGCCTGTGGTTCGAAGACAACAAACAGGATAAGGAACATGAAGCCAAGCGCAGTTCCGCCGACGAGTCGGCCAAGCAAGCCGAACCCGACGCGACCGACCGGCTCGCGACTGCCGGCAAACCCGACGTATGCCGTCACTGGAACAACGACTGTGAACAGATAGATAAGCTGCCACGTGAGGCCAGGAACCGGCCTAATGAACGCCTCGACTCCTATGTATGTCCCTGCGATGGCTGGGAGGCCACCGCCGAGTGCAAGCACGGCCTGTTTCGTGAGCTTTGGGTCGTTTGCACTGTAAAGACAAAAGCCAATGAACGGAACGACGAGCGTGATGAAGTAGGTAAGTAGCCACTCTGGACTAGCACTGGACAGATTGAACGCATCGACGACAACGTAGACGAGCAACACTGCCAGCATGAGGATACCGAACACCGAGGCCCCAAGCGATAGCTTCTCAAATATCTTCCCCCTGATTCTGCTAACCTGTCCGAAATTCGTCTGCTCGTGTTCGTGTTCGACTCCCATGTTAGTACTCCTCCCTGTAGCGTTCCGCGATGATATCGCTGATAATGTTCATAATCAGTGTGGTAATAAACAAGAACAGTCCAAGAGCGAACATTGCATCATACGGAATCGTTCCGCCCACAAGGTCGCCGCCGACAATGTTGACCATCGCCACGGTGATTGTCATCCCTTGTTCAAGTAACACATCGCCAGGGTGAATGAACGGAATGTTGAACAACCCCTCTCGAACTGTCGGAAGCGTCGCGTTTGACCCCATCGCGACGACGACAATCATCGTCTCACCAATGGCTCGCGAAATGGCCAGGATGTACGACGAGACGATGCCGGAAATTGACGCTGGAACCACAACCCCTGTCGATACTTCGAACTTCGTTGCACCGAGTCCGTACCCGGCTTGTCGAAGCTCGTCCGGAACGGCACTCATTGCATCTTCACTGATTGATGAAACCATCGGGATGACCATGATACCGACCATTAGTGACGCCGAAAGCGCGTTGAACGTGCTCATACTGGGGAACAGCGTCGCTTGTAGTGCCGGTGTGATATACACGAGCGCGAAGTATCCGTAGACAACGGTCGGGATACCTGCGAGAATCTCTAGCATCGGTTTGAGAATTGCCCGTTTGCGCGTACTCGCGTACTCGCTCAGATAGATTGCGGTCAGCGTGCCAATTGGCAGTGCAATGAACGCTGACGTGATTGTTACCACAATGGTCCCGAATAGCAACGGAACGATACCGAACAACAACTCGCCACCTGCTGGGTTGGGACTCCATTCAAGTCCGGTCAGGAAATCGACTATCGGGTACTCTTGGACGAATGAAATCGTGTCGTGTAGTAGTGTAAAGGCAATCGCGACTGTTGTCAGGAGTGTCACGGCTGCACAGACCAGCATGAACCCACCGTAGGTCCCCTCTTTAATTCGCTCGGTGCCCCGCGAACGCTGAAGATTCAGATCAGACTGCGAGTCACTCACAGCGTACCACTACTGTTGGATTGTATGAGGGGGTACATGCACTTTCCGAAATTACAATTCCTTGCGCAGGCGAGGCAGGCAATGTATTCGTCGCGTCGTAGTTACGCGTTCGGTGCCAATTCGCAGTGCTCATATGCTTACTGTGCTTCCTCGATAGCGGCTTCGAGCTTTTCCATCTGCTTTTTCTGTGTCTCTTCGGTCGCAGGCACGTAGCCAACACGCTCGGCAACAATTTCCTCGTTGGTGGTCTGCTCGACAAAGTATCGAGCAAACTCTGCGACGTGTTCTTCGGCAAGAGAACTCATCGATGGGTAGGTGTAGAGATTCCGAGAGAGTGGCTGGTAGTCGCCCGAGGATGCCGTTTCGAGGGACGGAGCGACAGGACCGTTTCCGTTATCGATGTGGACGGCAGTCGCTTGGTCAGGGTTCTGGTAGTAGTAGGCAAAGCCGAAGTATCCGATAGCGTACTCGTCGCCTTTGACACCCTGGACAATCGTTTCGTCGTCCTCAGTCGGCTGGTAGTCGTCGGTGTGGCCCCGCTCAGTACCCTGTACGTTCTCGATGAAGTAGTCGTAGGTACCGGAGGTGTCGGCTGCACCGAAGCGGTTAATTTCTTTTTCCGGCCAGTCGGAGTTGATCTCGTTCCAAGTGCTCGCTGCGTCACTCTCCCAAATCTGAGCAAGTTCCTCGACGGTCAGGCTCGGCGAGTCGCCGAGGAAGCTGTTGTCATTGTTGACAACAACTGTCAGGGCGTCAGTTGCGGCCACGAGTTCGATATAGTCAACATCGTTGTCCGAACAGAGGCTTTTCTCTTCTTTTTTGATTGGACGGCTTGCGTTGTTGAAATCCGTGTTCCCCGGACAGAAGTGATTTGAGAAGCCTCCACCCGAGCCAGTCGAACTGAGGCTGACAGTTACATCATTGTACTCCTTAGAGAACTCCTCACTGACTGCTTGCATGAGCGGGAAGACAGTACTCGATCCTGCAATCTCGATTTCCCCTGATATCTTTGTGTCGCCGCTCGTTGACTCCCCATCGCTGCTACTGTCGCTGCTGTCGCTGCTGTCACTGCTGTCGTCGCTGCCGTCACTACTCTCACTGTTATCGTCGCTGCTATCACTGCTGCCGTCACTCCCGTCTTCGTCGTCGCTTCCTGTGGTACAACCTGCAAGCGCAACTGCTCCCGCAGATCCTGCACCGACAAGGAAGTTCCGCCTCGATACACTAGTAGCAAGTCGTGAGGACCTGTCCTCTGTCATCACCTGTTTGTAGCTGATTTCAATATAAGTACGCTTCTATTATATATATAGTATCTGTGGTAGATGTATATTTATAACAATACTACAACTTATGTCTTTGTTTGACTATATATTTTCTTGGGCAAGGAAGGGACGGAACAAACATATGAATAGCTCTTCAACTATCATCTATGGGCCAGAGCGAAGACCGTCTTCGACGCCTTCTCGAAGACGAACTCGAAGAGTGCTGTGAGGCAGACGTCGAACACCGGATGGGAGAGCTAGAACAGGTTGCCGACCGGGCCGACCGCGTCGTACACACGGATACTGCTGTATTGGGGGTATTGAGTAACGAGACACGGCTGTTACTCGTCCGAGCCCTCGATACGGCCGGCCGAGAACTGTGTGTCTGTGAGCTCGAAGCTCTCGCCGATGTAAGCGAAAGTGCAGTGAGTCACGCCCTGTCTGACCTTGCTAATGTCGGGTTGGTGACGCGTGAGAAACGTGGAAAGTGGCGGTACTACAACGCCACCGAGCGGGCGACAGCGATTCTGTCGACGCTCGATGAGACACGTCCTCGGGGAGAAAACGCGTGAACCTCGCATCTGTTTGCGTCCAGAACGCTTTGCGTTCTCAGATGTCGGCGACTTTCGCCAAGCGCGAGGCGACGGAACGCAGTCTTGACGATATCGAAATCATCACAGGCGGCACTGACCCTGCTAACGCAGTCTATCCAGCAGTCCTGAACACGATGCAGGAACTCGACATTGACATCGCTGACAGGGCTGTTCGGGACTGGGTGCTGTCGGAACCGAAAAGGGGGTCATCTGCACGCGTGCGAGAGATGGACACCAAGGTCCAAGCGCATGTGACGGCACTGTTTGACGAGAGTGGTGGGCGATAATGAGTGCTGTCGAACACGACCACGGCCCGAGATGTGAGTGTCCGGACTGTGGTGACCCTCGGTCGATGGATTTCCTCGATAAGTATCTCACCGTCTGGATTTTCGGGGCGATGGCGGTCGGTGTCGGCCTTGGCTCCGTTGCCCCGGGTGTGACAGAGACAATCGAGGAGTTTTCTCTGGTTGAAATCGGGCTGATCCTGATGATGTACCCGCCACTGGCGAAAGTCGACTACGGCCGGTTGCCAGCAGTGTTCAGCAAGTGGCGTGTGCTCTCGCTTAGCCTCATCCAGAACTGGCTCATTGGCCCGACACTAATGTTTTCGCTTGCTGTTTTCTTTTTCAGTGGCATCACACCTGGGCTGCCGGCTCGCCCCGAATTTTTCCTCGGCCTGATCTTCATCGGGATGGCCCGATGTATTGCGATGGTACTCGTCTGGAACGAACTCGCAGAAGGGTCAAACGAGTACGCCGCTGGCCTCGTTGCGTTCAATAGCGTCTTCCAGATTCTCACCTACGGAGTGTACGTCTGGTTTTTTGCCCTCGCATTACCCCCGGTGCTGGGTCTGGATATCGGTATCGGATCTGGGTTCGATATTACCGTCGTACAGGTCTTCAAGGCCATCGCCATCTTCCTCGGTATCCCCTTTGCTGCTGGTATTGCGACCCGGTCTCTCGGTACATCTGTCAAGAGTGAACAGTGGTACGACGAGGTGTTTGTTCCGACAATTAGCCCCCTTACTCTGATTGCGTTGCTGTTTACCGTTATCATCATGTTTGCGACACAGGGTGATGCTATTGTCGACCAGCCGACTGATGTGTTGCTCATCGCTGTTCCGTTGACCATCTACTTCGTCGTGATGTTTTTCATCAGCTTCGGGATGGGTCGCCACATCGGTGCAGATTACTCGACAACGACTGCCATTGGCTTTACCGCTGCCTCGAACAACTTCGAACTCGCTATTGCGGTCGCGGTCGCCGTCTTCGGTGTTGGCTCCGACGTGGCCTTTGTCACTGTCGTTGGCCCACTTATCGAAGTACCTGTGTTGCTTGCTCTTGTCAGGGTCGCCATCTACCTGCAGCGGCGCTTGGCCTGGAGCGGTCATGATACTGGGTCGCTCGATACGCGTGACGCCGAGACGACAGCGAGAGATGACTGAGTTTCCACTGGGTTTTATTGTGTTCTATATTGACATCAGTTGCTGTCCGGCTTGCTTGGACGGTTATCTACACAAATATATATTTCAACAAGTAGATATTTATTTGAGCAACGTAATGAATACATACCGATGTTCCCGGAACCATCAACTGGTCAGAGAGACACAGGAGGTCGTCCGGCCTTTCCCGCGAGCGGGGGTGCACCCCTGTCTCGGTTCGCCCGACCACGGGGCAGTGGAACCACCATCGCACTGGTCTCAGACTCACATCTGACTCCGACCGCCCGCGGTTCGATGAAGGTTTTCCATCGGACGAAACAGCGGTTCCAGATGGCTATTGCCGACGCACATCGACTTGATGTCGACGGTGTCGTGGTTGCAGGCGACATCACCAAAGACGGCAGGGCAGACGAGTTCCGCTTGGCTGATACACTCGTTGAGACACTCCCCGAACCAACAGTTGTTCTCCCCGGGAATCACGATGTTGGCCCTCAACGTTTACTCTCTGACGGCGCGGCGTTCGGGCGACGGTACGGACACAACGGCTATCCGGTTACAACAGCGATGGGTTCCGCGACCGTTCATGGAGTTGACAGTACCTCCCCCGCCACGAATCACGATGGCGGGGCAACGGCCGCCCCAGAGCTTGCAGAGCTGACAACCCAATCTCGGCCACAAATAGCTGTCATGCACCAGCCGCTTGCACCGATTCCTGCACCGTTCGATTCTGTACTTCCGGAGACGGATTACCGGGTCCACAACCCCAAAGCGACTGCCGATGCACTCGTAGAGGCCGGTGTTGAACTCGTCGTTACCGGACACCTTCACTGGCCGTTTGCCACTACCTACCGTGGGCTGAACGTTGTCGGTGCTCCGGGCTGTTCGACGTTTCCACCGTCATATCTCCTTCTCCACATTGACGCGCGCGGGACAACTGTCACAGTTGTCCCTCTCGCGGGTGAAGAGGGATTGACCGAAGCCTACGACTCTGCGGTTAACGACCACGACCGCGGCGCTGTTATCAGGTCTGTCGTCCAAGATGGCTACTTCAGGAGTTTCCCACAGATAGACAAGCAACGGCCCTCCAGTCGCCAAAGCGGACAGTCACCGACGCCTACGGAGCCAACATCGCAAACACCCTCGGGACGGTCTGGATAACTCGACTCGGCCAAAAGACTCACGATGATGCCACCCAAATTCAAACGAACTGAGATTTATAGCTATGACTCAAACTGAACTCAAACCGACCGATGTCCTTGATGTTGCCCACGAGAGCGCCAACGCTGGAGGCAGCATCGCGTTGCAACTTTTTCGGACTGACCTTGCAGTTAAAACGAAAGAAAGCAAAACCGACGTTGTCACGCGTGCAGATAACGAGGCTCAAAGAGCTGTTGTCGATGTATTAGAACGCGAGTATCCCGACGCGGTTATTGTCGGGGAAGAAGACGACCAGCGAGCAACGATTCCATCTGAAGGCATAGCTTGGCTTGTCGACCCGATTGACGGGACGAACAACTATGTGACAGGCAACCGACGATGGGCGACCAGCGTCGCCTGCCTCGTCGATGGACGACCTATTGCTGCTGTCAACGAGTTGCCCGCACTGGGAGATACCTACACGGCGACGCCGGAAGGCGTTCAGCGAAACGGGCTGTCGGTGACGGTCAACGATATGACCGACCCCGAACGGTTCCGTGTTGCGCCGGTTATCTGGTGGTCGATGGACCGTCGTGACGAGTATGCCGCGGCGACGACGGCTATCGTCGACCGCTTTGGCGACCTGCGCCGCCCCGGCTCTGCACAAGCAGCGCTTTCGATGCTTGCAAGTGGTGGTATCGAGGGAATTGTCACGAACGTGCAGGCAAACCCTTGGGACACTGTTGCTGGCGCTGCAATGGTCGAGTGGGCCGGCGGAACTGTTACCGACCTCAATGGCGATGAGTGGCGACATGACAGCCGCGGTATTGTCGCCTCGAACGGTGGCGCTCACGATGTCGTGCTGGAGGCTGCACAGGCCATTGATTCAACGTAGTCCGCCCCGGCAAGCACTAACTCTCTAGCTCGGCGTGCTCTGTCCTTGCTGTTCTAGTGCAGCTTGCACGTCATTTTGCAACTCATCAAGCATTTGAATACATTCGGCGAGTGTCCCGAGCACGGGATACCGTTTCTCCCGTTCGACGTCGGTATACACGTAGCTTGGAAGGTCAAGTTCGTCGATTGGGAGTGTCAGAGTCCGGCGTTGTTCGACAATTGTTGCCTGTCGTCGCTCTAAGAGTCGGTCACACTTTTCGGCGAGCACAGTGAGTCGAGCGTCGTGTGCATCGAGAATACCCATCTGTCTGTTTGCTCGGCTCGAACGGCGTATTTCGGCCAACTCTTGGCTCAGTGGCAGCAAGACACTCTGTGCCTCAGAGAGCGAGGACTCTTCGTCGGCCAGCGCGTCTACGAGGAGTTCACGTCTCGTTACCGCCTCCTCGACTGCATCGAGCAGGCCTTCCTTGCAGGCCTGAGTGAACTGCTCCCCTCCGACGAGTGCAGCAGCGATTTCGGGACCGAACTCGACTGCGAGACTCTGTACGTATGGTTCGTCGTAGTCTTCGTCGTAGTGTGGGGTAGACATGAACGTCGACTCGTAGGCAGCCCGCACCGTCTCAAGCGTTTCATTCGACTTGGAGACTGATAGGTTGACAGCCGGAGCGACAGTTGCTGGCTGTGCCTGTTCAGGCTTGCTGTTTTTGACATGGTCTGTGAACGCCTGCAGTGCGTCAAGCTCATCAGTCACCCGGCGGCGTTCTTCAGAAAGCGTCTTTGTTGCCCTGTCAAGCCTCGCTTCGATTGCCGCGGGGTCAATCGTGTTCACGGTCGAAACGTTCCTGAAGCGATATCTTAACTGGTTATAATAGCTAGCAATGTGTCTCGTGACCTATCAAGAGCAGTATATAGCAATCCGAGAACGGATAGGAGGCTTTTCCTACGACCCGGTTGATTGTCTACATAGAATGACAATCAAAGACATGGCGCGGACCGATGTCGTCACTGCTGACCCGGACACAACAACACGTAAGATTTCGACACTGCTTGAAGAGGAAAACGTTGGGAGTATTATCATCACCGAGGACAAGGCACCGGTCGGTATCGTTACCGACAGAGACCTCGCGCTTGAGGTTATTGGTGAGGGCAAAAACTCTGCGACCATCACTGCAGCCGAGGTCATGACCGAAGATCTCTATACCGTCGATGTCACGGAGAGCATCTACGACGTACTCGAAGGACTACGCGAGCGTGGTGTCCGTCGTGTTCCGGTTCTCGAAGATGGAGAGCTACAAGGCATCGTCACACTCGACGACTTTCTGGTTTTGCTCACGAGCGAACTCGAAATCGCTTCAGGCGTTGTCCAGGCTGGCATTCCAGAATACTAACAGACAGGATGCGGACTGACACGCAATCTAACTCTGCGGTAACGACCAACGACGTTTTTTATGCGTAGTACGATAATGCGGGTATGGCAGACCTACTCAAGAAGGCGACCAGCCCCGAGGTACACCGCGGGCTTGAAGGTGTTGTCGTCGATGAAACCGAATTAAGTGTCATCGACGGCAGCGTCGGCAAGCTGTGCTATCACGGCTACCATATCGAAGACCTAGCACGGCATGCCGAGTTTGAAGAAGTGCTCTATCTCCTCTGGCACGGCCAACTTCCCAACGAAGCGGAGTATGAAACCTTTGTTGATGAGATGGCGGATGAACGGGCCGTCGACGAAGACGTTCTCCAAATGGCCGAGACACTTGCCGCCAGCGACGAGGAGCCAATGGCCGCGCTCCGAACGCTTGTTTCGATGCTCTCGGCGTCGGACCCTGAGACGGATGCTGACCCCGAAAATATCGATGCGGCACTCCGGAAAGGCCGTCGCATCACGGCGAAGATTCCGACGGTGCTTGCTGCTTTCGACCGCTACCGCAACGGCGAGGAACCGCTTGCTCCCCGAGACGACCTTGGGCATGCAGCGAACTTCCTTTACATGCTAAACGGGGAAAAGCCAGACCAGGTTGCTGCCGATATCTTCGACGTTGCGCTCATCTTGCACGCCGACCACGGGCTGAACGCATCTACGTTCACGACGATGGTCATTTCTAGCACGTACGCTGACATCTACAACGCCGTCACCGGCGGTGTTGGCGCGCTGGCGGGCAAGTGGCACGGCGGCGCAAACCAAGATGTTATGCAGACACTCATTGAACTCGATGAGAGCGGCGAGGACCCACTGGACTGGGTGAAAAATGCTATTGACGAGGGACGGCGCATTCCCGGCTTTGGCCACCGTGTCTACGATGTCAAAGACCCCCGTGCGAAGATTCTTGAGGAGTACAGTGAGGACCTTGCCATAGAGAGCGGCGACCGCAAGTGGTACGAGTACACCACCACCATCGAGTCCCACCTGCTCGACGAGTTGGGTCTTGGAGAGAAAGGAATTGCCCCGAATGTCGACTTTTACTCTGGCTCGGTTTACTACCAGCTTGGCATCCCAATTGACCTCTACACTCCAATCTTCGCGATGTCCCGTGTCGGGGGGTGGGTCGGCCATGTTCTTGAATACCAGGCAGAAAACCGGCTTATCCGACCTCGGGCACAATACGAAGGACCTGAAGACACGGAGTTTATCCCCCGCCCAGACCGCTAGCACCGCCTGCCACTCCTTTCTTGCCGAAGATGTACGGGACAGAACCGACAGAACCCGTCACCGTCGCAACGGCTATGGACCAATCGAATCGGTGTCCAGACCTCGCGAAGCGAGTCGTCGACCCGACAGCTCTACTCGACTATCAGGAGGGTGCCATTGTCCACAGGACGCTGCTTGAGGTTGAGAGCGCGAGGAGTATGATTTTTGCACTCGATGACGGTGAGACAATACACGAACACACTGCCCCACACGACACGGTGTGCAGGTGCTCACAGGCACCGCCATTGTTACTATCAACAGCCAAGAATACACCGTCGAGGCGGGCGAAGCGATTGGTATGCCCGCAACCGAACCGCATGCAGTCGCTGCTCCAGAGCAGTTCAAGATGCTTCTGACGATGGTTCAGTAACTGATACTGATGGCTGTAAGTCTGTGAAGATTCGAAGTTGGCGTTTTCTAAAGGAGGAACTCTCGTCTGGCGAATCAGGGACCAGTAATTCAAAGAATTACAGCCACCAGTCTGAGGGACCGAGATGCCACTCACTGCGATTGGTCGGTAGATACAACTCGGAGCCTCGGAACGCTTTACTGGCTCCTGGCACTCTACGTAGCTATGACCGACTTTGACCCTGAGAAATTCGAAGAGAAGTACGTCCACTACTTCGAGGACCTCGAATCAGCGTACTCGAATGCGTACGACCAACTTCACGGTGAACACCCGTCCGACGTATTACGCGCTATTGACCGACAGATTCTGGCCGAGAGTGAACCGTTCTACGAAGGAGACGGCCACTTTCGGGTCGAACTGCCCGACGATACTGACAGTCGGCTCGAATCGATGCAACTCGACTCGACACAGTGTGAGACTGTCCTCGACGAGTTTGTCGCCCACATCGAGGCTGAACTCCGAGCACGCTTTGAGTTCGACAGCTAACAGGGATCTGCTTGTGTCCTTTGTCGACACAGTGTCTCTGTTGGCATATCGCTACAGAAACAGCTGCTCGAACAGCGTCCGCTGGGCACGGTGAAGCCGTTCGAGAAACGCCGACTTGCTGATTCCAAGGCGGTCTGCAACTTCCGAAGCCGTAGCCTCGCGTGGAATCGAAAAATAACCAACTTCGAGAGCCGCTCTGATGCAAGCTTCCTGCTTTGGGGTAATATCCCACTGCTGACTCGGACTCGGCTCGTCTTGACTCTGTAGCTGGTAGGCACGCCTGAGTTTGACGCCCACTGTCTTTCCCGCCCGCTCCATCACGCCCTGTAACACATCACGGCCGACGACCGCTCCTGTTACGAGTGCCCGGCCGTCCTCATACTGGACTGATTCGACCATACAGCCGGCACTGACGAGTTCGTGGACGACACACGGATGTTTCGAGAGACACCGATAGGAGGCTTCGCTTCTCGAATCCGAAACATGCAGGTAACGAACCCGGTCGTCGCTGTCTAGTGTCTCCTGAAGCTGTGGGTCCGATGGCGCACGAAACTGTAACAGAACGTTCCCGTCCTCACGCAACTGTGGTGGCCGTGAATCGATACGCACGTCGACAGCCCGTGTCGCTGCCGCTAACGGGCAGTCATCACCCCCGACCTCGAACTCGACAGCCAGGCATTCGTCGATCATCCACCGCCACTTTGTCCCGGTTTTATATAAAAGCCCCATATAGACGGGGCAATTGCTTTGTCCCGTCACCCCATGTATAATCATGAGAGATGACAATGGATATCGAGACAGTCAAAGAGAAGGCCGGGTCCCGAGAGTTCAACCCCACGGACGATATGCCAGAGGAGTATCGGAAGGCAGCCACCAGAATGCTCGAATTCCACGCCAACAGTGAGATTATGGGGGCGTACCTTGAGCGGCCGTTCATCCGGAAAGCACCGAGTATCGAACGGAAGCTGGCGTTTTCGGCAAAGGTGCAAGACGAGATTGGTCACGGACAGATGCTTTACCGTGCGGCGGAGTCACTGGGTATCAAGAGCCGCGAGGAGATGCTTGACGACTTGGCTACCGGTGACGGCAAGTTCCTGAACTGCTTCCATTACCCGATGGACAGCTACGTCGAGACGCCGATGATTGCCTTCTTCGTCGATGGTGCCGCGATGCGCCGGCAGGCGACGCTGAAACAGTCCAGTTGGGAGCCATACGCACATGCGATGGACAAAATTTGCTTCGAGGAGGGAATGCACGTCAAACACGGAGAATCAATCCTTAGAGAGCTGACGAACGGCTCGCAGCGAGAACAGGAGATGGTCCAAGAGGCCTTCGAAGAGTGGTGGCCGCGTATTCTCCAGTTCTTCGGACCGAGCGACGATGCAAGTACGCACCACGACTTTGCTGCAGACGTTGGTCTGAAAACCGCCACGAACGACGAGCTTCGGAACGCGTTCCTAAACCAGTACATGGACAAAGCCGAAAAGTACGGACTGGAAATTCCCGCCGAGCCACGCATCCGAGACAACGGCGACGGCACCTACGAGGTTGTCGAAGATGACCTCGACTGGGACGAGTTCTTCACCGTCTCGAAAAACGAGTATGAGGGCAGCATTACACAGATTGGTGGCCGCCAGCAAGCACAGGAAGCCGTCCAGTGGGTCCGTACGATGATGGACGGGCAGACGACCACAGACACGAGCCCTGAGCCACAGGCAGCAGACTGAGAATCATGATTTGGGAAGTCTTCCGACAACAACAGGAAGGTGACGAGTTCGTTCACTGCCGCGACGTTCACGCACCTGACCGTGAGATGGCAAAGCAGTTCGCCGTGATTCAACACGGCCGACGAAAACCGACACATGCGCTGTGGGTTGCCCCACAGGACAAGATATCGCAGGTCTCCCCCGGCGCGGATATCGACGATACTGCCGGTGACGGTCCCGAGACGACGTGGGCGGTGTTCCGTCAGGACAGAGCCGGCGGGTATCACGGCCACTGTGGCGATGTCGAGGCAACAACTGCGGGCGATGCCAAGCAGGCTGCACTCGATGCCCTCGCCGACAACGACACCCACAGTCTCTGGGTTGTCAAAGAAGAGTATATCGGTGTGGTTTCAGAAGACGATGTCAACTTCGGCGGGACGACCAACAAGTCCTACCGGTTCGCACAGACGTACAACGTCGACCCGGCCGCCAAAGAAGTCGAGGCATCGGAGTCCGAGCAGATTGAAGCGGAGAAACAGCGGGGTGACATCTAATGTCAACAACGAACGCAGACCTCGGAGAGCCGACTGAGCTTTCGGAAGACGAGCAACGCGCAGTCGAAGCACAGCTGTTCCGGCTGGCTGACGACGAGTTCATCCAAGCCGAGCGGTACACGTTCTGGCAAGTCCGCGCCCCAACTCTGGAGTCGGACCTTGCCGTCTCGAACAACGCACAGGACGAACTCGGACACGCCCGTTTGTGGTACGATGCAATTCAGCAATTGGGTTACAGTGAGGAGTCACTCATTTACGAGAGCGACCCAAGCGACTTCCAACACAGCACGCTTGTCGAACTGCCCTTCGAGGAGGGCGACTGGGCAAACGCTGTTGTCCGGGCGTATCTCTACGATGTTGCCGAAGATATCCGCCTGTCCGCGCTTGAGGAGTCCTCCTACGAACCAATCCGCGACCGAATCGGCCGCATCCAAGGAGAAGAAGAGTATCACCTCGAACACGCACGCAGCTGGCTAGAGCGGATGGCCTTGGACGACGACGCGAGTGAGCGTGTCCAGCACGCACTAGACGAACTCTATCCGTACGCGCTGACTCTCTTTGAGCCAGTTGGAGACGTAGAAGACGATATCACGAACCTCGGTATTCGGTCAATGAGTCTGTCGGAGATGCACACCGAGTGGGCAGACCGTGTCGAGTCGTTCCTGACTGAACAGGGCTTTGAGGTCCCGACCGACGCCGAGCCAGCGACACCAATCGGGCGCGACAACCAACACACGGACCACTGGCACTCACTCCATGAGGAGATGACGAGCACGTACCGCAACCTCGGACGAAACGAAGCAACGCTACTCATGGACGAAGACGATGAGTAGCGACTATGACCGTCCGCGTGCGGACCCTGACGCCACAGCATGTTCGTACACAGACTACGAGACAACAGACCACGCGACCGGTGACGTTCCAGCCACCGGTGACGATGCTGAGGGGCTTGCACGCGAGGTCTGGGCCGAACTGTACACAGTCGAAGACCCGGAGATGCCGGTCAGTATCGTCGATTTAGGCCTCATCTACGGGCTCGACGTTGCGGGTAACGAGGCGACTGTCGACATGACGCTTACTTACAGCGGTTGCCCGGCACGGGAGCTCATCCTTGACGAGGTTGAGGAGGCCGCCGAGCGTGTCGACGGCATCAAAAACGCCGAGGTCCGCCTGGTGTGGTCCCCAGACTGGTCGGTCGACCTCGTCACCGAACAGGGTAAAGAAGCACTGCGTGAGTTCGGTATGAGTCTCGAATAATGAGCGAACAAGACCCAAGTGTCACAACGAGCGGTGAAACCGAGGGCGCAGAGTGCCCTTACTGTGAGTCGACTGATACCGAGCGCGAACATCCCAAGGGGCCGTCATTATGTCGCTCGATGCATTTCTGTAACGAGTGTCAGCAACCGTTCGAGAAGTTCGAGTAACCATTCTTTCCTTTCGGCGGGGTCGGTTGTCGTCGACAGTACTATAGAGAGAGACGGGTGTACGTCCACTGTCTGCTGTGCGCGCCGCCAGCACACCTTTGTATCAGGGTCACGTAACGTGTGGTGTGACCACGACAGCGCCCGAGCGTTCGACGCCGACGGTTCGGGAAGCTGAACGGGGGGACCTGCTTGCAGTTTATCGTATCGAGGAGAGTTCCTTCGACCAGCCATGGCCGTTCACTGCGTTTCAGGGCTACCTTGGGGAACGAGGGTTTCTGGTTGCCGAGGATAGCACCGTTGTCGGATACGTTGTCGCCGATATCATCGACTCACACGGTCGCGACCTCGGTCATATCAAAGACCTTGCTGTCCGTGAACCCTGTCGCAATGGGGGCATCGGGACACGACTGCTGACTCGGGCACTTGCTATCCTCGAAACTGAAGGAGTTGACTCGGTCAAACTCGAGGTCAGGAAGGGCAACGAAAACGCCCTGAGCCTGTATCGGACTCACAGTTTTGAACACCGGCGGACACTGCCCGAGTACTACAGTGACGGCGAAGACGCACTGGTACTCGTTCGACACTTGTAATCACCTGTGACGCCGACGCAGTCTGGCTCTTCCCGGTATACAGACCGTTATCTGCTTACCGCTTGCGCCCTACTAAACTTCCATGCAGTCTAGGCGCGATCGCGCAGTTCTGTCGGGTGTCGTGTTCGCTGTGTTGTTTGCGCAGGTTCTCCTCTACCCAGGGATTCCGGAACTTGTGGCCGCACTTGGTGCGACGCCGGCTGCGTGGGGTGGCAACGTCGGTGCCGTTCTCGACGCCGGTAAATGGTTTCTGACGGCTGAGTTCCTGGGTTTTGTTCTCTTTGCGAGTCTCTGGGGTGCACTCAGTGACGCGCTTGGAACCCGGAAGCCACTTATTTTCTTTAGCGCGCTTGGCGGTGGGGCAGGCTACCTTTCGCTTGCGCTTCTTGGACAGTTCGGTTCCGTCCCCTATGACCTCATCCTCGGGATTCGCTTCCTCCAGGGAGCGGCGACCATCGGTGCGTTCTCGCTTGCCATCACGACGTTGATGGACCTTGAGGGTGGCCATGGTCGAAACATGGGCGCTGCTGGCCTCGCTATTGGCGGTGGGACCGCGCTTGGCTCGCCACTTGGGGGGCAGCTTTATGAGCTTGGCCCGTTCGTTCCGTTGTACGGTGCCGCGCTCGCGCTTGCCAGCGCGGGCGTGCTGGTGACTTTTGCCACAGATCACACGCCGTCTACCAGCGGGCGAGACCTGCGAGCAATCCTTGGCAGTATCCGCACTCGACCGGCGGTCACGGTCCCGTTTGCGTTCGGATTTATCGACCGGCTCACTGCTGGCTTTTTTGCGTTGGTAGGAACAGTCTACTTCCAGTCAACGTTCGATATCGAAGCCGCTGGAACTGGCATTTTGCTCGGTGCATTTTTCTTCCCGTTCGCGCTGCTACAGTACCCGATGGGTCGGTTGTCGGACCGTATTGGCCGTCTCATGCCTGTCGCAGTCGGCTCGATTGGGTACGGCGTTGCCATCATCGGAGTGTTCTACGCACCGACGGTCGGCGTTGCGCGAGTGGCGATGGTCAGCGTCGGTGTGCTTGGTGCGCTCGTCTCACCGGCGACGATGGCGCTTGTCACCGATCTCGCCTCTCCAGACCAGCGCGGCGTCGCAATGGGTGGGTTCAACGTTTTTGGGAGCCTTGGGTTCCTGACCGGTATTGTCGGTGGTGCGACAGTTGCTGGCGGTGTCAGCTTTAGAGCCGCGTTTCTCGCTGTTGGCCTTTCTGAGGTTGCGATTGCGCTTGCCATGTTACCTGTGTTGCTCTGGCTCGATGTCCCGTCTGCCAGTGTCAACCTGTTAGACCGGGGCCAGTGAACTCGGCCAGACCGCAACGCCCATACCCCCCCGTCGAGTGATACAGCATAACAGGTGGTTTGGGTGACCAAGAAACAAGAGTACACTGACGACTACCCCGACAAGACGCTGTATCTCCCGGGACCGACCGAAGTCCGTGAAGATGTCATTGAGGCGATGGCCCAGCCGATGTTTGGCCACCGGATGGACCGGATGACAGATCTCTACACGACAATCGTCGAGGACACGAAAACATTCCTCGACACAGACCAGAACGTCATCGTACTGACGGCCTCTGGCACTGAGTTCTGGGAAGCAACCACACTCAATCTAGTCGACGAGCGGATGCTCGTGCCGACGGCTGGCTCGTTCAGCGAACGGCAGGCAAACGTTGCTGAGCGACTTGGCAAAGATGTCGACCGAATCGAGTACGACTGGGGGCAAGCAGTCAAACCTGAGGATATCCGTGACGCGCTTGAAACTGGTGAGTACGACGCTGTCGGAACTGTGATGAACGAAACGTCGACGGGCGTACGTAACCCAATCGAGGCGATTGGCGATGTCATTTCCGAGTATCCAGACACGTACTTTATCGTCGACGCTATCTCATGTCTGGGTGGCGATTCAATCGACATTGAAAAACATGGCATCGATGCTATCTTCACCTCTACACAGAAGGCCTTCGCCATGCCACCGGGGCTTGCAGTCTGTACCGTCAGCGACGCGGCCTACGAGCGGGAACTGAGCAAAGAGTCGGCGTCGTGGTACGGCGGGTTCGAACGGACGCTGGAGTACTACGACCGCAAGGGACAGACACACTCGACGCCTGCCATCCCGCTCATGCTCGCTTACCGAAAACAGATGAAACATATGCTTGAGGAGGGTCATAAAGCCCGCGACAAGCGCCACCGCGAGATGGCCGAATACACCCGCGACTGGGCACGCGAACAGTTCGGTCTCTTCGCCGAGACAGGACACCGTTCGCAGACGGTGACCTGTGTCGAGAACACGCAGGGCATTGACGTTGCAGACACTATCGAGACAGTCTCCAAAGAGTACGATATGGTCTTCTCGGACGGCTACGGTTCGAAACTGGGCCAGAAGACGTTCCGAATCGGCCACATGGGTGAACATACAGTCGAGAGTATCAAGGAACTTACCGACGCTATCGAGGACGTCGCCGGGCTTTGAGCCCCTCGTCTCAACTTTGCCCTGAGCTGTCACTGACAGACGACAACTTCGGTTGAGAGTCACCGACATTTTAGACAGCGGGGACAAACACACCGACGATGGATGCGAGTGAGCAGCCCCCGGCTGACAACCTGTATGTCACTGACCCGGATACCGACTTCGAGCCGGTGGACGAACTGACAGAGGCGGCGGCGCGCGAACAGGCAGCAACACTCCGTGAGGCACTCAGATACCACGACCACCGGTATTACGTGCTCGCGGACCCCGTCATCGGCGACCGGACGTACGACGCCCTGTTCTCCCGACTTGAAACGCTCGAAGCTGCCTTTGAGCTTGATACGGAGACAAGCCCAACACGGCGTGTCGGCGGGGTCCCTCTCTCGGAACTGGAGACTGTCGACCACGTCGCACCGATGCGCTCACTCGACCAGAGTGGCGAGGCGAGTGACGCCCGAGAGTTTGACCGACGGGTCCACGAGGCACTCGATGGCGACGAGATATCGTATCTCTGTGAGCCAAAGTTCGACGGCCTCTCGCTCGAAGTCGTCTACGAGGACGGCGTCTACCAACGCGCCGCGACCCGAGGCGACGGGCAACAGGGTGATGACGTGACCGAGCAGGTTCGGACGATTCCGAGCGTCCCCCAGCAACTGCGCGGGGAGTTTCCCGATGTTCTCGCAGTGCGGGGCGAGGTGTACATGCCACGCGAGGGGTTTCAGCAACACAACCGCGAGCGCGTTGAGCGCGGCGAGGACCCGTTTGCCAACCCACGAAACGCCGCAGCAGGAACACTGCGCCAGCTCGACCCCTCGGTTGTCGCCGAGCGACCCCTTTCGGTGTTTTTCTTTTCGGTGCTCGAATCGACAGTCGAGCTTGAAACACACAGCGAGCTGTACGACCGGTTCCCTGAGTGGGGGCTGCGCGTGACAGACGAGGCAGAAGTCGTCGCCGACATCGACGAAGCACTGGCCTACCGAGATGACCTGCTTGACCGCCGCGAGGAACTCAACTACGAGATTGATGGGACAGTCCTCACAGTTGATGACCGCAACGCCTGTGACCGACTCGGCTCGACTGCCCGTGCTCCACGCTGGGCCTTTGCCTACAAGTTCCCGGCCCGCAGCGAGCAGACAACTGTCCGTGATATCGTTGTTCAGGTCGGTCGAACCGGGCGGCTCACCCCGGTTGCGTTACTCGACCCAGTCGAGGTGGGCGGCGTCACTGTCTCACGAGCCAGTCTTCACAATCCCGCCGAAATCGATCGGCTCGGGCTGGACGTGGGAGACGTGGTGGCAATCGAACGCGCTGGTGATGTGATTCCCGACGTCACTGCGGTCATCGACAGCGAACATGCGGGTCAGTATTCGTTCCCTGAGGTGTGTCCGGCCTGTGAGACGACAATCGAGCGCGACGGCCCGATGGCGTTCTGTCCGGCAGGTCTTGGCTGTCCGGCACAGCGCGAGCAGGCAATCCAGTACTACGCGACCCGGGAGGCGATGGATATCGAAGGCCTCGGTGAGGAAGGGGTTGCCCAACTTGTCGATAGCGGATTGGTCGACGACCTCGCAGACCTCTATCAACTGACAGCTGCGGACCTCACCGGTCTTGAGGGGTGGGGCGAGACGAGTGCTGAGAACCTCGTCTCGGAACTTGGGAGAACCCGAGAGCCACCGCTTGCAGATTTCCTGACGGCACTTGGAGTTCCAGAGGTTGGCACAACAACGGCAAGAGAGTTAGCGACACACTTCGAGACGTTCGCGGCCGTTCGTGCCGCCAGCGAGGAGGAACTACAGACAGTTCCCGATGTAGGACCGAAAGTCGCGACGGCTATTCGAGAGTTCTTCGAGACCGAAGAGAACATCGCCGTTATCGACCGACTGCTTGACCATATCGACCCACAGCCTGTCGAGACGACCGGCGGTGACGAACTCGACGGGCTGACGTTTGTCTTTACCGGCTCCCTCGATACGTGTACTCGAAGCGAGGCACAGGAACTAGTCGAGCGTAATGGCGGTGCCGCGACCAGCAGCGTTTCAGGGAACACGGACTACCTCATTGTCGGCTCGAACCCCGGCCAGCGAAAGCGTGACAACGCCGCCGAGCACAATGTTGCTACTCTCTCCGAAGACGAACTTGTCGCGTTACTGGACCAACACGGCATTGCTATCGACTGACTGCTCGTTGCCTTTTTGACAGGCGCTACACTGCTTCGTCAGGGTCGTGATTTTCGACCATTCGAACTGCCTCCTCGTGATACCGCTCGTGAGTTGCTTCATCAGCAACACGCTCTAGGCGGTCGACCTGAACTGTCCGGCCGGCGGTAATCTCTTTGTCGAATAGCATCTGGTGAGAGAGTTGCTGTTTCACGTGTCGCTTGCCATCCTTTGTCGCGTACACTAGCGTGACGAGGTCCTCGGTCTGTCCGTAACTCCGCTCGACGAGCCACGTTTGGGTCGTCTCTTCGCTCATACCGCCCTCTTTTCGGTCCATTCTGTTGTATCCTCCGAGTTGGGACACCCGAGCGTTCTTGATGGGGGGTCACGTATAGGTGTATATGTCTCGCTGGCAGCGTCGAGTGGACGACCTGCTCTATGACGGGGAGACTGTGCGAAAAAACATCGACATCAGGGCCGCACGCGTCGTCGTAACGAGCCACCGTGTTCTCACGTTTACGCCACAACTCGATGGAGAAAACTTCCAGCAGGCTGACCGACCTAACGTCACCAGTGTCACCACCAGCGCGCTCGCGCCAGCGAACGTGCTTCGGCGCGGACTGCTGATTGGTGTCATTGGAGCTGTTCTTGTGGTTGCTGGCGTGCTTTTTGATCCGGAATCAATCTTTGGCGACAGCCTCGAACTCGATACCACGGCAAGTAGTGACTTTGGCCTCGGTGGGTTCATGGATGCGACTCGGTCGATGTTCTCGCTGTTGATGAACCTCGACACGTTGCTGTTGAACATTGGTGCGCTCGGCCTGTTGCTTGCGACTGTCCTCCTTGGCGTCTACTGGTATCTTCGGACGCCGACGCTCGTTCTCGAACAGGCAGGTGACAACGATGATGTTCATCTCCCCCGTCCGGAGGCTGCAAGCGACGTTGCATACCAGCTTGAAGAGGCGATTCTCCCCGACCCACGCGAGGACACTGAGAGTGGCACGGACACGCCATCGAAGACAGGACATAGCTCAGCCAGTAGCGATAGAGTCACCGACGAGACGGTCGCGGACGATACTGGGTTCATCGACGACGGAGCGACCGACTAGGAGACGAATACAAGACCAACCTACCGCTGTTTCAAAGACCGACGGCGTCATAGGTATCGAGCCGTATCTCCGTATGATGGATGCCGAGGCGGTTCGCCAGCGCGCAAACGACCTCCCGACCGAGCCGGGCGTCTACCAGTTCCTCGATGGCGACCGGGTACTGTACGTCGGGAAAGCAGTTGATTTGCGGAGCCGTGTCCGTTCGTACACCGACCACCGAGGCGGAGACGCCGACACAAACCGCCCAAACGACGATGTCCTAAACGGCCCAAGGAGTAAACGCATCCGACAGATGGTCTCTCGGGCCGAGGAAATCGACGTTGCAGTCACTGAAACGGAGTCACAGGCGCTGTTACTCGAAGCGAACCTAATTAAGCGCCACCGGCCGCGGTACAACGTCCGGCTGAAAGACGACAAATCCTACCCGCTCGTCGAGTTGACGGCCCACACATTCCCACAAATCCGCGTCAGTCGTGATCCCAACTCGGGGTCGACTGTCTTCGGGCCGTTTACCGACAGGGGGCAGGTCGAGACGGTCGTGAAATCGTTGCGGGAAGTCTACGGTGTGCGGGGCTGTTCGGACCACAAATACGACAGTCGAGACCGGCCCTGTCTAGACCACGATATCGGGCTGTGCAGTGCACCCTGTACCAATGAAATCGACCACAAACAGTATATTAGCGACATCGAGGCGGTCGAACGATTTTTTCGCGGCGAAACTGGGCTTCTTACGGACCCGCTCCGTCGCCAGATGGATACAGCCGCACAGGACGAGCGATTTGAGCGGGCTGCCAACCTCCGTGACATGCTTTCGGCTGTCGAGAGCTTTCAGGCTACCAGTGCAAGCGCAGTCAGCACCGCTGCCAGTGAGCGACAGCGAACTGACGTTATCGGCGTTTCACTCGCTGGTAACGCACCGACTGTCGCCGTGCTCAGGGCCGAGCGCGGGCAACTCGTCGGCCGAGAACAGCACACGCTCGATGCCCCCGAGACAATCACCGACCCAGCGGCGGTTCTTGGGGCTTTTCTCCCCCAGTACTATGCGTCGACTGAGCTGCCAGAGGTCATCCTCTGTCCGGAACACCCAGCAGGTGACGATATTGCGTCCTGGCTAGACGGTGTTGGCGTGGAGCTTCGTGTGCCCGGCGCTGGGCGGGAAGCAACGCTGGTCGACCTCGCGATAAAAAACGCTAGTCGCCCGGAGCGAGAGCGCAACGAGAGCGTCGCAGTCGCCTCTGCACTTGGCCTCGATTCGGCAACGCGTATCGAAGGGTTCGACGTGAGCCATACTCAGGGAACAAACGTCGTCGGCAGTAACGTCGTCTTTGTCGACGGAACGCCGGAAAAACGCGACTACCGCCGCCGCAAACTTCCCGAGCAAAACGACGACTACGACAATATGCATAAGCTGGTCTCGTGGCGAGTGACCCGCGCGATTGAGGGCCGTGACGACCGCCCTGAACCGGACCTATTGCTCATTGATGGCGGTCGTGGTCAACTTGACGCCACACGCGATGCACTCCGGAGTGCTGACTGGCAGGTTCCAGCAATTGCGTTGGCCAAAGCTGAGGAACGCGTGGTAACGGCCGATAGAACGTACAACTGGTCTGGTGACGACCCGAAGTTACACCTGCTCCAGCGGGTGCGAGACGAAGCTCATCGGTTTGCGGTCCAGTATCACGAAACACTCCGTGACGATGTGTCGACGCCACTGGACGAGGTTGCTGGTGTTGGGCCAGAGACGCGGACCCGTTTGCTCCGGCGGTTTGGTAGCATTGACACTATCCGTGAGGCTTCTATGACGGAGCTCCAAACTGTCGACGGCGTCGGCGAGATGACAGCGATACGTCTCGACGAGCAAATATAGGAACGGGTACCACCCCCATGCTTGGGTGACCCCAAGCTGTGGCTACCCGTAGTTGCCGGCTGGGGTCCGGTCAAGTGTTGTCAGAGGCACGGTCCGGGTTTCCTTCCCCAACGCGGCTATATAAGGATTCTAAACCCGCCTATTTAATTGTACTGGTCTTTAGCTAAAATAGTATACACCTGACTATCAATGTACAACTCTGTATGTATATTTTTTACGTGATATTGAAGTATAGACGAGATATTATTAGGGGGACAGCTCCGATTATTCTGGACGTTAGTATATGTTCTTTCTCTTATATATGGTTGTCATTGTCGTACTAACATTCTTTATTACATATTTTCATTTTGATACGAGCCGTCGTACCGTTCACTGTGGTTTGCCTTCGAGAGCACAAGCTGTGCGATTCTTGCACCACGTTCGAGTTCGATGTCGTGGTATACTTCGAGTAGTCCTTCACCGCGACCCTTGTACCCGGCATCCCAGACGGCTGTATCGAGCATACAGGAGTTACGCAAGAGCGACGAGCGCGGGTAGAGAAAGCCGACATGCCCTGCAGGAATCTGTATTTGCTCGCCGTAGCGGACAACGTAACCGCCCGGCTCTAGGTGATAGACTCCGTCAGTAGCGTCGAGTTCGTTGCGCTCGCCGACAACCTTGTCCCCTTGTTCGATGCGGCCTGGTTCTGTCTGTTCAAAGACTGCATCAAACGTAAGATCGACACCATTGGGTTGTACCTGAGAGTCACGCAGGTCACCGAACTGTTCAGCGACAAACTGACCGCTTCTGAACATACGTCGACTGGGGGGCGACCGTATAACATCTTTTATGTCCGTGGCTAGCCGAGTTAGAGTTGCTATGGGAAAGACAGTCACCGAAAAAATACTCGATGACCACCTCGTTGAGGGCGACCTCGAACCTGGCGAGGAAATCGGTATCGAGATTGACCAGGTACTCACACAGGACACGACTGGGACGCTGGTCTGGCTTCAGTTTGAGGCACTCGGCCTCGACAACGTCCAGACTGAGCTTGCCGCCCAGTACTGTGACCACCAGACGTACCAGTTCGACTTTAAGAATACGGACGACCACCGATTCCTCCGCTCGGCCGCAGGAACGTTCGGAGCGTACTTTTCCCGACCGGGCAACGGAATCTGTCACAACGTCCACCGCGAGAACTTCGCTGCACCGGGAAAGACCCTGCTTGGGTCTGACTCTCATACGCCGACCCCCGGGGGGCTCGGCCAGCTCGCAATCGGGTCTGGCGGACTCGATGTTGCCGTCGCCATGGGTGGCGGTGCATACTACATCGAGATGCCCGAAGTTGTCGAGGTCCGGCTTGAAGGCGAACTTCCGGAGTGGGGCACTGCCAAAGACATCATCCTCGAAATGCTCCGTCGTCTCTCCGTCAAGGGCGGCGTCGGCAAAATATTCGAGTACACCGGACCGGGTGTCGAGTCACTCAGCGCGCCCGAGCGGATGACTATTACCAACATGGGAACCGAACTCGGCGCGACGTCGAGTATCTTCCCTGCCGACGAGCAGACCAAAGATTACCTCAACCGCGTTGGTCGTGGCGAGGAGTACGACCCACTCCAGCCTGACGACGATGCTGACTACCACGACTCGATTACTATCGACCTCTCGGACCTTGAACCGCTCATCGCCGAGCCGTCGATGCCCGACAACGTCGTCCCTGTTCGCGAGGCCGCCGGTGCTGATGTCGACCAGGTTATGGTCGGCTCCTGTACCAACGGCGCATACGAGGACATCCTGCCTGTCGCAAAGATGCTCGAAGGGCGTAGCATCAACCTCTCTACGGAGATGATTGTTGCTCCCGGATCGAAGAAGGCAAGCGAGATGCTCGCTCGAGAGGGTTGGACGGCCGAGCTAATGGCCGCTGGCGTCAATTTCTCCGAAGCAACCTGTGGAGCCTGTATCGGTATTGGACACGTCCCAGGCTCCGATTCGATTTCACTGCGGACGTTCAATCGTAACTTCGAGGGGCGCTCGGGTATCGAAGACGACAACGTCTATCTCTGCTCACCTGAAGTTGCCGCAGCCTCCGCGCTTGCTGGTGAAATCGTCGATCCGCGCGACCTCGACGAAGATCTCGAAGATCCTGGGTTCGAGATGCCCGACAGCTTCGAGGGGGCCGAACACGACATCATCGACCCCGACGAGGCTGTTGACGACGACCTCATCAAAGGACCGAACATCGGCGACGTGCCGCTGAAAGACCCGCTTGGTGCGGACATCGAAGGGTCAACTCTCCTTCGGATGGGCGACAACATCACGACCGACCACATTATCCCGGCGACTCAGGACATCCTGATGTACCGGTCGAACATCCCCAAACTGTCCGAGTTTACGCTCTCGCGTGTCGACGACACGTTTGCAGACCGCGCACTCAACGCCGACGGCGGCTTCCTTGTCGCCGGCGAGAATTACGGACAGGGTTCCTCTCGTGAGCACGCAGCCCTGTGTCCGATGTTCCTCGGTATCGAGGGAGTTCTCGCACAGAGCTTCGCCCGGATTCACAAGGCGAATCTCTTCAACTTCGGTGTCTTGCCACTAGAGATTGAGGAAGACGCCTACGAGAACATCGACCAAGGTGACGATATCGAAGTCGTCGATAACGTCGCCGACGCTGTCCGGTCGGGCAAAGAAGAGTTTACTATCCGCGTAAACGACGACTGGGAAGCAACGGGCGTTCTCGATGCCTCCGAGCGTGAGCGCGACATCCTCGCTGCTGGTGGCAAACTATCCTACGTCAAACAGCAGCACGAAGACGGCGGCGCTGCGCCTGCTGACGACTAACTGCTGTCGCTTTCAGTTTTTCTCTTCTCTTTTTACGCGTACTGCATGCGTGGCGCAATCCGATAGGAGACAGACTGTTTTGCCTCGGGAACTTCGAACTCAAGCCCAGCAAGAAACTCTTCACCGAGTTCAAGCGTGACAGGTTCGTCGTTGGGAATCACACGATTGATTGCGGTGAGATACTCCAATGAATACAGTGAATCGGCAGAGCCAGGAGCGAGCGACGTTACCTCCTCGCGTCCAAGCTCGACAGCCACGTCATCAGTGTCGCCCTCTGCCTCGATAGCAAATGTCTCTTCATCCTCGTCGACGGCGAGCCGAAGGTGGTTCGAAACCATCTCTGCAGCCTTCACACCTCGGTCGATGTGGTATCCTTTCAGCGTCACCGTTGCAGGGGGTTCGAGGTCGGGAAGGTCAGGTTCGTCCCGAATTGAGTCCGGGTCGAGCAGCCCCAGTGTGTATGAGAGTGTCCCGACCTCAACGGTAAGTTTGTGTGAGGATATGTCAAGTTCCATCTGGATGGAATCTCCCGATTCAGCGACGCTTAAAATCTCTGTCAGTCGTTCGATATTCACGCCTAGAACTGTCTCCCTGGCCTCGTAGTGTTCGAAGTGCTCGGCGTCGAGGGTCAGGTCGACCAGCGCGACCAGCGCGGGGTCGGCCGCCCGAAACCGCATCCCGTCACTGTCGATATGGACCCGACACTCCTCAACTAGAACGCCAACAGATTCCAGTACGTTCCGAAACGCCTTCGCGTCGATAGTCGCCGTGAACATACCTCGTCTCTTTTTGCGAACCGGTTAACTATTATCGAACTCATCTGGTAGATAACCGATATTAGGTTAGAAATTTATATACGGGTTAGATAAATAATCTATAATAGGTTATGTCTGATGACAGAGACCGCGGCATATTGAGTCCGTCGGACAGGGAGTACCTGCACGGTGAGGCAGAGTTTTCGAGCGTACAGGCCGAACGCAACGCCCGAGCGCGGATTCGTGACCGACTGTACGAGTCGACCTACGACTTCGAGTTGTTGGTTGAGCAACTTGCGGACCGGGACCGCGGACTTGTCTTCGAGAAACGACTTGGCGACGAGGGCAAGGAGGCATACGACGCGCTCGTCTCCGCGCTGGCGTTTCTCTACCAGGGTATCGAAGAGACTGGCATCGACTTCGAGGATGCGCTCGCCGAGGCAGTCAACGTCGCGGAGGCGGGAAATGACCGGGCCGCGACTGTCGACCTCGACCTAACCTTTCATACGCTCTCGGCTGACGAACTCCTCCGGAAACTCCGTGCCGGCGAGACGCTGTCGTTGACCGAAATGGCCTACCTTCAACAGAGTGACGAGGTGTCTCAGGCCGAACTCGCACGGTATTTCTCCGGTGAGGAGGAGACGGTCGACGATGGCCGTATCCAGTCCAAGGTCACCCAGTTCTGAGACGGTTCCACGAAACTTTTACCGGCCGGTGTGGTACTGACTGCCAACAACCCTGCTCATCTATGTCCGTTCGCATCCTCCACTATTCGGATATCGAAAACGCAACTGACGACCCCCAGCGCATCGGCCGCCTCACCCGCTGTCTCCGCGACCACCGGGATGACCGGACGCTCGTCTGCGGGACGGGCGACACCACCTCGCCGGGACTGCTCTCGATAGAGACCGGCGGCGAGCACGCCCACCGATTTTTCGAGGCCGCCGACCCCGATTTCTCGGTGCCCGGCAACCACGATTTCGACAGCGGCGTCGACAGATTCCGGGATATCGCCGCCGAGTCCCCCCAGACATGGCTCATCGCCAACCTCGCTGACGGCGACCGACCGGTCGCTCATGATCTTGGCGTTCGCGCGACGGCGGTCACCACGGTCGGGACCGAGCGCGTCGGGTTTGTCGGCGTAACCGACCCCGGGACGCTCGCTGACCACGTCACGTCGGGCGAGTTGACCGTGACCGACCCCGTGGCCGCCGCCGAGGACGCCGTCGCCGACCTGCCGTCCGACCTCGACTATGTGGTTGTCCTCTCTCACGCCGGCTCCCGGGACGACGACATCGCCCGAATCGACCGCGTCGACATGGTGCTGGGCGGCCACGACCACGAGCGCCGGGCTGATACCGTCGCAGAAACACCGGTCGCTCATCCCGGCGAGCGCGGCGAACGACTCACCGAGGCCGAACTCACGGGTGAGGGGGCGACGGCTACGCTCCACGACGTTACCGAGTACCCCGTCGCCGAGGACGTGGCCGGAACATACCGGGAGCTGTTCACTGAGCTGGGACTGAACGAGATGCTCACGGACGTTGATTCCCCAGTTGGTCGGGACCGCAACGACCGATACCCGGAGACGCCCATCGGCAATTTCGTTGTCGACTCGATTCGGTGGGCTGCCGACGCCGACGTTGCTGTTGTCCATCCGCTGATGTTACGGAGCGGGCCGCCCCTCGAAGAGACAGTGTCGGTCGGCGACGTACGTTCGACCACGCCGTTCGACAACGACCTCCACTCGACCTGCCTCGACGGCGACGAACTAGTGGCGCTGTTCGAGAGTCTCGCCTCCCCGGAGTTTCTGGAACTCGACGCCGAGGTGTACGGTCACGTTAGCGGGGCGACGCTCTCGTGGCGACGTGACGACGACGGCCTCGAACTCCTCGAAGCAACTGTCGACGGCGAACGGCCCGACGCTACCGAGTCGTACACCGTCGCCGCACCCTCTCTTGAGTTCATCAGCGACGGTCTCTACCCGGTGCTCACAGAGGAATGCATTGAGGTTGACCACGGCTCACAGCACGATGCGCTCGTCGGGCACGCCCGCGAACAGGGAATCGACTCAGAGATTGACGGGCGGATGCAGGTAGCGTCAGATACTGCGTCTGGTGAGTTCCGGTCGCTACGCTGAAGAACAGAGAGCGTACCATAGAACAACTCTCACGGTGTTACAATCGCGTGCGTTGGATGTGCCATCAGATTAGTTCCGCCATTCGTTGATGAGTGTCGGTATAATAATACCAACGCCAAGCAACACAGCGAAGTGAATCCATTGTCTGTCAGTTACAGTTGTTGTACCGTACAGCGATGGGAGAGCTACTATGACGAAGAATGCTGTAGTCTTGGTCTCTGTGCTAACGAGGCCGGTCGACGCTTTAGAAGACTGGTCTGACATATACAAAAGTTCTAGTTCATCATATAAATACCATTTTGACAGTGTCACTGCCTGTAACTCTCTGGGCGAGAAAAACTGGAGTTCTAACCATCTACTGAGTTACTGCGAATGATTCTATGACACGCTCACAGAGGTAAAATACCGCGTTAGACGGCTTCTTCGAGTGACTCCGCGAGCAGTTCTGTTAGACCGACGACCTCGATGTCTTCCTCGAACCCACCGGTCTTGCGGCCGTCTTCGTACATCGTCATACACATTGGGCAGGCAACGACGAACTTCTCGACGGCGTCGCCGGCGTCAGTGTCTTCGAGTGCTTCCCGTAGCCGTTCCTCACTCGGTTTGGGGTCTTCATCGTAGTCCATCCAGAGACCGCCGCCACCGCCGCCACAGCAAAAGGAGTCGGCGCGGTTGCGTGGCATCTCGTGAAGGTCACAACCCGTTTCGACGACCAACTCTCGGGGTGCCTCGAACACATCGTTGTACCGGCCGAGGTGACAGGGGTCATGGTAGGTGACGGTATACTCAAGCGCCCCCGGCACGTCAAGCGTCCCGGACTCGGCGAGGCTGGCGACCACTTGCGTGTAGTGTTTCACGTCGTAGCTCCCGTCAGCGTTCCAGTAGCCCTCGACGGGCACTTCCATCATCGGGTCGTCGGCGTATTCGCCGAAGTCGATTTCAGAATACTCGTTCGTGATAGTGTTAAACGAGTGGGGGTCCGTACAGACGATAGTCTCGAACTCGCAGTTCTCAAACGCACCGATGAGTTGGGAGGCTTGATCGACGTACAGTAGCTCCTCTCCCATCCGACGCACATCGTTGGCGTCATAGACTTCATCCTCGTAGAGGATGCCGTACTGCACGTCTGCGGCCTCGAAGATACGTGCAAGGCTTTTTGCAACCTCTTGATTGCGCTCGTCGTAGCTCGGGTAGTCACCGACATACCAGAGGAACTCAACTGGCTCTTCGCGGGCGTCGGGAATTTCAAACTCAAGGTCATCGGTCCAGTCAGGTCGGTTGCGTGCCGGGTTGCCGAATGTATTGCCCTGTTGCATTACGTTTTGGAAGATGTCTTGAGCGTTCGAGTCGACATCAGCCTGCTCGACAAGCTGTCGGTTCATATCGGTAAAGTGAGTAAGATGCTCAATTTCGACTGGACAAGCGTCCATACAGGCCATACAGGACATACAAGACTCCATAGTCGAACTGTCGATGACGCTTGTTCCGCCGTCAGTGATAATAGGAACGTCTTCGCCGCCGGCGTCACGGTCCTCGCGGTAGGTCTTCAAGTCGAGAATGACATCACGGGGGTCAAGTGGCCGACCGGACGCTTTAGCCGGACAGACTGACGAACAGCGCCCACATTTTGTACAGGCGTCTTGGTCGAGAATCTGCTTCCAACTGAAGTCGTCTATCTCTTCGGTTGCGGTATCGGCCGTAGGGTCGGCTGGGACGCCGGGGAGTCGAGCACCAGCCTTGGGGTCTCGTGTGACAACGTTGGCAAACGACGAGAGCATGTGGAACGGTTTGGCGTAGGGAATCCATGCGATGAACCACAGTGCCACTATCGAGTGGCTCCACCAAACGACCGGATAGAACGCTTCGGCCTGGCTTGCCGTAACACCGAGCCAATCGTAGCTGTTTGCGAGGAAGTAGGCGACGAAACTCGCTTGTTCGAAGTCCTGTGGGCCGCCCTGCCAGCCGAGAACGCGGACGGATTCGAGCGCGAAGCCGCCAACGCCTAGCACGAACAGCGACCAGATGAACAGGTCGTCTTCATAGCCCGTATGTTTGCCCCAGAGCCGTTCGTTCCGAACGACGTAGCGCCGATAAATTGCAATCGAGATGCCAGCAACAAAGAGCAGTCCCATCAGGTCCATCACGAACGAATACGAGAGGAAGAAGTCGCCGACGTAGAAGGAACTGTTCGTGAAGGGTTTGTATGCGTACTTGTCGACAGACAGAATGGTCGTTCCAATCAACAGCGTCAGGAAGCCCCAGAGAATAAACGAGTGCATCAGCCCGCCGACGAGGTCGCGGTCGAACTGCTTTTCGTTTGAGAAGGCGATGCGCGTTGCCTCCGAAATACGCGTCCCAACGTTGTTGAGACGTGGGAACGGGTCTTCTTTTCCTTGTGCATAGCGTGCAAAGCGGCTGTAGAGGCCATAAATGAAAACGAGTACTGTGACTGCCGTCAGGAAGTAAAAGATAACCTCCCCGACCGAGCTTATCTGCCAGAATGTTTTGCGTGTGGGCGTGGTGCTCATGCTATATATGTCCGGGAATGCAATCTGCTTAAACCTTTTCTCCATGGCTGTTGGGTTTTTTTGCGTTGGGACGAGTGTCCGTTGCGTGATACCGAGAGTTAGGTTTTTATGTCCGACCAACAGAATTCCCGGTCATATGGACGAAAAGACGGAGGAACTCCGTGACATCTTTCTCGATGTTGCCGACGACGAGACAGTAACGGAGTCACAGGAGGCTTCTCGCGGGTCGGTCGCTGATACCGGCGAGGTTGATGAGGAGCGACTCGTCGACACTATCGAGAAGATGGATGAGCGGTTTGGATTCACTCCCGACCTCTCAGTTGCGGACCGCGCCCAACTTGTCGAAGCGTTCTATGATGGAGATGACGACGAGGCGATAGGCGAAAGGCTCTCGGTCACGCCGGCAACTGTTTTCGAGGCCCGAATGGCGCTTCACCTCGTCCGCGATGCGGACCCAGTCGGTACCGAAATCGAAGAACAACAGCTCAAACGCCTCCGTGAGCGGACGACCGAGGAGACGGCACAGCTACTCGAAGAGACTGAGTTTGCACAGACAGATATCAAACGAGCAACTGCGGTCATCGACGCTACTGACCGGGGACGACGGGCCAGCCACCGCTTTCGGACAACCTTCGAGGAGTGTCTCACTGACATCGACCTGAGTACACAACTTGCGGCAGAAACACAACGTGACGGTCTCGACGACGCGACCGAGGATGCTGAGGTTGACGTTGAGTTCTAAACTGCGAGTGGGAGTTCCCCGACCCATCGGGGTCGCGGTTTCTCATACCGAAGACAAAGCGGTTTATAACCCGAGGCCGTGGTAGTTAACAACAGTAGGGAGGCGACGATGGATATATACGAACAACTCGACGGGACGACGAACGTGCTGCTCGCAGAGCCACCGATGGCACAGGGCCGAGATGTCTGTACCTCGTTGCTGGCCGGACAGCAGTCAAATCCAAGTGTATTGTTTGTCACATATACGCGCTCGCCAGCGGCTTGTCTCAATCAACTTGACGGCCACGACCACAGTGAGAATGTTGGCGTCATCACTGTTGGCGACAACGCCGCTAGCATTGACGGTGTCGTCACGGAATCAGTTTCAACCGCTAGCGACTTGACTGGACTTGGAATCGCTATCGGCCAGTTCCTCTCGCGGTGGGATGACTCGGTGTACGTCTGTTTTGACTCGGTTACATCGATGCTCCAGTACGTTGACGTTACAACCGCCTACGAGTTCTTGCACGCAATCACTGGTCAGATACATGCTGCCGGTGCAAGTTCACACTTCCACATCGACCCGAACGCACATGACGACCAAGATGTCGCCTCCATCACGTCGCTTTTCGACGCGAAAGTTTCGCTTGAAGGTGAAACAACCGTTCGCACGCGAGAGCTCTTGGAACCAACAGACTAGCGTTTTTCGTGCGTATCCGAGTAACGACCTGACGATATATAGATACGTTTACGTGAGTGACAGCCACCATCATCTGGTGTGTTGCTCGTCATTGCTTACTCCCGAGAAGCACGGCAAACGCTCCGAAACATTTGCCGAGGCCACGAAGAGAGTGTTGTCCGGCGATTCGGGCGGGTCGTGTTGCTTGAGGAGACCGAGTTTGGTGCGTTTCTGGCAACCCGTCTCCGTGTGAAACACGGCGGCGACATTCAGGTCGAACGGACTGCTCCGTTCAACGAGTTCGACGCTGTTCGCCCGGCTGTCAGAGAGGCAGCGACCGACTACGAGTCGCGCGAGACGCCATCTCTGCCATACAAGCAATTTCGCTCAGAAACCGACCACCCCACGTCAGCCGAGATGAAAGAGCAGTCGTTATGATTTGCCGGGTTGGCGATGTTGTCCGGTGTGGGGAGGTAGTATCAATCGAGCCAGAAGTTACGGCAACGACGGTGGCTGACGCGGTTCGTACAGAGAGTACTGACGCCGACGACCGAATCGAAGTCTCCTGTCCTACCCCATCGCTGTTACATGAGGCTGTCGGCTGTCTCTACCCCGGAATGGGAGTTCAAACAAAGACAGCACTCGCACGAGCGGCACGGACACGCGGAATGACGACACCATACGACGAAGACCTAGAGGCAGCCCGAGCAAAACTCACAGACGTGTGTGTCGAGAGCATATCACTCAGACAGCATCGAGAGGTAATGGCTGGGACAGAGGAAACCGTCGAGCAAGCGCGAGTGCGCGCTGCGGAGGCACGCGGTCGAGTCCGGGAGTGCGAAGAAAACGGGCTGGCGACCGACGAAGCGAACTCTCGACTAGCGGCTGCGCTTCAGTACCTTTCTGAGGCCGAAACAGCGGCCATCGCGGCTGAGCAAGCGTACACCAGCGCACGCGAGCAGCGCCGCGCTCAACTAGACAATCGGGAGCAACGATTTCGCCTGCAGGACCGGGTAGCGAACTACGAACGGGAAGCACACGCCTATCTTGTGGACCAGCTCCGTGATGAGTTCAGCGAGACACTCACGACACTCTCAGAGATGATGGCCGACCAGCTCAGCGATGCGCTATCGACTCCAATAAGGTCTCCGTTCGATGTGGAGCCGGTTCCGGCGGCGCTTGCGGTTGGTCATCTTGGGAATCTATCCGCACCGGTGGTGCTCGCTATTGACTGGTTTGAATCCCCATCTAAGGCAAGCGAGTGGCTCGACACCTCTGTTATCCACATTTAAGTACGGTGCCGAGACCAGACTGCCTATGGCGACGCTCGACTGGCAACTCGAAGACACCGGAGCAGTGACACTTGTCGAACTCTCGGTGCGTAGTGACCGGACCAAGCAGGTCCGAATCGAGAGCCGGCTCCAGCCGGTCTGGCCCCCACGACAACAGGGGGTTCCTGCTCGCGGCTGGAACGACAGCTCATTCGAGGGAACGGTCCACAGTGGTGAGCCGCTGGTCGTCGGATACGCAACCCCTGCTTCGCCCGTAGAGCCGCCTGCGGAGATAACAGACACGGGCAGTCCTACACAGGAGCCGACAGTAACACCCGAAACTATCGTCCGGACGCTCGGCGATTCTCGGCCACCTCGGGAGACGCTTTCGAAACCAGAACAAGCCAATAGTCTCGAAGAATCTGGCACTGTTCCGATGTCGGAGCGACCACACGTTGACCGCAGAGTGGCGACTGCGGGCACTGGGACAACACAAGACAGCGTAACACCGACAACGGATACCGACACAGACGGACCAATAGAGTGGTTCGAAGCAGTCGAAAAGCGCGTCGCGACGACCGAACAACTCGCTGAGACAACTGACGCCGACGAGATACGGACCGCGGTAGATGAGGCCGGCGGCATCGGCGCTGTCAGAGAGCTACAGGCCCAGCTGGATGCCGACAGACAACACATTCAGGAGGTCCAACGCCGGTCGGAAGCGCTCGCCGACCAGCTATCGGCTGTCGAACTGCCGTTATCAACACTCGAGCGTGTGGTATGAAACTCGCCGTCACTGGAGGAAAAGGTGGTGTCGGTAAGTCGACTGTCGCGTACAACCTCGGCGCGGAGTTGGACGCGGTCGTTGTCGATGGCGACCTCGGCATGGCAGACTTACCACAACGGCACGGTCCCGACCTACACGATGTGCTTGCTGGCCGGGCAACGCCGCTTGAAGCCGTCTCGGAAGACGGCTCTGTGGCGTTGTTGCCTTGTGGTCGTTCGCTTGCGGGAGCCCGGAAGGCTGACCAGACGGCGCTTGTCGAGACGGTCGCAACCGTTGAGCGTCACTACGGCACCGTCGTTATTGATTCGCCAGCAGGACTACGGGCCGATGTGGGACTGGCGTTGCTCGCATCTGATGCATGTGTGCTGGTGACGCGGCCAACCAGACCAGCAGTCGCTGACAGCCTACGAGCACGAGAACTCGCTCGGGCTGTCGAGACACCGCTTGCACGGATTGTTCTTAATCGGGTTGAATCACAGCAAACAGCTACCGACACCCGCGTTCGACAGCTGGCAGCGACACTTGAGGGACCCGTTACACAGATACCTGACTCGGCGGTCGTCCGTCGCGCACAGCGGTCAGGTGTCCCGGTTCGTGCTGTCGACGCTGACGCATGTGCAACGGCAGCCTTTCAAACGCTTGCAAACCAGGTTGCGTCGCTCTTTTGACCCACGTATCCGCTCAGTCAAGCCGCTCGATTGCGAACTCGCGGTCGGAATCCGGGTACGGTACTGTGACCTGCATGCCGTCATCGGCAACGAACAACGTCCCGTCGAACCGTTCTGCCGCTTCGGATTCAAGTTCAGCCACACGACCCGTGTATCGCGTCGAGATATGGGTCAACGCGAGGCGTTTCACACCAGCATCATCGGCGACCTGTGCGGCCTCCCGAGCCGTCGAATGGGCTGTATTAAGTGCTCGCTCGCGGTGCTCTTTGCCAAAAGTCCCGTCGTGTACGAGCAGGTCGGCGTCTGTGGATGCATCCACGATACCGTCGGTCGGTCGGGTGTCCCCGGTGTAAACCAATCGCCGACCGGTGCGTGG
Source organism: Halovenus rubra (assembly GCF_026586665.1). GTDB lineage: Archaea > Halobacteriota > Halobacteria > Halobacteriales > Haloarculaceae > Halovenus > Halovenus rubra. The sequence continues at coordinate 418,511 of NZ_JAODIY010000001.1, forward strand.
TGAACCGACGACTTCTTCGGGCTGAATGGTTCGCCCATCGTGTTCAATTGCCGTGCCATCGTGGAGCTTCGAGTACTTCGGCCCCGGTGGTATCCCGAGTTCCTTTTCTGCTTTCTCGCGGTCGAATTCCCCTTTGCGGTCGTCCTCGACGAGAGCGTACCCAACAGCATTCGTACGATGGTTGTTCTGGATTGCGCGTACCTCATACTCCTCGCAGTCGAGGACAACATCCCCAGCCGACACTTGGGTCACCCGAATCGGGTAGGAAGGGCTCTGACCGGTCGCCGACAGCAGTTGCTCAACTCGGCTTCGAGTCCCAGTCGGCGCATGAATAGCTAGTGGCTTCTCACGGTCCTGAAAATCCCATGTTTGTGTGAGTCCCGGCAGTCCAAAGATATGGTCGCCGTGCATATGGGTCAGAAAGATATGTTCAATATCGAAGCCGGTTCCGTAACGCATCATCTGGCGCTGGGTCCCCTCGCCGCAGTCAAACAGCAGGCGGTCACCTTCTCGTTCCACAAGCAGTCCGCTCGGGTTGCGTACCGTTGTTGGAACTGCGCCGCTGGTCCCGAGGAACGTCACTTTCATTATGTCCTTCTCAACGAGCGAGGGCTAAACGCGTATCGACTCATCATGACTCTGCGTGCTATGGGTGTCTGACCAACTTACGGTACTGTGTCAAGTGGAATTGACGGAGTTGTCTCCTCGGCGACGAACAACCCGTCGAACGACGCGTCGAGGTCTGTTTCCATGATACGCCGCTCACGGCCTGCAGACGGGTCGACCACGGCTGAAACGGCCCGTAACTGTCGGTTTTTGACCCACGATGTGAGCCGACTATCATCCGCGGCACGCTCAATATTGAAAAACGCGTTTGGCGTGTCGACGCTGTCGAGAACTGCGGTTGCTGACGCTGTCGGCGGTTCTATGGCAGTTATTGTCCGGACACCTCGGTTTTGGGGTGTATCCGCGTTGGCAACCGCACGATACGCACCGTGGGCAAAGTCGGTCGCGTAGGGATGGTATCTTGAGCCATGCTCGCGGGTGAGGAACTCGCCCATCGTCGTTCCGCTTGCCCATTCGTGGGCCATGTCGAATGACCCTCGCTTTATATGCGTGTTGTGCGCCCAGACGATAACCCCGTTTCCAGGGTCGGTTTCTACACACCAGGTTGCGTTTTCTGCCATATACTGGTCACGGCACTCGAAGGCATCGGAGTTGAACCCCTCTGTCGCGAGTCGGAGCCGGTTCCATTCGCAGTTCTGTTCAAGATGCCGACACAGGTGTACCGCCGTCTCCCACCCCCGTTCCGACCACTGCTCGACGAACTCCTCACGGTGCTCGTTGAGGTGGTCCCGAAGAGTCGCGGCAACCGTAATTCCACTGTCAAGAAACGAATCACGGGCAACTCCGTTGTCTGGTATCTCTTCGTCTGCAAGTCGGGTTAGTCTGTCTTGCTCGGGAATTGCTCTGTCGATGTCTGAGAGAACCGTTCGGAGCCTGTCAGCAGGGCCACTCGGGTTCGAAAGACTGACGCCGTAGATGCGGACCCTGTCTTCGGGTGGCCGCCCCACATTGAACGTGCGGAGCCACTCGACAGTGTCCCGAATTGTCTCGGTTTTCCAGACCCAAAGAATCAAATCGTCGAGCGCGTCTGCTGGCGTGCCGACGCCGTGGTGAACAAACTCGTCAAGTGCTAGTGTGTTGACGAAATCCGTCTCGAAGGCGACTGTCCGAAAGCCACACTCGGCGACGAGGTGACAAAGCAGTCGCTGTTTCAACGTAAAGAGTTCGTGTGTTCCGTGAGTCGCCTCGCCTAGCCCTACGATCTCCCCTTTCGTGGCGCTGGACTCGAAAACCGGTAGTTGCTCGCCGTCCGGATGCATCGAGTCCAGTGGGTAGCTGTGAGCGTCTAATCCAGCAGAAACGTCATCTCCGGCCATACGGTTGTTTTCCTCTCGCGGTGGTAAATACCCAGTCGCTTATGAGTGCGGATTTTGCAGCCGTTCTCTTGGCAGACCGTCGTTGCTTGTCGGCAGACCAGTTTGGCGACGACTTGTTTTGTGTCTCACAGAGCCACTCGACGAGCCAGTCGCTGATAGCTGTGATTTCATCGTCACCATTGTTTCGTGTCTACTACTGTTACCCGTCCGCTCGCCACTGTGATACTGCTGTAGACGGAAGCTACCGAATGTCGTTCTACGGAGCGACAGTAGCTGACCGCAGATGAAAGGCGGCGACGAGGCGGTCGAGCTAAGCGATTGATTTCAGACACAGGGACGGACGAACTTCGGTTTGTGAGGCCGGTGTCTATCGGCGATACGGTCCACGCTGAAGCTGAGAGGCTCACAAAGTGAGAAAGCGTCCATTCCACGGCGACGGGTGTCGTCAGACAGCAGGTAACGATCCATATTCAGGACAATGAACCTGTGCTATCGGTTGATCTCCTGTTGACCGTTCGATGATTTCGGTCTGTGGAAGTCTCCGGTGGTGCCCGAAATTTATGAGAGATGCTGTACATTCTTTCCCTATGGACCATCCGCAGTTCGTCGAACACGACGAACCGGAGGACGTCTTCACGTTGCTATCAGACGACAACCGAATTGATATCCTTCGGGCACTCTGGAACAGTGACGACCTGATGACGTTCTCGGCGCTTCATGATGCCGTCGACATCAGGGATTCTGGACAGTTCAACTACCACCTGGACAAGCTTGTCGGCCAATTTGTCACCAAGACCGAGGAGGGGTACGAACTCACCGCAGCCGGCTGGCAGGTAAACGGCGCAATTGAGGCAGGCTCGTACACAGCTAAGGGACGGATGGAACCGATAGCAATCGACCCTCCGTGTCCGGCTTGCGATGGATCTCGGACATTTTATTATGAGAACGAAGTAGCCCGCGTCGAGTGCGATACGTGTGATGTCCGGATGGAATTCCCCATCCCGCCCAGCACTTTTGTCAACTGTAACCGTGAAGACATCCCAACGGTAGCCGGTAAGTACCTCCGAACGACAATCAAGGGGCTTGATACCGGGTTTTGCGCGCAGTGTGACGGACCGGTCGAACGGACCGCCTGCCATGTCACTGACTCGTCGTTATGGGACTCCTCTGTCGACGATGTTGACCAGCAACTGGGCAACGTTTCCGACATGCCTGTCGTGGAGTACGAGTGCCTACAGTGTGGGCGCGAGCCGACGAGCGGATTACCGTTTTCCTTGCTCACCCACCCCGAAGTCGTCGGCTTCCACTACGACCGCGGTATCGACATCCGGAGACGCTCGATCTGGGAGTTCACACCCTTTGGCACAGAACACGCACAGGTCACAAGTAATGACCCATTCCGGGCGAGTGTGAGTTTTATAGCCGGCGACGACAAGCTGACACTCATTGTTGACGAGGAGATAACGGTCCTCGAGACGACCGTAACGACCACCGCAGAATAGTAGCGGACACGAGTATCCAGAGTGTGTCCTAACGTGCGTTAGTTTGCGTGAACGTCATGTACCGTCTTCGGGCTCGATTGTAGCTACAGCCCTCAGGAAGTGACCAGTCACTCTTCGTCGTCGATTTGCTCCATCCGAGCAACGATATCGTAGGGCGTTTCGTCCTTACGGATACCATCGAGAAGAACGAATGCATCCCCCGGTGAGAGGAAGTGACTCGTTACTGCACGCCCGAGTCTTGTCGGTTCGAGGCCGTCGATAAACTCGTACTCTAGAAGCTTCCCCAGCGCGTACTTTGCCGGTATCTCCCCGACCATCCGTTCGTTGAGATCGCCTGCACGGTCGCCCGCGACAGTGATATTCGCCAGTGTTTCTGCGACTGCGGCGGCTCCATCGTAGCGGGTAGTCACCGGCTCCATCTCGCCCTTTAGTAGCTTGAATGCGACCTCGTCTTCGGTCATTTCTTGGCTACCATGGTAGGCACCGTCGGGTTCGACCAGTACGTAGACTGTTCCTTTGTCGTGGTAGTCAGGGCGACCGGCACGACCGAGCATCTGGTGGAACTCCTGTACTGAGAGCCACTCGATACCCATTGCTAATGAGTCAAAGATAACCTGTGAGGCAGGAAAGTCGACCCCGGCGGCAAGCGCGGCGGTCGTTACAACGGCCGACAGCTCTTGGTCAGCGAACTGTCGCTCGACGCGCTTGCGACGTTTGTTGTCCAGCCCGGCATGGTACGGTGCCGAGGAATACTCTAGCTTTCGGGAGATTTCATGACAGCGCCGACGCGAATTGGTGAAAATAATTGTCTGACCGCGGTACCCCTTACTTGATTTCTGGTCGAACGCCCGCCGAACAAGTTTGTTCTCGATGCGGCTTTTCTCTTTGCCGTCAGCGAACGTGACGTGGCGCTCGATGGGGACAGGACGCTCTTCGAATTCAATGAGCGTTGTTTTCAGCGACTTAGCCAGTGTCCCGGGGTTCCCAACTGTCGCTGAGAGGTAAATCCACTGGGTGTCGCTGTTCGTGTTTCGGTCCCGGCAGTAGTGTTTGAGCCGGGTGATGAGTCCGTCAAGTCGGTGTCCGCGCTCACCTTCGCCGAGGGTATGTACCTCGTCGATGACGACCGTGCCGACATCGCCGAGACTCTTGTCTGTTCGGAGAGAATGGTCGATACCTTCGTAGGTACCGACGATGACATCTGCAGTGGGGTCAAATTGTTGGCCGGTATCGTTGACTCGGCTGGCACCGACACGAAGTGTGACATCAACGATATCGCCGTAGCGGTCCTGAAACTCGTGGTACTTCTGGTTTGCCAGTGCGACCAGCGGGACGAGAAAAAGCATCTTGCCTTTCCCGTTGAGTGCTCTGTCGAGACCAGCCATCTCACCGATGAGTGTCTTCCCGGTTGCCGTTGCACTCACGATAAGCTGGTCGTCGCCGGCGGTTACACCGTTCTCAACAGCGAGACTCTGTACCGGTAAGAGAGTGTCAAAGCGTCCTTGTAGCTTCGATTGGATGCCTGGATGCAAGTCGAGCGAGTCAACGGAAACAGGGTCGACATCTTCGACTGTCGGACTGATTTCGTCGAACTTCGTAAGCTCAGGGTCAAGATCCCCTTTGAGCAGGTTCGTGATGCGCTCTAGGTCCTGTACTTCGAGTAGAAGCGATTCGAGGCGGTTCTGTGCGGTACCGGATATCTGGCCCTTGTAGGCGAGTTCGCGGTCCAACTGCTCGCGGGCACAGTCCGGACAGATTGACTCATCGTTCTCGGTTTCAATTGCCGTCTCGGTGGTAATCGGTGAGTATCTGCCACTTGATGCACAGAGACGACAGGTACGGACAACCTTTGCTTCCTGTTGATAGGCGTCGAGTAGTTCGTGCAGTTCCTCACGCCCCTGTCGCGAGGTCTGTTCGGAGAGACGAATACGGTTCGCCCGACGGGCCATGCTAACGAACTCGTCAGGGCTATGGAGTTGTTCATCGCTCCCGTCAACAACCCGGAGCCGAGCCGGCCTCGGGCCTGCATTCGTCTCCTTGACCTCCAGACGCCCGCCGAGAATCCGCTCGTCGTCGCGTTCGACAACGAGCCGATAGGTATCGCTAGCCTCGTGCAAAAAGAGCGTATCGACGCGTGGTACCTGCCGTGACACACCGATGCGTAGTCCCTCACGGTATTTGAGTGAACCGGACTTTTGCTGACCCCTCTCAACATGTGGCCTTACTCTCTGTCTCACCGTTGTGGCTTGTTATATATTGATATTTATTATATTATACGTTTGTATATTATTCCTAGCAACTCATTTAATCCAACTCCAGATATATTGGAAACGCAGACCTTGCGACAGTGGACGGTAACAACTCGACGAAGGCTCTATGAACGCAGTTGCGAAGTCCGAATATGACAACAACGTCGACAATGGCAGATAAAAGACAACAATATGACTGTTTCTCCTGTGGCAGGGGATTCGAGACGCGAGCACAGTTACGAGGACACGTAAACAATGGACACACAGAGTGTGAATGGGTCGATGACGATACCGTCGACCTCCGTGATACGGAGTACTACTTGAGCCGTGAACTGAGCAAACTTGAGTTCAACGGACGCGTTCTCGCGGAGGCGACCGACGAGCGGAACCCACTGTTCGAGCGCGTGAAATTTCTCTCCATTTTCACCCAGAACATGGACGAATTCTTCATGAAACGGGTTGGTGGTCTCGAACAACAGCGCGCCGCGAACATCACGGCGACATCACCTGACGGCCGAACCCCAGACGAACAGTGGCGCGACGTGCTAGCGAAAGCTGGGCCGCTACTCAACAGGCAGGCCCAGTGTTACCACGACCAGCTCAGACCGGCCCTCGCCGAGGCTGGCATCGATATCTGTGAGTACGAGGAGCTCTCGGCCAAAGAACAGGAAGACGTTAATTCCTACTTTGAGAGCTCTGTACTGCCGACGCTTACCCCGCTGACAATTGACTCGGCAAAGCCGTTCCCACACATCTCGAACCTTTCGCTCTCGCTTGGGGTCTTGACACAGCAAACCCACGAGAGCGAGCCGACGTTCTCTCGTGTCAAGATACCAAAAAACAGGCCACGCTTGGTTCAGGTCGGCGAGACAACCCGGTACGTACCGCTCGAACAGGTTGTCGCGGCTAACCTCTCTTTTCTCTTCCCGAACGTAGATGTCATCGAACACGCTACGTTCCGTGCGACGCGCAACGCTGAGGTCCGGCGCAACGAAGAAATTGCTGAGGACCTCGTCCAGCGCGCCGAAGAAGTCATTGAACGCCGGCAGTTTGCGACAGTTGTTCGACTCGAGATTACCGAAACAATGTCCGAGCGTATGCTCGACACGCTGCTTAGTCACCTCGATGTGGACGAACGGGCTGTCTTTCGGCTGGCGCCGCCACTCGATTTCAGAGATTTTGATCAGTTACTGAATCTCGACAGGCCGGACCTGACTCTCGACGAGTGGACACCACAGCCACATCCACGGCTGTCTCACCGGGGACACGACTCCGGAGAGTCGATTTTCGAGGAAATCAAGCGCGATGACGCTCTCGTCCATCATCCGTACCATTCTTTTGACGGGACAGTCCAACGATTCCTCGACGAAGCAGCCCATGATCCTGACGTGCTCGCAATTAAGGCAGCAATCTACCGAACAGCGAGCGATTCACAGATAATTCAGCGGCTTATCGACGCCGCCAAGAACGGCAAACAGGTTGCGGTCATGGTCGAACTCAAGGCCAGATTCGATGAAGAAAACAACCTCGAATGGGCCCAGCGACTCGAAGAGGAGGGTATCCACGTCGCCTACGGTACCATCGGCTACAAAACGCATACGAAGACGACACTGGTCGTCCGTGAAGAAGACGACGGCGTCGAACTCTACTCTCATGTCAGCACTGGAAACTATCACTCGGAGACAGCCAAACGCTACGAGGACTTGGGTTTGTTTACGTCCAATCGCGATATTGGGCAAGACCTCGTGAAACTGTTCAACTACTTTACCGGCCATTCCCTCCACAACGAGTACAGAGACCTCCTGATTGCGCCGGGTAACATGCGTGAGCGGTTCGTTGAGCTGATTCAGCAAGAGGCTAAACACGCCCACGACGGCAAGGAGGCACGGATTGTTGCCAAGGTCAACCGACTAGAAGATCCCGGGATTATCAGGGAACTCTACCGTGCGTCTCGCGCCGGTGTCAACATCGATCTCATCGTCCGAGACATCTGTCGACTCCGTCCTGGGCTGGCTGGCGTCAGCGACAATATCACCGTCCACAGCATCATCAACCGTTTTCTCGAACACTCCCGCATCTACTATTTCCATGACGACGGTGCTGACCGCTACTTTATCGGCTCGGCGGACTGGATGGAACGTAACCTCGATAACCGCGTTGAGGCTGTGACGCCAATACACGATACGCAGATTCAGCGACGACTTCAACACGTGCTCGACCTGTGTCTCACAGATAACGACAAATCTTGGGAGCTTCACCCTGACGGCAGCTATTCCCGCCAAACGCCCGATGACGACGAGTCGATACGGAATGCACAGGCGATACACATGCGGGAAGCCCGGGAAACCCATCCGAACTGAGCAGGCGGTACATATGAGTATATAGCTATCTTTCCCCTTTCGTACTAGAACTAGCAGGACCTTTTAGGGTCAATCACTGAGGATTTGTATGGCAACGGAGCGTGCCGAGGATGTGCGTACAGAAGCGAAACCGCCCAACGATAAGTTTGTTCGACCAACTGGTAGTTGGGGCACAGAGTCGGCCTTCAGCGACGCTGAGTTCAGTGAACGCGTCGCCAACTACCACTGGCGGTTCGACGCTGATGCGTACGAAAATGTTTATGTTGTGGGCGATGTCCACGGTTGCCTTTCGGAGCTACGGACGCTCTGGGACCGGCTTGACCCGACGCATGATGAGATGGTCGTATTCGTTGGCGACCTTATTCGAAAGGGACCGGCAAGCACCGGAGTCGTTGAGTTTGTTGATGACCAGCCAAATGCTGTGAGTGTCAGGGGCAACAATGAGGCCAAAGTCCTCAATGGCAGCGTCGACCCGGAAGCGTTCGAACCGGCTGTCGAGAGTATCGAGTCGATGCCACTTGTCGTTAGCTGGGGTGACTCGATGGCCGTTCACGGCGGTGTCGACACCCGGCGAGACCTCTCCGATCAGACACCGACCGACCTGCTCGAATCGCGCGCGATTCCGCCTGAAAATGGGTACGACGGCCCCTTCTGGTTCGAGCAGTACGATGGCCCCGGCCGTATTTTCTTTGGGCATACGGTGGTTGAATCACCGTTTATCTCTGACGGGGCTATCGGTCTCGATACCGGTCTCGTCTACGGCGGTGAACTAACAGCCTACGACTGCAAAGCGGAGACGCTTGTCAGTGTGTCTGCTGAACGCACCTATCAAAAGCGCCCTGCCGAGAAGTTCCTCTCTTTTTGAGTAGCCAGCATCGGCCGTGTTTTGTTGTGTCGTACTGCGTATTCACAAAGATACATTGCAAACAGCGGCTATGTGAGATTTTGCTCCGCTCCCGCGTCGGCCTGAATAATGAGGACTCCGCTGAGAATCAGTGCCCCTCCAACGAGGAGTAGCAGCGTTGGAGACTCCTCAAGAACGAGAATACCCAGCACGACAGTCACGAGTGGTTCAGCGGTTCCGAGCACGCTCGCGTGACTCGCTTGAATCCGGTCAAGTGCGGAGATATACAGAAACATTGGGAGCGCCGTCCCGATGGTAGCGATACCGAGCACGACAAGCCATTGGTCCAGTCCACTTGGGAGGCCAAGTCGCCCTGAACCGGTGCTAAACACGAGAAACGAGAGTGCAGTACCGACCAGCGCAGTACCGGCAAAGGCGTCCGAGTCAGCCGTGGCGAGTGCAGCTCGGCTGCCGATGATGTAGCCGGCCAGGCCCAGTGCGGCCAGCACCACGAGAACAATGCCAACGAAGTCGACCGCATTGGAGCCGCCGCCGAGGATGAGACCGACGCCACTCAGCGCAAGGAGTAACGCACCGACTTTGTATCGCGAAACTCTCTCATCGAGGAGCCATACGGCGAGCACGTAGACGTAGACAGGGTACGTATAGAAAACGAGCCCGGTGAGACCTGCCGAGAGGAACAGTAGTCCCCAAAAATAAAACCCGGTAAAAAACGCATAGAGGACGCCCAGCGCAAGTGCAACTCGGCGGTCCCACGTTCCCAACAGCTCTGCCCGGCCCGACAGTACAAGCCCAACCCAGAGAAGACCTGCACCGAGGATGAAACGGAACGTAAGCAGTGTTGTCGTTGCTAGCCCGACGTCTTCGGCAAGCTTTCCGAAAATTGCGAGTGTCCCGAAACAGGCAGCCGAGAGCAGTCCCATGACAACTCCAACGCTCCTACGGTCCATCGACGCCAGCCCCAGTCGGTTCACGGACAGAGAAACGGTTACAGGAGGCTAAACCCTTCTTTTGGAATATCTGCGTCATTCGACCAACTCGATGTCGTCATCGCCAGTTGGAACCGCACAGATGAATGCAGCTTCTGTATCGCTGGGGTTGTGGTACCAGTGAACTGCGCCGTCTGGGATGTGCAGCGAGTCGCCGGCACTGACGGTGTACTCGGTGTCTTCGATACCGACGACATACTCCCCGTGCAGGACGTACTGCTCGTGCTCGATTTCGTTTGTGTGTTCTGGGACCTCGCCACCGGCTGTCAGCGTGAACCGACGAATTGCAACGTTTGGAGCGCCATGGTCCTCGTTTATCAAGACGCCTTTCGACAGTCCGTTGGCAGCCTCGACAGATTCGTACTCGATATCCTCTGCGTGACGAACAAGTGGCTCACTCTCTGAGTCCATGGTCGAACAAGCGTGCGGACGGAAAATAAACTATCTGGAAACAGAGGTGGTGATATCTTTCAATGCAGGTAGTCGACGGCGCTAGCAGTCGACGCAAACCGTCTCAGCTACCGTTAGCTCCTCGTCGATGATAACGTGAAGCTCGTCAGAACCAAGCGGGATTCTGACCGAGACCTCCCAAGGGTCTTCAGCGTTGACAGTGGTATACTCGTCGTCGACACACCAGGGAAGGGTCCAATAACGGCGGTCCGTCAACGAGATGTCGTGGTCAGCATAGAAAGAGGTGACCGCTGCTTCGTCGAGCAATACGAGACCAACCGGCGAACACAACTCGTGGTGGCACTGCTTGCAGACGTGCTCGGCACGAACCGAAACATCGAGACAGCAGGATTCCTCGCGTGCAATTTCAGTTTCCATCCGCCCACTACAGACGGGGCAGACGCCGTCAGCGGCCAGACAGTGCAGGTGACGGACTCGCTCGTCAAACGCCTGTGCAATCTCTTCGGGTGTCCGGTCGACCAGTCCACCGGGCGGGAACGGGTACTGGCCGTGTGCCTTGCCACAGTCGTCACAGCTAACCGAAAGTTGCTCGTCGTCGTAACTGGCATACAGCGGGCCGCCACACCGCGTACATGACCCTTGCACGTCGAAGGGGTCGACCTCGGGTTGCCGTGTGAACGTGCCTGCCCGAATGGCACGGATGACCTGTCCGCCGGCAAAACGGAGGTCGTACCCCTCGTCTGTCTTGGCGACGAACTGGTCGGTGAGCTGTTTGAGGTGGTAGTTGAACTGGGCGCTGTCGTCGAGATTGATTTCGTCGAACAGCTCCGAAAATCGGATTGGGCGGTCCTCTGCACGCCAGAGGGCTTCAAGAATATCTAGACGGGTTTCGTTTGCGATGACCGAAAGCGCCTCCGCTGGCGGGACGTTGCTCCCGGTCGATTTGTCGGTCATAGAGCTCATACTGTTTTGTTCGTTGGAACAACACAAAAACATTCGCTGAACTGAGTTTCAGTAGCGTCCTGTCGTCACCGTGTTGGTGACCGAGGCGAATCGTCACGCCGTTCAGCGTGACGAACAACGCAGACAGCGCCTGCAGACTGACCGTTTCGATGCCGACGAGCAGGAGCGGCAGCGCCTGTCATAGAATAGTTCTCGTGGACTCAGATAGCGGTCAGTACAGGTCGAGACGAGGTTGGCCTCGTCACGAACGGCCGAAAAGAGACACAGCAGGCGAAACTCGAAACGTTGGGTATCGCCGACAGCTTCGAGGTGACGGTGTACTGTGACCTGGCTGGCGGCGTCGACCCAAAACCTGCGACGGAGCCGTTCGACCGCGCACTCGCGGCACTCGCTGTGCCTCCAGCGGCGACAGCGTACGTCTGGGACGACCACAGCGCGGACGTCGTCGGTGCGCACGAGGCTGGTCTCCAGTCGGTCTGGGTCCCCCCGGACCGTCCCCACGAGAGTCATCTGACCGACCCCGACCCTGAACCGACACACCGGCTGGAATCGCTGACCGACCTGCCAACGGTTCTCTGACCGCCGCTGTCTTTTTTAGCTGCCGGCTATTCCGTCCCGCTGTATCGCCTCAGCAGCCTCCCGGCCGCTGTCGAGTGCGCCCTGTATCGAGGACCACTCCGTGTACTCCCCGGCGAGGTACACCGGCCCGCTGGGCGCGTCAACGTTAGGCCACTCACGGCCAAACCCGGGGGGTTGGGCGAGTTGTGCGAACGGAATCCGGTCCGTTCGAAGCAGTTCGAGCGCTTCGAACTGATTTTCGGGGAACCACGCACCCAGCGCAGCCTGAACCGCCTCGGCAAGCTCTTCATCGGTGGCTGACTGCTCCCCGAGGAACGTCGCACTGAGGAGATGTGTCTCGTCTGGGGCGTACTCCGGGGCGACTGCCGAAAGCACAGCAACCTGGTTCGGCCGCGCGTCGGCCACGTTAAGCAAAAGCCGGTCGCTCCCTTCAAGTCGCTGGGTCTTGGGAACCGAAAAGTACTGTGTCACACAACCATGTGCCTTCGTGGGAATCGAGTTAACTCCCGTCAGAGTGCTAGCTGTTGGCGGGTCCGTCGCGACGACTGCTGCGTCTGTCTCTATCGTTTCGAGTGGTGTTTCGACGACTGCGCCACCGCTGATTGTCCCGTCTGTCGGCTCGACTGCTTCGACTGGTGTACCGGTCTCGATTGTCGCCCCTGCATTCCGTGCTGACTCGACAAGCTGGTCGGTGATGGCTCCCATTCCGCTAGCTGGGACCGCCGCCGGGCCGGCAGTGAGCATCTTAAAGGTGTATTCGAAGACGAACGCCGAACTCGACAGCGAGCGGTCGAGGGTGATGCCACCGTAGAAGGGCGTGGCAAACCGGTCGCAAAACCGGTCTGAAAAGCCACGCTCGTCGAGGTATTCCTCGATGCTCATCTCCGTTGCCGTATCCAAATCGTTGAGAGACTTTCCAGCAAGCTCTCGACGCAAGCGTAACACTCGTAGCTTATCGCCAAGCGTCACGTCACGGTTGAACAGCGTCGACAGCAACGCGCCGGGGTCTCGGAGTGGGTCGGCAAGCGTCGTTCGCTCACCGGGTCTGACGAGTGTCGCGCCGGGTCTGAATGCTCTTAGAGAGAGGGAATCGAGGTCGAGTTCGCGTTGTGTGGCGGGGTACGATGGAAAGAGAACCTGGAACCCGCGGTCGAGAACGAATCCGTCCTCGTGGCTGCTCCGGACGCGCCCCCCGATTTCGCTCTCGCGTTCGAACAGCGTTACGTCAAGTCCGGCGTCGGCGAGGTGTCGTGTGGCTACCAATCCAGCAAGTCCGCCGCCGGCGACTACCACTTTCATACGGAATATCTCCGGGTCGACGTGTAAAAATGACTCCGGAAACGTCACTTACTACATCGGAGTGCATCATATAATTCTTTACTATTTTCAGATACCCAACATTTTCTTACCCACCACTCCCTTTGAGTAGGTTGTATGGTAGAGATACAGTGCCCGGCGACGGCTCAGCGGGACGAACAGACACCACTCGTTGTCACCGACCTCCCGGCGGGTACGCGAACTACCCTCATCGCCCGGACTGACGGGTTCTACGGCGGTGCTAGCTCGCGACAGGTGTTCGATTCGGGGCCAGAAAGAACGGTAGACACAGGTAGTGACATACCCATCGACGGAGACTACGAGGGAGTTGCGCCGATGGGGTGGTTGTGGTCGATGACACCAGAACGAGACGATCAGACATCGAGTGCGATACACGACGAGCCGGTGACAATCGAGCTCTCGGTTCAGGTTGAGGGAGAGACACACGCAACTGCGACCACGATACGACAGCCTGGTGGTGCGGGCGTTCATCTCCAGTCTATCGAGTCGTCGACGGTTGCCGGCGAGTTCGCGTATCCGTCCAGCGGCGATCCGTGTCCAGGCGTGCTTGTCCTCCACGGGTCAGATGGTAAGCCAATGACCGGTGTCGCCCGTCTGCTTGCCAGTCACGGGTTCGCGGCGCTTGCGCTTCGCTGGCTTGGCGATGGCGCACCGACCGACGTACCCACAGATGTCCCGCTCTCATACATCGACGATGCCGCAGCCTGGCTGAAAGGTCATGAGGTCGTCGACTCCGACTCTCTCGGCATCTGGGGCATTTCCAAGGGGGGCGAACTTGCATTTGCCGCCGCCGCATACGGCGACTGGGTCGACGCAGTCGTCGCCGTCTCACCGAGCGGTCTAATCATGCCAGGTGAAAGGCCAGGAAGTGCCACGATCGCTATCGACGGCGAGTCGCTTCCCTCACTTTCAATCCCGGATGGACCACCGCCAGAAAACGGGCTGGAGATGACACACGACTTGTTAGACGCGTCGGACAACGAGACACTCGAAGCAGCGACAATTCCGGTCGACGACACTGACGCACCGTTGCTCGTTTTGGCTGGGCGTGAGGACACGGTCTGGGATGCAGTAGCGCTGACCGACGAGACGATGGACCGTCTCGCGTCGGCAGACACCTCGTTTCCCGCCAACCGGGTCGTCTACGACGATGCCGGGCACTCACTCCGTCCCCCGTACGTTCCGCACACTGTTGGAACCGCTGGCGGTACCACGGTCGGAAAAGCCACCGCAGCGGTCGATGCCTGGGACCGGACCTTATCGACGCTCGGGCAGCTATCGAACCGGTGACCTCCATCCGGTGCCGGCACTCTGGCAGAATATCGAGAGAGAAATCACACCGCGGGATGGGACAGGCTCTTGTGAGGGCTCGCCTAACCGCGAGTATGAGAAAGCTCCCCAATAGCGTCGTCGGGGATGCACAGACCAGCGACTTCGGCTGGCAAGTGCTTACTGACCTCGTCGACGTCGGGAATCGGATGGCCGGACAGGCGGGCGAGGCCGACGGTGCGGCTGTCGTCCGCGACGCGTTTGAACGGGCCGGGCTCCGCAAGCCAACCATCGAGCGCTTCGACATCCCCGGCTGGTGGCGTGAGGAGGCGACGCTCACGGTCGAAACGCCGCACGAACGCGTACACGACAATACACATGAGGTCATCTCGTTGCCCGGCTCGCCGTCCGGGAGCGTCACCGCCGATGTCGTCGATGTCGGCCCGGGCGGGTACGACGACTTCGAGGCCGCAGATATCGACGGCGCGGTCGTCATGGCCTCAAGCGAGACACCGGAATCGGCCGACCGCTGGATTCACCGAATGGAGAAGTATTCAAACGCCGCCACCGAGGGCGCGGCCGGCTTCATCTTCCGGAATCACATCGATGGCTCGCTCCCGCCGACCGGTGAGGTGGGATACGGCAACCGTCCCGGCCCGATTCCGGCTGTCGGTGTCAGCAGTGAAGTCGGAACACGTCTTGCTCGCTACGCTGTAGACGGGGCGACAGTCAGTATCGACTCACAGTGCCGGAACGAGCCCTCGACCTCACGCAACGTCGAGGCACGCCTCGGTCCCGAAGATGGTGAGGAGGTGTTGGTTACAGCCCACGTCGACGCTCACGATATCAGTGACGGCGCGCTCGACAATGGAACCGGCTCCGCGCTTGTCGCGGAGATTGGCCGCCTGCTGACAGCAGTCGAGGGCGAACTTGATCATCCCGTTCGGTTTATCACCTTTGGCTCCGAGGAAATTGGCCTTCGCGGGGCGTATCACTGGTCGGAGAGTCACGATCTGGACAACGTGAAATGTGTCGTGAACATTGACGGCGCAGGCTCTTCGCGGAACCTCTGGGTTGGAACCAACGGCTTTGAGACATTAGCGTCAGTCTTCGAATCTGTGACCGACGAGTTCAACGCGCCACTCTCGACGCGGTCGGGCATTTCGCCCCACGGTGACCAGTGGGCATTCGTTCAGGAGGGGATTCCTGCAGTGATGGCCGGCAGTACCTCCGACTCTACAGGCCGGGGCTGGGGGCATACCCACGCCGACACGATAGACAAACTCGACAGCCGGGACCTGCGTGACCTCGCTGTTTTACTTGCTGAAGCCGTTGCCCGACTCGCCGACAACGAGGTTTCTGTCGCGACAAAGTCCCGTACGACGATTCGGGAACACATCGATGACGGCTATGTCCAAGAACTCAAAACCGGTGGCCGATGGCCGTACTGACACAACAACGCTGAGTGGTTGTCAAACCACTGTTGTCTTGCTAGCATCACGAACGAGGCGTTCTTGTCTGCCGATGCCGACATACAACACCGCGTCTGCACGGCAGCGCTTCGAAATCTGTTGTCGTCTCTCGATATACTAGCCCAGTATACACGGACAAACTTATTCGGGTACTGTTCTATGCTAGTATATGACAATCGCTCGCCATGCGACCGGCGTTCGCGCCGACCTGCAAGCGCTCGCATCGCAGGTGCATCCGGTGTTTATGTTGCCGCCGTTGGCAGCTTCGTGGTTCGGTGCAATCCTCGCTGGTGAGTTTGCGCTCGGACTCGGAGCTATTCATATGGTCGCGATGTTCTGTGCGGTCTACACTGCCCACGTCAAAGATGGGTACGTCGATTACCACCACCGTGGCGAGGACGACGACCATCCATTGACCGTCTATGGCTGTCGGGTTGCTCTGGTTGGGGCGACTGCTGGGTTCGTGGCTTGTGCTGTTGCCCTTTTTGTCGTCGTCAACGCCACGGCGGCCCTTATCACTCTCCCGACGTGGTTCATTGGCTATCTGCATGCGCCCCAACTCGATACAAACCCGGTGACGACGACGCTTGGCTACCCAACCGGTATCGCGCTGGCAATTGTCGGCGGTCACTACGCACAGGCAACGACGATATCCAGCACATCGATTGGGTTCGCGCTCGTCTTCATGACGACGCTTGCAGGCGTCAAAATCATCGATGACGAGCAAGACTATCGGTACGACCGCTCTATTTCCAAGCGGACGGTCGCGGTTGTGCTTGGCCGGCCACAGGCGCGGACACTGGCGTTTGGGCTTGTTGGACTCGGGATGATTGGCGTTCTCTGGGGAGCAATATCTGGGCTGTTTCCGCCCGCTTCACCGCTCGCTGCGCTGGCGTTCGCGTCGATAGCGGCCGTTGCAAGCAGAGCAAACCCGACAGTCGGCACGATGCTCCTCATTCGCGGAGCGTATGTCTTTCTCGCCGTCCTTGTCGTTGCGGTCTGGTTCCAACCCCTTTCGGCAACGGGGCTACCGGATATCACCGTCTTTGGGTCGTACACGTACCTGCTCACCGAGGTGGCGTTTGGCTCGCTCGCGCTTGTCTTGCTCCGCTACGCTGGCGCGCTCCGTCGGGCCGCCCAGACAGTGGCCGCGCTGTATCCGATTGCCTATGTCTGGGACTGGTACACCCTCGAAGTCGGCGTCTTTGATATCACGATGCGCACTGGCTATAACCTGTTTGGTATCCCTATCGAGGAACATATCTTCATGATTGTTGTCCCGGCACTGGTCCTCGGGATACACGAGTGTATCGACACTCTTTCCGTGGAGTCAGAGACGGCACTGCCATCTGCCGGCGAGCAGCGTACTGAGCCAAGCGACGTGACCGATGGTAAACCCCGCGAGTGAACCACACTAATCGGATACCCAGACTACACGAGTCCACTGCAAGACAAAAGAAACACAGAAAACAACAACATCGCTGTCAGTGGGTCACGCGGTCAGCTCAATCCGTCAACGGTGTGCCTGTGCCAGCCAGAGCGCTTCGAGAGGCCGCCGTGACTGCTGACGGTGACATGTCGATGTTCTCCCATGGCGGCAGCCTGTCATCGCGTGCGGGTGGCTGAATGCTTGACGCGTAGGTTTGTACCTGCTCGCGTTCTCTCTGCCTGTCGTATGCAAGGCCGTTAAACGACGAATCTGCGGCGTACTGCTCGATGAGTTTGTCGGCACTCTTCTGGTATTTTTCCCGAAGTTGGGCATATTCGGGGTCGATATCATGGTCGGCGAGCACTCGAAACAGCGCCTTGGCAACGTCGTCGGCCATCGTCGAGAGGCCGCCACTCCCGTCGACGGGACGGTGGTCATGTCTGTGAACACCTAAATCAACCTGTGCTGAACCGTCCCGACCGGCGACAGCGTAGGCCTCACCGAGCAACCCGATTTCGAGGCCCCACGTTCGCTGTGCTCGGACTTGTCGAGCCGCTGTGGCGGTGAGTGCGAACTCACCGGCGAGTGGATACCGGAACGCCGAGAGGTAATCGAGCAACTTGTCGTCTTGTTCGGCGAGAGCTGTGAGCAAGGGGACAACCAGAAGGCGAACCAGTCGCCCGTAGAGCCGTCCGCCCTCGACACGGGCGTAATAACCTTTGACAAAGCTGTAGTCCTGTGCAAGCGGGGCCAGTAAGCGGGGGACGTGGTGACGGTCGTAGGTCGTTGCGTCGGCATCGTGGACTGCGACGTACTCCGCGCGGTCGGCAGCGATACCGAGACCGAGCCAGACATCTCTTCCTTTCCCAGAGTCGCCGCCGAGACCGTTTCTGGTGAGGACACGCTCGACGCTGTCAGCGTTACACCATAGAACAGTCACCGACAGGTCGAACTGCTCGACCCAATCTTCGAAGAGTGTAACCACTTCTCTGGGAGCACGCAGCGGAACGACGACAGCCTTGGGACCAACCGTCTCCAGCGCCTCAAACACTTGCTCTGGAGTCACATCGTCGGACTGCTCTCCAGCAATCGGGACAACTACAGCGCTTTGACTCAGCGGCGCATCAGGAGTCGGGTCGGTCAGGTCGTGTAACGTTGCGATGCGTTCTTGCAGATAATCCATCGCTAGGGTCCTCCTCTCTGACAGACTGCTGCGACCGCGTCTAGTTCTGTCGTGTCAAGGAGAGATGCAAGCTCTGCGAGCGCGCTTTCTGCGCCGCCAAGCAGTATGCCCTCCGTTCCGGTAGCGATAGTAACACCTGCCCGCTCGGCTGCATCCCCGAGCTGTTGGGTATTGTCGACGCCGTTGACGCGGATGACTCGCCCAATAAGGTCTCCTGAGTGATTGCTTTCGCCCTCAGACTCCTCAAGATACCGTTCCAGCTCCGATGCGGTGCCAACCTCGAGTTCGGTTGCGGTAACACCAGCTGCCGTGGCGCTTGCTCGTTCGGTGAATGCGTCGCCGATGAGAGCGGCATCACGCGTCTCGGCAACATCGTGCGTTCGAATGACATGAGCGCCACGCTCGACAGCCATGGAGGTGGCTGCGAGGCTAACGGGAAGGGCCTCTTCTGTCGAGCGGTCGGCAATCTCGCGCAAGAAATTCTTGCGGTTAATCGAAACTAAAAGCGGTCGACCAAAAGCACGGAACTCTCGGAGTCGGCGGAATACCTCGTGGTCGTCTTCGAGTGTCTGGTCTTCACTCCACCCCCCGAATGCAGGATCGAGAATCGTTTTCTCTGTCATCCCGTTTTGTTCAAGCGCCGCGTAGACTTTGTCGACGTAATCGGCTGAGTCAGCCCACGCCTGTGAGCGCGCAGCCACCCAGTCCACATCGTCGACAGCACCGGGGCGGGAGAGGTCTGGTGGACTTGCCATTTTCCCGACCGCGACATCGTACTCTCGACAAACCTCGGGCATCTCGGGGTCGGCAAAGCCACAGATGTCATTGACCATATCGAACCCGCGGTCGAGTGCCGCCGCCGCGACAGAGGCGTACCGCGTCTCTATCGAGAACACGGCATCGCCACTCACCGACTCGATAGTGTCGACTGCAGTATCGAGTCGCTCCAGTTCTTCCTCAGCGGAGAGCACGTCCAGGCGCTTGTTCGCCGATTCCAGACCGATATCGACGATATCTGCACCCTCGCCGATAAGCTCGTCGTCGACGTACATCGCCGCTTCTCCGGGGTCGTCGTAGACGGAGGGATCATAAGGTGACTCACGACTGACGTTGAGGACACCCATTACTCGTGGCGGCTGGCCGTCGCCGATACGCAGGCCGGCAGCGTCGACTGTTCGCATAGCCGTCTCTTGGATTGTGTCTATTAATGGTTGCCGGTTCCGGCAGGTGCCCAGTGGGGGTCGACTGGTCGGTTTGCCCACAGCTCAACCCGCTACTGGCAACAAAACAGTATAGTTCATCTATCTGATTATACAGTACAGACAACATGGCTCTTTTATGATTGTGATTCGTACGCATACGCATGAAATCCACACAAAAAGGGTTGCGCGGTGGAGGGCTGGAGAAAGACACGTACGGGCGACTGCTGTGTGCCGAATGTGAGACGGATCTTGACACGGAGAACGACCCGGACGTGATCGGCCGGGTTCGGGTCTGCCCGGACTGTGGCGGCCAGTGGAAAGAAGTCGGCTGACTGATTCCCGGCGGTCTCCTGAAGAGGCCAACAGTAAAGACCGTTCCGGCCCCGGAGTGGATATGGACCTCACAGAAGATGAGCTAGCCGGTGTCGTCGACCTTTTTGGCGGGCTCACGCGGGCAGAGCTATCCGAGGCACTGGCTGAACTCGTTTACAGACAAGGTGGGGAGTACGACCTGTCAGCACACGCTGACACCATTGACGCCGCTATCCGGTCGTACCATCTTGTCGCTGTCGCCAACCCAGCTGACCGGGAGGCAACGGAACGTGACTGGGCAGACGAAAAAGCCCACTCTGGCAAACCGCTGTTACTCGCGGGACCACTCGCGTTCCCGACACTGCCATCTGACGCACGGGACCTACCACATATTCTTGATGTCTCGAAACGGACGGTCGACACTGACGACGTTGGCCACGAAGTTGCCGAGATGTTCCGCGAAGACGCTCGAAGCGCAATTGACGCCGATGACCAGTCTCGCATCGACACATTGCTTGACGCAAGTTACGAAGTTGAGCCTTGGACTGGTGTCGACTTGGCACCGGTTCGTCAGGACCTCGCGGCGGCGACGCAAACGAATTAAGCCTCTGGGAGTGCTAAACTGGCCCATGGACCTCGACGCAGTTCGGGCGTTCGACCCAACACCCGTGGCCGACGGAAAGCGCGACTCGGCTGTCGTGGTGCCTCTCGTCGAGCGTGACGTGCCACATCTTCTCTTTACCAAGCGTGCTGACCATCTCTCGAACCATCCGGGACAGATGAGTTTTCCCGGCGGTCGGCGGGAACACGAAGACTCGAACCTCGGTGCAACGGCTGTCAGGGAAGCAAACGAAGAAATCGGTCTCAACCCCGACGCACCGTCGTTTGTCGGACAAATCGATGATATCTTGACTGTCACCGGCTTTTCAGTCACTCCGTTTGTTGCTCACGTCCCTGACAATGAGTACGAACCCCAAGACGACGAAGTTGCAGAGATTGCAGTCCTCCCGCTCGATGCGCTGACAGACCTCGATAACTACCACGGAGAGTACCGTGACCACCCCGATAACGGCCCCATTCGCGTCCATTACTTCTACGTTGACGAGTACACCATCTGGGGAGCGACGGCCCGGATTCTGGTCCAGTTCCTTGAGCTGACAACCGACTGGACTGCACCTGACATCGATAACGTGGTCGATGCTGAAGCTGACTACCCTCTGTGAATGGCCTGTCTGGGGTCTCTCGTTTTGTTACTCGTCAACATAAACCAAAAACGTATCCAAACAACAGCGTTAAGCCGCCTGATTGGCTGAGAAACAGAGAAGAAGCGGCTATGACTGTAATTACAGGCGAACGGTTGGCAAACGTGGGTATCGACGCGGTTGCGCTCAAACCGAGCGAAGTCGACGTCGAACGTGCCCACAAGCTGGATGTGCAGACTGTGACCATCGACTACGAAGGCCACGAGCACGTCCCAACACCAGCCGCATTCGACCGCCTGGCCGAGCAGTTCGATGTCCGTGCAACGGTTCCTGTTCGTGCGGACGGCTTTGACCCTCTCGGTGACGATAGCGTCCGCGCAACACTCCCTGAATCCGTCGGCGAAGTTCTCGTCGCTGGACATCCAGCCTACCTCGAACAGGACGAGCGCAAACGCGCAATTGCGCCACGTCTTGGTGCTGCCGTCGACGAGAGTATTGACCCGTGGGTCGGTTCTGAAGGCGTCGAACGGATTGCGCTGGCGACCGGTCAGACTCAGTTCGAGTTGCTCTCACGGAGTACCATCAGAGATGTTCGTGCACTCCGTGATGCCGGGTTCGACGGCAAGATTGCGGTCTATGCGCCGACAGCTCTCACCGACGACGAGGACACCGTGCTTGACGCTGTCGGGGAATACACCGGCCGTCGTGGCCCCGTCAGGGCGGCACTCCCTGATGATTGTCCTCACGACAGCACCATCGAGGGTGACCCACGCGAGACGTTGCTCGAAGCCTGCTGTGATTATGCACTCGTCGGCATCAGGGATACTGTCTCTCACCGTGTAGATTGCCTCCGCGAAGCTGGTGTTGACCATATCGTTGCCTACCCAGCCCGTGGCCTCGATTCGCTGGGTGCCTGAGTACGCGGCGTGTCCTCTGCCTTCGAAAATAGCGTTGCTCTCATAGCGTTGCGTTTCAGAAAAACCGCGCGACCAGCTTGCAATCTGTCTTAGCTGATGAAATCGTTGCTGCGCCAGTCGACGGCACTATCTTCTTCTCCTTCACCCGGGTCCTCTGTGACATTAATCGAGGCCGGAACATCTTCCCCGTCGACAATCCGAATCGCTTGAATATCTTCTTCGGTTGTTGCGACAGCGGTAAGCGCGCCTTTCTCTGACCGGCGGGCGATTTCACAGAGTACCTCGAACATCTGGTACTGGAGTGCTGTGTTTTGCAGCACCGTCTCACGGTCGCCTTTGAAGCAGGCGTACTCAACTAGCTCCGACTCGATTTCTTCTTCTTCGTCGTCGAGTGAGCCCCACTGGGGACCACCTCCGCTCGTGCGGGGCGGCTTGCCCGGCGGCGTTTCTTCTGGGTCTTCCTCGTAAACTCGATTTTCTGTCACGCTGGCTTTCAACTGAGCTGTCGGCGTGTACTTGCTGATGCTGTCGTCGGACGGGACTGCACTGATAATGAGTGTATTGTTTCGCCGTGTGAAGTCAATGTCCGCGACGCGCTCAGGGAGATCTGGGTCCTCCAGATACTCGTGCAGCTCTTCGAGTGGCAGTTCCAGCGTCGAATGAAGTCTGTATACACAGCTGGTCATGGATGTATGGGGAGTTGAATGAGCCGGTTTGTCTGCTCTGGCAACGACTCGATACTGCACAATAGGAACCCCTCGCATAAATGGCCTACCCTTCACTCCTAGTCACTGCCTTCGGTTTCAGTCGTCGGCAGCTGCCGTCTCTCCCGCCCGCTCCTCAGTTGTCTGCTCGTCATCGATACTTGGCGGATACTTCCCACGGTCCAGCTTCAGGTCAGACTCTGGTCGTGCCATACACGTTAGCGCGTACTCTGATTTTTCGGCTTCGGTTAACCCCCGCGCTGCTGGTTGGGTGACTGAGCCTTCGACAATCTTCGCGGAGCAAGCAAGACACATTCCGACACGACAGGAGAACTCTTGGGCGATTCCTTCTTCGATACAACGATTGAGAATCGTCTCCTTGTCGGATACCGTGAGTCTCTCGCCTGACCCGACAAACTCGACTGTGTATTCCGTCATGACGGGCTATACAACCGTACCTCACTAAACTGTTAAGGTGTCTGTATCGCGCGACCGCCACTGACCGATGGGAACTATCGCTCAGCCCACAACTCGATCATTGTCACTCAGAAAGCACAAGAATTTTATACAATATGCCGGTATAATCTAGTACGACAAGCAGTGACGAGCGGGGGAACTCGTTGCTGCTGACCTGGGGGGGTAGATGCAACGATCACAATTCGACAACAGAGCGATGTCAGCCTTTGGCTCGATATTGCTTTTGTTGTTTGCGATCTTTTTGCTTGTCGGGACAGCGGCGCTGTTTTTCGGCGCACTGGGATCGGACTACGAACAGGTTGACCCACCCTCGGTAACGATGGCGTACGAGTACGTCGAGAATCCGTCCGGTGACGAGGCAGTTATGATTAAACTCGTCCGTGGCGGACAGATAAACCCAAAGCAACTCCGTGTCGAAGTCGAGGGGGCGAACTGTACTGCTGGTGGTACCCCTAACGACGCCTACAACGGCTACGACGACTTCGGAATTGGCGAGAAAAATTGGCTGACTGCAGGGAACACGCTCACTATTGATGGGGACAACCCCGAACCACTCTGTGCCGACGGGCGACTTGTTCTCAGCGAGGTTGATATCGACCTTGTCTGGCTCAACCCATCGGGTAATGATGTGATTCTCTCCTCGTGGAGTGCAACGGAGTCGTAGTAACTGTCGACTGTATCGGACTCGACTCCCTACAGGACTGCGAGGAGAACGCCTTGCGCGTTAGTGCCGGAGAGACCGTCAATTGCTACCTGTCTCAGTGTCGAAAAGATGTGCAATCGACTCGCTGAGGACATCAACGCCAACCTCTAGTGACGGTTCGTCGACATCGAACGCTGCCGTATGGTGACCGTCGGGGTGGTTGGTTCCGATACCAACAAAGGCGGCGACACCGCCGTGCTCTTGGACGCGATTCATCAGGTAGGTTGCGTCCTCACTCGCACCGAGTTCGTCGTGTGGGGTGACAGTCTCAACCGCACTATGTGTTTCAGCGACGTCGGCGACAATGTCCGCCACTGCCTCGTCGCTTGCTGCGCTCGGGGCCTCGCCACCGTGCTCGATATCGACCGTACAGTCGTGCATTTCGGCAGCGGACTCGATAACCTCTACAGCGCGCTCGCGGGTGTAGGTCATCAGTTCGGTTGTCTCACCGCGCACTTCTGCCTGGATATAGGCGTCTTCGGCAATAATATTCGAGGCTGTGCCACCTGCTACTTTGCCGGCGTTGACCCGCGTTGCACCGTCACTGTGGCGAGCGATACCGTAGAGATTCTGGACCGCTGTTGCCATTGCCTGTACTGCATTTGCTCCTTGGTTTGGTGCTGCCCCAGCATGTGCTGGTTCACCCTCGAAGCTCGCGTCAAGGTGCGAGACGGCATAGAACCCGCCCATCCCGGCGACGACTTCACCGGTCGGTGTATCAAGCCCGATGTGCGAAGCGAGCAACGCATCCACGTCATCGAGGTGTCCGCTCTTTGCTATCGGTCGGCCGCCACCGACGACTTCCTCGGCGGGCTGGAAGATGACCTTCAGCGTGCCGTCGAACTCTCGGTCGACAAACTCTCGGAGGACGCCGAGACCAAACGTCATATGTGCGTCGTGCCCACAAGCGTGCATGTGCCCCTCGTGGACTGACCGGAACCCCTCCTCGGCGGGCTGGTGGCCCTGTCCGTCGGCTTCCTGCTGTGGGAGGCCGTCGATGTCGACCCTAAGCGCAACCGTTGGCCCCTCACCGCGCTCGATTGTCGCTATTGCGCCTGTATATCCGCTTGCAAGCTGGTCAAGAATCTCGTTGTTGACGTTGGTCTCCCGCGCCCGGTCAAGCCACAACTGCTGCGTTTCCTCGTCCGGGACTCCCTGTCGTTCGCCTTTGGCGTGTATCTCGTCACCGACAAGTATCTCGTCGACGGGCATTTCTCGAAGCTGCTCGACGATACGTGCGGTTGTGTAAAACTCGCACCACGACGGTTCTGGCCGGCGATGGAGTTCCCGGCGGAGCGAGACGAGCCAGTCTGTCTGAGCGGCGTCTGCCATGGCGTTAGCAACGGCCCTCACCGACATAAGCACACTAGATACGAGTTTCTAATCCGGAAAGTCACCGACAGCTACTTTTATTTCTTCTTTCAAATAATTTTGATATGCCTTCTCGGACTCGACTCTCAGTACAACGGTATCGACGAGCGTAGATTCACCTTTGAGGAGTACCCGAGCCGCATGAATTACAATGCCTCGCCTGATGTTCTCCGGTTCGCCGGAAACGAAGGTCATCCGGATGCCCCTAACGACTGGAAGATTATCGGAGAACACGAGAGCACCTTCATCTATCCTGAGGATTCCGGAGGCAAGTGACACAGGGGTAGCGTGCGAAACTACCGTTACTCGCCGGTCTGGCTGAACTGCTCGACGTCGGCAGCGATGTGGATACTGTCGGGGTAGTCGTCACCCGCAACCGAACGGGCGAACTCATTGTGGTCGATAATCTCGATGACGCGGCTGTAGACGGTGTACTCCCACGGGTCGAATCGACCGTCGTCACGCAAACCTCGGTACTGCGGGACGCTGTGTCTGGTCGGCGGTTTCGGGTGTGGCCCCTTGAGCTCGGCACCCTTGCGCCCGGCTCGCTCCTTAATATCGGAAACAACCGACTCAAGGAGGTCTCCATCCCCACTTTTGAGTGTGAGCCGAGTGATGAACGGCATACACAACCCAAGCGTTGGGGACAACAAAACCCATTCGTTTTCGATTGTCTACTGACAGTGCCCTCAGTTCCCGTGACTTATGGGAGCGTTCGGCAGGCGTTCGACATTCACTTAACGCATGGAGTAATAGACGCTGATAATGAAGGAGGCCACGAGCGCGGGAGCCATCCTCTTTCGCGATACGCGTGGCTGTCGAGAGTACCTCCTCCTGAAGAGTCGCCCCGGCGACTGGGAATTTCCCAAAGGGGGCGTCGAAGGTGAGGAGGAACTCCAGCAGACGGCAATCCGCGAAGTGACAGAGGAAGCTGGAATCTCTGAATTCCGGCTCATCGATGGCTTCCGTGAGGAGTACGACTACGTCTTCGAGGCGGGCGGTGACACCATTCACAAGACAGTTCACCTGTTTATCGCCCGTTCGTTCGAAGCATCAGCGGAACTATCACACGAGCATCGCGACCATCAGTGGCGTGACTACGAACAGGCCATCAACACGATTACCCAGGATGGCCCACGCGAAATCCTGCGCAAAGCCGACAAGTTCCTCGACGATAAGTTCGCCGAGGAATAAACAGAACCACCGTACTGCGCGGGATGCGTAGTCGCTACTTTCTCAGCCAGACAGCGGAAGCGTCACAGAAAACAGCGACCCCTGGGGGTCGTTGTCTCTGATTTCGATGTCGCCTCCGTACTGCGTTATCAGCGTGTCGACAAGATAGAGTCCAATGCCGGTTCCCGGACTATCTAACCCTTTCTCACCTCTTCCGAACACCGTTTCTTTTCGGCTGTCGGAGATTCCAGGGCCGTTGTCTGCAATATCGATGACTGCCTGCTCGTCGTCTACTTCGACAGTAAGCTCGACAAACGGTTCGTCGCTGTCGTTGTGCTGGACAGCGTTGGTCAGAAGGTTTCTGAATACAGAGCCAAGCATTTCGTTGGCCAGCACCGCAACTGACGGAATCTCTCCGGAGACAACGAACTCCGCTTCCGGGAACGATTCACGACGGAGCGCAAGTTCCGTGCTGAGTACGTCTGATAGCGACATCGGTTTGCGTTCGAGTTCGCCTTGGCTGGTGAGAACCTCGACGTAATCACGAGCAATCTCCGTTAGTTCGACGACGTGTTCCCCGCTTGCGAGGACTTTTTCGAGATGTTCCTCTCCAGTCTCGTCGATATGCTCCTCAAGTAGCTCCCCCCAAGAAAGAATTATCGTCATATCGTTCCGGATATCGTGCCTGACCATCCGATTCAGTAGCTCCAGCTCTGTGTTCCGTTGCTCCAGTTCTTCCTCATACCGTGTGCGCTCAGTCACGTCACGCATTGTCGCAAGTACTGCCGTATCGCCATCGTACTGTATTTGGGTGGCATTGAGTTCAACGACGCACTGTTCGTTCTCTCCCGTGCAGAGACGTATTTCATACCGTGATGGCGGGGTTGGCACATCCGGGTCAAGACGGTCTGTATATCGCTTCTCGACTAACTCACGGTCTCTCGGGTCGATAACGTCCAGAAATGGCTGTCCGGTGATCTCCCAACTCTCGTAGCCAGTTAACTCTGTAAACTCTGAGTTGATGAAAGCGACAGTCTTGTCTTGGATAATAGCGATGCCATCGTTGCTCTGTTCGACAAGTGTAGAGTATTTGACGCGCTCTTCGACAAGCTGTTGTTCACGCTGCTTTCGTTCGTCGATACTGCGAGAATTAATAACGCACCCGTTTAGTGATGTGTCTGTCCGGTCAGCAATTGTCGACTCAACCCAGACCCACTCCCCGTTTTTGTGTCTAAACCGAAACTCTCCTTGCCCCGTTTCTTGTTCTTCGTTTTCAATCACCGAATCCAGTATCATCCTTACCGCCGGCACATCGTCGGGATGAATATAATCGAACACGTTTTCGCCAGTCAGCTCATTTGGCTCGTATCCAAGAATACGCTTTACAGCGTCATTTTTGAACTGGATTATTCCTGCCTCGTCGACAAGGGTGATACTGTCCGTTGAGTACTCAACCAGCTTTTCATACTGACTAACCGTCTCGATATCCATTGATGACTCTCTGTTATTGCTGTAACTATCTTTAGGACTGGCTCGGAATATACTTATTGGCCGATTACCGACTCATGTCGCGTCCGATGGCATCTTAGCTCCAGGGCTCACCGGACGCAAGGTCACGCTCGTTGTCAACTTTTGAGGATGGACAGATATCTTCGAGAACGCAATCTTTGCAGTCAGGATTGCGAGCCGTACAGACTGCCCGACCGTGGCTGATATACAAATGTGTGAGCTGTTGCCACTCGTTCTCTGGAATGGTATCCATCAGCTCCCGCTCGATGGCTTCGGGATTGGATTTCTCAGTCAGGTCAAGTCGTCGCGTCAGTCGCTGAACGTGTGTATCGACGACGACGCCCTCCACAACATCGTGCCCATGCTGAAGAACGACATTTGCCGTTTTTCGACCAACACCGGATAAATCTGTCAGCTCAGCCATCGTATCTGGAACCTCGCCGTCGTGTTCTTCGAGAAGTTGCTGACAGGCGTCGCGGATGTAGCTTGCCTTGTTGTTGTAGTAGGTGATAGAATTGATGTCTGTGGCAAGTTCGTCTTGGTCGGCCTCTGCATACGCTGCCGGGCCATCGTACTTCTCGAAGAGATCAGCGGTAACGCTGTTGACGCGTTCGTCAGTACACTGTGCCGAAAGGATGACTGCAATCAGGAGTTCCAGTCGGTTCGAAAACCGCAGCGAAATAGTCGTATCAGGGTACTTCTCGTGTAACCGGTCGAGCAACTCCGTGACCTGCTTGTCTGTGGATGCAAGCGCCGTTCCCATGGCCGTTTCTGTGGCTGGCAGCACCTTGAGCCCACCGCCTCGCGGTCCCTACGATTCGAAGGGGTCACGCAGCCACGCTTCGACCAGTTCGACAAAAAACGAGGCAAACGGGTTTTCGCTCGTCCAGAACGCGACCCTATTTTCTTCTTGCATCGTGGCGGTTGATTGGGTACTTAGTAGAACACTCCGGCTATCTGCAACTAGTAGTCGAGCAGTATCAACTTCTACCTCGCGGTCTTCAGGGACACAGAACGTCGAATACGAGTCCTTGGCTGGGACGGCCTCAAGCACGTCAGGGTCACTACTGACGATGATGACATCGACGTTTCGATTCGCCGCGTCGACAAGCGCGTCAAGAAGCTCCCGTTCAAGCATAGCTACGCTTTCGGCTACGTACAACAGCCGGGTGTCGGCGGCTTCGATGAGGTCGGATGTCCGTGAGACAATAGCGTCCTCAGAATTAATCAGCCAGATTGCCTCGCTTCGTTCTTCGTTATCGTGTGTGTTCTGTATCTGCTCTAGATAATTGAACGTCTCTGCACCTCGTTCGGCGAGCTGGTCGATGAGGTGTCGACGGGCTTGTTCGAGCGGGACCGGTTGGTAAGCCGTTGGTGTCGACTGCTGGGTCTCAACTAGCCCGCGTTCTTCGAGGCCTCCGGCTGCGCCGTATACTTGTGACCGGGGCACGTCAACAACTGAACTAATCTCGTTGGCTGTCCCCGAGCCCAGCTTCTGGAGCGCAACCAGCACCCGTGCCTCGTACGTTGTCAAGCCGAGCTCTTTCAATCCAGATATCGCGTCGTTCTCGTCCATTTTTCAAATGTTTTGTCGTGTTCGTGTTCTTCGACCATACGCTTTAGCGACCCGCGACACTGGGTCGACTTTGGGTCGCCAGGATACCGCGCCATACTGTCGTGGGTAGGTGTGTTTGTATCCTTGTACAAACGTATCTTTCTATTTTTGTCTCGGTCTCGAGAAGCGTACTTTTGTCCCTGTGTAGTCACTCATAACTTATTGAAAGGCAACAAAGTACCCACGAAAAAACTTTTTGTACATTCCTCGTATTTTCTGTGTAGGTGTTGAAACGACGACCAACACTTTAGTATGGTCGCACCAAACTACCAGATGTTATGATGCCTGACACAGTTTTGCAGGCGGGCGCGGCAGGAACCTTGATTGCCGCAACACTGTTTATTCTCGCAGTAATTACCGCCTACAAAAGCATCGTTATCGTCCGAGCGTACGAGAAACGGGCGTACACCCGGTTCGGAAAATATCAGGGACTACTCGAACCCGGTCCCAACTTTGTGCTACCGTTCGTGACAAAGACGTATACGTTCGATATGCGGACACAGACCCTTGATGTGCCGCGACAGGAGGCAATCACACGGGACAACTCACCGGTGACAGCCGACGCTGTTGTCTACATCAAAGTGATGGACGCAAAGAAAGCGTTTCTTGAAGTAGACAACTACAAGCGTGCGGTGTCGAACCTTGCCCAGACGACACTCCGTGCTGTGCTTGGTGATATGGAGCTCGACGACACGCTCAACAAACGCCAGGAAATCAACGCGAAAATCCGGACAGAACTGGACGAACCAACAGACGAGTGGGGGATTCGCGTCGAGAGCGTCGAGGTCCGCGAAGTCAACCCCTCGAAAGATGTCCAGCAGGCCATGGAAAAACAGACCTCTGCCGAGCGTCGTCGCCGTGCGATGATTCTCGAAGCACAGGGTGAACGCCGGAGCGCCATCGAGGAAGCACAGGGTGAAAAACAGTCGAACATCATCCGTGCACAAGGTGAAAAGCAAAGCCAGATTCTCGAAGCACAGGGTGACTCGGTTTCGACGGTTCTGCGGGCGAAAGCAGCAGACTCGATGGGCGAGCGTGCGGTCATCGATAAAGGAATGGAGACACTCGAAGGTATCGGCCAAGGCGAGTCCAACACGTTCGTGTTGCCACAGGAACTGACCTCGCTGGTGTCACGGTACGGTCGTCACCTGCAAGGCAGTGATCTCAAAGAGAATGGACACGAACTCGAAAGCTTAGAGTTCGACGACGAGACCCGCGAGATGCTCGGCCTTGACGACATCGAAGAGATTCTGGGTGAACTCGAAGATAAAGACGAAATTGTTGATCTCGAACAGATGGAAGAAGAAGCCGAAGCAGTCAAAGCCGGCGAAACTGGCGCGGATATCAAAGACCCTGACGAGATAATCGACTAGCGACGACTTGCTGTTACAGGTACGGATAGCCCGACTTCGGTCGATACCGTTTCGAGTAACGAAGCCGTTATACGTCTCCTTCCCAATGAGCCGATATGGCCCGTGACAGGAGTGTCGACCAGTCAAAACGGTCGACACTCCGTCGGTTCGCCGCTCTTGGGGCAGCCAGCCCGCTTGTTGGCCTCGCAAGCGGAGAAGAAAGTGATAGCGATGCGCCCGACGCGCTTACTGGCTACTTGAATGCGACACCGGGTGCTCACTTCTCGAAAATACGTGATGACCTACAGCTTGGCACTGGCGAGACACAACATCACCTCCGCAAGCTCGAAGATGAAGGTATTGTCCTGAGTCGGAAAGACGGTGACTACCGCCGGTACTTCCCGACTGGACAATTCTCCGAGTTCGAACAGACTGTACTCGGACATTTGCGCCGTGAAACACAGCGTGGTATCCTCGTTGCACTGCTTGAGGATGGTGACACAACTGCGGGCGATATCGCAGCACGGCTCGATGTCTCTAAAGCGACTGTGAGTAAACATGCCGCGCGACTCGAAAAGTCAGGGCTGCTCTCACGCGAAAACGGCTACAGTGTGACCGAACCTGAGCAGATACTGGTATTGTTGGTCCGATACGCAGACTCTTTCGGGGACGACGCCGCGCAGTTGGCCGCCGTCGCGCCGTCGTTGCTTGACTATGCGCCCGATAAATAGACTGTTTTTCTAGGTTGTGACCATCCACGTCGTGCTAGAGGAGTACCCCCACTTCTCGACGGAGAGCGCAAACTCTCCTTGCTCGATGGCTTTCATGTTTGTCCCAACCTCTTTAGCAGACAGGTCAAGATCGTCAGCGATGAGCCGGGACTTGAAGTAGGTCTGTTTGTCGGCACGCTCTTTGAGGTAGCGGAGGATACGCTGTTGTTTCTCCGAGAGACTTGGTGTCTGAGTTGGGGCGTCGGCCGTCGTGCTCATACATGTTATACGATGCTGGCCCATATACCCTGTTTGGTACAAAGAGTTAACGCCGCGCTGTCTGGTGGTTTTTTCGAATACGTGGACAATACTGATTGAGAGGCGACGCTCTTGACCAGTTCAACGGAGCCGATGGTACAACTCCGAAACAACAGAGCCAAGACGACTACTCCGAAATTGCCTCACCGACTGCGAAATTCGACTTGACTTCGCTAATCTCGACCTTTACCCGCTCGCCAACCTCGGTGCTTGGAACGATAATGACGTACCCGCGTTCGACGCGAGCGATGCCGTCGCCCTGCTTGCCGAGGTCTTCGATTTCGACGTAGCGGATTTCTCCGGACTCAACCGGTGGCTGGGGCTCGCCGGAGACAGCCGTTTCCGCAGCTGGTTCGTTTTCGGGCTCGATAAGAGCGACACGGTACGTATCGCCCGGTGTGACTGCGCCAGTCTCTATCTCTCGTTGTGGTAGTTCGATGGTGTAACTATCGCCGTCGTCCGATACCTGAGTGCTGAACAGACAGAGTAGCTCATTTGAAATTTCCACAGGTAGGTAGACCTCCGTATGTACTGGTGAGGCTGCCACTGCTAAAGTAGTTGCTGTCTCAAACCCTTCAGACACGCCGTCGAAGGGCTGTCAATAGTCGCTCCCATCCGGCCGTTTTGGACCTTCTGAGTCGTAAACGACAACACCCTCTTCCCGGTTGACCGGCTCGTAGTTATCACTGACAGCGATTGCCTCTTCGAGTTCCCGGACTGCCCGCTTTTTGAGCGCTGCTGCCAGCTCTTTTGCCGTCTCGTGTGAGATATCACGGCCGAGTCCTTCGCATTCATGGGCCCGAACCATTCCTTCGGTGTCGACAGCTTCGCCCATCGGCTGGCTGGTCCCACCAAGAGCAACACTGAACGGGTAGGTCTTGCAGATAAGCGGGCGGTCTCCGTAGACTGAGCAGCGGGCAGCGTCATCGTCGTAGAATGTACAATCCCCACAGCTGTCGGTCTGAAGCGCCCACTCGAATGTCTCACCTGCTGGACCGGACTCGGTTGTTTCGAGACCGTAGGGCATCGGCCGGGCCACGTCACGCCAGTCGTACTCTTCGCTTGCCTGTATCTCACGCACCTCGTCGGGAAACACCGTTGCGGTATGGTCCTCGCTTGTGTCGGTGTCATCACCACAATCGGCAGCCTTGCAACAGGCACCGCAGTGGGTACACTCGAAGCCGATTGATTCAATGGCGTCGGCGAGGTCGTCTACTGACAGGGAGCGAGCACGGTCTAGCTCGTCGTCAAGACTCTCCACACGAGACTCTTCGCGGGGAGATGCAAAAACGCGTCGGCCTCTCGCATTACAGGCTCACTCGAAGATATCACTCTTGTCTTCAAGCGCCTCGATATCCCGTGCAATCTTGCTGGCCTCGGGAGCATCGAGCGCGATTTCGACCTCGTTGCCACCGTCATCCTCACAGGTCACTTTCAGACGTTCATCCCCGAACTCGTAGACGTCCACAGATTCGACATCGTAGAGCTTTGCTGTCGCAGATTTAGTCGAACTACCGACGTGTTTTAGAACTCCTTCTTTCAACTCGAACATGAACCGGTCTATATCCAGCGTGAACATATCCGACATTTCGTTGCCGACTGCCATAAGCCCACTCGGTATACTTCTGCTAGCTGAATTACTTGTTGGCCGCTTGACTGTGGTAGATGGTATTATTACCTTCCAATTGTATGTTTAGATATGCCCATTATGTCTAGCGAGGACTTCTCGGTTCACGCTGACGACTGCGATGAAGTTGGAGATGGGATGCCGATATCTGATCTCCCTGACGAGATCACATCGATCGAGGATCTTGAGTGTCAGTGCTGGGACGAGTACGAGACACTCGCTGAAATTTAGGAAACGGGGCACCGTCGAGACAAACATCTTCTGACGCTTAGCCTCCAGCAACGGTCTGCTGATTGTGTGTTTTGCTTATCTAATAGCTGTCCCGGATACTTTCTTGACGCCATCGTGAGTAGACTCAGTATGTTCCGGACTGTTCGTGATGGAGCACCAAGCGTTCTCGTGCCGGCCGCATGGTTCGTCGCCGCCAGTGCACAACATGGTCCCGTGGGCACCACGGCGATGTTCATAGCTCATCTTGTGATGGTTGGCTTCATCGCGATGTTTACCGTCACCGGCTGGTCGGCGATGGAGACTGGTGCGCTCCGTGGGTGGCGGCTAGTGTTGGTTGGTGGATTTGGAGTGACAGTCGCAGGCATCGGTGGGTTTCTGTTAGAGTCGGAACCGCTGCTTGCAATTAGTCTCGTGGGGTGGATGGTTCTCCCCGCCGCTGGACTCATCGATACGGGCCGACGCTTTACTGAGGCACAGTCAATTTACTATGCGAGTGGGACACTGTCTGTCGTCGGGACATTCGTCTATCTCGCCGCAGCGACTGGCCCGATTGGCGTGCTCTCGCTTGGGGGTTTTGTCCTAGTCGCAACTGGCCAGACTGCTGGGATTGTTCATGCGACGACCTTGGGTGTGTGACTGTAACCCACGAAACCGGGTTCACATTCAGGCGACGGGTTAAGATGCTGCCACACATAACTAGGGTGTGTCATTCGACTACTTTTCCCGAGTGGCTGCCAGCACGGAGGTAGCAATCCTTTCGGGATACACTCGGCGACTCCTCTCACCCCCGTTGCCCGGAGACGGTCTCCTTGTTGTTGGCTTTGTGGAAGGTCTTCTCGGCTGGTCACTGTCCTGGCTGTTCGTCTCCGAGCCGTCGCTTGCACCGTTTGGCTTACTCGAAAGTATTGTCGCGCTATGGGTTACGCTCACCGCTGCTATCGTTGTTGTCGCTGTTGTCTACACCGCACCGACCGTACGACGCAACCGTATCTGGCTTGTCTGGGCCGGGCTGAACGCCTCTGCGGTTGGAATCAATGGGGCAACTATTGCCGGCTGGTTTCCCGGGCCTGTCGCAGATGCCCCCTTCGCTACTGACCTGCTTGGCCTTGGCTACTGGCGGCCCTGGTTTCTCGCAGTTGGTGTGGGTTATCTCGCAACTGCACTCTATAACTGGTCGAACCCACAGCTTCGCAAGAGCGAGCGTGTCGTCTATGCGCTTGCCGGTGTTGTCTGCCTGGCTATTCTATCACCGTGGCCGTCGTTTGAGGCACTGGTAGGGCCGAAACTCTTTGTCGTGGGTGGTCTTCTCCACCTCGTTCCGATGGGGTTCGATGTTGTTGCCGATATTGGACTCATCCTCCGGCGGACAGGCTGACTACAGCCGGGAATTGATT
Source organism: Halovenus rubra (assembly GCF_026586665.1). GTDB lineage: Archaea > Halobacteriota > Halobacteria > Halobacteriales > Haloarculaceae > Halovenus > Halovenus rubra. Next base: position 453,880 of record NZ_JAODIY010000001.1, read on the forward strand.
ACGCTGCGTGCCGACTAGCAACCGTGTACGACCTCATCATCGTGCCGATAGACGGAAGCAAAGCAGCCAGCGATGCTGCCGACCACGGGGTCTGTCAGGCTGTTGCTCACGACGCTCGGCTCGTCTTTCTTGCCGTTGTCGAGATGTCAGGGACTGCAGCACCGGAGGCCCACGACAGCGATGTAATTGAGGAACAGCGTGTGACACAACAGGACGAACTTGCATCGCTGGTCGAGAAGGCACAGTCCGCTGGAGTCGACGCTGACGGTGTTGTCGAAACAGGCGTCCCCTCACGAATCATTCTCGAACAGGCGTCTGAGCGCGAGGCAGACCTTCTCGTCATGGCAACCAGCGCCCGATCCGGCGTCGGTCGGTTCTTATACGGTAGCGTCACTGAACAGGTTATCCGCGAGGCTGACACACCAGTGCTCGCTATTCAGCGGTAATTCTTTCTGGAACCACCGGGTAATTCAACTGGTGTTCTGGTGACACAATCGAACTGTACAGTGAAGTGGTCGGGACACGACAGTTGTACTCCCCAAACTGTGGCCCGTCGTCTCCTACATGTCCCAAGCAGCGTTTGGCGACGTTCACCGACAGTTGGCAGTTATTCCGAAAATCGCCGCATCCGACGGTGTATATCAATAAATCATTAGGGAAAAGTTACTTTTTGTGCCGGTTTGTATGAGTGGTGATGGCTGACAACACGCCAAAAGAGCAGTTACACGGGGGGACGCTTGGGCAGAACATCCGCGAGTTTGCGGCGTTGCTTGGAGACATAATCCAGGAACATGAGTCGGAGTCCGCGTACGAAACAGTCGAACGGTTTCGGAGTGAACTCGTCGAATACCGGGCTGGAAACCGTGACTCACGCGAGCACGTCCGCGCAGAAATTCCGGAGCTTGAAACGGAAGACAAGCGGGTTCTCGCACGGGCATTTCTAACGTATTTTGAACTTATCAACCTCGCAGAAGAGCGCGAACGGGTACGAGTCTTACGTACAAATTCACAGAAAGGGACACTCGAAGACAGTCTCGAAACGGCGGCGGCGGAACTCAGTGACACGGATACAGAGACAGTCCAGCAGGTTCTCAAAGACGTGTTAATTCAGCCGACATTTACGGCTCATCCAACTGAAGCACACCGTAAAACCGTCAAGGCGAAACTCCGGAAGATTGCAACTCGTCTTGAAACTCTCGATGAGTGTACGCATACAAATACGGAACAGAGACAGGTCAAACGCGACATCGAAGCGGAGGTTCTCGGCCTCTGGCAAACACCACAGGTACGAGAGCGTCGTCCAGAACCTGAAGACGAAGCGCGCAACGTCCAGTGGTATCTCGTCAACACGCTCTTTGATATCGTGCCCGAGGTGTACGACGAACTGGAAGACGCCCTTGAAGCAGACGTTGGGGCGGAGGTTACGTTGCCGAAGTTGTTTGAATTTCGCTCATGGGCAGGAAGCGACCGTGACGGGAATCCCTACGTCACGCCGGAGGTTACTGAGGCAACGCTCGACCGGCAGCGCCGACTCGTTGTCGAGCGGTATCGAGAACAACTGGCAGAGATGTCGAGCGTCTTGAGCCAAGACGGGGAGCGCATCGATGTTCCTGCGGAGATTAGTCGGAGTGTCGATGCCGTCGACGACGAGATTCCCGAAGCGCGACAAGAGGCAAGCAAGCGCTATCCCAACGAGCCATACCGTCAAAAGCTGATGGTGATGCGCGAGAAACTGAATCGCATCGGCGATATCAGGTCCGGTGGATACGACAGTGCCGATGAGTTCCATGCGGAACTAGAGACAATTGCACAGAGTCTCCGTGACAACGGCTGTGGCGTCATCGCTGAAGCCCACGTCGAGAAGCTTATGCGACAGGTCGAGACATTTGGGTTCACGCTGGCAAGTCTAGACCTCCGTGACCACCAGCAAAATCATACAACCGCTGTCACTGAATCCCTCTCTCGTGAGGGGGTCGACTACGAGAGCCTCGATGAAGACGACCGTATCGAGCTGTTGACTGACGCAATCTTGCAGGACGACCCGGTTATCACGCTCGGAAATCGAGAGGACCTCTCTGAAACGGCTGCGCGGGTGTTATGCCGATTCGAACAACTTGCCGAATGGCAACGGGAATACGGGCAAGAAGCAGTTGACACCTACTGTATCTCGATGACTGAACAGCCAAGCCACGTTCTCGAAGTATTCTTCCTTGCCGACCAGGCAGGTGTCATTGATTTACCGGGTCACAGTGGACTCGATATCGTTCCACTGCTCGAAACTGAACACGCCCTCTCAGGTGCAAAACGCATCATGGGGACGCTGTTCGAGAACGAAGCCTACGCGATGGCTCTCGATGTGCGGGACAACACGCAAGAGATTATGATCGGCTACTCGGACTCGAATAAGGAAAACGGCTTTCTGGCGGCGAACTGGTCGTTGTATAAGAACCAGCGCCGACTGGCTGAGATTACCGAGGAGTACGATGTCACACTCAGGTTATTCCACGGACGGGGTGGCTCGATTTCTCGGGGCGGCGGCCCGATGAACGATGCACTCAAAGCGTTGCCTAACAGCACCGTTACGGGTGACGTAAAGTTCACCGAGCAAGGCGAGGCAATTGCCGAGAAGTACGGCAACCCAAGCATTGGCGAACGTGAACTCGAACAGATGCTAAACGCCCAGCTTTCGGCTCGCAAGCAGGCGCTTGAACAACCAACAGAAGCCGTTGAGGATGAGTGGCTTACGGCGATGGAAACGATGGCAGACGCCGCCAGAAACGAATACCAGTCGCTGTTGAACACTGATGGATTCGTGACCTACTTCGGACAAGCGACGCCGATTGGCGTGATTGAGGACCTGAACCTCGGCTCCCGTCCTGCTTCCAGATCCGGCGAGCGCTCTGTCGAAGATCTGCGTGCGATTCCGTGGGTGTTCTCTTGGACCCAGTCCCGGTGTATCTTACCGGGGTGGTTCGCGCTGGCAACGGGTATCGATGCCTACCTGGATGACGGCGGTGACATTGATGTCCTCCAGGAGATGTACAACCAGTGGCCGTTTTTCCGGACTACACTTGATAACGCCGCACAGGAACTTGGCCGGACTGACTTCGAAATCGCAAGCGAGTACGCTGCACTCGCTGACGACGACCTTCGCGAGCGGTTTTTCCCCCGTCTTGAAGCCGAGTACGAGCGTAGCGTCGAACTCGTGACGGCGATCACCGGCCGTGAGGATCCGATTGACCGCTCGTGGCTCCGGGAAAGCCTTGACCGCCGTAACCCTTACGTCGATCCGTTGAACCTCCTCCAGATACACCTTCTCGGTAAAGACGACCGGACGGCAACAGAAGAGCAGACGCTCCGGCTCACGGTCAAAGGTATCGCTGCCGGGATGAACAACACTGGGTAAGATTGTTAGGCGACTGTACCGCCTGTTCCTGGCTTGCTATCGGTTGTGGTTGGTCGCTTTCAACTCCGTGCTCGGTCTGAGAGGGCTGAAAGCGTCGATGTGGTCCGGAGATCTGTGACTGTACAGTACCATGCACCGCGGACGCCGTTTCTGTCGTTTGCTACCGGTGTCTCTAACGGGACGAGGTCACCGAAGCGAAACACAACAACGGTCTCGGCGTCTGAAAACGGGTCGATGAGTGTTTTCCAGTCGTCTTCGCTCATCGGGCCGGGCCTCTCTCTGGTCTGTGTTACTCGGTCCGTGATCTGTGCATAGTGCGTAATGCTCGATACCGGCGCTGTCCGGTAGAACGCCATGAACTCGAACGATTTTCGCGTCCGCGGATACGACTGTGGACACGGATAGAAGCCGTCCCGACAGCGCTCGAAGGTATCTGGCTGAGCAGCCACGACACAGACAGACGCCTCTCCCGGCGCGTCGTCGTCTGGCATGTCCTCAACAAACCGGTCCAAGTCCATACTGATACCACGGGTCCGACGGCTAAATGCCTCTCACCGTCTGTGGTGTTTGTTTTCGGTCGCTTCTCACGAATCCGATTCTCCCCAAAAAGTATGCCGCCTCCCGGATTTGAACCGGGGACAGCCCAAAGTATATCTACCAGCCATAGCATTTCCTGTTATGATTCTCGTCCACACGACGATCCCTCTCGATGCGAGCCGAGAAGATGAGTTACTAGAACACATCGACGCTCTCGTCGAACACTCCCGAAACGAGGACGGAACTGTCCGATACCGTGCGCTCCGAGACCTTACTGACCCGAGTCTAATACGATTCGTCGAACAGTACGAAGATGCCGATTCGGCCAAGGCCCACACGGAGTCAGACGTGTACCGACGGTTCGTCGAGACGCTCCCCGATGTCGTCGAGAGCGAAATTGAGACAGTCCAATACGAGATCGACGACGCCACTGTCGCGGAGTTTACAGCAGAGGATGCGGTAGCGGCTCTCGACTGATCGAGGCGCTCTGAACTGAAATCGCGACAACGCAAAAAGTGGTGAGCTGCCGCTTCACGGATTAGGGTCGTCGAGATACCTACGGCGATTCAAGTACGCTTCACAGGGCCGAGAACGAGCTAATCTTCGCTTCTGATTTCGTCCCAATCAGGCTGTTCGTTAGGAGTTTCTCAGTACAATTGAACAAACTGTAGTCTTCTTTGGCCGACACAGTAATAATAAGCCCTGCCACTGTATTGTTCTGAATATGATTCGTTCCGTATCGCTTCGTCCGGCGACTCGCCAAGATATAGACCGTCTGTATCAGTGGCGCAATGACCCTGAAATCTACCGGTGGTTCCGAAATCAAGACGAAGAATTAGATTGGCACGACCATGTAAAATGGTTTCAAAACCGACCTGAAAAGCAAGAGGAGCTGATAATTGAATATATGGGCGAACCAGTTGGTGTCGTTTCGCTTGCAACTGATGGTGACGTTGGTATTTACCTCGGAGAAAAACGACTTTGGGGAAAAGGAATTGCTTCCGAAGCCTTGGGCAAGGCTATTGAAGACAAAAAAGAAGAACTTTCAGCAGAGATTCATGTAGACAATACTGGCTCACAACAGCTATTCGAACGTCATGGGTTTGAAAGAACTGGTCAAGAAGGAAAATGGATTCAATATCGGAAACCTCGGAGCAGGTAGGATCTGAAAAACGAACACGGATTTATACAAGAAGACGGCTCACTTCATGCGGAAGACAAATAACTCACCCGGTAGCGTCGAAAGTGGGAGCGATACTCTATTAACTACCGATCTACGGCTATATCGAACTGCTTGTTCAATCGCTAACAGACTGTTTTCCCGTAACAGACGCTTCAATCTCACTGATTAGGCGACGAGCCTGCTGTGGATCAAGCCCATGAATTCGAGCGGCCTCAATAATATCCTCTCCCAACCCCTCCGGGCAACCGGCACAATGCAGACCGTACGTTGATAGAATGTCTCCCACATCGTTTCGCTCTACAAGGTCAGCCATAGTGGTTCCTTCAAGTTCAGTTTCAATATCGTAATCTTTGGCTATGCGCATGGCATCATTACGTGCTTCCCAAGGAGCGTGTAACAGACGCCAAAATTCGAGACTGTATTCGTCTGGTTGGCGGTCAAACTCACACCAGTATCCGATATGGATATCGTCCCATGACCGGTCGTTTCGGACGACAAACTGTACAAGAGCTCCGGGACAAGACATACTGACATTGTGGCTTGCGTCGAGCTCTCCGAGTGGAATCTGTTTCTCGGTGGGTTTATATTCTATTTCTCCTTCCTGAACTCGAAGAAGAGCAGTGAGTGTTTGTTCACCAGTTAGCGAGAGTGTGAGGGCAAAGTCGCCAATCCTGGCGGCTAAATCAGACCCTCCCAAACTCTCGAAATAATCGGCCAGTTCTTCATGAGTCATATCGAATGACTCAGTTACAACAGGGGGCTGTGATTCGTAGGTATCCAATAGGTACTGTTCCCTGAAATCGTTATCAAAGAATTGCTCACGATTTACTCGACGATCAATAGACCCATCGTTTCCAGACCATGATTCCCCGGGTAAAAGGTCTAACACGGTCACATCGTGTTCAGTAAGGTGTTCTGTCACATCAGCCGGTCGGTTCTTTTCCATCAGTTCCCGATACGATTTATGCGCGGGTTGGACAAGTTCGAAGAACTTTGCAAACGGCAACAAATAATCGGCACTAAACATATCCGCCAACTGTTCGCACTTTTGTAGTGTACCCTCATTCCGCTCCGTAATCATCTGTTGTTTCTCTTCTTTAGCAAGGTGCTTCCAAGTAATCGGATACCCCGAAGCACCGAATGAAAAGCCGGTTGCCACCAGATCTGCTTCTGGGATTGCTCTGTTTACGTCCCAGTTAATTCCTGCGTCATTAAAATTAATAATTTTGAAACCACCACAATTTAACAGTAGTCGCTAGTCGGACTTTTCGTATTCAGATCACATCTAGAAATAAAAACATAAAACACCCCTCATTTCTTGTGAAATTTGGCCGGGTTATCAATCACCTATAAGAATAATGACTTTACTTTCAGACGATCACCAGTAGTCCCTGATGAGCAAGAACGCCGTTTGATTGAATAGCCCTAATGTTGTCCTCTTAGCAATCGAAAAGTCAGAAGATATTAATCGAATCCAGAAGTTGATATGGATAATGGACTTTGATAGCGAACGTGAATGGCTTGAAACTCGTTTTGATGAACTGTGGCCGATCACGAGGAGTATAACCGGCCCTGGATTCCGTGAAAGCTTAGAAATTCTCCAACAGGACATTCCACTAGAGGTTGAAAGCGTCCCCTCAGGTACAGAAGTTTTTGATTGGGAGGTTCCGCCAGAATGGAGGATTGATGAAGCTAAGCTCACCGGGCCCGATGGTGAGGTCTATGCCGATCTCGATGAGACGAACTTGGCAGTAGTCAACTACTCGGAGCCGGTGGATCAAAGATTAACTCTGGACGAGTTGGATTCGCATCTCTATACGCTGCCGGATCAGCCAGAAGCTACCCCATATGTAACCAGCTATTACGAGCGAAATTGGGGTTTCTGCCTGCCGCATAATGTATATGAATCGCTTCCAGAGGGAGAATATCATGCGTACATCGATAGTGAATTAGACCAGAGGGGAAGGCTAAACTACGGCCATACGGTACTCGAAGGAGAGAGTGACCGTGAAGTTCTTCTAAGTACCTATCTCTGCCATCCCTCGCTTGCCAACAATGAGCTCAGTGGTCCTCTCGTCATGGCATCGCTTTACAAACGGATCGCTGCGTGGGATAATCGAAAATTCACGTACCGATTCGCTGTCGTCCCTGAAACGATCGGGTCGCTAACTTATTTATCCGAATACGGCAGACACCTACAAGATAATTTGGTGGCTGGGTTGGTTTTAAATTGCCTTGGTGGTCCTGAGGAGACGCTTTCATACAAGAAGACACGTAGAGAAGATGCACTGATAGATAACGTTGTACAACACATTAACGAGTATATGGAACCTGAATTTCGATTCCGCCCCTTTGACAGGCCGTGTTTAATCACCTGAAGGGAGTGGAATCTCCTGTTCTGCGGCCTTCCTGATGTTGTATACTGCACACATCAGCGCAAGTTCACGGAATTCTCGATACCAG
>NZ_JAODIY010000010.1 GCF_026586665.1 Halovenus rubra
AACCGTCTGTTCGATACCCTCGACGATCTTCGTGATGCTGCGCTCTCTGCGCTCGATCGTATCGAAGTACCAGATGTCTTCACGTACTTATATCCGTGAGTATCAGTACCGGTACACGCGATAGAACCACGTTCGAACGGGTGTGGGTCGGGGGAGTACTCTTCCAAAAGCGGTTCGTCGAGGAACGACTCCAGATCCTCGTCAGCGATGTCGGCGACGACAAGGTTCTGCCGCTGGGTCACGCCAATCATCTCGGAGCCATAGGTGTCGGCCAGGTCCGCGAGTTCGACCACCTCTTCGACGCCGACGCGCCCGGTGAGCACGGACAAACCGACGTAGTTCTGGCCGTCTTTCTGGTCGAAGACGCCGACGTAGTCGCCCGGGGCATCACTCCGGCCAGCGTTGTAGTCATACTGGTCGCGCAGGTCCCGGCCCGCCGTCGGCAACTCGTAGTCGATGTACTCCTCTTGGAGGACCCGGCGGAGTTTTTCCGGGCCCCACTCGTCGACGAGGAACTTGATACGCGCGTTGAACCGGTCGTCGCGGTCCCCGTAGTCCCGGAAGAGCGCACTCACGCCGGCGGCGACCGCGGTGACATCCTCGGGCCTGCAGAAGATGTCCACGTCGCGGGCGAACCGTGGCTCCTTCCGGGCGAGTCCACCACCGACTCGGATGTTGAACCCCGTCACCTCCTCGCCGTCGACCTGTTTGAGGGCGGGTTCGATGGCGAGGTCATTGATGTCGCCTTGGCCGGCGCCGCGGGTGTCACCAGTGACCGACACCTTCCACTTCCGTGGGAGGTCCGAGTGAGCCGGATTCTGCTTGAACTCGTCGTTGAGTTCCTGAACAAGCGGCCAGACGTTGACGTGTTCGTCAGCGTCCCGGCCGGCCATCGGCGACCCAACGATGTTTCGCCAAGAGTCGCCACAGGCCTGCACCGATGAGAGGCCGACCGCCTCGATGCGCTCGAAGATCTCGGCGACATCCTCCAGTTTGATCCAGTGAAGCTGGATCGACTGGCGGGTGGTGAAGTCCGCGTAGGCAGCGCCAAACTCGGGGTTCTCGGCTGGCCCACGGGCAAACTCGTCGGCGATCTCACCGACCGTCCGCAACTGTTCTGGCGTGAGACGCCCCATTGGCACCCCGATCCTGAGCATGAAGTACGACTCCTGACCCTTCCGCTGGTGGTACAGTCCCCACCATTTGAAGCGCTCGAACCAGGCGTCACGTTCGTCTTCCGGGAGCGTCTCCCAACCCTCTCGCGCGAACTCTTCGACGTAGTCTCGGATCTCGGCCCCGTACACTTCCTTTTTCCACGTTTCGACTTCCGTCGGCATGCGACATATCAGCGTCCACAGTAGTAAAGGGGTGTCCGCGGCGACAACTTTTCCCGGCGGGCCGAGATCCCGGCGATTTCTTCCCGTGACGGTGAGCAGTTACCCATCCGAGTGTGCGCTCAAACGGGCTCGGAGAGCCGATGTCTGCGTCGTGGCACATGGATGCTATCCGGGATAACGGCCCTGAACTGCCCGCTGGTGTGGTCGACGCGACCCAGTTCGATCCAGTCGGTGACCCCGTGTTCGCCACAGCCGACACAGACGCCGGCGATTCGCCCCTCAACGGAGCTGGCCTGCACCCCTATATCTACGAACGCCTCCGCCAGGAAGTCGGCGGGCTGACAGTCACAGACGTCGTGGCGAGCGAGCATCCAGAGGTTACTGACCGGGACAGTTCGGCTGTCGTCGACGCTGAGCCAGGCACCATCGTCCAGTTGCCGGATGGAAGTGACCACAACATGAAGTAGGCATGCCGACGGGAAACCGTGACGCCCCACGCGATCGTTGCCGGTCTCGACGACGGTCCGGGCTGACACTGCGCGCTCGATGAACGGGATACCGGCAACAAGAACCGTCGTCCCCAACCGATGACAGAGTTTTCCCCGGGGAGAGTCTATATACTTCGATGGAATTGATACCTACTCGATGGCCGATACAGAGTCCGAGGACCAAGCGCCGGAGGAACCGGATCAGAATCACCTGCAACATCTCTCGGACGGCGCGGGGTGTACAGAAATATGGGAACATCTCTCGGACTTCCGAGACGCGGAGAACGAAGAGGAGACCGATGGCGACAAGACGTAGCGACTGGACCCGTCACAGCCCCCCGGGTGGCCTCAGGACCAGCGATACCGGACGCCGTTTCTCCCTGTGACGCGGTCAAGAGGCGGCGTGGTGCCGTCAGCGCGATGACCCAGTCGAATCGCGGTCCCGACGGCAGCGACGGGGATGATGCCGGGGCCAGTCGTCGAACCGAGCGCCGGGAGCCGGTGGGAGAGCCTGTTGTGCGTGGCGACCCCGAGATAGCGGGTGGTGACGGTCGGGACGCAGTCCGGTACGACCCGGCGGACCCCGAGAGCCTCGAATCGGCTTCCGAGACGTGCGGTAGAAGGATTTTTTCGTGTAGTCCCTCCTCTGCCGCATCAATCGACTCACAAAAGTTCAGGAACACGCGCAGCGTCGATAGCTGGCCTTGCAGAGTCACAGGCTTCAGCCCGTCATTGTCCTGACGGTGGACCCGGAAGCGGTGTAGGTCTCGCCCGGTCAGGTTGTTGAGGTTGTGAATACCGTCGTCATCGCACCACTCGGCAAACTGCTGGAGCCTGTACCCGTGTGACTTGAGAGTTTCAGACGAAATCTCGCCTTCGCGGTGCTGGACGTAGAGTTTCACAGCATCCTCGGGGGCGAGCGCTTCGAGCTCGTCGCTCACGCTCGCGCACCCCCGCATTTAGACCACCCACACTCGGGGCAGAACGGACACCCACCCGACGGGTGGACGTTCGTGCTTCCGCATTCAGGGCAAGTCATGCTGACCCCCTCCGGTCGAGATCACGGTCGTAGGGACCGGCGGCTGTGAGTAGCTTCACGTCCTCACGTTCGTATTCACGGCCAGTCTTCCGGTCGACCAACTCATAGAACACGCCGTCAATCTCGTGCTGGCGCGCGCAGTTGGCACACCAGAAATGGTGGTTCGTCGGTTCCCAACTCCGGTGGCCGCGTGGACAGACGAACCGCCAACGGTCCAGCCGATCTTCGATATCGATAGTTTGCTTGTCCGACATAGCTGGTCGAAACTGACGGACGGGGTTGATAAACGACCTGTCCACACGCGGACAGTGAAAATGAAATGGTCGTTTTCGACGCGTGACGTGTCCGCTACGCCGGTGAGTCGCCGGTAACAGGTAGGTGAAAGTGATGAAAGTGGTTCGCGGGCTGTATCGACTTGTGTTAAATGCGCTTGCGTCTCGTGGTTTCATGTGTTCGCTCCAGTGCGAACACGCGGCCGACTGCTCTTTTTTCGGAACCAGATCGGAAGCAGATTCGGGTGTCGCCATATCTCGCACTGTTGCGGCCACTTCACTTAAAATCAACGTACGTTGTAGTATGACTATCTATATGTTAGTTTGTAGAGTACCCACCGATGCTACTATAGTACAGCCTCAAAACCAGAAAGTATGCGCCGTCCAAGGGTTTCATGGATGACACAGGCAGATGATAGAATTCTTGAAGCCCTCGAAGATAGTGGTCTAAGACTCTCACCGCGTATTCTTGCAGCTAATGTTGATTATTCCCGCCATTATATCGCGCGGCGGCTTGCGAAATTAGAGGAAGGTGGTTTGATTGAAAAAGTCGATGAAGGTCTTTATGAAATTACAATCCAAGGACGAAAATATCTGAGTGGTGATCTGAGTGCCGAAGATCTCGAATTTAATGAGAAATAAGACGTGAATCTGGCCTTTCTTGACCAAGAAAAATCGCAGTAACGCTAGTGTCTATTTTTACGATGAGACTGCAGTTGCAGCTCCGCCCGGTGTTGCATCGTTTAATCCGAATATAGTACGACTTATACCAAACGTCGGGTTTCAGAACTAATAGAACTTGAACTGATTGAATGAGTTGATGACGGCAAGGGTACTATCAGATTACAGACTACGGTATCCAGACGGTAGCGCTACAAAGGAATAGATAGAAGAGAGTTGACAACAGAGCCGCCACTATATGTTTAACCAGTGGGGCTCCAAACCGTCAGACAGTCTACTGATATATCAAGCTCAACTCAATGAATGGTTGCTATAGAACGACGTAGGAAAGGTCTCATTATCCAGTCGATTGCTCCCTGGTGTCCTGTTCTGCTTCTTCAGCAAGTGTGTTTTTCCACATTTCCGGCTCCTCAGTTGGGTCCGTAAAGCGCCGGACCCACACCCGTTGGATGTCGTGGTGGCCGTACTCGTCCATCTCGAATACTGGTTCTTCCGACCGATGCCAGTATGCTTCGAGAAACGTACCGGCATTGTCAGAGTTGATCTCAACGAGATCGACAACAGGCCAGACGTCCCAATCGCGTTTCGTTAGAAACTGTCCCATTGCGTGTTCAAGATGTTCGACCGAGCCATCGTAGTTCGCGAGGCCTGCCAACTCCGCCGTGTACTCGTACTTGTCCTGAAGCGTCGTTCCCGCGTTCGTTGACTCAATTACCTCCAGACCCGCATCTGACCCACTGCCGACTTCTACCCCAAACTCGTTAAGCCACGATTCGATCTTGTCTCGCTGTTCCTCTGTGGCATTCGGAGCCAGTATGAGGCGGTTGGCCATCCATTCAGTTGCTGCCGGTAGCTTCAGAAATGGATCCTCCTCAAGATCAGGCCGGAACGCGACCGGGGTCCCGTCTGCCGCTGACTCAATGAAAACGTTGCTCGTAAATGGATTAACCAGTATGCGGAACTCGATTTCGTCGTCGAAGTCCTCGCCTTTAAAGAAAGTGATAGCCGCGTTCCAGCCCGCTGGTTGGTCCTGAGTGGGGTTTTCATCCTGTTGATATTTACAGGTTCCAAACCGGATGTCGCACGTGTCCGTGGTGAACGACAGGTTCCATTCAGAGGTCTGTGTAATGTTGTTCGGACCGAAGCCGTCGTCTTCGTCTTGAATCACTGGCCAAGACGGCAGGGCTGCAACCAGCTGGCCGACGGTAGTCTCGATCGCACACCCGGCTTTCATCTCGGCATCCTGAGTGTAGCATTTCCAGATGTTGTCTTTCTCTTCGGTTCCGAGTCGCCAGCAGTTGGCAAAGTGCTGGTGGCGGGAGTCACGATGGTACTGGTCGAGCGCCTCTTGGAATTCTTCGTCAGATACTATGTCAATACCTTCGTCCATGCGCTGTCGTTTTCGCCTGGAGTCTGCTGCAAGACTGCCTTTGAGGTTATTATATCCGCCGGGATGCTCGAGGATTCCTTCGTTATTATCGTCGAAGTTCGTGAGGTGGTTGCAGAACAAACCCTCGGTGAAGTACGTCTCAATCTGGCGTTTTTCGCTCAGTGAGCGGTATCGGCGGACAATCATCTGTTCAGAGGGGACAGGTGTATACTCGGAGGAGGGGTTGCGAGAGGGGTTGAGAAAGATCATACGCTTACCTCTACAGGAAGATATAATAACAGTTTGTTTTCAGATGGTGAGGGGGATAGCCGATCGCCCACCGACCACGTGGTTATTTTGTAGAGATAAATGCAAGGGACTTAAACTATATATCAAATTCTCAATAATGGCAACTAAGGTATACTCGACTGGTTTAGCAATCTCAGAACTGGGGAACCTACAATAGTATTCTGACTTAGTCCTCAAACTGCGCCAAGTCTGCTTGTCCTTGACTTGGGTACTTTTTCATATCGTACTCACTGGCGAATGTAGATGATTCAAATCCTTCCGTAGATGCTGAAGTAATCACTATTTGGTAGTTCGGTAGGAAATCAGGAAGTTCATTCAAGAAATTTGTAATATCTTTCTCATTTTCTTTATCAATCTCATTAGTAAATGGAGAATCAATAACAAACATTCTGAACGGCAGACTATTAATTGAACTACTAAGTCTCCGAAGAAGTGCAGTATGGAACAGGAATGCGTGGATATTGGTTTCAGCGGTGCTCGGCTCTGGTCTGCGCGATCTTAGTTCTCGTTCTGGGGTTTGGATTGTGTAGTGGTACGTATCTCCCTCTTCAAAACGTGGGTTATGTGCTTCCGCAAATGTTCCATGATCAAAAACTCCTAAAAGCTCTTCAATCTCTTCCTCTAATTTCCTCTTTTCACTTTCTCGTCTCTTTTTTCGCTGACGCTTGACTATCGGCTTGAATTTTTCAAAGGTATCTCTGCGGCTTTGTTTCTCCTTAGCTATTGGAATTAATCGTTTCTGGGCACTGATTTCATAGTCTATACGTTGCAATTCGTCCTGCAGATGTTCAATATCTGATTCAATAGAGAATATATCTTTCCTCAAGTGGTCAATTTCGTCTCTTAATTTGGTTTTTTCCTCTGCAAGATCCTTCACTTCGCTATTTCGTAACTGATTCTGAACAGATTCTAACTCTTCTTCAAGATCGCTTATTTGTTTTCGTAGGTGTTTCTGTTCCCCTTCCAAGTCCCGTTTCTTCTTACGGTAATCTTGAATATCGTCATCATCGGGGAGTCTGCTGTCAGTGAGTGAATCGGGAGACTGGTGCTCATGTTCCACCAGCATCTTCTCTTCTGGCATTTCTTTGGCACAGAGCGGACAATCGCCATCGTCAACGAGCCTTGACCGCTGCTCTGCATCAACCTCGTTGGTACAAACAGGACAGGTATTCGGCACTGTCATCAGATTTCGCAGATCGTCTGCGATTCCAGACAAATCTCGATGTAACTCTGTGCTGTCGTGGCGTTCAATAAGCCGCTTTATTTGACCTAACTCGTCAGTCGTTTCCTCAAGTCTAACCTTCAAGTCGGCTCGCCGACCTCGAAGTTCATCTCTACGGTTTTCGAGGCTTTTTAGTTGGTCTTCTTCTCCTAATGTATCGTCAATTGAGTCACGACGGTCTTGAAGCTGAGTAAGACGGTTTATTTTCTGCTCGCGCGTTAACTTCAGCTCGTCAATTTCTTCTTCTAACTTCTCTTTCTTATTCCGGTATCTCGTAAGTTCTCCCTGTGCATTAGCTTCCTCTTCGCGTAACTCTAGATCATCTATTTTTTCGTCAATTGCATCTACAACTTGTGATACACTAATCCCAAATAACAAATCGATAAACTGTGAATTATCTCCAAAGAATCGCTTGAAATCTTCACCCATTAAGAAAAACAGGGATAGTATCTTGAAGGGAGAATGTCCCCTTATATTCAATCCGTAGAGACCCAATCTTTTCAGTAATTTCTTGTTGCTAATACCCTCTTCTCCGATATGCTTCTCCGGGTTTTCCATCCGATCCACTACCGAGTCAGCTTCCTCAACGAACCCCTCTCTCAAATATGGGCTATCGTATTCTTTCCGTTTACCACCTCGCCCCGTCTTCAGAAGATTTCTCTCAAGCGTATGGGGTTTTTCGTCTAATTGCCAAAATCCTATTGTGCTGAGACGCTCAGAGTTTCCATGTACAAGATTCCTCATCCCGTATTTATCTTCGTCACCCTCTGGAATTCCAGCAATATTGAACTGTATAGCTTTGATGAGACTAGTTTTACCCTTGGAATTTGGGCCGTAAAGGTAGGTTGATCGCTCATCAAAATCAATCGTCTCCGTTCGTCCTATCGCCTTGAAGAAGCGGGTTGAAAACTTCGCTAAGCGAACGTCATCCACGTTATAACGAATTTCATCGAAATTGGAGAGGAAGAACTCTCTAAGACGCTCTATATCTTCAATTGAAAAGTCGTCTCCCTTTGCATCTAACTCCTCTTCAATACGTGTCCAGACGGCGGGTGTTTCAGGCATGTGCGTTGAATTCTCCTTGCTTGGACTGCTTGTCGTTCTCTGTGAAATTCATTGGACGTCCGTGTAGGACGACGTTACCCTCCTGAGCCTGTTGAACCAGGTCGATCGACTGAAGGTATGAATGAAGGCTTTCGATCGACTCAGCAGCGAAGTCGTTCAGGACTTGTCGTTGCTCATCTTCCCAGGTTTTCAACAAGAGACTATCAAACTGGTTTATTTTCTGCTGATACCGTGTAAAGAAGAATTTGCCCCGCTCGCCCATAGACAACTCAAACGGATATTCGCAGTTGCTAAGGTTTGGAACTGTACGCTCATTAAGCAGGTTCCAACCGATAAGACGATTCTTATCTCGTTCTAAACTCTCTGAGAACGGATAGCCACTCTGCTTGATGAAAGAATACCGGTACCCCGTTCGTTGTAGATTGCCAATGCCTAGTGAATCCTCAAACCGCACAATATCATCGTTCTTCGAGAGCCGGTAGTTAACTGTAAATGCAAGATAGTATAGTTTATCTAACGGCATCTGACTATCTTCAACACGACTGCGGTACCCATCTAGTAGTTTCAGAACCATCACAAAATCTACAATTTCGTCAAGGGTGTAGTTTACTAGATGAGTTTCGTTTAGGAATTCCTCAAAATCAACATTCCCACTCCTAATCGCAGATAACTTTTCCGGAGAGAGCCCTTGATTAGTTATCGCTTCCTCGATCTCAGGCGAACTGAGGACCTCCTGATTGAGGAAATGAAAATATTCCGTGTCCATATCATACTGTTGCCCACTTTGTTCAACCGCTTTATTATGAATCTGGCTAGCGAGTCTGAGATAAGTATCTAAGTCATCTCCTTCTAGACCTGCCCATTTTCCGACTTCCTCCAAGACAATCCAATCGTTGCTCATTGTGGATCTATATACTCCAGGATTCTGTGAACTTCTTGGCTCCACTCTTTCAAGTCTTCTTGACCATTCTCAGGATTTGCGGTATGAAACAGGTAGCCCCAGACTTTACGACGGAAATCATTTTCTGAGTGTTCAATATATGCTCTCGGAATGATCCCTGTGAGTTTCTCAGCAACCTCTTCGCGATTGTCTTTACAGTCGACCCAGACTACAACCTGTCCAGTATCCGGAACAAGATTTGCGTTGTTTGAAATCGTTCCGACATGGTCAGAATCAAGCAAACAAGAATAGTGAATCAACCAAAGACTGTTTACATGGAGTTGCATTTGACTCTGATAGTCTTTATCTGCATTTTGTGCGATTTTGAGGCCTTCTGGTTCTGGTGTAGCATCAACTGAATCTGGACATTCCTCAATACTCTTCTTTTCCTCTTTGATCAAATCAAGGGGATCAGTTCCAAAGCACGTGGCGTTAGGGCCACAGATGATGACGACATTTTCATCATGGCATTGAATGTCTTCCCCGTCATCATACGGTCTGAAATTAGCTACCGACATGAACTCACTGTCTTTGTTGACCAGTCACACTCATCATACGTAAATCATTCTCCATGTCCTCAAAACGTGCTACCTGCCTTCTAGTGCGCTCTGTTGTGGGAGATTTTGGACTGTCAGGAATCATCCGAAGACGCGAAATTAGAGTATTTGATTTTGAACATTCCGTGCACCAAGTCTGTATTTTCTCATAACGCTCTTGATCTTCAACCAGAGGTTCTATTTTCATTTCTTTTGCAATATATTCTAGTCCAGAGACCAGATTTTCAGTGTCTTTGAAATCCGCATTTCCATCGCGAATTTTTGTGAGTGAGTTATGAACTAGTCTACCCTCTTCAGTAATTCTAACAGACGTTCTATCAGCCCTGATTACTCTTAATCTGAGGACTGACAGAAAGAGTGCGAATAGCGATGCTATTGCAAATCCGACACCTACGTCTCCAAAAGATGGGATCATTGGCTCACCCAGAGAGACATGGAAGAGGAGATAGCCAAGATAGGTCAGGACGATCGCAACAAGTGTTAGAGATAGAGTGGAGATGACAATTCCTGAGGAATGATGTAAGCGAGGACAAAACAAAACCTCTGCCGCAGATTTCGTGAACCACGCTGTGGACAATAGACATATTATCCCAATAGCAACACTACCTATGAAAATTTCTTGGCTGAACTCTTCTGTACCGGGAATCGGGATAGAAAACAAAGTTCCAACTCCTAGAGTTACGAAGAGCGGAAAAACTGCAATAATCCATCGTGAGAGGAGCTTTTTACCCCTCCCCCAAGTGAGCCAGTGGTGACGCTTCATAGATTATCTTATACCAAAATCAACCATTATTAATACACTCGATACTATAACCACATGACTACTTTGGTTCCCTTGCTAACGATATGGTGAATAACTGGTGTAATTTGATTTACCTATAAATTATAAATCGGATTTAAATAGTCATAGCCATCGGGTCTAAAATGTGTTCGCCGTTCCCCTGTAGAGCGAGGGATAGACGGCTTAATACAACATAGGCTTCGACCACCAGTATACAATTCCAAGAGATAACGATTCAGAGTGGGCGGGCCTGCTGTTGTACTTCAGCGTCGGTTACTTGAAAAGTGGTGATGAACTATATCACTTATATGAGATTATACCAGGGAGATAGATACCCATAAAAAACCTCTATATTACACACTCACGTTCCAACATACAGATACACCCTTAGCCCTATGGGTTGCACGTCGAGAAAAGCCGATTCTGATTTTTGCATATCAGACCAACCAGAACAGCAGACACGTTCTACTCAAACAGACTGCGAACACGGTCAAGAAAACCATCACTGTCGAGGTCGGGGGCACGACGTAGCCGTTCGTGAACGTCCTGGCTCACACTCTGGTGTGCTTCGAGATATTCGTCGAGCAGCCACCGTGACCCTGTACGCTCGTATTTGAACAGCCCCTCGACACCGTATTCGTCACAGATGCGCTTCGCACGGGCAAGCGCGTCTACTTGGGACTTTTCGCGTCCACCGTCCAGTTCGGTATTCTGGTTGGTGACGGTTATCGTGTACTGGTCGCCAGTCTGTTCTACGATAACGCCGGATTGTGTCACCTCGTGGAAACGGTCAAGGCAACTGTCACAGTAGTGGTACTCTTTGTCTGCTTTGTTGTCGGTGAAGTCGTTGCAACGGACACACTCTGGCATAGGCACGGCTTCGGAGCCTACTGTTATAAAATTATATGTCGTCCTAAGAAACGCCCCAATTTATACTCTCTTTCTGAGTATTGAGGCATATGAATTATCAGCAGTTTGGACTCTGGGATGTCTTTGGCAATATCATCCCAGGAACGGTAGTAATGTTTGGAACTGCAAGCCTGCTCAGCGAAGAGTACTTCTCTATTTTGCAAGGTGGATTAGATGCTGGTGGCGCGTTCTTTGCATTTCTCTTAGTGATTTTTAGTTTCGTTGTTGGCTGGGTATTTCAGGCACTAGCAAGAGTAATTGACGGGGCTATGCCTTACACAAAAACTACAATATCGACTTTCCGTGACGAAGTCAGTAATGCGTCCTCTGGGGATGACGGGATTAATTATACTGAGCGATACATGCGTGGAGCCAAATTATTTTTTGCCGATAACCAGGCAGATGAGTTGGATAATCTTGACTGGGAACTGAGTCAGGACTTGGTTTTTCATATGACTTATGGACATATCTACGACAACAATATTGGTCGCTCCCATCGGTTCTATGTATTAATGATTCTTTCTAGAAGCCTGTACGTTGCTTTCGGTCTCACAGCGGTGGCCCACCTGGTTATTTTACTGGCTAATTCCTTCATTGCGTATTCTCCCGTACTAAATCCCGGAGAGTCAGGAGCAATAATAGGGATTACTCTACTGAGTTCCTTTCTTATGTTCTCGACAAAAGATTACATGCAGCGGAGTCGAGTGAAAACGATGATTGGCGATTTCTACAGGTCTGAATTGACTGATTAAACTATATGTAGTGACTACTCATGGTTAACCCAGTGCAGCATCGTTGTACTGTTTTGTAGTTGCTACTGCCTCATCGATTAATACACAGTCGACAATCCCTGAGGGTTGCACGTCGACAGAAGCCGATTCGCGTTTTTGCACATGCCAGCAGCTCGAACCATGTGCAAATTCGCGCTGTTTTCGTCGAGCCTGGAGCCGTCCCATCACGATCTCCCCGGATACCCCCACCGAATCACCCTGAATTACCCCGTTGAGTAACCCCAAAAATCTAGGAACTCGGCCACCATGTGCAAATATGCGCATCAACACAGACGGTAAGAAGGCTTGGAGAAGCGACCTTTACGAACGGACCGCTGACGTACTCGATGAATCCACCAAGGCGGGCGCGATAGATAGCGCGTGCATCCACGCGAAGCAAGACGTTGAGGCAAAGCAAGAAGCAATAGAATATCTTGCCGAGCGATTATCGGCTGGCGAGCTGGAAGAAGTAACCACAAAACTCAGTACAGACACCATTGAGATATCTGCTGAAGTAAAAACGGATGTAGAGCCAACTGCGTAAAAACTCCGTCTGAATGCGGAAAGCTACTTACTCACGGCCACGGCTGACAAAAATCCAAAGAGAGTCACACCAACACCACCACATAGCGTTACATACACACCGGTTCCAATTTCAGAAACTTCTGAAAGTGCTGCAACTTCAAAATCATCAAGATTAGGTTGGAACATGAATGGATCAATTAGAAGAGCAACCATCCCAGCAGTGATACCGAGTCCAAGCAATCCAGCAAAAAGATATAGTGATGACTCCCCAGCGATCAAGCACAAGCATGACACAACGGCCAGAATGGAAACTGCGAGACCCAAATTAAAATCAAGTCCAATTGCAGTGGTACTAACACTTTGATTTAGTACACTGACAAATTCAAATTGGATCCAGTTCATAAACACTCCAACGATGGCCATACCGGTCGATATAACACCTAAGAGTCGAAAGTATTCAGCTTCTGTTGATTCTGCACCAGCTGATCCTGAGCCATCAGAGCGGCCAATCCGCTTCCGGGCACGATTCTCTGAACGAGGTTTTTGTCGTATCTGCGTCCCACAGTTAGCACAAAAAACATCATTTTTACTGACGCTTTCTCCACATTCAGGACAATAATTCATTTCTTATGCAGACACCCGAATGCCATTTAACAATAACTACTCAACTTGGGACCCACTAATTGGTCAAAAGCTACTACCTGTGTTAAACCACCCCGTCTAGTATCAGAAGAGTGACCATGAACTCTGGTCACTCCGTCCCAGAACAGGGACACACGACAGGCGTACAGACACTCCCTAGGCTCGGGCCGACGTGCTCGGGCTGTGGCGCAAAAGAAACTCATTATCTCGGCAGTGAGGGCGTGACGGACAGGTTCATCTGTCTGAACTGCCAGCACGTCGAAGAGCGGGAGGCGGGCCATGCGTAAGGATTTCGCTATCTTCTACGCGTGGCTGTATCGTCAAGTCCACGGCACCCACCCGCTGGGGACACCGATGACCGACGGCGGCAAGCTCGACTTCAACGACGCATTCATTTCTCCGATGTTCGTCTTAAGCGCGGGAGTGGATACCGGTATTTTGGGGATGACTATCTGGGGATTCAATTTCGCAAGTCCACTTATCACGCTATACGAGGGAGCCGGTATATCGGTGGCTACGATTTTGTCACTCATCGTGTTCCCTCTTGGGTTGCGCGAGAGTGGCAGTCACCACAGAGGCAGGCGAGTTCGGCCAAGCCGGGTTCTACTTCGGCGAGAAGTGATGTACTGAGAAGGCCAGCGAGCAGGCCAGCAAGTCCGGTAATCTGGGCCTCGGTAGCTGACCAGGGGCCTGTTATCAGGAAGTCGTCGTCATCCTTGATTTTCTTCGCGCGGCCTTCCTCGAGGGACTGTTCAGAATAGAGTATCGCAAGGGAGTCGTCCACAAGATCAACGAAGTGAACGTCGAACAGCAGACGGTAGTCTTCGATGCGGTTGAGGTAGGATGTAAAACCGTCGACGAGCAGTTCCCGAAGGTCATCGTCGACAGAATCGACGCGAGCGAGGTAGTTACGCAGAAACTCGCGGTCGTACGTCAGTCCTTCCGTATGGGTTGTTTGAGTAATGCCTTCTGTAATCAAGTCAAGAAGGCGCACTGTCGGGGTCACGAAAAGAACACCTGACGACTCCGATTTCCGGACGTATGGGTCGTCTGGTGCTACAAGGTCGTTGATGAAGCGGTATGCAAACTGGTAGTCTGGGTCCGAGCCGTCGACGTGCTCGCAGTGGTTCGGGTTGACGCCTTTAACCGCGTATGAAACAACGTGCGTGAGTGGCGTACCTTCTGGTTTCGACGCAATGAACTTCGCTATCCGAACTCTGTCAGTATCGCGTTGTGTGAGAGTCCCGTCGATAAGTGGGCCGTGGCCGAGCAGGTCACGCTCGTCAAGGAGGTCTGCTAAGACGGGAGTGTTACATCTATCCGCGAGGTCGAGCCCACCGAGGTGTCCTAGAGGCTCAGCGAGACTCATTCAGTCGTGAGAATAGGAGTAGCAGGTTCCGAGTCCTCAGCTGGCAAGTGGTGGGACACGAGAGGAGCATCTTGATTGTCTCGACAGCATTCCCAGCACTGCTTCGTCTGTGCAGCTGCGGAGTCGATATGATTGATACAGTCCTCGCTACAGCATGAGTGCCGACAGATGTACGCGACGAACTGAGTCCAGTCCGTCACGGGTGCGCCACCTCCGCGAGGGAAGTCTTGGCTCTAAAAACCGGCAGACGGCAGAGGGCGGCGCAAGCATGGCTTGTGAATTGCTCAGAATGATAGTTTTCTGAAAAATCCTTATCGCCCGAATATCGAGTATTCAGGCAGTTTAGAGACGAATATAGAAAATCTAAGAACGGGGAGGAATCGAAGTGGGCCGACGCGGATTTGAACCGCGGGCCTCCCGGTTATCAGCCGAGCGCTCAACCTAACTGAGCTATCGGCCCGACGCATCTCACGGTAACCGGCAGGCACTGTTAAACGTTACTTTTCTCATCGGGAGTCGTCAACATCTTCGAAATCGACGTCATTCGACGCTTCAAAGCCGCTCTCACTGGATTCGGGCTGTGTTTCGTCATCGTCCCCGGGGAAACCGCCGATGTAGACGCCGCCGCTGGCGAACCCACCAGTCTTACTGTCGGCATAGGGGACGACCACCCATTTTTTGAGCGCCAGCCGGATTGGGTACCGCGTCAGGGGCACCAACAACAAGAATCCAATGGCGTCGGTGACAAGTCCCGGCGTCAACAGGAACGCCCCGGCAATGAGCAGGAGCGCGCCGTCCATCAGTTCGTCAGTCGGTGCTTCGCCGCGGGCAGCCTTTCGCTGTATCTTCGCGAGCGTATGACGTCCCTCCAGGCGAGCGAGAAACA
The DNA here is from genome assembly GCF_026586665.1 of Halovenus rubra. GTDB lineage: Archaea > Halobacteriota > Halobacteria > Halobacteriales > Haloarculaceae > Halovenus > Halovenus rubra. Next base: position 15,162 of record NZ_JAODIY010000010.1, read on the forward strand.
TCCCGATTAGCGCCGTCAACACGACCAATAACACGACCAGTTGCCATCCGAGAGAGCCCGCTAACACGACGAGGAACACCGCATCGAGCAGTGGGATTAACAGCAGCAACCCGATGAGTCTGAGCATACTGGCTCTATTTTCCCCTCACCCAAACGCTTTTCGAGACTCGTCATTACGGGACAGCGTTTTTCAGGCTTCCCTCAGAGGCACACAATATGGTGCCGAGACTATCGATGATGCTCGTCCCGATATTTGCAGTGGTGACACTTCCGCTTGGTATTCTGGCCGGCTTGTACGTGAGCCTCCAAGCCGCGGTGACCGTCTTCGTCGTTGGTTGGTTCTTGCTTACCCCGTTGGCCGCACTTCTGCTCGGATTTATGTACACAAGCTCGTCTCAGATGTCGACGAATGAGGAACTCGAGCAGAGCAGACAGACGAACGAGAAAAGACAAGAGGCGGCGAACGGAGCCGACGGCAGTGACTCCGTTGCTGACCCAGTTGAAAAGCTTCGGGATAGATACGCCCGTGGCGAAATTGACGAAGTCGAGCTAGAGCGCCGTCTCGACACGCTCATCGAGATGGAAGACGTCGACTCGACTGATAAGGAAGTCATCGAGCGTGTGGCTGACACCCTCGATACGGACAACTCAGTCGAGGGGCACAGAGAAAATACCGATACCGGCACTGAGTCGGATGACTTACTCTCAGAACACGAGTGAGTGTTATCTGTGTGGGTGCCTACTGGTACATACCAAGCGGCTGGGCCTGTGTGCTTTCCCCAGTGGCCTGTTCCATTTTTTGTGCAAGCTGTTCGCGCGCCTCAGCAATCTCCTCGGCTTGCTCGACCAGCTTACTGGTTTCGACCTCGATATCAACGAGTGGCTCAATAGCGTTGACCAGCAGTATCCGGGCGGCTTCGGGGTCAGGGAACTGTTTGTTTGCCTGGACAACCAATCCGATAGCAGCAAGGTCGCGTTCACAGACCTCTGCGAGCAATGCGCCCGTTGGGCCACTTACCATCCCGTTTTCGCTTGGTTGGTCGATATCGTGTTCATCTAACAGCGTCAGTCCGTCGCCACAGCCAAACCCATACATTGCTGGGACACCATCTTTCTGTTCGGGTAGTCCACTCAGAAACACCGGTGTGATGTTTTCCTCGGCGAACCAGCCCGCCAAACAGGTTGCAAAATCAGGTGCTGAGTCGGGTGAAACCGGGACATCACTCTGAAGGACAAGCAAGTCTTTTTCCTCGTCGCCGTAGATGCGTACCGGTTGGTGGACTTGCCGGTTGTCCGCTTCGTACACTGCGACACGGGGGAGTCCGTCACAGAAACACGTCGCATACTGGGTCATATCGAGTGTACTCACTAAGTGGTCGGCCACAATTTTTCCGACCAACCCGACGCCAGGCAGGCCTTCGACAAGCATCGGTTCTTCAAACTCCATCCCGTTGTGAATCTCTATGTGCGCCATGTTCACACAAAGAGAGGGGTGAAACTTAACTGTCGGCGGTGACCGACGCCTCGAAATCATAGAAGACACTGATATTCGCAAAGAGGAAGCCTGCAAAGCCGACACGCAAGAGGAAATCGACGTACGCGATTAGTGTGTCGCTAATATCCGAGACGAAGAAATCAAGCGACGTAAAGGCAATGAGGATGAGAAAGCCAATCAAGAACAGAAGCAAGTTCCGGAACTTTCGGTACAGACGCTGGCGCGCACGTGAGGTCTGTCGAACGGTCTCGACAAACGATCGGAAATAGAGCCAACAGAGAACTGGATACCCAAAAATGACGATTAACGCACCGACGAGAGCAAGGATACCGTCGGTGACCGCTGCGCCTTGGAACGCAACGTTCATCGTCGCCGGAAGGGCAACAGCGACCCACAGCTGGCGACGAGTCACGTCAGCCAGCAGTGCTGCAGCCCCGAACAGGACGCCGTATGCGATAGAGCCATCAATCACGTTAAAAACATCGAACTCCGCGCTGCCGAGGTCAATAACACCGACAGTGAGGCCGGATAACGTGTGCGTAACCGCTGCAAGCACAACGAGACCCAGCAACGGGTAACAGTACTCTCGCAATTGGACTGGCACCCGTCGAACCCAAGCAAACAACACGGCCGACGACACCGCGTATGCCACGGCAAACGAAAGCAAGATTGGGTCAGTCATGCACTGTCACCTCTCAATTCGTGCCCGATTTCAAAGGTTGCCAGTGTCTCTCTGAGTTCTTGTGTCCGGTCGACAAGCGAATCCGCACGGGATTGGGTTGTCTTCATCCGGTCGGCAGCCTGCTGTGCAGTATCCGACAGGTCGTCGGACTCTTTGGACATCTCAGTTGCTGTGTCGGAGGCTTCCCGTATCGTCGATGCGACCTCAGCCGTCGCGTTCGCTCCGTCGTCAGTCGCACTGGCTATCTCGCGCATTGCCGTGTCGATATCTGTGACGGTATCAGTGAGTGACTGGAGCGTCTCCGCCGTTTCCTCGACGGTTGCCGTGCCCTCCGTCGTCGCGTCACTCGTGGCCTCCATCTTGTCGCTTACCTCGCGAACGTCACCGCGAACCGACTCGACAACAGTCTCAATTTCGCCGACAACCTCCTGTGATTGCTCAGCAAGCGCTTTTACCTCGTTGGCGACGACAGCGAACCCTTCACCATCCTTGTCGGCCCGTGCCGCTTCGATGTTGGCGTTCAATGCGAGCATGTTCGTTTGCTCGGCAATCTCGTCGATGAGTGTCGTTGAGTCGACAACATGTTCCATCTCCGTATCAAGTCGCTCGACAAGCGAATCGAGTTCTTCAACGGTCGTCTCGATTTCTTCCATCCGTGTTATCGCTTCCGTGATGCGCTGTTCGCCGTCACGGCCGATGTCGGCGGCCTCATCTGTCTGTTGGGCAACGTCCTGTGTCGTCGAGGCAACCTCCTCGATAGTTGCAGACAACTCGTTAGTCTGGTCAGTCGTCGAGACGAGTTCGTCAGCCTGGGCAGTTGCGGTGTTGGCCATCGTCAGAACCGACTCCGCAACCGTCTCGTTTATCGATTCAACCTCGCTTGCGTTCTCGCTGACAGTCGTACTAGCCGATTCTACATCCTCGGCGAAAGTAATCAAGTCACTGACCGTTGCCTCTAACTCCTCAGCCATCTCGTTAAACGCACCAGCTATCTCGCTCATGGCGTCGATATCACTGTTGGCTTCGAGCCGAGCGGTCATATCACCATCAGCCAACTGCCGCATCGCAATACTGAACGACTCGGCGTCGGCAACAAGTTGGTCATTCAACTCTTCTGCCTCCGCTTTGGCGCTTTTGGCGCGTTCTTCGGCCTCTCGCGCGTCTTCAAGCGCTGACTCGGACTCCTCAATAGCGTCACGAAGCGATAGTCGCATGTTATCAAAGGCTTCATACAACCTACCGATTTCGTCAGGCCGGTCAGATTCGAGTTCGAAATCAAGGTCCCCCTCTTCCATCCGACGGGTTCCATCCATCAAATCACCAAGCTCCGCCCGCAGGTTACCACTAAGTACGATACCTAACACCCCCAGATGCATGATGAAGATGATTGCTGTCCCCCCTGCAGCCGAGATGACTGCCTGCTCGTCCGGTTCGCCACGCAACAACACCCACAGAAAGACCCCTGTGAACGCGAGTGACACTAATGTCACAACCACTATCGATGCAACGACTCGGTTTCCGTATTTGTTCCGAACTGCCCCTATATAACCCATACTCCGTTAGAATTAGAGGAAGGGCATAAAAGCACGTCTAAGAATACCAAATATGAGAACAAGAAGGGCCTGTTTGTCACAAAGTAACGATATAAACTATTTAATTAAAAGAAAATGAGAATATCACACACACCAGAGAGATGGCAGTGATTGGTCGTCGATAACTGTTAGCGTCGCAGCAAGGCGACGGCCCCAAGCCGCCACGGAATCAAAACGAGGAGGCCAAAGGCAATATTCACTAGGACAAACGTTACGCCCGCACCACCCTCGAAGAACTGACTCGCTCGGATAGCAGCGGCGACCAGCGCGATGATAACCCAGCCGGGAACGAGCAACAGAAATGTTCGGCGGTAGCTTCGGAGCGTCCGGTGATGGTACAAACAGAACAGTGGTGCGAGCGCGAGCCATGCAGCGAGAAATGGTGTGAGTGTCTCTGCAGTATGTACCGGAACCTCCCAAGCCAGGAGATTATGCTCGTACAGACCCCACGAGACGAACAGGAGTAAGCCAAGCAAGTCTCCAAACAAGACGAGTGCGGCTCCCAGAGAGGCCGGCAGTTGGGGCCGGACATCGAGTGTGCGAACGGAGCGAAGCATTGGTTGATTCTCAGGAGCGCAGTCTTATCAGTCTCACTACGTAGATGTTCGTTTACCCTGAGAAGCCCTGGTCTCGAATATCGAGATTATCTCAAGAGAAACGAGTCTATCTCAGCTGGAGAGTTGCCACGTCGTACTGTGTGCTGATTTCGGTGTCGTCAATCAGTCGGTCGATGCGGTCCTGTAACGGTGGATGGGTCGAAAGCAACCGGTCGCGATTCGTCCGCTGGTCGTCGTGGATGTACAGCATAGATAGCAGCCCCCCACGAGAGTTCGTCACGCGGTGGAGCTTTGCCAGCCCACGGGCGAGTGCAGCTGGGTTGCCCGTCAACTCGGTTGCTCGACTGTCGGCTGCGAACTCTTGTCTGCGCGAATACGCGAGAAAGGCGAGCGTGAAGACGAAAAACAGCCCGCCAAGGCCGAGCAACACCGCCTGTTGGAAGTAGCCGGCGAGACCGACCCGCGACCGCCCAGGGTCACCAGCAATCCAAGCACTTCCTTGGTCGATGCCGACAAGAAAAATACTGACCGGAAGCAACGCAACGAGTACCAGCCCAGCTAGCGTACGTACAGCAGTGACTGCTAGCGTGTTCCAGAAGGTATCGAGCCGCTCCATGTGTGCGAGTTCGTGGGCCAGAATGCCTTCAAGTTCGTCGATACTGAGTAGTTCAAACAGCCGACGGTCGAAGACGACAACACCTTGTCGGGGACTGCCAAGAGAGAGTGCATTCGGTACCCCAAGGTCAGCGACCAACAGCTCTGGCTGACGTACTCGGGACTGTGCACAAAGGCGTTCGATTCGATAGAAGAGTTCCGGGACACGGTCCCGTGACAGGCGAGTGGCATCAAGACTCGAAACAACTCTGACGGTCCCAAACCGGTAGCCGACGTATCCCATACCGAGCACAACGATCAAAAACGCACCCAGCAACGTAGTCAGGGTTGGCGGGTCAGCGAACAGCCACTGCACCAGCACTAGCCATCCAACAGCGACAGCGGCGTAGACCGCAAGTACCGTCACCCCGACAAAGAACATGAGGGTTCGCATCAGGATAGACATACCCCCATTTAGCCGAGGTCGCTCAAAACGGCTTGCTTCAACAGCGTCTGACACCACCATTATGTTGTGGGACATCTAATATTGGAACAAGCAACCCCCATCATGAGCGACGACCACGCCGAGAACTCATCGCCGCCTGCCAGTGACGAGCAGACAACAGGTCTGCACGGACGCATCGTAGAAGCGGTGGGGGACCCGGTCTGTACGTTCAGCAGAAACGGGCAGTTGGGGTATGTAAACCCAGCCTTCGAACGACAGACCGGCTACACTGCCACCGAAATAGATGAGATTACAGCTGTTGTCGACGAGGCGGATTCTCAGGCCCTGCTATCGGCAGTTGAGGACCTACAGATGGCTGCCGACACTGCCAGCACAACGGTCGAAGTTTCGCTCAGGCAACGCAACGGTGACAGCGTCTCTGTTGAGTGTCATCTCACCACATTTGAGAGTGACCACCACGAAGCTGATGTCGTCGCGGCTGTCCGTGATGTGAGTGCACGGACAGCCCGTACGGAACGCCTCTCACGATTCGCAAGCGTCGTCAGCCACGACCTTCGGAACCCACTTGATGTGGCACTTGGGCGGGCTGAGGTACTGCCCGAAATCGCTGACGTCGACGAGGAGAGCGAACAGCATCTCAACGAGATATACAACTCGCTCAAACGTATGGAACGGCTCATTCAGGATGTCTTGACGCTGTCCCAACAACGGGAGGGGTCGGTGAAGACCGGGCCAGTTGCGCTTGAACCCGTGGCACGAGACGCGTGGGGGAACGTCGACACGGCTGATGCAACGTTGGCCGTAACTGCTACGGCCGACATCGAGGCCCATCGTGATGGGCTGCTCAGGCTGTTCGAGAACCTGTTTAGAAACGCTGTCGAGCATGCCAGTCAGGAGTCAGCTGATACCGCCGTCACAGTCGAGGTTGGCATAATCGACCGTGACAGTCAAGCTGGGTTCTACGTGGGTGACAATGGACCGGGCATAGACCATGGGGACCAAAACCAACTGTTCGAAGGAGGATACACGACGACTGCCGACGGAACCGGGCTCGGGTTGACTATCGTCCGTGAGATTGCCGAGGTCCATGACTGGCATGTCACTGTCACTGACCGCGACTCCAAGCAAAGCGGTGCGCGCTTCGAGCTGACCGGGGTAACGCGTCCGGACTCAGAGTCGGGATAACTACCAGAAACAATAGAGGTCGCTGACTCCGCCGATGCGTTGGCTGTGGCCCTTCGACGGGACCGATTCGAAAGCTTGAGATGTGTCCCTCTCAGTATTCGTGTGTATGGAACTACGGGTTATCGACAAACAGGAGAACGAACTCTCCATCGAGATTGCCGGCGAGGACCATACGTTTATGAACGTCCTCAAAGGCACACTGCTGGAAACCGACGGCATCGACGCTGCGACATACGATGTGAACCCAGAGCAGTCGGGCGGTCAGACCGACCCCGTCCTAACAATTAAGACCGAAGATGGTGTCGACGCACTCGACGCGCTCGAAGAGGGAGCAGACGAAGTAATCAACAAGGCAAACGAGTTCCAGGCTGCCTACGACGCCGCAGTCTGAGTGTGTGACGCCACAGGACACCACTGGTATTGGCGAATAGTTTTTTCGACTGCACTCAAGCAGCGCTATCTCCCGTTACAGCTAATCAGTCCGAGATAGATATCACCCCGAACAGAGTGTGCGTCGAGACCAAGCGCATCAGTTTCCGCGGTCAACTCAAGTCCGCGATCGGTAACGATTTTCTCCGCAAGCGCTGCGCCCAGTTTCTCGGCAGTTTCGCCGTCATTGGCCGAGACTCGAACAGTAGTAGCATGTAGCCTAGTCCCGGACTGACACGCATCGCTAGCAAGGCTGGATATCTGTTGCCCGGTGAGGCGCTCACCGTCGGCGTAAAGCGATTTGATTACCCGTTGGGTGTAGCGAGTCGCAACGTCGTCGAGTTGGGTGCTACGGCGCAATCGGTGGTCTGTGAACTGCTCGTTCAGTGCGGTAGCGGAGGTAGTCTCGACAGCATCGAGAGCGATACCGTCAGCGGCGGTCGCGTTGCCTGGAACCCCGTCTACATCCGGGACACCGCCTTGGTCGAAGCCGGGCACGTCAATAACGCCAGTGAACCCAAGCACTGCAACGGCTACGACGACAAGTGTCAGCCCGAAAGCAACGAGATACTGGGGTGTCACGAGGTCGAAATAGCCTGGAGCATCGAGTTCTGACTCCGCAACGCGTTGTTTTTGCTTTTCAAGTGTCGGGTTTCCACATCGGCTACAGGGGGGTGCGTGTTTGGGATGTTCGCGCCCACAGTCTGTACACGCCCAGACGAGCGTTGCTTCCTGCCCGTCTTCGTCGGAAAGGTCAGTCTGTCGGACAACAGCCTTCTCGAACTTCCCGTGTCCGCAGTTGTCACACGGTGGGTCATCCTCTTCGTGGGGCTTGCCACACCACTCGCACCGCCATTCCATTGACTGCTTGTTGTGAGCATGCGACGAAAAGGGTGGCGCTCTGGCCAAACGATTACAGTCGGACCGCCACGTCGCGCTCATCGAGATACTCCTTGACCTCACGGATAGAGTATTCGTCAAAGTGGAAAATCGAGGCAGCTAGCGCCGCATCGGCATCGGCCTCAGTGAACACCTCGTAGGCATCTTCGGGACGACCACAGCCCGACGAGGCGATGACTGGTGTAGAGACAGCGTCACTAACTGCGTTCATAAGCGGGATATCGTAGCCGTTTTTTGTGCCGTCAGCGTCGATAGAATTGACGAACAACTCGCCAGCGCCGCGGTCCTCGGCCTCACTTGCCCATTCGGCAGCGTCAATACCGGTTCCCTCGCGTCCGCCCTTAACGGTACATTCGAACCAACAAGACTCGCCATCAACCTCGACGTACTGTTCTCCCTCACTGTCAAATCGGCGGCGTGCATCGACCGAGATGACGATACACTGGCTGCCGAACGACGCTGCCCCATCCTCGATAAGGTCAGGGTTTTCCAGTGCTCCGGTATTTATCGACACTTTGTCAGCGCCGGCGCGAAGCGTCTCCTTGATATCTGCACGAGTCCGGATGCCACCGCCGACAGTCAAGGGTATAAACACTTCGTCGGCAACTGAGCGGACGGTATCAAGCATCGTCTCCCGACCCTCGGCCGATGCCGTGATATCGAGGAAGACGAACTCATCCGCACCAGACTCGTTGTAGCGTTTTGCCATCTCTACGGGGTCGCCCGTGTACTCCAAATCCTCAAAGTTGACTCCCGTGTACACCGCTGGATTGCCATCGTCGTCGACATCAACGTCGATACAAGGGATAATGCGTTTTGTAAGTGCCATAGAAGCTGGTGAACGTTCTACCTTAGTGTAGCACGGGACTGTACGTAGACCTTTCTATCACCGAGTTCCTGGCATAACAGCAACGCCGACTGTAAAACAAGACTCAGCGCCAGATGTGCGACCGATTTTCCGTATGCTCGAACGATGAACACGGGTGAACTGATAATCACAGGACGGCGCTCGGAGAGCAAAACACGATACCCGTCGCTCAGACAGTTAGGACTGAACGTGGGTCATGTAGCTGCCGATACCACCAAGACCACCGAACACGACTGGGTAGACGAGACCGCCAAGGACCACAGCTCTGGTCGTGTCGATTCCAACGAACGCGAATCTCGCGGTGTTATACAGTGTTGCCAGACAGAGTCCAACAACGAGAGTGTACCCTATCGCTATGCTCGCTCCGTGCAAGAATGCCTCTTGACCGGTATCGGCAGTCAGTCCCGTGTGACACAACCAGCCAAAGTACCCGAGCAAGAGAGGCACAGCAAACGTATACGCCGGCTCGGGAACTGTACCGACACCCGCAACACCGAGGACAACGCCATCAGTGACGCCAATATGTGCGCTAAAAAAGTCACCAAGTGTTGCTCGAAAAAGCGTCTGGATACCGATTCCCGAAAACGTCACATTCGCCGTCGTCAACACGTGTATCCCAACGAAGAGTGTGACTGTGACGTACGTTCCAAGACCAGCGACGACACCGTAGACGGCCCCGCGAAGCGGCAGTGGCCAGCCTTCGATACGCTCATCAGGAGGATTTGCTTGACCGACGCTATCTGCCATAGTCAGAGATAGTGGTGGCGGCAGTAAACAATCTCGTTACACGAGCCGAGACTGTGACACATACACTTATTATACCCGGATAGCCAACTAAGAGTGTGTCCGCCCAGCGTGATACTGCCACGGTGTTGGTCGTCGACGACGAAGAAGAAGTCGCCGACGTGTACGCACTCCGACTCCGGAACCAGTTCGAGACGCGCGTTGCTTACAGCGGGAGCGAAGCGCTGGATGTGATAGATATCGATGTCGATATTGTCCTATTGGACCGTCGCATGCCGGATATCGCCGGCGACGAAGTGCTGACTAAACTGCGTGAGAAAGGGTACGACTGCCGGGTCATCATGTTGACGGCTGTTGACCCTGGCCTCGATATTGTCTCGATGCAGTTCGACGACTATCTCTGTAAGCCGGTAGAAAAAGAGGACCTTGTCGATGCAATCAATCATCAACTCGACATCATCGAACACGACGAGACAGTCTCAGAGTACTTCGAACTTACCTCAAAGCTGGCACTGCTCGAAAGTGAACTGAGCGAAGAAGAGACTGAGACAAGCGACGAAGTCGCCGAACTCCGCGACCAAGTCCACGAACTCAGGGAGGAACTCGACGATGTACTCGATGAGATAGACGATATTGAAGCAGAGTTCAGCAATATTGGACGGTTCCCCGGGTGACCACGGGCGGTTGAGGCGAGCTACGGACTACCGCAAGAGAAACGTTATTGTGACGGCGACGACGGCCTAGTGCATGGCGCTTGGTGACTTACACGAGGCGACTGCGGCAGAAACGAATAATCTCTACTATGTCGACGTTGGGATGTACGATACTCCTGCGTACGGACTGGTGTATATCCTTGATGCGGAGCGCCCGGCACTCATTGACACGGGAACCGGCTTCAATTACAAAACAGTACTCGACGCGATGGAGACGGTCGGTATCTCTCCTGAAGAGCTTGAAGTTATTGCTCCGACACACGTCCACCTTGACCATGCGGGTGGAGCACACCTGCTCGCTGATGCCTGTCCGAACGCCGATGTCTGCGTCTACGAGGCCGGCGCACAGTTTCTCACGGACCCCACAGCAATCTGGGAGGGAACACAGAACGTTATCGGAGACCGTATTGAATACTACGTCGAACCCGAACCGATTCCAGACGACCGGGTCGTCGGACTCGAAGACGGCGAAACGCTCGACCTTGGCGACCACTCGCTCGAAGTCCATCATGCTCCCGGCCACGCTTTCCATCAGGCGGTCTTCTATGACCCAGTTAACGATGGTGTCTTCACCGCTGACGCCGCGGGTATCAACTCACCCCATATCGATGGGATCACTCATACGAGTCCGCCACCGGGCTTTGACCTTTCGGGCTGTCTGGCCGATGTCGAACTGCTCCAAAGCCTCGACCCTGCGGCGCTGTACTACGCTCACTTCGGCGACAGAGAAACCGGCACCCTGCTCGATGAGTACGCTGACCGCCTGGAATCGTGGGTCGACCGCGTCGCGGCCAAACGTCAAGAGCTTGACGACGACGAGGCCGTTTTGGAGTTTTTCGCCGAGCGTGCAAAAACAATGGATGCTTGGGGTAAGGCCCACGCAAAAGAGGAAGAGCGTATGAATGTCAGCGGCGTTTTGCACGACCTCGACCAGCGCGAGTAAGACACAGGCCCGAAGTTGTCTCACTCCGATGGCTCGTTCGTGGAACGGTCGGCTTGTGCTTGCTCGTGGCCTTCCCACGGTGCTTCGTCGCCTTTCCAAGGGGTTGCCTCGCCTTGACCACCAGTTTTGTAGGTCCCCTGGGCACTCGCGACTCGCTCACCCTCGGCGTTATGGATATCCACATGTACCATCGCAAGACTCGACCCGAACCGGCTGACTTCTGCCGTTGCAGTCAGGTCCGATGTGGCCGGTGCAAGATAATCGATACGCATGTCGACGGTCGGAGTCACGTCCCCGGCAAGGGAGATGGCTGCTGCGCCACCGACGGTATCGGCGAGCGCATACGTAGCGCCGCCGTGTGCAACGGAGCCAAAGTTGTTTGACCGCATTTCCTCGCTGAAGGGAAGCCGGCCTTCAGCGTAGCCGTCCTCCGCTTCGGTCAACTCGATACCAAGGTGTTCGACAAACGGTGTCTGATTGAACAGTTCTACGAGGTCCATGTCCTCGTTGAGACGCCACGAACCCATAAAGCCACGAAAACTACGAGAAACGGTCAGCAGGTGGTTTTCTCTCCGTAGCTAGTGTCGCTGCCTCTATCGACTGCCCAGATAGACAACTGACAAAAATATCGCTTTGAGTGAAGCATAGCGCGACCGGTTGCTCAGGGTAAGTGGAGTTCGATAGCCGCACCCTGCCCGAAGCCGACACACTCCGTTGCGAGTCCGAGTTCGGCGTCCCGGCGGTTCATCTCGTGGGCGAGTGTCACTGGCAGACGCGCACCCGACGCACCGAGCGGATGGCCGATGGCGATTGCACCGCCGTTGACGTTGAAGCTGTCGTCGTCAAATCCGAGTTCTTCCTGACAGTAGAGCGTTTGACTGGCAAAGGCCTCGTTCAGCTCAACGAGGTCGTAGTCATCGATATCGCGGCCGGTCCGTTCCGAGAGTTGGCGAACGGCGGGGACCGGGCCAATGCCCATAACTGTTGGGTCGACACCGGCGACGTTGTGGTCGCCAATTTCGGCGAGCACGTCGAAACCGTGCTCGTCGGCGAACTCACGGCTCGTGATGAGGAGACCGGACGCGCCGTCGGACACCTGCGAAGCGTTGCCCGGGGTGACCGTTCCCTCAGCCTTGAACACCGTTGGAAGCTCTGACAGTGCCTCGAGAGACGTCTCGGGACGGATACCCTCGTCTTTCTCGACCACGCCGTCGTCGGTTTCGATTGAAACGATTTCGTCAGCAAAGCGGCCCTCCTCAGTTGCTTTGGCAGCCCGTTGCTGGCTTCGGAGGGCGTACTCATCTTGTTCCTCGCGACTGATATCAAACTCCTCGGCGACCGTTTCGGCGGTCATACCCATCCCGAGTTCAGCGACGTTGTAGTCGTTGTTCAGGCGCGGATGTACGTTGTGCGTGTTCGCGCCCATCTCGACGCGACTCATCGACTCAACACCGCCAGCGATAAGACAGTCACGCTGGCCGGCGGCGATTGAATCAGCAGCACGCATCACGGCCTCAGCCGAGGAGGCACACCACCGGTTGACCGTGCTTGCCGGCGTTTCTTCACCGAGGTCTGACAGGAGCGCGATAACGCGGGCAAGATTGTTCCCTTGTTCGTCGCGTTGCTGGGCACAACCCCAAATCAGGTCATCGACATCCTCACCGGTTACTCCGGTTCGGTCAAGCATCTCATTGATAAGCGGGACTGAAAGGTCCTCGCTACGGACGCCCGCAAAAGCGCCGTCTTCTTTTCCCTGTGGTGTGCGAACCGCCTCGACGATAACGGGAGTGTTTGCTGACATACAACCCTATTGTGTAGTGACAGTGTTAAACACACTGGAACTGCAAACCCGTGGTGAACTGTTGTTTTGCCCGGAAGTAAAAAACCAATGACAGGTCAAATAGTAGACAGAGAACCGGTATCGACGCGTGTCAGACCCCAAAGCTCAATTGTCTCATCAACAAACCTGTGCAATAGTTCAAGAGACGGTCGCCACTACCGGATGTGATCCATGGGCCTTAGAGAGAACATTCCAGACTTCCTCCGTTCGCGGTATGCAGTCAAGCTGTTCATAGTTGCACTGCTCATCGTCGCAGTTATTGGGACAATAAGTACGATAATGGCACTGCAGGTCTCCGATGAAGTAACTGCCGGACAACTACAATCCATCGAGAGTAACACGGAACTCGAAGCGGATCAGCTCGCAAAGTGGTTCGAGGGCGAACAGGAGTCGATTCGTGTCCTTTCTGCTCACCGAGGTATCACCGGTGACAATATTATAATGACGCGAGGGACATTTCGATCTGAGCTGGCTCAACGGTCAGACGAAATCGTGGGTTTTCACCTTGTTGAACGGACAGCTAACTCATCGTCCAACGGGACAACAGAGCAGATTATCGTAAGCACGGATCAGCAACTTGAAGGCCAACAGCTCAGTGCAACAAACATCAATTGGGGCGAGGATACCAATGGTAACGAAATTTCGTTCACGTTCGACGGCCAAGATGACGTTCTTGTCTCGTGGGTGTATCTCGATAACGGTAATATGTCCGTTGCGATGGCGTCACCGACTCCGGACGGAGAACACGTCCTTATTGGCGAATACCAGCCGAGTGTACGCATCGGGGAATCAACACACGTTGTCAACGGGACCGATACTATCGTCCTTGGCGGTGTGAGCGCGTACGTGATGTTCGAAGCCGATAGCCCCAATGAGTTTCGGCCATACAAGGGCAACAGAACAACAACAGACGTTGGCACCCGTATTCTCGAACGCGATAACCAGTTTGCCCCATTGAGCGGGTCGAATATCGACGATAACGAGGTCAGAGGATACCACAGTGTGCCAAGCGAGGGGGTCAACTGGGTCGTCGTCAAAGAGGCACCGCGATCAAAGGCGCTCGCACTGACTGGTCAAGTCCAGCGAGACCTTGCAATCCTGTTCTGTGCGGTCTTTCTGGGGTTCCTCCTTATTGGTGCAGTCATTCACTTTGGACCAATTCGCTCAATCAAACGACTGGCTGGGCAGGCAGACGCCATCGCCGAAGGTGACCTCAGTGTCGAAATCGAAGATGAAGCACGAACCGACGAGATCGGCCAGCTCAGAGAGAGTTTCAGAAACACGAAACAGTATATCGAGACGATTACACGTCAGTCCGAAAAGCTGTCACAACAAGAGTTCGACTCCGAAATCCTTGATAAGGAGATACCTGGCCGTGTCGGCGAGTCAATGGCGGACATGCAGACTGACCTGAAACGATTTATCGACGAGATAGAAGAGGAGCGCGAGCGGTACACGACACTCGTCGAGCAGAGTAACGACGGCGTCGTCGTTGTTCAGGACGGACGGTGTGTGTTCACGAACGAACAGTTCCTCGAAATAACTGGGTACGACCACGATGGGCTCGTTGGTCGTAAGTTCGTGGATATCGTCGTACCGGCCGACCGTGACCTTGTCAAGGAGCGGTATCAACAGCAACTTATCGGAGAGTCGCCGCCGACGCAGTACGAGGTCGATATCGAAACACGCGATGGTGACCGGCGGACCGTCGAGCTATCGATTGCACGGATTGAACACGACGACGACCCCGCAGCACTGATTAATGTCCGTGATGTGACCGAACGGAAACACCGCGAGCAGCGGCTGGAAGTGTTTAATCGCGTGCTCCGTCACAACATTAGAAACCAGTCCGACATCGTCAAGAGTCACGCTGAGGTGTTGAGTGATCGCACGGACGACCGTCATGCACAACAGATTCAGGAATCTGCGGATCGGCTCGCGGTAATCGGGAATCGAGCGCGGACTATCGACCAAATAATATCACGGGACGTTCAGTCCTCGGAGGTTGACCTCTCGGACCTGTTACGGAGAATAGTTCGCCAGATCGATGCCGATGGTGTGACAGTTACGACTGAAATAACCGGCGCAGGATCGCTCGTGACTGATGAGTGGATTCTCGAAGCAGTACTTGAAAGTATGCTCCGTAACTCGTTGCTGTCCGCAGATTCGACGCTGACAATCGCTGCCGACGCGTACGAAGATGGCTACGTCTTCACGGTGGAAGACGACGGCTCCGGACTTCCCGAAGACGCTGTCGCAGCGCTGCAGGCTGGAACCGAAACAACCCACCAGCACAGTCGTCGGCTGCTTGGTCTCTGGCAACTCAAATGGGGCGTAGATAAACTCGCTGGCGAACTTGTGTTCGACGAAGGGCTGGAAACGACTGTCCAAGTGACGCTCCCGGATCGGAAAGAACACCCAGACCACACGCAGGAACGCGCGTCCTGAGAGATGTTTGCCTACGTTTAGAACAGACAATGATGCTCTGTTGAACATTGTCGAGAAAGGAGTTGACCACAGAGATATTGCCACTTCAGCCCCAAGTTACGATATGTCCGAAAAGAAATCCCAGAAGGCTCCAGTCACAGCAACACCGCCAGAGAGTCCGTTTCGGACGCTCGGCACCGACCATATCACCGTCTGGGGCTCTAACCCAAAGGCAACAATCGAGTACTACCGTGACCTACTCGGAATGTCGCTCGTCTTGCGCCAGCCGAACCTCGATGACCCCTCGCAGGAACACCTATTTTTCGATACTGGCGACGGAACGATTATTACGTTCTTCGTCAGTAGCGACCGTGAGGCAAACCCCAAGCCACAGCGTAACGGGGTCGGCGGTGTCCATCATCTCTGTTTCAACATCGACCCTGAGCGGTTCGAGGAAGTTGCTTTGGCGCTTGATGACGCCGGACAGTCCTACAACGTCTTCGACCGTGGAATTTTCTTTTCATTGTACACCCGCGACCACGACGGCTTGATGATTGAGCTTACCGCCGATAAGTTCGATATTCCCGACGACCGGAAGGGTGAGATACTCGCAAAAACCCAAGCGATTCGTATCAACCAAGAGGCCGAATACGCCAAGACACACCATCTCGAAGCTGCGCTTGAAGCGTTAGATATCGAAGCGACAGCCTACGATCTGCCCAACGCCACAAGTGGAGTCGGCGGGGTCAACTAATCAGTTCGCCACCCCAGAGGCAAAGACCGGTCAGTACGGACGGACGACTACCGTTGACACCGACTACTCACCCTTACGTTCATCAGAGAGTTTCTCCCAAATCTCGACACAGCCAATGCCACCATCAATATCGTCCAGATGATTATTCTCATCTGTTTCCTCAGCCTCATCCATATAAGTTGAACAGGACCGAGGCAGTATCTAGGTTGTGGTTGATAACATATCACACAGAACACCGTACAATAAACGAGAAACGGTTTTTGGCCCGAGTTTTACTTTCACTGCCCTTGGGGAGATTTTTATAGGATGGAAAAGCAAGTGTCGTATGTCTCCCACAGAAACACAAGCGGAGACAGTGAGCAACCGATGACCGAGACAGATTTGCATACGCACGCAGAAGAGATACACGAACAGTTTTCAGACCAGGTCGATATTACCGTCGAAGAGGTCGAAGAACGGCTGAATACGCTGGTCAACGAGTACAAAGTTCCGACAAGTGAAGCGCGCCGTAGCGTTGTGAACACGTACCTCGACGAAGCAGGGATGGAACGAGATGACCTTTCGGGCGGTGGCGGAAACGAACAAAAAGCCGTTGCTGATATCGACCATGCCGAGGAGTGGATTGATATCACAGCGAAGGTTGTCGAGCTCTGGGACGCAAGCAGCGATGCTGTCGCGCAGGTTGGCCTGCTCGGCGACGAGACCGGGACCGTCAAGTTCACAAAGTGGTCGAAATCCGACCTGACCGACCTCGAAGCTGGGTCAGTCTACGATCTCCGGAACGTTGTCACCGACGAGTATCAGGGGCGCTTTTCGGTGAAGCTCAATCGGACAACCACCATCGAAAAGCGCGACGAGGAGATTGAGGTTGGTGATGACTCCACCGAGGTCGAGGGGGCACTAGTTGACATCCAGTCCGGTTCTGGGCTTATCAAGCGCTGTCCCGAAGAAGACTGTACGCGCGTACTCCAGAACGGGCGCTGTTCCGAGCACGGTGAAGTCGAAGGCTCGTTCGACCTCCGAATCAAGGGTGTCATTGATGATGGAACCGATGTCCATGAGATTATTTTTAACCGCGAGGCGACCGAAGACCTTACTGGGATTACACTCGATACGGCACAGGAGATGGCGATGGACGCACTGGATACATCCGTTGTAGCCGACGAAATGCGCGAAAAAGTCCTCGGTCGATACTACCGGATCGTCGGCCCGACACTTGGCCGATATGTTCTGGCCAACGAGTTTGAGCAGTTAGAATCGCCAGCCGATTCTGAAGCTGTTCTCATCAAAGCGAGGTCGATATAATGTCGAGTGCACCAACCCGTGAAGTTGCCCGCCGTGTCTTCGCAGCAGAGTTCAACGACGCTACCTACACCTTCAAAGAGAGCGACGACGACCGTGCGCCGGTGTACGTTCTTTTGCCAACCGGCGAGCGTGCCAACCGTGTGTTTGTCGTCGGCACGCTTACAGAAACAGAGGACGTGGGCGAGGACTCCGAATACTGGCAGGGGCGTATTGTCGACCCGAACGGTGACACGTACTTCACGTACGCCGGGCAGTACCAGCCTGACGCCGCATCGATGCTCCGCGAGCTTGATGCACCGGAGTACGTCTCCGTCGTCGGCAAACCACGAACCTACGAGACCGACGAGGGCGAGGTAAACGTCTCTGTCCGTCCAGAGTCAATATCGACAGTCGACGAGGCAACTCGAGACCGCTGGGTCGTCGAAGCCGCCGAACGGACAGTAGAACGCATCAAGCGGTTCGAGGAAGACAGCCCTGATGAGTATGTCCAGATGGCCAAAGACGAGTACGACTTACCGACCGAAAGCTACCGTCAAGCCGCTGTCTCTGCGCTTGAAACCCTGCAGGAAGCCGAGACAAGCACAAACTGACTCCCGGTTTCGGGAGCTGTGAACGCTATCCAGACGGTTTCGGGCCTGGAAACCGCTGCCCAGGCTTCTTTTAATTATCGCTGTAACTCAGTAGTGTGATCGACACACTCGTCCTCGCCACAGTCGGAGTGATTGTCTTGG
Organism: Halovenus rubra; assembly: GCF_026586665.1. Classification (GTDB taxonomy): domain Archaea; phylum Halobacteriota; class Halobacteria; order Halobacteriales; family Haloarculaceae; genus Halovenus; species Halovenus rubra. Next base: position 33,387 of record NZ_JAODIY010000010.1, read on the forward strand.
TTCCCAGCATCGCCATCGTCGGCGGGCGAACCGAGTTGCTGACTCACTACCCTGACAGTGGAGGCTCACAGCGGGTCCGGTACGGGGCCGGTGGTGCTCTCGTTGGATACAGCCTCTTTACCGTCGCCACCGCCTTTGCACTCGTCCGCACCGACCAGACCGGTCTACTCTGGGCTGGCTGGACTGTGTTGACTGTCGTGATTGGATTCGGTGTTAGTGTCTTTTCTGTCTCTCAGGGGGCGTAACTCTGACTCAGTGAGCGTCGTGTCAGCGGCCAGAGCCACGCTGTGACGAGTCACGTCATGCGTTTGTCTGACAAACGATTAAATGTGAGGAGTTATGAGTATCCAGTTGACAATGGGCAACAAGAATAAAACAATCTCCTTTCGCGTGAGCCAAGAGAAATTCGAAACCCTGCGCGACATCGCAGAGGAGCGTGATATTTCGCTTTCGGCAGTCTTCCGAGACTACGTAGATATGCTGGTTGCCCACGATGGTCAAGTTGAGGTCGTCCCAGAACACGAGCTTAAGGGGTCTTCCGAAAGCGACGAAATGAGTCAGAGCTTCCCGCCGAAAGTCAAGGTACCCAAGAGCTTCGTTCGTGAGCACGAGCGCCTCGAACTAGAAGCCGAGCATCTTCGCGAACAACTCGAAGAACACAAACGCTACGTGACAAAGCTCCGTCAGGAGCTCGACGAACACGATCAAGAAGACGTGGTCGACCTCGACGAGCTTGACGGCGACAAAGGGGAAGAGGAATCTCCCTACCGCATCGGAAACGAGTTCGAAGACTCCCTCTAGTTGACGGCGTTCTTTTTATACCCGACTGTCGTGGTTGGTAAGTGGCCTGTTGTCACTTCGTTGTCTATTCAAAGCATGCCACACAAAAAACAGAGTCAGTACCCACCACTATCGCATGGAAAGCGATTTAGCCAGCCTCCAGCAATGAGTCCGTAATGACACTGGCCGATTCAGACAGGGAACTCGTCGTTGCGGAACTCGGCCGCGAGCCGACAACCGCGGAAGCGGCACTCTTCGAAAACCTCTGGAGCGAGCACTGCGCCTATCGCTCCTCACGACCGCTGCTCTCGGCGTTTGATTCCGAAGACCAGCAGGTTGTTGTCGGGCCGGGCGACGACGCCGCAGTCGTCGCGTTACCGTCCGACGGAGACGATAAGACATACATCACGTTAGGCATCGAGAGTCACAATCATCCATCTTACGTCGACCCGTTTGATGGCGCAGCGACAGGCGTCGGCGGCATCGTCCGTGACACACTCTCGATGGGTGCCTACCCCATTGCGCTCGCGGACTCGCTGTATTTCGGTGATTTCGACCGCGAACACTCACGCTATCTCTTCGAGGGTGTCGTCGAGGGGATTAGTCACTACGGTAACTGTATCGGCGTCCCAACTGTCACCGGGAGCGTCGCGTTCCACGACGACTACGAGGGGAATCCGCTGGTCAACGTCGCCTGTGTCGGTCTTATCGAGGACGACGACCGACTGGTGACTGCAGAGGCTCAGGAACCGGGCAACACGCTCGTCCTTGTGGGCAACTCGACCGGCCGGGACGGCCTCGGTGGGGCATCCTTCGCCAGTGAGGACCTCTCCGAGGATGCCGAGACTGAGGACCGCCCTGCAGTCCAAGTGGGCGACCCCTACACGGAGAAACTTCTCATCGAGGCTAACGAACGCCTGATCGACGAGAATCTCATCGAGTCCGCGCGCGACCTTGGAGCTGCTGGGCTGGGCGGTGCAAGCAGCGAGATGGTCGCAAAAGGCGACCTCGGAGCACACATCAAACTCGACAAGGTTCACCAGCGCGAGCCGGGGATGAACGGTCTCGAAATCCTCATCTCCGAATCACAGGAGCGGATGTGTTACGAGGTCGACCCCGAAAACGTCGACCGCGTCCAGGAGATAGCCGAGCGCTACGACCTTGGCTGTTCGGTCATCGGCGAGGTCACCGAAGGCAACTACGTCTGTACCGTCACCGAAGGCGAAGACCAGGAACGCGAGACACTCGTGGATGTGGACGCGGAGTTCCTCGGCGAGGGCGCGCCGATGAACGACCTGACCATGGAAGAGCCGACCCAACCAGCGCGTGACCTGCCCGATATTGCGTTGACCGACGCATTCGAGGCAGTCCTGAGCAGCCCAAACACAGCGTCCAAACAGTGGGTTTACCGCCAGTACGACCACGAAGTACAAGTTCGGACGGCAGTCGCTCCGGGCGACGACGCCGCGGTGCTTGCGGTACGGGAAGCTGGCATAGATGCTGCTGAAGCGGCAAGCGATAGTGACGACGAGACAGGCGTCGGGTTGGCATTCTCGTCCGGGGCCGACCCCAACTGGACCGACGCCGCGCCATACGAAGGTGCACGCGCAGTCGCACTGGAAAACGCCACGAACGTTGCCGCTAAAGGAGCAACCCCACTGGCAGCAGTCAACTGTCTTAACGGTGGAAACCCCGAGAAGTCAGACGTATACGGTGGCTTTGGCAGTATCGTTGACGGCCTCGCCGATATGTGCTCGACTCTCAACACACCGGTCGTCGGTGGGAACGTCTCGCTGTACAATGACTCCCCGAGCGGTCCGATTCCACCGACGCCGACGCTTGCACTCGTTGGAACAAAAGACGGATACGATGCACCGTCACTGTCGCTTGATGGCACGGGCGAGCTTCTCGTCGTCGGCGACTACGCACTAGCCCAAGCGACCACAGCACGGCTCGGTGGCTCAGAGTATCTCGCACAGTTCGACGGCTCCGATACATTCCCGACACTTCCAGAGACACCAGACGAGCTCATCGAAACGATTGCAGCGGTGGCCGACGCCGAGTCAACTTGTGCTACACACGACGTGAGCCATGGCGGCCTTGCCGTCACGCTTGCAGAGATGGTTACCGCCGACGCAGGCGCAGCTGTTGAAATATCCGGCCCGAACGCGACTGAGTTGCTCTTTCACGAGCAGGCGGGGCGCGTCGTCATCGAGACGACCAAACCCGAACAGGTCCGAGACGCGTTCGATGGTGTCGCACCGGTGACACAGATAGGGCGTGCAACCGACAGCGGGACGCTCTCGTTATCGGCTGGTGATTCAACGATTCACGTCGACGACGATACGATTGCCGAGTATCGGGAAACTATCGGGGAAGAACTGGCATAATACGAAGGTACCGACGCGACACAGCAGTTATCAACGAGGCCAGCGAGTACCCTCGGATTTATATCCTCGCGGCGGAACATCCACAGCATGGAGATACCGGACACAATCAAACAGCGACTCGGAGACGAGGAGCTGGAGTCCGCGGTCAACCTCGGGGATGAAGACATTATCTGTTTCACCCCGTCCCGGACACTCCTCTACCGTGGGGAGGGGTTGTTGAGTGACGATTCACTAGACACATACGACCACGATGTCGAGCGCCTAGATATCTCAGAAGGACGGCGAAAGACATCGTTCACACTTACGTACGTCGACAGCGAGAAGCGGTTTACTGTCGCCGGCGACCGGACCGAAGCAGTGCTTGAGCGTCTGATCGCGGGCGTCCTCAAGGACTCAGATGTGACAGCGAGTGGTGAAGATATCGAAGGCGTCTTTCGGTTCAGTGAGCTGACGCTCATCATCACCGACAAGCGCATCATCAAACACGTCGGCTCGTACCTCTGGGACGCAGATTACGAGGAGTATCCGTACGCAAACGTGACACAGCTTGAATTCGAGGAGGGAAGTGTCGCAACCTCCATCGTCATCTCTGTCGATGGAAGGCCACAACGAATCAAGGCACCGCGTGGCGACGATGCAGTCATCCGACGTGCGCTTACAACTGCCCTGTTCAGCTACTATGAAGTCGACACACTCGACCAGCTCAACAGTGTTATCAGCGACGACAGCGCGACGACCAGCGAGAGTGGGTCCTCACTCTCTTCAGATATCGAACTTGACGACACCATTGACCCACTAGTTACGTCCGACGACGACGAAGACGTTACGCCACTCACTGAGGAAGAAACGACAACAGACCTAAACACAGAGACCACTGCCGAGTCCGCTGATTCCGGGCCGACCACACAGACCAGTACCACAGATCGACAGGCAGCCACAAACGAGCCGGAGCCGACACGCACCGTCGATACGCACCCAGAAGAACACACCAACTCAAGCAGTGCCGACCAGACACCGACACCGGTCCAGACCGAGGTAGCAGTTGACCCGGATGATATCGAAGCGATGAAATCGCGCCTCGCGACGCTGACAAAGGTCTCCAAACGCCAAAACGAGCTGCTCAAAGAACAGCAAGAAACGATAACCCAACTCGTCGAGGAGCTACGACGCCAGCAGTGAGAGTCTTACCATCCTGTACCGCCTCTTACTCTCGGCCAGTCACTTTCCGGATACACGACGAGCCGAAAGGACCGTGCTCGCCTGCATCAAACTCGATAAAATAGCCGGTGGTGATACTTGTCCCACAGCGACGGCAAACGAACTCGCCCTCGCGCGAGGTAACGTCGGCCTCAAAGCTTACGAACTGTCCGCTTGTGGAGCGAATCAGGCCATCCTCGCGTTCGATGATGCCACGGAGTTCAGCCGTATCGAGAATTTCTCGTGTCACTGCGGGGTCGGTGGTCAGTGTCTCTAATCGGTCGAGTGCCTCCTTGAGCGAGAGTTTTGGGTCTTCGAGATGGGCGAGCAACTCGACACCGAGTTCAACTGTCTCCGTTAGCGGGTCCTCATCGTGCCCGGACACAAACGAACGCTTGGACGCCGGGTACAAAGTGTTTATCTCGACAGCCGACGCCGCGTGACGAGCGGGACCACAAAACGTTTGTCGTCAGGGGAACGTTGTTTCGATGATGAAACGGGCGACAGTCCGCCAGCTTATTGGACTGACGGGCCTCTGTGGACTCGCCGCCGTGGCCGCAGTGCTGTTCTCTGTCGACACCGTTATCTCCGAACTCGAAGGACTGGCCTCTCGCCCACTGCTTTTTTGCCTTGCGCTTGGAATTGTCTACCTTGTTCGACCGTTCCTGCTGTGGCCCGTCTCCTCGCTCGCGCTCGCGCTTGGGTTCCTGTATGGTGCCGCGATTGCGTTTCCGCTCGCGCTGGCTGGGGCAGCGCTGTCGGCGCTCCCACCGTATCTTATCGGTCGATACGCACAGACCGATATCGGGCTGTTCGGCGCTATCGGTCACTCTGGTGAGGCCTTCGTCGCGACCGTTGGGGAGTTCCGGGGTGTCGTCGCTGCCCGTTTCTCACCGGTCCCAGGTGACCCAATTTCGTACGGTGCTGGGCTGACTGGTGTCTCTCTGCAGCCGTTTCTCTCGGGAACGGTCGTCGGTGAGGTGCCATGGGCGCTTGTGACCGTCTTCACCGGCGCGTCAATGCGAAGCCTGTCGCTGTCAGAGTTCGCCGTAAGCCCAGAACTAGTTGTCGCTCTTGCAGGACTGACAGTCATTTTGCTTGCAGGGCCGCTGTACAACTACTACAGAGGCGAGCGGCGGACAGGTGCACCGACAGTCTCACAGGACTGAGCCCGTGTCAGTAAAACGTATCAGAGCAGTCGTAGACAATACCGTGTTCCGGACAGACGTACTTGCAGTGACGGTGGTTCATCGGTCGGTCACAGATCGGACACGGACGGCCACCGTCATTCATGGCTCCGTAGTGTCTTAGCACTCGCTCCAGCCACAGGACTCACAGGTCTTGCAGCCTTCGGCGTAGTACAGCGAGAGCGAGCCACAGTCAGGACATTCCGGACTTTCGCCCGCCTCGATGATAGTCTGGTGGTCGGACTCGATACTTGCGGCGTCTTGTCCGACAGCACCGCCGTCAGTCTCCGGACCGGTCGACTCGACGGCAGCGTCGTTTCTCTGTTCATCTTGTGGTTCGCCAGCAGTCTCTTCGAGCGTCGCTTGGTCAGGGTATGCCTTGTCGACCTCGTCATCGAGGTAGCGCCGAAGGGCGGTCCCGAAGGCGTCAGGGATCGAGTTGATTTGCTCGCCTTTATCCCAGGCAACCTTCGGTGAGCGGATACCCTGCAGTTTGTCGACGATTTCGTAGGGGTCGACACCAGAGCGCAATGCGACCGAGATAGTCTTGGCTAGCGCGTCAGTAAAGGAGTTGGTGAAGCCACCAGAGTGACCCGTGTTGGCGAACAGCTCGAATGGCTCGCCTGTCTGTGGGTCCTCGTTAGTGGTGACATAGAGCTTGCCGTAGCCGGTATCGATACGCTGTGTGATGCCATGAAGCTGGTCAGGCCGTGGCTTCTTTTCGGCGTAGAGCGAGCCGCTGTCAAAGAGGTCATCTAGGTCTGCTTCGAGCTCTGCACGGACATCTTCGTTGTCGAGGAAGTCCTCAATGCCACCGAATAGCTCCTGAATCTGCTCGACGATGGCTTCGGCGGCCTCGTCTTCATCGGAGAATTCGGTGTTCTGGGCACGGGTGGTCAACACCTGCTTCGAGCGTGTCCCGTCACGGTAGTAGGTGACGCCCTTGCCACCGTTCTCGTAGATATACTCGAAGACCTCCTTTGCATCGGCGACCGTCGAGTCGTTTGGTGCGTTGACCGTCTTCGAGATAGCTGAGTCGACGCCCTGCTGACAGGCTGTCTGGACGCCTGCGTGTTGCTTGGCCGAGAGATCACCGGTCGTCACGAACAGCTCTCCGACAGCGTCCGGAACCGTCTCCAAGCCATCGACACCATCGAAGTTGTTGGTTGCCATCTGCTCTTGGGCTTCTTGCTTGACCGCTTCAACGTCGATGTCGTTGTCCTCAAGCGTGCGCAGGAAGTAGTCGTCAAATTCGACGAGCATCTCGTCGCCCTGCACGTCGTCAGAGACGTTCTTGTAGTAGGCGACGTTGTAGATAGGTTCACAGCCACCAGTGGTGTTACCGACCATGCTGGTCGTCCCGGTTGGCGCAATCGTTGTCGTGTTGTGGTTGCGGATGGCGAAGCCGTCTTCCCACTCATCGGCATCGAGACCGGTTTGTTTTTCGAACCACTCACGGTATTCGGTCGGGTTGGCGAACTTCGAGTTGTCCCACTCAGCGAACGTACCACGTTTCTGTGCAAGTTCGTGGCTTGTCCATTTTGAATGGTGGTTGATGTGAGTCATGAGCTGGCGTGCGACCTCGTTTGCCGGGTCGCTCCCGTATTTCAGGCCGAGCTGGATGTACAGTTGTGCCAGCCCCATGATACCCAGCCCAATCTTACGCATCTCTCGGACTTTCTGTTCGATTTTATCGACCGGGAAATCTGACATGGTGACCACGTTCTCCAAGAAGCGAGTCCCCATTTCGATACGGCGGTCGAATTCATCCCAGTCGATGGCAGCATCGAGGAAGGCCATAATGGCGTCGTCGCGGCTCTCGAACTCGTCAGCGTGCTCATCAGCCCAGACACGCCAGTCGGGCGTGTCCTGAGAAGCGAGCGTCGAGAGGTTGATGTGCCCGAGATTACAGGCTTCGTACTCCTCAAGTGGCTGTTCGCCGCACGGATTCGTCGCCAGAATCTGGTGGTCAGGGTGTTTCTCAACGTCAAAAGAGTGCTCTTTGTTCACTCGTTCGAGATAGATGACACCAGGTTCACCGTTTTCGTGAGCACCCTCGACAATGCGGTCCCACACTTCTCCAGCGGGCACCGAAAGCACCTCACCGACCTCGACGTGTTCGCCAAGACCGAACATATCGTACAGTTCTTTCGTTTCCTCGGTAGCGATATGTGGTTTCTCGGTCCGTGGGTTGGTGAACGTGTACTCTTCGTCGTTTTTGACGGCTTCCATGAACTGGTCGGTGATGCCAACCGAGATGTTGAAATTCGAGAGGTGGCCCTCAACAGCGTTCCGGAGGTGCTCCGGAACGCGCCCGTCGTCATCGATTAGTTCACGAGCTTCATCCAGTGCATCGGTAAAGGAGTTATGTGTGAAGTCGTCGGGATCGTTGAGACGAAGCGTGTTCGCAAGCGAGACATCTTTGTTCTTTGCGTGGATGAACTGGATGACGTCTGGGTGTGAGACACGCATGACACCCATCTGTGCGCCACGGCGTGCCCCGCCTTGTGCGATTGTCTCACACATTTGGTCGTACGTACGCATGAACGTGATTGGGCCGGACGCGATACCGCCCGTTGACCCGACTGCGTCGCCGTAGGGACGAAGTTTCCAGAACGCATACCCCATACCTCCGCCGGACTGGAATACTTGGGCTGCCTCCTTGGCTGTCTGATGAATATCGTCAATGTCGTCGGCCGGCGAATCGACGAAGCAGGCCGACAGCTGCTGGAGTTCGTCGCCAGCGTTCATCAGCGTCGGACTGTTTGGCATGAACGACAGTTTCTCCATACTCTCCTGAAACTCGGCTGCGACGCTTTCGACGTGGTCCTGAACGCTGTCGGGCAAATCCCCAACAATCGTCTCGTAGGAGAATTTGTTGACGTTGTACTCCGAGAGAACGGTTTCAACGTCGTCGTCAGCCGTGACACCTTTTCCGAAGACTTCAGCAGCGAGTTCGTCGCGCCGTGGGTGGTCTGGCTTGAGCTGGTCCGGCGTCACCGTAACTTCGATATCTTGTTTACGCGCCTCAAAAACAGCTTCTGCAAGCGAAATGTTCTTCGCAACGCGCTCGAAGAGGTCTGCCTGTGATTCGGTAACGTCACCGTCGGCATCTTTTCGGAGATATCGGGCCGGGAGAATATTGTGATATGCGTTACCGGTGAGTCGTTCTTCGAGCGTGTCTCCATCCGTTCGTTTGATCGGTAGCGTCAGTTCGTCAGCCGCGAGCTCCTGACTCATACGGAGTCACCACGCTGCGCTGTCTGACGGGCGATACACCCTTCCTGTAGCGTTCCCTTGGCTATCATTTGTGACGGAAATTCCTTTCGTGACGGGACCCAATAAGGGTTCTGTCCTGCGATTGTTAATAACTTCTGACAGTTGCGACTGTGTTGATTACTGCACTGCGAGACACCTCACTCACGGGTGTAACCTCGCTGGCTTATACTGATGGGAGAAAGCCTCTTAACAGTTCGTAGACCAGAGTGAAAGTAAACAGTACACGGCAGATATCGGTGACAGCAGCGGGATATCCAGCTGAACAGATGGGGGGTTTCATGTGGAGGTTTCCCCAGTTGTGGTTACCGAGATAACCGCCAGTTCACCACCAACCACGTGCCAGTTCGTCAAGGCGATAAGCAAACTCGCATCGCTAAATATGTCCGAAATTATATATGTGTTAGGAAATTTCGGATAACATCGTGGCCGACCGCGGTGAGCACCGATTCAGGGTGGAACTGAACACAGGCGAGAGGGTACTCGTGGTGGCGAATTCCCATGACGAGTTCGTCTCCGTCGACTGTCGTTGTCGCAGTGACAGCAAAGCAGTCAGGAACATCCGTCGCAATCAAGGAGTGATATCGCCCAGCTTGGAACTCCTCTTCGAGTCCACGATAGACGCCCGCGCCGTCGTGGTCGATTGGGAATGCCTTGCCGTGAACTGGTTCGGGTGCCCGACCCACGTTGCCACCGTAGGTGTGGACTGCAGCTTCCAATCCCAGACAGACGCCAAGCGTCGGTACCTCAGGGCTTACTTCGCGGAGTACATCGGCGCTGACACCCACATCACGGTCGTTGGCCGGGTGGCCCGGACCCGGCGAAATAACGATTGCATCGGGGTCGGCCTGACGTATAGCCGATAGATCGGCTGTGTTCCGAACGACCGTTACCTCTGTGTGCTCACGTACTGTTTCAGTAGTATCAGCCTCAGAATCAGGCGACGAGGTATGATTCGCCTCCTCGACGTACTCCACAAGGTTGTACGTAAACGAGTCGAAGTTGTCGATAAAGAGAACCCGCTTTGTGGTGGTTCCAGTCATCGACTCACCTCCGGTGTCTCTGTCTCGATTCGCTCTAATGCCGAAAGGACACCGTCCATCTTCTTTTCTGTCTCCTCGTACTCCGCAGTCGGATCACTGTCTGCGACGACGCCCGCACCTGCCCGAACAGTGATACGCTGTGATTCTGCCGTCTCCTCGATAGTTGCCGTCCGGATGACAATAGCGAAGTCGGTATCGCCCTGCCACGAGACGTAGCCGACGCCACCCCCGTAGACGCCTCGCTGTGTGGATTCGAGGTCGTCGATGAGTTCCATCGCACGCATCTTTGGCGCGCCCGCGAGCGTTCCTGCTGGGAACGATGCCCGCACTGCATCGAACGCATCGGCATCGGCAGCCAGCGTTCCGGTCACCGTAGACTCGATGTGCTGGACGTGAGAGTATTTGAGGACGTTCATGAACTCTTGGACGCGGACGCTTCTGGGTTCAGCAACCCGGCGAACATCGTTGCGTGCGAGGTCGACCAACATGGTGTGCTCTGCTCGCTCCTTGTCGTCGGCAAGCATCTCGCCAGCCAGTCGGCGGTCCTCGACAGGACTTGACCCTCGCGGACAGGTACCGGCAATCGGGTTCGAGACAACACGTCGGTTTCCAACCGAAACGAGTGTCTCGGGGCTCGCGCCGACAATAGACCGGTCGCCATACGAGAGGACGTACATGTACGGCGAGGGGTTGATATCTCGTAACGCCTCGTATAATCCAAGCGGGTCAATATCTCCGTACAGCTCTCGCGTGCGTGAGATGACTCCCTGATAAATTTCGCCGTCAAAAACAGCCTCTTTGGCCGTCTCGACAGCATCCTCATACACCGACTGGTCGCCTGCTACCTCGTTGTCTCGCTGGAATCCTTCCGTTTCGAGGGGGTTGGCTTCGGCTAGCAGTGTCTGTATGTGGTCGAGGTCTGTGATAAGTTCGTCGTAGCGCTGGCCAGCGTCCTCGTCGGGACGGACCACTGGTGTACAGACGAGCGAGAGAGTTCCCTCGGCGTGGTCGAATGCGAGCGTCCGGGTCGTGAGCACAAACTGTGCATCGGGTCCATCAGACGCAGGTTGCTCAACGCCGACCTCAGAGAGGTGGAGGTCATAGACAGCATCGTAGGCCAGAAATCCCACAAGCCCGCCATCGAGATGTTGGCGGTCACGGTCAGGTACCCCTCGTAGCTCCACGTCTGGCATGGCATCACGCACTGTATCCAGCGTGTCCCCGCCGTTTGTCGTGACTAATCCCTCATACCGCTCGTCAAGAATATCGAGGTCTGCCTCGCCGTCATTGACCGTAATAACAGCGGCAGGGTCGTAGCCGACAAACGAAAACCGTGCGTGGCGTTCCTCTGGCGCGGCTGTGAAGGCGCCATCGGGGTCACTGGAGGGGACTTTTTCGGCGCTTTCGAGGAGGAAGCTGTACTGTGCAGTTTCGGTGTCAGCCGTCCGACCTGTGACCGCCGCATACACATCAAGCGGGTCGGTGTCAACACCGAGTTCCGCCGCAACTCTGACCACAGCCGGACCATCGGTGTCTGCCATTTCGACGAACTCCTCGCGGTCTACACCAAACGTCGGTCTTGCTGTCATCAGGCAGACACCTCCGGCCGAGTCGCCCGGCGGACAAACGTGGCAATAGCATCGTGGCTCTTGTGCCCGTCCGTACGTTCGACGCCTGTAGCCGTATCAACCGCGAACGGCTCAACCGTTTTGACCGCACGCCCGACGTTCTCCGGTGTCAACCCGCCTGCGAGCAGAACCGGCGTCTCAGCTCTATCGACCAGTTGACGCGTTCGCTCCCAGTCATGGGTATCGCCAGTTCCGCCTGCGCCGTCCGCATCGGTTGAATCGACTAAAACGGCATCAACGACATCTGTAACAGCCATCACATCTTCGTCGTGTACGTCGACAACACCAATGACGGCTGCGTCAACGCGGTCAGTGAGTTGTGCCAACTCAGCCGGTGTGAGGCCACCGTGAATCTGAAGCGTGTCAGCACCGATACGCTCGTGCAGGGCAACTGCATCAGTCACCGACTCGGGCATCGTCACCAACACTGTATTTGCGAGTGGCGGTGCACCCGAAACGAGGGTGGCTGCCTGCTCCGGCGAGAGTTCCCGAGGTGTATCGACGGGAACATCGACAATGAAGCCAAGCGCATCTGCGCCCGCTCTTATGGCTGCGTCGCGGTCAGACCCGTTTGTGAGGCCACAGATTTTGACCCTCGTTCGCTCGCCAGCGGTCATGTTTGTGCAGTCACGCCACAGAGGTCATCAAGTTTCTTGGCCGCACTTCCAGAGTCAATACTCTCACGAGCTAATTCGATACCCTCGGTAAGTGAGTCGGCAGTGTCAGTGACATACAGTGCTGCACCTGAGTTAGCAAGGATGATATCTCGTTTTGGTCCGTCGATTTCGCCGGTGATAATCCCGCGGAGGTCCGCAGCGTTTTCTTCGGGCGTTCCCCCCGCGATGCGCTCGATTGCAGCGCGTTCGAGTCCGAGGTCAGCAGGCGACAGGGTGTACTCGGTGACAGTTTCGCCCTCAACTTCGGCAACAGTCGTCTCGTCGTGAATCGCAATTTCATCAAGCCCGGAGCCGTGAACAACCATCGCTCGCTCGACAGACATTCTCGATAGTGCACGTGCGAGGACAGGGACGAGGTCGGGATCATAGACACCGACAACCTGTGCTTCGGCCTCAGCAGGGTTCGTCAGCGGCCCGAGCAGGTTGAAAATCGTCCGCATCCCGAGTTCCCGACGCGGGCCAATAACAGCCTTCATCGCCGGATGGAATACCGGCGCGAGCATGAAACCGATGCCATCAGCTTCGATGTCAGCTTCGACGGCCGACGGTTCGGCATCGACAGTGACTCCAACTTCCTCTAAGACATCCGCGCTGCCCGATGATGACGAGACAGAGTAGTTGCCGTGTTTGGCGACCGGCACACCTGCACCCGCAACTACCATCGCACTTGTCGTCGAGACGTTGATTGTGTCGTAGTCATCGCCACCGGTCCCACAGGTGTCAACCATCCCGTCACAGTCGGGACGTATCGTTCGGGCGACCGCGCGCATCCCTTGAGCAAAACCCGCAATCTCCGCCTCGGTTTCGCCTTTCGCTCGCAGTGCGCTCATGAGTGCACCCATCTGTGCTTCCGTAGCCTCCTCAAAAACTAGGCGTGAAGCCTCCCGCGCCTCCGCCTGCGTGAGGTCTTTCCCGGCGGTAACACGCTCGATATATTTTCTCATTTTATCTCACCAATGTACGATTTAGGTATACAATGAACAAATAAGTACAACAACTTAAGCGTGTCGTCTGTCACGACGGGACGTATTCTACAGGCGGAACAGGTTGAGTGCCTCGGGGCTTGACCCCGAGCGGTTCACAGCGAACAGTGGGTTTCGTTCATCTGTCTGCAATCTCTGGGTCAAAGATATCCGCAATACTGCAGTCAAAAAACTGTGCAAGTTTGAACGCCAGTTCAAGCGAAGGATCGTATCGCTCGCGTTCGATGGCGTTTATTGTCTGTCGAGAGACCCCAACTGCAGCCGCGAGGTCTCCCTGGGATAGATCGTGCCGGTCGCGTAATTCGGGAAGAGTATTATTCATGCTGTCTCGAAATTTACCGAGGACATCGTCTCAGTCGTCTGTTTTCTGCGGTTAGTGCTGTCGTTTGACCCACCACGACGTGGCTCCAGTAAGCGTGAACAAGAACACGTACGCGATGATAACGCCCCAGAGTATCTCTGGGACATCGAACCAGCCCGTTGTATCGGCTGCCGTCGCCAGCGGTGTAACTGTGACGAAGACTAGCCCGACAATGTAAATTGCGAGTCGGCCTGCCTCGTTTTCTATCTGCATCTCCCGCTCGTCGCGCACCTTCATCGGACTCGCGGAGTTGATTGCAATATAACCGACGTATCCAAGCGGGAGCGCGAACGACCCAGCCCAGAGTACGGCGTCGATATCGAACACCGCCCAGAGAGCCATCGACGCGAAAAGTATACTTATCCCGCCCAGAATGCACCGTTCCATCCACTGTTCGTACCGCTGTCGGCGCTGCTGTCGTTGCTGTGCTGCCTCCAAATCCGCCTGTGGAACTGAGTCGTCTATCATGTGTAAACCTCGCTTTACAGTAAAGGTTACTTTACACTGGTATTTAGTATTGTCGACCTATTTCTCAGGCAGGTTGGCCGATAGACACCCTTATCGGCGGCTCGTTCGAATTACAGGTATGTTTGAGACACGACCAGACCGCAAGCACGAGGTTGCGCTTCTCGGTCGCTCTAACGTCGGAAAGTCGACGCTGATGCGCGAGATTACGGGACATACGTTTGACACTGGGCAGCGGCCGGGTGTTACTCGCAAGCCAAATCACTACGACTGGGCAGGCGAAGATTTCGTTATCACCGACCTCCCCGGGTTCGGGTTCATGAAAGGAACACCTGAGGATGTCCGCGAGCAAATCAAGACTGACATCGTCCACTACGTCGAATCCAACGCAGACAATATCCTCGCAGGCGTCCTCGTCCTCGACGGAAAGGCCGCTGTCGATATCATCGACCGACACTCGGGACCCGACGAAATACCACACACCGTTGAACTGTATCATTTCCTGCAAGATGTAGAGATTCCCACTGTTATCGCTGTCAACAAGATGGACAAGGTTGACGACCGAGACGGGCGGCTAGACGAGATTTCCGAGCGGTTCGGACTGGTTCCGCCCTGGAAGCAATGGCAGGACACGATTGCGCCGATCAGCGCTAAGCGGGGTAATATCGACACACTCAACGATGCAGTCAGAACACATCTTCATGCCGCCAAACGCGACGACCTCTTTCAATTCTTTTAGCTGCTGTTGCTCGCTGGCGGCGATAGAGTGAACTAATGTGTGGCGTGTCAGCACAAAAAATGAGATGTTGCGGCGACAGCTCGTCGTCCAAGTGCCTCAGATTTCGTCGAGGTGCTCGACACCCTCTTTGGAGACATTGCCTTTCGTAATCTCTTGGGGCATCCAGTCTGGCTTGTCATCGGGCGCATTCTCTTCCCAGGCCCACCCCTCATAGATGTGTACTTTCTTTTCGCCTTTTTCCCGGAGCCGAAGCTCCTCGGGGGTAGCATCATCCTCTGAAGATGCTGGGTCAAGACGCCGCGCCGCTTTCAGTGCAGCCTGCCGGGGTGTTCGTCCCGAAAATACGCTCGTTTCTTCGCCGCCATCTTGTCGGAGCGCAAAGTTGCGCTTGTCGTTATCTGGTGCCATGGTTATCACCGCTCCGTGTGAAATCAGCACATGACCCGTAATAAATATATCCCCAAATTCGGGTGCCGTCGGTCGGTCTCTTATAAAAGAACCTGCCAGAATTGATATTTTCGGCGGTTGCCTCGGCAAAAATAGTCTCTTTGTGACGGCTAACAACTGGGGCGCGCCGAAAATCCCCCGATAGCGGTGGTAACAGAGAGTTTGTCGCCTTGATACAACCGGCAGTACCATACGGACAGGGAGGCTCGAAAAGCGCCAGCATATCCAGAAACGTGACTGGGTCTAGTCACCGCGCCGTAGGCGGTCAAACCACCAACCGGAGCGCGGTAGACTTAAGTTTATGCTCCAGTGAACCACAGAATACGATAGCTCGATGGTACGGAAGAAAAAATTGAGCCCGAGTGGTGCAAAGGACGAAGACGGCGAGTACCACAACGTCCACATCAACCTGCACGAGGACGAACTCACCGTAGCAGGAATGGAAATTGGTGATGAAGTATTCGTCCGCGTGCGTGACAGCAAAATCGTTATTCAGAAGGCCGACCCGGACGACCTTGACCACGAGTTCTAACCCGTGGCAATAACAGTATCCGTACTGTCAGAGATTCGACTCCAGAACAGTCACAGACTGATGTAATATGAATCTATACAGCCTCGCAAAACCCCTGTTGTTTCGCCTACCAGCGGAAACGGCCCACCATGCAATTCACACGCTACTTGATGGGTTTCAGCGGACACCGCTTCACTCACCGGTAGCGAAGCAACTCACCGTCACTGACGAGCGACTCGAAGTCTCTGCGTTCGGCCAGACGTTCACAAATCCTGTTGGACTTGCTGCAGGGTTCGACAAAAACGCAGAGTTACCGCGCGCGATAACGGCTCTTGGTTTTGGCTTCGTTGAGGTTGGCGGCGTTACCGCTGAGCCACAGGCAGGGAATCCACGACCACGGCTGTTTCGCCTGCGTAAAGACAACGGCCTCATCAACCGTATGGGGCTGAACAACCACGGCGCGTCGGCAATCGGACACCGTCTCGCTGAGACGACCGTCGACGTGCCGTTGGGCGTCAATATCGCCAAAAGCGAGCACGTTGACCCCGAGGACGCACCAGCAGACTACTGTCAGACGTATGAAGCAGTCGATTCTGCGGACTTTTTTGTCGTAAACATCTCTTGCCCCAACTCACAGGGGTTCGAGGCACTCCAGAACCGCTCGGCAATGGCCGAGATTATCGGTGCACTCCGAGACCGGGGAGCATCACCGCTGCTGGTCAAGCTCTCACCGGACCTGCCAGAGCCTGCTGTCGACGATGTACTCGCAATTGTCGAAGAGTTCGATCTTGAAGGTATCGTCGCAACGAACACCACGACCGAACGCCCGGCCTCACTCAAATCGTCCAACCGGAGCGAGAAGGGGGGTCTCTCCGGTGAGCCAATCAAACACGATGCAACAGAAATCGTCCGCTATATCGCCGCACGGACTGACGTCCCCATTGTCGGTGTCGGTGGTGTATCGACTGCCGAAGATGCGTACCAGAAGATTCGAGCAGGCGCAAGTGTTGTCCAGTTATACACCGGACTTGTATATCAGGGACCGACGATAGCGCGTGACATCAACCGCGGGCTGCTCGAACTGCTCGAACGCGATGGATTTGACTCTATTGAAGCGGCGGTCGGCGTAGACTCGGAGTAAGCACCACAGTCGTCGGTGAACCGAGCTATCTTTTACTCGGGTCGAAAAACGGACAGATATGCAACTGACTGTAGAGGGGACGACTGTCGGTATTGTCGGGGGTGGACAGCTCGGTCGGATGTTAGGTGAGGCTGCAGCTCCACTCGGTATCGACCTTGTCGTTTCCGACCCGACACCGGATGCACCGGCGGCTCCTGTCACAACTGAACAGATTGTTGGTGCCTTTGACGACGAATCAACAATTCAGGAGTTGGCCAAACGGGCAGACTACCTCACCTTCGAAATCGAGCTTGCGGACCCAGACGCACTCGAACGCGTGCGTGAGGAAACTGGAACGCCGGTCCACCCAAAACCTGAGACGCTCCGTACGATACAGGATAAGCTAGTCCAGAAGCGTCGTCTCTCCGAGGCTGGTATCCCTGTTCCTGCATACCGTGCGGTCGACTCCGCTGACCAGCTCCGCGAGGCACTTGAGGAGCTTGGCTATCCAGCGATGCTCAAGGCCCGAGAAGGTGGCTACGATGGACGTGGAAACGTCCCTGTAGAGACTCCATCGGACGTTTCGGCGGCGTTCGATGCTATCAATGGGCCAGCAATGGTCGAGGAGTTCGTCGATTTCGAGCGTGAGCTTGCGGTTATGGCCTGTCAGGGCGACGGTGAGGTCGATACGTTCCCCGTCACGGAAACGATTCATGAGGCAGAAATCCTGCGTCAGATGATTTCACCGCCCCGAACCACAACATCAGTCCGCGAGCGCGCAAAGGAAATCGCACTTGCAGTCCTCGACGTGCTCGATGGTCGCGGCGTCTTCGGTATCGAGCTGTTCGAGACGCCTGACGGTGAGATTCTGCTTAACGAGATTGCCCCGCGACCACACAACTCAGGCCACTGGACAATCGAAGGCTGTCACACCTCCCAATTCGAACAGCATCTCCGAGCAGTTACCGGCCAACCCCTCGGAACGACCGAGCGACGATGTCCAACGGCGTCAGGCAACATCCTCGGAGATGTCGACACACGGCAGCCTGCCAAGCTGTGTGATGTCGAGTCAATCCTCGCTCAGGACCGTGCCGCATTACACTGGTATGGGAAAGGAGAGGTCTATAACCTACGGAAGATGGGACACGTCACACTTCCTGGAACCGACGACGTAGCTCTTGATTCCCTGCTTGATATGCTCGATGCTTGTCTCTCGCCGCTGACATTTACCGACGAGGCGTAACTGTAAGCGCCTCCACAGTCCCAACTGTTGTCTGGAAAACGGTCAGTGAACGTGTTTAGTTGTTTCAGCTATCGAGCGCTAGCTTGATTGCTGTCCCGGCCCGACACAGCGGTATGGATGACCTGGACGTGCTGTTGACGAACGACGACGGCATCGACGCGACCGGATTACAGGTGCTCTACGACAAGCTTTCGCGGGTCGCAAACGTCACGGCGGTTGCGCCAGCGACTGACCAGAGCGCTGTTGGCCGCGCAATCTCTCACAGCGTCACCGCCCGCGACCACGAACGTGGATACGCCATCGAGGGGACACCCGTTGATTGTGTCGTTGCTGGTCTCTCGACGCTCGTCCCGGAGGCAGATATGGTTATCTCTGGGTGTAACTGCGGAGCAAATCTGGGTAGTCACACGCTTGGGCGCTCGGGCACGATTAGCGCAGCAGTTGAGTCCGCGTTCTTTGGTGTCCCTGCCATCGCTGTGTCGGCGTACATCCCAGCCGAAGAGTTCACCGAAGAATCGATTGCCGATATCGAGGTGCCGGCACATCAGTATGCCGAAGCAGCACAGGCAACCGAGTTTCTCCTCAAGCGAACGCACACGGGAGCTGTCTTTGACCACGCAGACTACCTGAACGTCAACGCGCCGATTACTGACCGTGCGACCGGTGAGATGGTGCTCACGCGCCCCTCACACATCTATCGGATGGATGCCAGCCGGGACGGAGAGACAATAGCTCTCGAAGATAATATCTGGGGTATGATGGCCGAGGGGCAGGTACCCGACGAAGACGGGACCGACAGACAGGCAATCATGGAGAACAAGATTAGCATTTCACCGCTGACGGCCCCACACACCACTGAGCACCACGACGAATTGGAGACAATCACAGAAGACTATCCCGCAAACTAACACTGGCCTGTAGGCGGCTACCCTCCAGTCAGCGTGAAGAGGCGTCAGTTGCCGTCGGGAGCTGGACAGTCACAGCACTCCCACCGTTAGACACGTACTCGTGGCTCAGAGTCCCGTTGTAATCGTCGACGATAGCCCGGACCAGCCAGAGACCAAACCCAGTTCCGTGTGTGAGCTGTGTCTGTTCCTCGTCGGTGACGATGCCCGAAAGTTCATCTGGCGGGATACCCGGCCCGTTGTCGACAATGCGGCCCAGAACAGCCCCGTTATTTTCGGTAACAGAGACAGTGACCGATGGGTTATCGTGGTCAGCATGGATGATGGCATTCTCGATAAGCTGTTCGAAGACTGGTTCGAGACGATGGTCCGCGCTGACAAGGCTGTCAGTTTCGACCGATAACGTAATTGACGCCTCAGGAAACTCTGTTCGGAACTTGGAGACAACATGCGAGAGAGTGTCGGAGGGATTCATGGGTCGCAACTGTGTATCAGCCTCGATGGTGAGCTGGAGCAGTTCGTGGGCTGTCTCCGCGAGTTCAATGAGTTCGACGGCTGCTTTATCAATCTGTTTGAGATACTCTAGGGGCCCTGTGCTAGCAATCTCGTCGAAAAGAACATCTGTTGTCCCTTTGATTACCGTCATCTTGTTCCGAAGATTATGACGCAAAAACCGGTTGATGATTTTGAGATGGCGCTCACGCTCTTTGAGGGCGGTTATTGTCCGCCCTTCTGGGACGAGTAGGGTGACCTCTCCTTGTTCGTCAACAATCGGTCGGACCGAGAAGTCGATTATCTCAGTTCGTTCCGCTCCTTGTACCTCGAGTTCTTCGCGGAAAGGCGAGCCAGTCTGTGCCTGCTCAACTGCCGTCTTGACAACCGACGTATTTTTTTCGCTGTTCTGGAACAAATGCGTATCCCACAGCCGCTTGCCGACGACCTCGTTGCGTTCGAGTCCGCCAAACTGAAGTGCAGTTTCGTTAATCTCGATCACCGTACCGTCAGGTTTCATCAGTCCCGTAAACTGGTAGGTGTTGTTGAAAACTGCCTCAAACCGTCGTTGGCGTTCTTTCCGTCCAGAGATATCACGTCCAAGTCCGACGATTCCGAGCAGGTTGCCGGTTTCGTCGGTCAGTTTCGTGCCGGTATACTCGTATGGAATTGGATCTCCGTCTTTCTGTCTAGCACGTGCCTCAAACTGAACCGTCTCATCGTGCTCGATGATGTTGGCAATCCCCTCAAAGACTTCTTGTCTATCGTCTTCGACGACGAACTCGGATGGGTGCATTGAGGCAATTTCCTCGTCTGTATATCCGCTTACCTCGTTTGCACGGTCATTCCAGCGAATGAACTGTCCGTGCTCGTCGAACAAAAAGAAGATATCTGGAAGTGTGTTGAAAATTGTATCACTCAGTGCTTTCTCCTCGCGCAATTGCTGTTGACGCTCTTTTTGGTCGTTGATATCAACGTAGACAGCGAACCCTTCTGTGCCGTCGTTATAGACCGCAGTCTGGAGCAGAAAGTAACGCTTCCCGTCCGCTGTCTGGCGCACAACTTCGTCGGCGACAAATTCATCACCGGATTTGAGTTTCTGGTTGAATGTTGCAGCCTGTTGATTTTTCGGTTGTGGAACAATGTACTCGTCGACGGACTCTCCGAGAAGTTCGTCGGAATCGTAGCCGAATGTCTCTTCAAATGCGGAGTTGACGCGTTTGGCCACAGGGACGCCATCCTCGAACTCGAACTCAACGGTCGGTTCAGGAAATCGGTCGAAGAGGATGTTGAGTCGTTTGCGTTCCTCGCGGAGTTGCTGCTCGCGTTCCTTGCGTTTGGTTATTTTACGGGAGGTAATCACGACGCCGCTAATATTCGGGTCGTCAAATCGGTTCGTTCCCCGCGACTCAACCCACATCCACTCACCGTCAGCATCCTGAACTCGATACTCAAAGCTGTGAATCTGGTCCGGACAGTTTATTACTTCCTCGAAAACGTCTTTGACTGCTTCTCTGTCTTCTGGGTGGATATGCTCGAACCCGGACGTGCCAAGCAAGTCTCCCGGGTCGTAACCCATCAGGTGTTCGACGGCAGGGCTGACAAATTTATATGTCCCATCCCTGTCAAGTATGCTCATTCGGTCGGACGACCATTCAAGAAGTGAATCAATCAGTTGGTCGTGACGACACGAAAAATAGTCCGAATCAGCATTCGGTGGCGAGATGGTTTCAGTATCCCGAGACTGCTGTTTGACAGCGTTTTGCACCCTGTTTGCCAGAATCGTCGGCGCGGCCTCCCGGTCGCAGTCGATGACATCTGTCGCGCCCGCGGCAAGTGCATCACGCGCTGTTGGACCAGCCACATTGGTCACTAGTATTGGAACGTCCGGCCAGTTTTCTTGCAACCGCTCGATATTTGCTGTGAGTGTCCCCGTTAACTGTTCAGGGGCAACCACGAGACAATCAACTGCTTCGGGTTTATTGCCAGTAAGTCCTGAAATAGCTTCCTCAACCGAGGATACGTCCCACGTAGTAACCGTGTTGGTAACCGCTAGTCCCTCCCATGTTGGAGCCCCATCAGTTCCAAAGCCAACACCAAGGATTACGATACGGTCACTCATTGGGTTCCGAAAATCCACATGCTGTCTGGGGGTTGCCTACCAGTGCACTTATCAAATATAGTATATTGTATGTGAAATCTGTAGTGGGCCACAGAGACACCCTCTGTACAGGCACCGTCATAGCATATAGTATTTGCTGGGAACTCTAAAAAGGCAATGATAGACCAGGAAGTTCACCACAGCAGAGAAAGGTGATCTCAAACGGTATAGGCACTGTTGCTGACAGCCTCCACAAATACAGAGGTAGTGCGTTTCTATATCCAACCGTTGAAATTAACGGTTATTGGACTGATCGTCGGCTGTTGATGGCGACGGTACATCACCAAGAAACCGCTCTCTGATATCGGGTGTCGGCACCAGGCAGTTATCACGTTTGCCAAACCAGTCGTACCGGTTGGCAGCAATCACGTCATAAGGGTAGTTACGGAGTCGCCGCGGAATCACGCGCAACAACCACAAGAACTGGTACAGCCCATTAAGATGGTTTGCTGTCCGGAGCACAGCATCCGACTTTGTGTAGTATGTTTCACCCTCAACAAGCACGACCGAATCACGATGCTCCTGATTAAGCCCACAGTTAGCTAGCAACTCTCGGGCAACATCGGACTGTAACGGAGCGAACTTCAAGATACCGTCTGGGTCTCGCTCAATAATAAACTGCACCCAGTAGTTACAGAAGTTACAGACACCGTCAAACAGAAGCACCGGCTGGTCAGCAGGAACCTCGGTCATCGGTTATTGATACGGTCCTGTAACGGTTCAGCGTTGTGCCAACAACTAGTTGATGCCGACAGGAGAGTTCCGGATTCAGCAGCCATCCACAGAGGCCGGGCCAAATATAGCAAAGAGGAGGCCAATCGTATCAGTTAAATTCCCACGAAGGAATGGCTGCTGTATGTGACCGATAGACAAGTACTCAGTATTTCCAACCATTTATGAATCCTGCAACTGAGATATTATACACATGAACCAAAGGGTGGAAACATCCCGATTACAAGGCAAGTTTCCGGACCCGGAAACAGCGCCTAACGTCCTGTACAATCCCACATTCAAACAGTTGCGAGAGTTCGCGGACGAAGATGAGACGACGACTGAGTACGACAGTCCACAGTACGTCAGCGAACAGAAGTCACGGAGTGCGGGCCGGACGAAAAACTGTGTCGACGACCAGTTTTCCGATGCTGACTGGGACGCAATTGAAGAGTCGCTGACGGTGCTAGAGGACCGTGAGTTTATCTGCCTCGACAGGCAGGTTGGCCGACACGCTGAAACCGCGTTTACCTGTCGGCTGTTCGTCCCACGAGAGTACGCCCGAATCGCCCTTGCGTGGGGGAAGCTCCTCGAACCCGCCGAGGGCGAGCCGGACTTCCAGACGCTCCAGTTGCCCGACTGGGACGAGGACGCCGACCACGAGCGTCGGATTCGAATTCTGCCCGATGGCGGACTCACGTTTGTGTTGGGCAGTGACTATACGGGTGAAGCAAAGAAATCATTCCTGCGCTTGTATATGTACCGTGCAAAAGAACAGGGAGGACTCGGTATCCACGCGGGCAGCAAGCGCGTCACAATCGAAGATGACGACAGTCTACAGACGGTCGGTCAGGCATTTCTCGGGCTGAGTGCGACCGGGAAATCGACGTTGACTGGTCACGGCTGCTGGCTTGACGACCCCGAGGGAGCAGAGATGCTTCAGGACGATGTCTGTGCACTCCTGCCTGACGGGCAGGTTACTGGCAGCGAGGGTGGCGGCCTCTACATCAAGACCGATGGCCTTGACGAGAACGAACAGCCCGCGTTGTACAATGCAGCGACAGACGAAAGCGCAGTCTTCGAAAATGTCTGGGTTGATAACGAGACAGTTGATTTCGATAATACATCGCTGACGAGTAACGGTCGTGCGGTCATCCAGCGCGACCAGCTCGATTCAGCCGCCGAAGACATCGACTTGGAGAGCGTCGACCAGATGTTTTTCATCACGCGAAACCCGATGATGCCGCCGATTGCCCGATTGGATAACCGGCAGGCAGCCGTCGCGTTTATGCTTGGTGAGTCAATCCAGACGAGTGCGGGCGACCCTGACGCCGCCGGTGAATCGATTCGTGTTGTCGGGACGAACCCGTTCATCATCGGGCCCGAAGGCGAGGAAGGCAACCGTTTCCACGACCTCATTGAGGACAATGATGTGGAATGTTTCGTTCTCAACACCGGACATATCGGCCCAGCAAAAGCCGATATCGGCGTCCGTGAGTCAGTAACGATTCTGGTTACTGCTGCCCGTGGCGAAATCGAGTGGGAGCACGATGAGACGATGGACCTCGAACTACCAAGCGAGATTCCCGGGATGGACGCCGACGCGTTCTACCCACCCAAACACTACGACGACTTCGAGCACAAACTCCACGACTTGCGCGAGGAACGGCTAGACCACCTCCAGCAGTTCGAGACGCTCCGTGACGACATCGTGAACTCGGTCTACTGAAACTGTTGTCTGCGTTTGATGTTGCCTGAAGTAATGGCAGATGATTCTTATAAGCCTTCAGACATACAAACATCGATAAGAATAGAGCAGTAGCCACACCACTAACACTGTTGCATGGATTTCATCGAGTAAGTGACATTTCCATTGTCGAGTAACAAGAATCGAACGCCGACGCAGTTCTCGTCGCCGTCTGCGAACTCGGCTATCTCGACCTCGCGGGTTTTGCCGTCCATCGTGGCCTGGACGATGTACTCTCTTGGCTTATCGACAGGGTCGTCCACGGTGATACTCGCAGTCTCGGGGGTCGTTCCTACCTGGTACGTATCAGCAAACATCGGCTCCCCGTCCGCTACAACGGTTATGTCAACGTTGTACGCTTCCGTACGGTCGTTCTGTAACCAAATCCATGCAAGCCGTGGTTGTGGCTGGCTCTCACCACGTCTGAGACAGCCACCGAACAGCGTGGCGGCACTGACTGAGAGGAGGGCGCGGCGTTTCATACAGTCAGTATCCCATGGGTGAACTATAATGGTAACGTGGTAGTCCAGCCTGCGAATCCGTCGAGAAGACCAAGACGGCTGCCCCCAGAAGAGCAAGCAGTTAGCAGGCCGGTGCGTTCCGGGACTCCGACTGTCTCATACAAAGCGGAGAACTGGCTATCGAGAGTGTAGTCAGTACCCCGAGACCTGCCCGTCTTTCCGGGGTTCGGTTGCACCGGAAAGGGTCCCCTCGTTGTTCCTGACCGCTTGTGCACCACCGAACAGCCCCGGATACAGTACTCGCACGTCGTGGCCCTTGCGGGCGAGTTTCGTCGGGATGCCCTCGTGTATCTGTTCCTCAACAGCGAGCGTCCCTTCCTCGCGGTAGCGCCAGCGCGGTGCGTCAAGTGCGGCCTGCAAGGGCATGTCGTAATCAACAAGGTTTGAGATAAGTTGGACATGACCCTGTGGCTGCATGTACCCACCCATCACGCCAAATGCCAGCCAGTCGTCTTCGCCAACCTTTGCGAGTCCGGGAACGAGCGTATGGAAGGGCCGCTTACCGGGTTCGATGCGGTTGGGGTGGTCGGGGTCGAGCGAGAACGACGCCCCGCGGTTCTGCAGGGCGATGCCCGTCTCACCGGCGACAAGCCCGCTCCCGAAGCCGGCAAAGCGAGAGTTAATAAATGAGACGATGTTGCCCTGGTCGTCGGCTGCACAGAGAAGGACGGTGTCGGCATCCTCGCCGCTGGCATTGGGTGTTCCAACCGCAACATCCGAAATTGGTTCCTCACTGATTTCGTCGGCGCGCTGGCGGGCGTACCCTTTCGAGTGGAGCGGCGGTACGTCCTCATACTCGGGGTCTGTCACGTGGTAGTGACCGTCATGGAACGCGAGCTTCATTGCCTCGGCAAAGTCGTGCACACGTTCGGGTGAGTCGTAGGGGTGGTCACCGGCCCCGATTTCTTCGGCAATGTTGAGCGCTTCGAGTGCAAGTTGGCCCTGATTGTGCGGCCCGAGTTCGTAGATTGTGCTGTCGCCGTAGGTCGTCGAGAGTGGTTCGGGCCACTCAACCTCAAACTCCGCAAGGTCGTCTATCGTCATGAATCCGCCTTTTTGTTGTATCTCCTCGACAATTGCCTCGCCAATTGGTCCCTCGTAGACGGCGTCGGCCCCCTGCTCTGCGATGCGTTGCATCGACTCGCCAAGGCGAGGAAGAACAGCAGTCTGGCCCACGCTCGGGGCTTGGCCGTCGAAGAGATATGCCTCACGAGCGTGGGCATCATTGAACAGGTCCTCCGCGTGTTGCCACTGTGCTGAGACGACTTCGGTGACGGGATAGCCGTCGATGGCATACCCGATTGCCGGGTCGAGTACGTCCGAAAGCGACAGCCGGCCAAGCTCCTCGACAGTGGCCTCCCATCCACGGGCAGTTCCGGGAACAGTGACAGTGTGGGGACCATGCATTGGCATCGACACGTCGCCGGGGGCTTTGTCTTTCCCGTCGGCAACGCGCTCGCGGACGCCACTGAGCGTCGACTCCTGTGGCGCGCCGCCAGCGGCTCGCATCGCGCCGACCTCGCCGTCAGCGGTCCGATAACACGCGAACACATCGCCGCCAAGACCGGTACTCGTCGGCTCAACGACGTTCAGTGCCGCCGCCGTGGCGACGGCAGCATCGAAAGCGTTGCCACCCTCACGGAGTATCTCGACACCAGCCTCAGCCGCGAGTGGCTGGCTCGTGGCAACGATGCCGTTCGGTGCGTACACTGTCGACCGGCGAGAATCGAAGCTATCGATGTCCGGGTCCATGCCTCGGGTTGGTGTCTTGCAGATAAATAACTGTGTGACACCAGCCAATTCGACGAGTTGTTACTCGGGTTTGGCTTGGTTGAGTTTCGTTCTGTACGTTACAGCCATATTACTCGTCGGCCTCATATAAATCGGCGGCCGAGTCAAATCCCATCTCGGCTTCCTGTCGGGCTCGACGGGTTTCACATTCGGCAATCGCCTCCGGGTCAGGGTTAGCGTCGTCGTCAACACGCGCCCAAGAGCCATGCACCTTCGCGTGACACCAGCGACAGAGATAAACCGTAATTTCGTGACTCATCTCGCCAGAGCCGTCTCCGGAGTCGTCCGCATACGAGAGGTGATGTTCTTCGAGCAAGGGCCGTTCGTCAGCGTGGGCCATCCGCTCTTCGCTCAGTCCACAGCGGACACACTCACGGTCGTGACTCCGTCTCCGAAAGTGTGGACAGTCATCCCACTCCCATGGCCCTGTCGGGCCCTCCTCGTCTGGGTCGCCCGCAACAGGACACTGGAACTCTTCGGCTCGGCGGTCGGCAGCAAAGGCCGGGTCGCGGTCGCCGTGTTCGAGGGCAAAGCGACATGTCCCCTCTGAAGCGAGGTGGTCACACCGGTCAACGACTGCGTACGGGTCGTCGACGCCGACCGTGGTTCCCGCCTCCGTCTTTTCCATATGCAAGGGTTACAGGCCAGCGGCTTGAGCGTTTGGCTGGTCGATAGAGCGACAAAACAGGGAAGCCTATACCGCTTCGGGTCACATCTGCGAGCAATGACAATTCGGGTCCGTGGCATCTACACGACTGCACTGACGGCCCTGTTCGACGATGTTGTACAGGCGTCGCCACCCATCCAGCAGCGATTCGAAGAGTCGTTCCCAGTCGCGCCGGCGACCGTCTCCATTACCACGACGAGTGACAGACAGGGGGTCTGTATCACTGGACAGGCCAAACGGGTTGCTGAGGTTGGCGAAACACTCAACAACAGTGGTCTTGATACGTTTGTCTGGCAGGCACAGCTCTCGCGGGGCGCAGTTTTTGCCGGCGAGGTGGTCGAGACACTGGGCAGCGGTGCGCTCGTCGAGTGCGGTGCTGTCGACGGTGAACAACTGGATACGCCGGTCGCCGGCGACCGCTGTGGCTTTCTCCCTTACTCGAAGACAGGGGACCGAATCGAAACAGGGGATACACTGCAAGTACAGGTCGACGAGCCACGGCCGCCGTGGACCGACGGCCGCCCGGTCTTAGACACCACGCTCCGGATACACGGCGAGTTAGCCTCGCTCATCAGAGGGAATTCCACGTCGCACGGCCAGCCCGAACTCGCGGAGATCCTGCCAAGCGACCCGCCCAGTGGTTGGAGCGTGACGTGGAACAACACAGCAGATGACGCTGGACTCGATGCACTCGATGATACATTAGACACGCTTGGCGCTCGCGCCGAAAAGCTTGATGCTGCCCTGAGCGATGTTGAATCTCCAGGCGCGATTGCACCACACTGTTACTGGCCGGGGGAAGCAACCTGCTGGGTCTGGTTTGGTCGCGAGTCACGGTTCAGTCTCGATGCGGTTCGTCGTGAGGTTGTCACGACAATGCCCGGCCACCACCGGGTCAAAGCGGGTGCGAACGAAGCAAGCGCGGCAGTCAATTTCGTGGAGACGCTGTGTGACGACCTCGGTGTCGGGGAGACACCCGAAGATGAGGCGTTTCCGTTCGCAGTCGTTACCAACCAGTTCGGTCCAAGAGAGGGCGACTCGATCCACATCGAGCACGGTAAGCCAGACGGACGGTTGTTCGACCTTGGGGCAGGTGAAGTCACTGAGCGGGCCACAAGCGGGAAACTGACAGTCACACGGGAAATGTCACCCGGCGGTGACTACGACGCACTGGGTGTCAAGCGACAGGCCGGGGACATCGCTATTACAAAGTTCGAGGAGGGTCGCTGGTGGTATCCGACGGTGTACCGAAGCGACAGCGGTGAGACACGAGGAACATACGTCAACGTGTGTACGCCTGTCGAGGTATTCCCCGACAGCGTTCGGTATGTTGACCTCCACGTCGACGTGGTCAAACACGCCGACGGAGCCGTCGAGCGTGTCGATGACGACGAACTGGACGAAGCAGTCGAAGCTGGCCATATCTCAACCGAACTCGCGGAGAAAGCACGGGCAGTCGCCGACGCAATCTCAAAGTCGCTGTGAGGTGTCGGCCCCGGCCCAAACAGCACCGTACAGGCGGAACTCGTCTGGTGTGCCAAAGGGGTTCGCCGTACAGCCACCTCTCTACGGTGTAGACAATGGCCTCATCGCTGTGGCGACCACACCCCAGTAACGAGTCAATCGAGCTTTCTGCGTCGAAACAAACACGGTGTATGCTCGATTCGCTCGCACAACACGAAAAATCACTCGGACAACCTGTTCCCGAGTACAGCACCTCCGAGTTGCGAGAGCGTGCCCAGTCGTTTATTACACAGTGTTACACGGAACTGGACAGGGAGTGGGCAATCGAATCACGGCTCGCCGATATCGACCGCGAGATATCGCTAACAGGGACGTACACCCACACAGAAAAAGAGTTGACACATGGGGCACGGATGGCGTGGCGTAACAGCAACCGCTGTATCGGGCGACTGTTCTGGCAGTCCCTAGAGGTACGCGACGAGCGCAGCCTCAACACTCCCGAAGCGATACATGAGGCCTGCTGTCGT
The DNA here is from genome assembly GCF_026586665.1 of Halovenus rubra. Classification (GTDB taxonomy): domain Archaea; phylum Halobacteriota; class Halobacteria; order Halobacteriales; family Haloarculaceae; genus Halovenus; species Halovenus rubra. Next base: position 62,420 of record NZ_JAODIY010000010.1, read on the forward strand.
CACATTGAACACGCCAGGAATGGCGGCGATATCCGTCCGATGATTACCGTCTTCAGGCCTGAGACACCACAGACCGGACGCGTTCGTATCTGGAACTACCAACTATTGGGATACGCTGGCTATGAGACAGAGACGGGGGTTGTTGGCGACCCATCGGAGTGTGCGTTTACCAGCTACTGCCAGTCACGAGGATGGGAGGGCGCTGGTGAGTCTTTCGACCCCCTGCCCCACGTCATTCAGGTCGGTGACAGCGAGCCAGCCCTGTTCGCGGTCCCCGATGAGTTGTTCGACGAAATCGAGATAACACACCCGGAGTACGATTGGTTTGCCGAACTTGGACTCCGGTGGTATGACGTGCCAATCGTCTCGAACATGCGTCTCGAAATTGGCGGTATCAGTTATACAGCTGCGCCGTTCAACGGGTGGTACATGGGTTCTGAACTTGGAGCCAGGAATTTCGCTGACGAGGACAGGTACGACAAACTCCCAGAGGTTGGAGAGCGATTGGGATACGATACCACGAAGACACGCTCGCTCTGGAAAGACGAGGCATTGGTTGAACTTAACCGGGCCGTGTTACACTCCTTCGAAAGCGCAGGGGTGAGAATCGTCGACCACCACACCGCAACCGAACAGTTTGCACAGTTCGAGCGAAACGAGGCAGCCACAGATCGGACTGTAACTGGTGACCGAAGTTGGCTCCTACCACCCATGAGTTCCGCGACTACACATGTCTTCGACCAATCGTACGAGACAACGGTAGAGACGCCAAACTTCTTTTATATGCCCGACTCACTCTCAGCGGAGTAGGTTGTTTGATGCGTATTGAGACGACGGGCGTGAAGTTATCCTCTGATTGAAAAAGATAGCCCTCACAATCATAGTTTCAGCAGTCGTGAATCCCGACATCAGCTACTCGAAACGAAGAGAGGAGTGAACAACCGTACTGGGCTACATACCGGTGATGAGGAAGGCAAGCCATGAGGGAAACCCGACTGCACCCGTGACGGCAATTATCGCAGCACCCATGGTCTTTGTTTCGTCGTCATATAGCCGGTACCCGGCATACACGGCGACCAACCCAAAGAGCGGAATGAGCACCCATGAGATAATTGCTGACGCGACGCCACCCCAGAAGTAAAGCGTACCATCCTCATTCAACGCTTCCAGTATCGGTCCTACGCCCGATGGTTCATCCATTAGTTCACTCAGTACTCTCTTGGAGTATGGACATTTATGCGTTGGCACGTGCCATCTAAGGCGCAGTATTTAACCGCCCTTGTCTGATACGTACAGGTAGTCTTGGATGAAGCTTCTGTCGTGTAACGCTGGCTATCTGCTCGATTACGAAGGGTCGTATCACGAGTATGTGTTACGACCCCATCGCGGTCTCATCGGCAGCAAGCGGGCTGAGGAGAACGCACTCTCACAGTTAGTTGATGTCATCAACGACGAACAGCCTGATGTGGTCGGACTGGTCGAGGTCGATCAGGGGTCACTTCGAACCCGAACTGACGGGCAGGTGGCAGACATTGCACGTCGTCTTCGAGAGCGAGGGCTAACATACCACCCACAGGCCGCGACGAAGTACGGCAGCGGCGGCGTTATCCCGTCGCTACCAATGTTACAGCACCTTGCAAACGGCGTTCTCTCGACTGCCGATCACGAAACAGTGGTTCACTACCTCGAAACAGGACCAAAGCGGTTGGTTATCGAAGTATCGACACCTGAGGTCGATATCTTTAGCACGCACCTGGCGATGAGTGGTCGCGCGCGGCGTAGCCAACTCCAAGAGCTAGCAGAGCTGGTGACAGCCCGTGAGAATCCGGTTGTTGCTGGCGATTTCAACACGTACAATGGACTCGACGAAGTCGAGGCCGTATTCGACGGAACCGAGTTGACGGTCTATGAGCCGGGTGAGACGGTTCCGCCGCGACCGTTGGATACTGTCGTCACAGACACCAGAACACTTGATTTCTTTATTGCGCCCGAATCAATGGCTGTCTCACGATGTGATGTGCTGGACGTGCAGGTGTCAGACCACCGGCCAATTGTCATGGAGTTCGAGCCCTGACTGTATGAGAGAGCGTCTCAGCGGAACGATTGTGAGAAGACAGTGCGATGTTGACACGAGCAGGTCCTATCACCAGAAGTAACGACCAGTCGTAGAGACCACTGCCAAGCAGCGTCCTCTTAGTAGGAAACGTGCTCGGTAAACCGCTCGTCGTAGCCTGAGCTGTATGGATTGGTTGGTTCCTGGTCTTTGAGTACCACGCGAGCAAACTTATCCCAAGTATTTTCTTTGAACAGGTGGACGAATTCGGCGCGGCGGTTGAGGAGATTTTTGAAACTCTCGTTACGGTAGCACCGCGGGTTAGCGTCAGATTCGATAGCTGCCGTGAGGTCGTCAGCGCTCTCGATAGGTCGGTCGTACTCGACGTATGCCTCTCCGATGGTCGTGTGGAGGTGACTGTACGAAGAAACGTACGTGGACACGTCAAGGCCACTGGCAATCGACTCCATCCTGCTGGTGTGGAACCACCAGTTTTTCGGGCAGAATACCTCGACGGCATCGAAGAGATGGCTGTATTCCCGCAGGTCGTCTCCGGAGAGACTCATCGTGAGAAACTCGGGATGGGGTGCAAGTAGCGTCTCGTCTCGACGGTCAAGTTCGGCCATTGTCGCCTCGAACGTGAGGAAGTCCGGAATCGGTTCGGCGGGGTCGATGGCGAGGACGTGTCGACGCCTGTTCCAGCGATCGGCAAAGCACTCACGAGCAGGGACAACGAGTAACTCGTCGTCAGAGTACTCCTGAGCGCGCTTTCGGATATCGGAGAGATGCGTGAAGTGTGGCGCGTAGACGAGCGCGTCAAGCCCTGCCTCCTTGGCCCGCCGGACGACCTCGTCGTCAAGTATCTTTACGTGTAGGTCGACACGTGTCGGCTCATCGGCTGCCATTGTGTCTCTTTTCGACAGCCCAGCAATAGTGTATTTCGAAATATACGCAGCAAAAGAGAGACGACAGGCTGTGCGGCCGGAAGTTGATAGAATAGAGTCACGAAAACAAACGTTTCAGCTGGAAGTAGAACGTGGATTACAGTCGTCAGGCGAACGTCCGCGAAACGTCGTCTTCGTCAGTTTCCTGCTGAATCTTGTCGTATGCGTTCTCAAAGTCACTCATCTGAACTTCTGTCCGGTCGTCACGGATGGCGAACATACCCGCTTCAGTACAGACAGCCTTGATATCAGCTCCTGACGCGTCCTCGACCATTCCGCCAAGCTTCCCGAAGTCAACGTCGTCGGCGACGTTCATCGAGCGGGTATGAATCTGGAATATCTGTCCGCGGCCGGGCTCGTCGGGTTTTGGCACCTCGATGAGACGGTCGAACCGACCGGGCCGGAGAATAGCACGGTCAAGCATGTCGAAGCGGTTGGTTGCGGCGATAATCCGGATATCACCACGGTCTTCGAAGCCGTCCATCTCGGCGAGAAGTTGCATCATCGTCCGCTGGACTTCCGCGTCGCCCGAAGTTTTCGAATCGGTCCGTTTGGCGGCAATAGCATCGATTTCGTCGATAAAGATGACCGCCGGCTGGTGCTGGCGGGCAAGCTCAAAGAGGTCACGAACAAGTTTGGCACCCTCGCCGATGAACTTGTGAACGAGCTCGGAGCCAGCCATCTTGATGAATGTTGCGTCGGTCTGGTTGGCGACAGCCTTGGCAAGCATCGTCTTTCCCGTCCCGGGCGGCCCATAGAGGAGAACACCGGCGGGCGGGTCGATTCCAACATCGCCAAAGCGCTCAGGACTTTGCAGCGGCATCTCGACAGTTTCCCGAACTTCCTCGATCTGGTCCGTGATACCGCCGATATCCGAGTAGGTAACAGATGGACTCCTATCGACTTGCATGACACGGGCACGCACATCTGTCTCGTCATCCAACGTCTGGACAATAGACAGGGAGTTGTTCACCGCGACGCGGGCATCCGGTTCGAGTTCCTCCCGCATCTCTTCGGTCACTTCGGTGAGTGCCTCCTGGTTGTTGCCGTGCTGTTTGATGATGACGCCGTCATCGGTAACTTCCTGTACCGTGGCGACAAACAGCGGTGACTGCTTGAGTTTCTTGTTCTCGTGGGTCAGCCGCTCCAGTTTCTGCTGGTACTTGTTGTTCTCGGCGTTTGCATCGAGCAGCTTGTCCCGCATCTCCTCGTTTTGTGACTCCAACACGTTCACCCGCTCCTCCAGCGATTCGATCTTCTCCTGTTTGGACGTGTCTTTGTCGTACGGCAGGTCGACATCGTCCACGGTGTCGGTCATTGTACGCCTTTTACGTTTTCTCTAATAAGAGGCTTCGGGTCAACGGCAACTTCTGACAGGGTGCCTCAACGCCTAATAGATGTTCCATGGTAATTTTTCTATGTAGTAAATATTATTAACCTGCATCGCACAGAACAGTATACGATGAGCACATCAGAGACGGTCCAGACACAAGCAGAGTCCGACACAGAATCCCTCACCGAGCTTCCGCCAAGTGCAAAGCTCGTTGCGAAGGTACTGGAGTACAACGACACACTGACACAGAGTCAACTCGCAGAGGAGACACTGCTGCCGGCACGGACAGTCAGGTACGCTTTGACGCGGCTGGAAGACGCCGATGTCATCGAGTCTCGATTCTCCTTCGTTGACGCCCGCAAGCGCGTCTACACGCTGGCGAAATAACGAGAGACCACCACCCTTATACTACGTCTTGCCGACTCATTACGCATGATTCGGCGGATCCTAGCCGGATGCACCCTCGTTGCAGTCGTCGCGACGACGGGTAGCCTCTATTTTAGTGAAGTGGCGAATTACCTCCCCTGCGAACTGTGCTGGTACCAGCGCATCCTCATGTACCCTCTTGTCGTCGTGCTTGGTGTCGCTACTCTCGAAGAGACCAAGAGCGTCTGGAAAACAGGGCTCCCGCTATCGGCTCTCGGTACTGTCGTTGCAGCCTATCACACGTTCATCCAGTTTGCACCCGAAGCAGTTTCGGCGACATGTACTGTTGGCGGCTGTACCAGGACTGACTGGACGGGATTGGGTGTCCTCACGATTCCGCGGCTCTCGCTGGTCGCGTTCGCACTTGTGACTGCTGGTTTATTCGCTGTCGCACACGTCGATTATCACACGCAGTAGTGCAAGGAGAGAGAACAGCAACCGGTGTGTTACGTTCAGGGTGCTCACGGAATCCATTTAGGGCGGCCACTCCTACCGGCGAGCAATGACGAGGATACTCCATACGGGTGACACACATCTGGGTTATCAGCAGTATCATCGCCCCACCCGGCGGGAGGATTTCCAGGCCGCCTTCACGCAGGTCGCCGAGGATGCCGTCGCCGATGACGTGGCTGCTGTCATCCACGCTGGTGACCTCTTTCACGACCGGACGCCGACACTCTCAGACATTATGGGAGCGATGTCGGTGCTCCGGATTCTCGACGACGCTGACGTGCCGTTTTTAGCTATCGTCGGCAACCACGAGTCGAAACGCAACCAGCAGTGGCTCGACCTCTTCGAGTCGATGGGGCTGGCAACACGCCTTGGCTCTGAACCGGTATCCGTTGGAAACACCGCCTTCTATGGACTGGATTTCGTCCCACGGTCACAGCGCGAGTCCTACGACTACGAGTTTGCGTCCCACGACGCCGAGTACGCCGCAGTTGTCACACACGGGCTTTTCGAGCCATTCGAGCACGGAGACTGGGACGCGAGGACAGTGCTTGCCGAATCTCCTGTCAGCTTCGATGCCATGTTGCTCGGAGATGACCATACGCCACAGACGAGACACATCGAGGAACCGACCGAAACGTGGCTTACCTACTGTGGGTCAACCGAGCGTGCGAGCGCGAGCGAGCGCGATGAGCGTGGCTACAATCTTGTCACGTTTGAAGATGGCGTCGACATCCGCCGACGAGGTATCGACACCCGTGATTTTGTCTTCGTCGATGTGGAACTCAACGACACAGAGGGAAGTTCTGTCGTGCGCGAACGCATCGAACAGTACGATATTGACGACGCCGTCGTTATCGTCACCATCACCGGCGAAGGCGAGGAAGTGATGCCAGCGGGCATCGAGGAGTTCGCCGAGGAGCGGGGCTCGCTTGTCACTCGCGTCAACGACCAACGCGAGATAAGCGAGGAGGCCGATGTCGACGTTACCTTCGCAGACCCTGATGAAGCAGTTAGAGAGCGCATTCAAGAACTCGGATTGAGTCCCGTTGCCCGTGAAGTCGACGAGACAGTGCGTGCAAGCAAGGTAGCAGATTCAAACGTTGCTGACGCTATCGAGCGCCGCGTTAGTGAGGTAGTCGAAGAGGCTGATGACGGTGCGTTCGACGATGCTAGAGCACGTGAGAAAAGCGGTGATGAGACACCCAGCGAAAGCGGGACAGACGACGAAAAAAGCCAAGAGACAATGGAGGATTATCTATGAGATTCGAGCAGGTTCAGCTACAGAATTTTAAGTGTTACGAGGATGCGAACCTTCGTCTTGACAGTGGTGTGACGGTTATCCACGGGCTAAACGGCGGCGGGAAATCATCGTTGCTCGAAGCATGTTTCTTCGCACTCTATGGCTCCAAGGCACTCGACAAGACACTCGACGAAATCGTGACTATCGGCGCCGAGGAGACTATCGTCGAACTCCAGTTTACACACGGCGGGGATGACTACGATATTAGACGGCGGATTCGGGTCAACAATGGAAACGCACGGACCGCCGAGTGTGTAATGAACGGACCCGGCGGGACCACCGAGGGTGCAACGGACGTACGCAACCGCGTTGTCTCAATGCTCCGGATGGATACCGAGGCATTCGTCAACTGCGCCTATGTCCGGCAGGGAGAGGTCAACAAGCTCATCAACGCTTCACCAGCAGTCCGGCAGGATATGCTCGACGACCTCCTCCAACTTGGCAAGCTCGAAACGTACCGTGATAGGGCAAGCGACGCCCGTGTGGGCATTGGTCGTGTCCGTGACGACAAGCAGGGCGCACTCAGCGAGGTCGAGGAACAACTGGCCGAGAAAAAAGACAAAAACCTCCACGGACAGCGCAACGAAATAGAGACAGAGCTCTCCGATATCGCGGAGCAAATCCAGCGGTACGAAAAGAACCAGGCCGACGCGAAAGAAAGCCAGGATAAAGCGGTCGAAGTCATCGAGAAATACGAACAGAAACGCGAGGAGTTGGCCGAGGTCGAAGACAGTATCGAACAGCTCCGCGAGCGAATCCAAGAGACCGAACGCAAACGCGAGGCCCTTGCTGACCGCACTGGGGAGTGTCAAGAAACGCTTCGTGACCGGCGTCAAAAGCGTGATGAGCTGCTCGAATCCGTTAATATCGAGGCTGATGATGATGACCTCGACACTCGTATCGAGGCACGTGTTGAGAGCCTCCGTGAGGAGATTGACGAAGTGACCACAGAGATTCGTGAGTTAAGCGTCAGCAAGACAGAATACGATAACGAGGCAGAACGGCTGGCTGCGGAGGCCGACGACCTCGAATCAACGGCAGAAGAAAACCGTAAGCAGGCCGATGAGTTGGCAAAAGAACTGACAGACGCTCGGGAGCGGCTGTCAGAGCGGCGCGAGAAAATCGATGAGATGGCCGCTGATATCGAGACAAAACGGGCGGCGTTCGCGGACGCACCGGTTGCGGTCGGCGCGGCAAGTGAACACCGTGAGGAAGTTGCCAAAGAGCTTGCAGAGATCGGCAAGCGCCGAACAGAGCTGTCAGCAGACCTCGACAACGAGCGTGAGCGCCTCAGCGAGGCCGAGTCGTTGCTAGAAGCGGGGAAGTGTCCAGAGTGTGGCCAGTCCGTCGAGGGGTCGCCTCACGTCTCGGATATCGACGAGCGACGGGCACGTATCGAGGACCTCGAAGCCGAACTCGCCGACATCGAGACACGGGAGCGCGACCGTGAAGATGACCTTGACCGGATAAAAGAACTCGAATCACTGGAATCTGAGATTGAGAGTCTCGAATCTGACCGTGAGAATCTCGCCCAGATACTCGATGAGCGCGAAGCAAACATCGCCGAAAAGGAGCGCCGTATCGAAGAACTCCGTCAAGAGGCAAGCGAGGCCGAGAGCGATGTCGAGACGCGCCGCGAGGAGGCAACAGAGGCACGGAAACAGGCGAAGACGTATAAAAAACAGATTGCGGAGTATAACCAGCGTCAGGCAGACCTGAAAGACCGTCTCGATTCACTCGAAACGGTAACCGATGTGCTCGATGAGATAACATCACTGACAGAGGAACAAGAGCGCCTGCGCGACCAACGCGAGGACAAAGGCCAGATGAACGACGAGCGCCGTGACCGATTAGGAGAGTTGCGCGAGCGTCGGAGCGACCTGCAAGCAGAGTTCGACGAGGAGCGTATCAAAGAGGCACGGGATCAAAAACAAAAAGCGACAGAATATCTCGAACAGGTCGTCGAGACGCTTGCAGACCTCGAAGAAAAGCAGGCGAACCTGCAGGGGAAACTCGGCGGTATCGAAGCCGAGATAGACGTAATGGCTGAGTTACGCGAGCGACAGGATGAGCTGAGCGCAACCGTTTCACGGCTTGGCTCACTTTATGCCGAGGCCGAGCAACTCGAAGAGATGTACCGCACGCTCCGGTCAGAGCTGCGTCAACAGAATATCGAGAGTCTCGAACGGATGTTGAACGAAACGTTTGACCTTATTTACGAGAACGATACCTACTCACGTCTCGAAATCGACGGGGAGTACCGGTTGACGGTCTATCAGAAAGACGGCGCAGAGCTCGACCCTGAACAGCTCTCGGGTGGAGAGCGTGCGCTGTTCAACCTCAGTCTCAGGTGTGCAATCTACCAACTCCTCGCGGAGGGTATCGAAGGGACCGCACCGATGCCGCCGCTCATTCTTGATGAGCCGACGGTCTTTCTTGACTCAGGACATGTCTCACAGCTCGTCGAACTTATAAACGAGATGTATAGTCTGGGTGTCGAGCAGATTTTGGTCGTCAGCCACGACGAGGAATTAGTGTCGGCCGCTGACGCACTCGTGACCGTCAAAAAAGACCCAACGACAAACCGCTCGACCGTCGAGCGTCTCAAAAACGTAGACGGAATCGACGAGGAGTTGCTCGCCACGGCCGGAGACTGACTACGTTCGGAGGGCATCGAGGGCGTCGGTCGCAACCTCGGTTGTTTCGTATCCACGTTGGCCAAGGACAGTTGTTTCGGCAACGAAGCCTCCAGCCCGGAGCTCAGTCAACAGTCCGTGCAAATCGCTCTCACAGAAGTCGTACTCTGAGAGGAGTGTCCGGACGCTCAGTGGCCCTTCCTCGTCCAGTTCGAGGAGAAGTGCAAGCGAACGTTCGTCGTGGACCGAAGTAACGAGCGAGACCACAGGCTCAGGCAGTGCGCGAAGAACAGTGTCGGCTGCTGTCGCATCGTCGACGGTATCGAGGTCGTCATTTGGGATGTGCTGGCGCTCACCAGTCTCCGGGTGCCGGACGAGACTGGCATCAGCAGAACGTTTGAGAAGCAGGTAACGGGTGCCCTCGGTATCTCTAACGGTGCGTCGCGTCATCGTGTGTGTCTCCAGTTGGATTTCATCGTACTCAGTTCTCGGTTTCGAGGTCGAATTCGCCGGCATCAAGTCGGGCCTTTCCCCGGCGTGTAAGCTCTATAGCATACAAAAAGAGGAGAACACCGCCGACGGTGAGCGCTGGCCCTCGCGTGGGATGGGAGTCAAATACCCAGAGTAGTATCCCGAGTGTTAGGCCAAGTACGGCAATCTTATACAGGAAAACGAGTTTCCAAAACAGCGTCTTGAACGCAGGGTCGACATCGCTTGCCTGTGTACGGAGTTCTTCTGTCCGGGTCGATGGCGGGTCCGGGACATCCGCACTGGGACGCTCGGCGTGTGGCCGTTCGGCGGTCGGTACAGCGACACCCGACTCTTCAGACTGTCGGTCTTCAGCGAGTGGCTCGTCAAGCTCCTGAAGGGGGTCGCTGTCAGTCACACCTCACGTTAGACGGTCAATAGCAAAATCCGTTCGGGTCTCGGCTGGTTAGACTACCTCGTCAAGTCGGACTGCATTGTCGGACTGAATCCATGCGAGTGGCTTTTCTGTGTCGTAGAGGACAATTCCCGAGGCTGTCTCGTAGACGCCCGTCGCATCAAGCGAGCCATCTCCCGTTTTCTCAGTCACAGCACGATTCGTCTCGGTCGACGAATCCATCGAATCAACCATACTTCGTGCTACCACATGACATGGTTGAATATATATGTTCGGGAGACGGCGAGATTGGCAGGAGTCACCCTACGGCTCGTGGCCCATAGTGAGGTCACCAAGGATTGTGTGACAGTCAGAACAACGGTAGAGCTTGACAAGTCCATCCGGTTTCTCATCAACGTAGTCACAGCCACAAGAACACGACCGTAGCTGTGACGGCGGCGTCACGCGTTTCCACTCCATTGATTAGGGTCGAGGCCTGAACAAAAAAAAGCCTGACTCTACCTATCAGCCATTCTGTTCAAATAGAAAGAACATACTGGCAAGTAAAGTAACCGACCGGCTTGACGCGCTCGCACAGCGGCTGATGTTTGGGCGGTCCAGCGAGTAATCGACAGTGTCGTATGCGGTATTTGCAAAGGTCTGCGCTGTAATCAGGGCGAGTAGTAGTATTCGCCAGCGTTTTTCTGTTCGCGGTCAAGCTGGCTTCCGGGTTTGTTGATGCGTGGACGACCAGTCCGCTCGTCACGTCGGAACGTAATGTCCAGATTCGAGAGGAACTCATTCATTCCTTCGCGCATCCCCTGTGGTGGAGTCGCGTGGCCTTCGACAGCCGGCTCGCCGTCGAACACGAGCAAGCGGTCCGAAAGCAGGTCGACCATATAAATATCGTGGTCGATGACCATCGCCGTCGCGTCGTTGTGTTCAGCGTATCGCCGGATTGCCGTGGTGGCGCGGACACGTTGCTCGACGTCGAGATGTGCCGAGGGTTCATCAAGCAAGTAGAGATCGGCATCCTCCGAAAGGCAGGCAGCGATAGCCACACGCTGGCGTTCCCCGCCCGAAAGGTCCGTAAGGTTTTGCTCCATAATAGGGTCGAGCTGGAGGGGCTGGGCAATCTCAGTGTTCCAATATGAGGAGCCGAACTCGTTGGTAATCGAGGAGAGGAACGCATCGACGCGCATTGGCTGGTCAATCTCGACATACTGCGGTTTGTATGCGATATCGAGGCGTGCGTTGACTTCACCTACGTCGGGTTCAAGTCGACCCGCGAGTAGCTTGGCGAACGTCGACTTGCCGATGCCGTTCGGGCCGACAACGCCTAATACCTCGTTTTCGCGGATTTTCCCGCCTTCGACCGACAGCGAGAACTCGCCGTCGCCGTAGCTTTTCTCCAGCGATGGGTACTCGACGACTGTCTCACCAGTTGAGTTCGAAGCGGGCGCGTGTTCCTCGAACTCGATATCGGTTTCCCGGATACGCATGTTCTCGTTTTCGAGGTAGCCCGAGAGGTACTCGTTGATGCCATTTTTCACGGATTTTGGCGGCGTGATGATACCGAATGCACCAGATTGCCCGTAGCCAATATGAATCGCGTCCGCCAGCAAGTCAAGAATAGCCAAGTCGTGCTCGACAACAAGCATCGACCGGTTCTCGTCCTCAGCGAGTTCACGGATCAGTCGGGCGGCAGTCATCCGCTGGCTGATATCAAGATACGGCGTAATCTCGTCAAGAAAGTAGAAGTCAGCCTCACGAGCTAGCGTCGCAGCGAGTGCAACACGCTGGAGTTCCCCGCCCGAGAGCGTGTCGATGTTCTGGTCGATAACCGGCGCGATGTTCAGGCGCTCGACTAACTCATCCAACACGTCGCGTTCGTCGGTCCGTTCAAGCAGCGCGCGAGTCGACCCGTCAAATTGGTCCGGAATCTGGTCGACGTACTGTGGTTTTCGAGCCACAGTTACGTTCCCCTCGCGCATCGCTTCGAGGTATCCCTGCAGTTCCGTTCCGCGGTACGCGTCAAGAATCTCGTCCCAGTTTGGTTCAGTCCCGACCTGCCCGAGATTCGGTGCGAGTTCGTCAGCCAAGATATGCACAGCCGTCGTCTTTCCAATTCCGTTTGGGCCGAGAATGCCGGTTACTCGGCCTTCTTGGGGTGCGGGAAGGCCATAGAGCGCAAAGCTGTTTTCGCCGTATCGATGGACTGGTTCCTGGTCGAGTTCCTGTGGCAGGTTGAGAATCTGAATTGCGTCAAACGGACACTTCTCGACACAGATGCCACAGGACTCGCCGAGACAGAGTTCCTCGGAAATCCAGATTTGGTCGTCGGTTCCCTGGTAAACATCGTTTTCTTCGTAACGCTCGTCACGAGTGGTGATACACTCTTTTCCCGTCCGGTTGGGTGGACAGAAGTTAGCACACTCGTAGTTACATCTATCCGGTTGACACTGCTCTAGGTCGACGACTGCGATACTGTCATCTGCCATGGTTAGAATGCGTCCGTCGTCAGGATGATTCCCCACGAGAGGAACCAGAGGATGAACGTCATCAGCGTGATGTAGAGGTTCCCTTTGATACCGAAGTCGTCAACCTCAAGCCCGATTACCCGGTACAAAATAAGTTGTACGAAAATCGCCACTGCGACGAATGCCAGCGCTGTATTGTTCTGTGGGTCGCTTATGTAGAGCGCGGAGACGATGGCCGCGGCGATACCCGAGAGCGTCGAGCCCATCGTGACGATGGCGCTTCGCTCGTAATCGCTGAAGCCGCTCTCATCGTCGGTATCGACAGCGGAGCCTTGGCTCCCGGATACGTCGTCGGCCGCACCCTCACCCGTCTCTGTCGCCATACACATTTCTCTGCCACCCGGCGTAAAAAGCCGTTCGTTCCGCGTTCGACCGCAAGGCGACAAATAGCCCCGTCGACCAATTTATCTGCATGGGGTGTGCACAACGAGAGCGATGAGTGAGAGTGACGCGTCACCGTGGCTATTCCTGTTCGGGCTGGTGGTCTTTCTCGGGTCCGGCACCCTGTTTGTCGTCGATTTGGTGCGTGGTGTCGACCCATGGTGGTCGATAGTGGCCAACGCCACGGGTGCGGTTGTTCTTATCGGCTGGGCCGCGCTTGATACGATACGGGACCCCGACTCGGCAGTCGCTACAGTCGGCGGCGCGACCGGGACGGCACTCTTGCTCTATGGATTGTATCTCAGCGGGGCGGGCGTCGTCATCACAGTCACCGGCCTACTCCGCCACGACCACCTCGATATCGGCGTGTTGTACCTCGGTGTCGCGGTGACGGCCGTCATCCTTGGCTATCTTGTCTTCCCAAGCGGGACTGTTCTTGGAGAAGATGACGAGCGCGAAACGACCACAGCTAGCGGAGAGGTGCCATCGGCACCGTCATCGTCATCCGAGAGCGACACAGAGGAATGACCGGCGAGTACCCGGAGAAGGCAATCTAAAACGCCTGCTATACTGTTATCTCGAACACTCACTGAGACAATCCCTCAATCTTTATACAGCGCGCGACAGTAGAGAGAGGCGATGACAGAATCCGACGAGGAGGATATCGCAGACCTGCCTCCGAGTGCGAAGCTCGTCTACAAGGTGCTCGAATATAACGGGCCACTAACACAGAAAGGAATCGTACAAGAGTCGATGCTCTCGGCCCGGACTGTCCGGTACGCGCTCGAACGACTGGATGAAATCGGCGTCATCGAAGAAGACGTCTACTTCGCAGACGCCCGACAGAACCTCTACGAGCTGACAGAGGGGGTCGTCGAGCCAGAAGCTGCCGTCTCCGACTGAATAGGGCGGTTTTTACGGGGGGACGTTCAAGAGGGGACGACGGTAATTGTCCTGCCGAAATCTATTGCCTTCTCTAGCTCTTCAGCTATTGCGCTGCCTCGCGAGACCTGTATTTCGCCACCCCGCGAGACCGTAGCGGTAAACAGGTACTCGCTGTCGGCCCGTACTTCAACAGTCTCGCCGGCGTGTCCCTCTAACGGAATGACGACGTGCCGAGACGTGACTTCCGGCGTGACAGCCATGCCGCCCGTGTTTTGTTGCCCACTTTTCTCGTCTGATGGACCGTCTCCGTCGGGCCGGTCTTCGAGCGTGCGGACATCGATATCGATGCCGAGGCGATTCTCGATGTCGGAGATACGACCACCGCCTTTTCCGATGACTGCTGAAATGTCGTCGTCCTCGACCCAGACGACGGTTGTATTCGGTCCACGAAGCTCAACCTCGACGTGGCCGCGGGCGACCGAGCGAATCTCACGTTCAATCTCCTGTTTGGCGATGCGGTCAACGCTTGAATCGTCACTTTCCTCACCACCCACCGGAACGGTAACGACCTGACGGTTGAACGTATAGATTTCGTACTCCGTCTGTCCAGTCTCGAAATCACGAATCATGATGACTGGCCGGGCAAGGTCTTCTTCCATCAGCCCTTCGGGAACCTTGACCTCGGTCTGGACGTCGTAGACTTTGCTCACGCTGCCAGCCTCGATGTAGACAACGGTGTCGGCGACCTGTGGGATGAGTCCGAGTTCGACCCGCCCGATGAGTCGCTGGAGTGCATCGATAGCTCTTGTCGCGTGAACGACGCCAACCATACCGACCCCAGCGAGGCGCATATCTGCAAACACCTCGAAGTCGTCGGTCTTGCGCACCTCGTCGTAGATTGTGTAGTCAGGTCGGACCATCAACAGTGAATCTGCTGTCTGTGACATCTGACCCCCAAGTTCCGTGTACTGTGTGATTTCGGGGCCGACCTGCAGGTCGCGCGGTTTCTCCATCGTCTTGACAGCAAATCCGGAGTCGTTCAAGAACTCTGCGACAGCCTGTGCAAACGTTGATTTCCCCGCTCCAGGTGAGCCAGAGATGAGTACACCCCGCTGTTTTTCGAGCAGGCGCTCGCGAAGGTCGTCAGCGTACTCGTAGTCGTCGAGAGTCGTCTTGACGATAGGCCGGACTGCAGTAATCTCTAATCCATCGCTAAACGGAGGTCGGGCAACAGCGATACGATAATCCTTGAACTGAACGATAGTCATCCCCGGCTCGTCAAGTTCGATAAAGCCGTCCGGCGAGATGCGTGCACCATCTTCGATGTCGGCAGCATACTCATGGAGGTCAGCCTCTGTCAGCGCCCCGTCATCGATTGTCTGATAAGCCATATCGCCGATTGCACCGCGTTTTCCCATCGGCTTGACTCCGACTTTAAGATGAACACTCATCGTTTCGTCGTCGAAAAACTCCTCGATAGCGAGCGTCTCGAACTCGCGTACGTCTGGTTCGATGTACTCAACCTCGAACCCCTTGGCGCGGGCGACCTCAGCCTGTACATCGTCGCTGGTGACAAGTGTTGCGTCCCTGTCGGCGGCGATATCACGGATGAGTGCATCGATATCGCCCTCGTCAGCGTCGCGTTTCTCGGACTGTGCGGCCCGGCGGCCAACGTACTCGACAGTTATGGTGCCGTCGTCATCGAAACCGACCAGTCGCTGGAGTTCTTCGAGTCCCTCCCAGCCGGTTTCCCGGCCGTCATTCGCCTGCGATTCGAGTTCTCCCACGACCGCCTCGGGAATGATGACGGTCGCACCCGTGAACTCGCCGTCTTCGACGCGCTCCGAGACGCGGCCGTCGATAACGACGCTTGTATCCGGGACAATTTCCATACACTGTCTTGCTCGCGGCCATTGATAAGCCTCCGGATAAAGCCAGAGCGGTATGTCGAGTGTTAGATTTGTCGACCCACGCGATGGGGCACTGTCACAGATGGTGGATGAGGAGGTGACTCCACGGCGAGGTAGACACATAGTCGATAAGCATTTTCACCCCCTCTTCGTAGGTAGTGTATGGAAATCCTCGTTCTTCGACAGAAGATACACGGCATGGATGCAAGCGGGTACGCAGAGATTCTACGCGAAACATTCCCCGAGCAGACGGTCCGAGAAGCGACGACGCCGGCTCAAGAGCAAGAGTCCCTACAGAGTGCTGATATAGTGACGGGGTTTGAACTTTCTCCTGAGGATTTAGAACATGCCGAGAACCTGGAGCTGTTTGGCTGTGTGTTCGCGGGAACAGGGCACCTCGAACTCGATGCCTTCAAGCAACGGGATATCGCGGTGACCAATGCTTCGGGCGTCCATGGCCCGAACATCTCCGAGTACGTCATCGGCGCGATGATTCACCACGCCAAACGGTTCGGCCGTGCACACCGCCAGCAGGAACGCCGCGAGTGGCGCAGCTACAAAACGGATGACCTGCACAACTCAACGGTCACCATCGTCGGACTCGGGGCAATCGGAACAGCAGTTGCCGAGCGCCTCGATGGGTTTGGAATGGAGACGGTCGGTGTCAGATACACACCAGAGAAAGGCGGGCCGACCGATGACGTCTATGGCTTCGACAAGATTCACGAGGCTGTCAACGACGCCGAGTACGTCGTGCTGGCGTGCCCACTGACAGATGCAACTGCCGGACTTATCGACGAAGACGTATTCAAGACAATGCACCCCGACGGAGTACTCGTCAATATCGGCCGTGGGCCGGTTGTCGACACCGACGCACTGGTGTCGGCCATCCGCTGGAACCGCATCGGTGGGGCGACACTGGACGTAAGCGACCCCGAACCCCTACCTACGGACCATCCGTTATGGAGCATGGATAACGTCATGCTCACCCCACACAACTCTGGATACTCCCCAGAGTACTTCGAGCGCCGGAGTGCTATCCTCGAACGAAATATCGAGCGAATCCGCGGGGGCGAGCACGAGGAGTTGGAAAACCAAGTCGTCTGACCGGATAGAACGCCCCTGTTCTCGCAGTTCCAGTTCACCGCCGCCCAATCGGCGTGCCGACACAGCTTGTCGTCGGTGCACAGGCCGTCGGCGGCGCGATGGGGACACTGGTGGCAACTGACAACATCGTCGCGGCGCTGGCGACTATCGGTCTC
The DNA here is from genome assembly GCF_026586665.1 of Halovenus rubra. Taxonomy (GTDB): domain Archaea; phylum Halobacteriota; class Halobacteria; order Halobacteriales; family Haloarculaceae; genus Halovenus; species Halovenus rubra. The sequence goes on from NZ_JAODIY010000010.1 coordinate 79,405, forward strand.
GTCGGGGAAGGGAGGCGAATCGTGCGGTTGAACCTTATTTTGCTGCTGTACTACGCCTCCTTCGTGGGTGTCCTGACAATGGTATTCTCTTTTGTCCTCTTCACGGGGGTGTTCTGACGGGGGCGGTTCACCCGGCCGTTTACGTATGACGGGACCAAATTTCGACCGACCAGCGGGCGAACGTATCCATGACACAGGACACCCCGACAACCACGTACGAGCAGTTCGCGTCCGTCGCCAGCGAGTACGGCATCGAGCCGCGACGTGTCGAGCCGAACGGCGTCGCCGAAGCTGTCACCGAGATGCTCGACCCACCAGCTGTCGGAACCCAGCTCCCGTGGGAGGACGCGACACTGCCCGACGGCGTGACGACGGAGCCGACGCCTGCGGATCTCCGGGCAGCGACGACGGGCGTCACAGCCGCGTCGCTTGCTATCGCCGAGTACGGGAGCATCGTTCTCGACGCCGACGAAGACGGCAGCGACTCGGTCAGCCTGTTCAACGACTTGCACGTGGCGGTCCTCCACGAGGACGACATCGTGCCGGATATGGCGACCGCATTCGAGCAGTTCGGTGAGCGACTGCGCGAAACGCGCGAATCGGCGATTATCGCCACGGGCCCCTCGGCGACCGCCGACATGGGCGCACTGGTAAACGGGGCACACGGCCCGAAACAGGTGGAGGTGATCGTGGTCTCATGAGCTCCCGCGAGTCGAAGGCCGAGCACATCCGGCGGATTATGGCGACAGAGGGAGCCGCCGTCGGCGAGAACACCCGCGGGTTCAACCAGGGCCGCTACGAGTCGGTGGCGAAACTAGAGGACTACGAGGAACTGAAAGACGAGGCCCGCGCCATCAAAGAGGATGCCATCGAACGCCTCCCCGAACTCGTCGAGGAGGTTCGGGCGGTCGTCGAGGAAAACGGCGGCACCGTCTACCTCGCCGAGGACGCCGCCGACGCGAACCGCTACATCCGGGAGGTCTGTGACGCCCAGGATGCAACGCGGCTGGTCAAAAGCAAGTCGATGACCAGCGAGGAACTCGAAGTCAACGAGGCACTGGAATCGGGTGGCATCGAGGTGATCGAGACCGACCTCGGCGAGTGGGTCCTCCAGGTCGCCGAGGAGGCTCCGAGTCACATCGTCGCGCCGGCAATCCACAAGTCACGCGAGGAGATTGCCCGCCTGTTCAACGAGTACTTCGACCCCGAGGAGGAGCTCGAAACCGCCCAGGAACTCACCGAGTTCGCCCGTGAACATCTGGGCGAACTCATCGAGGGTGCCGACGTGGGGATGACCGGCGCGAACTTCGTCACCGCGGATTCGGGAACCATCGCGCTCGTGACCAGCGAGGGTAACGCCCGCAAGTGCGTGACAGTCCCGGAGACACAGATTGCCGTCGCCGGCGTCGAGAAAATCGTCCCCAGCGTCGAGGAACTCCGGCCATTCATCGAACTCATCGGCCGCTCCGGGACGGGACAGGATATCACGAGCTACATCTCACTGTTCACTCCGCCAGTCGACTCGCCGACGGTCGACTTCGACCGGCCGGAGGAGCCGATTGCGGGGGGCGACACCGCCGGCGACCGGGAGTTTCACCTCGTACTCATCGACAACGGTCGGATGGCGATGCGCGAGGACGACGACCTCCGGGAAACGCTGTACTGCATCAGGTGTTCGGCGTGTGCGAACACCTGCGCGAACTTCCAGTCGGTCGGGGGCCACGCCTTCGGCGGCGAGACCTACTCCGGGGGCATCGCCACCGGCTGGGAGGCCGGCGTCCACGGCCTCGATTCGGCGGGTGAGTTCAACGACCTCTGTACCGGCTGCTCGCGGTGTGTCCCGGCCTGCCCGGTACAAATCGACATCCCGTGGATAAACACGGTCGTCCGTGACCGTCTCAACAGCGGCGAGGACGTCCCACTGGAGGTGCTCGTCGAGGGACTCACGCCCGACGCCGAGACGGAGGGGCCGGGACTCCAGAAGCGGCTGTTCGGCAACGTCGAGACACTGGCGAAACTCGGCAGCGCGTTCGCCCCGCTCTCGAACTGGGCGGCGAACTCGCGGCCCGCGTCGGCGGTCCTCGAACGGGTCGCGGGCGTGGCAGGCGAGCGAAACCTGCCTGCCTTCCAGCGGACGACGCTCCGGGACTGGATGGACCAGCGCGAAGCGGTGCCGGCGCTCGACCCCGACCGGAAGGTGGTGCTGTACCCGGACCTCTACACGAACTACATGTTCGTCGACCGCGGGAAGGCGGCCGTCCGGACGCTGGAAGCCCTCGGGGTTGAGGTGCTCGTTCCCGCCGCGCCGGGGTCGGGGCGGGCACCGCTCTCCCAGGGGATGATTTCGACCGCCCGACGGCAGGCCGAGGGTGTTGCCGACGCGCTCGACCCCTACCTGGAGGAAGGCTACGATGTGGTGGTTATCGAACCGAGCGACCTGGCGATGTTCCGGGACGATTACAGCAGGCTTCTCCCCGAGCGGGAGGCTGAATTGTTCGCCGAACACAGCTACGAGCTACTGGAGTACGTCTACGGGTTGCTCTCGAACGGGGCCAACGTGGAGGTGCTCGATACGACATCTGGCGAAGAGACTGTCGCCTATCACAGCCACTGCCAGCAGCGCACGCTGGGGCTGGAACCGTACAGCGTCGAGGTGCTGACGGAGTGTGGATACACGGTGACGACCAGTGACGTGGAGTGCTGTGGGATGGCCGGTTCGTTTGGCTACAAGGAGCAGTACTACGACCTCGCGATGGACGTTGGCTCGCGGCTCGAAGCGCAACTCCGTGAGGCAGACGCCGACCACGTCGTCGCCAGCGGCACCTCCTGTACGGACCAGATTGGCGACCTGCTCGGCCAGGAACCCCGCCACGTCGTCGAACTCGTCGCACCGCCAGAAGAGACCTGAGAAAGAAGTATGTCAGCAACGACAACGTATACGCGCCGACGAATCCAAGTGGACGCCGAACCGCACGACACAGCAAGGAGATACGATGAGTGATACACAGACCGAGGACCCGATAGCGGAATCGCGCGGCGACCCGGAGGTCGAGCGGGGCGAAGAGTCGGTCGCGCCCCCGCCACACGACCCCGCGAGCGAGTCACGGAGCAACTACGACTACGAGAGCCGGGACGTCGAGAACCCCGAGTTGCTCGCCGCACTCGACGCCCGGGTCGACGGCGAAGTCCGCTTCGACACCTACACGCGGAGCCTCTATGCCACGGACGCGAGCGCCTACCAGCAGTTGCCCATCGGCGTCGTCGCACCAACATCGACCGCGGACGTGCAGGCGGTCATGTCATACTGTTCCACAAAGGGGGTTCCGGTGTTGCCCCGCGGCGGCGGGACGAGTCTCGCAGGGCAGGCCGTCAACGAAGCCGTCGTGCTCGATTTCAAAAAGGAGATGGACGCGGTCCTCGACGTCGACCCGGAGAACCGGACCGTCCGGGCCGAGCCAGGGGTGACGCTCGCCCGCCTGAACGACCGACTGGAAGAGCACGACCTGAAGTACGCACCAGACCCCGCATGGGGAGACAAAAGCGTCCTCGGGGGATGTATCGGCAACAACTCGACGGGCGCACACTCCCTGAAATACCACAAGGCCGACGGCTACCTCGAATCCGTCGAGGCGGTGCTGGCCGACGGGACTGTGACTGAACTCGGCTGGGTCGACCTCGACGACCTCCACGAGCGGGCGGAGGCAGTTGGAGACGGTGAGGACGCCGATATCGAGGAGCGCATCTACGCCGAAGTGTCGCGGATTCTCCGGGAGGACAGGGAAGAAATCGAGGCGCGCTACCCAGACCTGACGCGGAACGTCTCGGGGTACAACCTCGACAAACTCGTCGAGGACGCCGGCGAGCACGGGGCAGTGAACCTCGGCAGGCTACTCGCCGGTAGCGAGGGGACACTCGCCATCGTCACGGCGGCGACCGTCTCGCTGGAGCCGATTCCCGAGTCGAAAGCCGCCGTCCTCCTGACCTACGACCACGTCCTCGACGCGGTGGCGGATGTCGCGCCAATTCTCGAACACGACCCCGCCGCTGTGGAGGTGATGGACGACGTGTTCCTCGATTTGGCGGCCGAGCGGCCCGAGTTCGAGTCCGTCGTCGGCCTCCTCCCCGACGGGACGGACTCGACGCTACTGGTGGAGTTCTACGCGGACTCGCCCGCTGATGGGAAACAGAAGGTTGCGGACCTGCTCGCCGACAGGCTTCCCGGCCACGAAACGCCGGTCACCCCCGCGGAGGGGGCGGCTGACCGAAGCGATGCGCCGCGACGTGCCGTCGACGCGCTCGAAGCCTACGACCCCGACCGGCAAGCGAAATTCTGGAAGATGCGCAAGGCCGGGCTTCCCATTTTGCTCTCACGGACCGGCGACGAGAAACACTGGGCATTCGTCGAGGACACCGCGATTCCAGCCCAACACCTCGATGACTACGTTGCGGACTTACAGGAGCTGTTCGAGAAGCACGATTCCTTCTCATCGTACTATGCCCACGCAGGCCCCGGCGTACTCCACATCCGCCCGCTGTTGAACCTCAAAGCTGAGGACGGTGTCGAGACGATGACGACAATCTCCGACGCTGTGACTGACCTCGTCATCGAGTACGACGGGTCAGTCTCGGGCGAACACGGCGACGGTCGGGCACGGACGCGGTACAACAGGAAACTGTACGGAGACCGGCTCTGGGAGACATTTCGTGACCTGAAAACCGCGTTTGACCCCGATTGGCTGTTGAACCCAGGCAGTGTCTGTGGCGAATTCGACCCCGCCGAGCAGCTCCGCTTTGACTCGGAGTACCAGTTCGATGCGACATTCGAGCCGTCGATGAACTGGGACAACGAGAACGGCTTTCAGGGGATGGTAGAGCTCTGTCATGGCTGTGGCGGCTGTACCGGCCATCAGGAAACGACCGGTGGTGTGATGTGTCCGACCTACCGGGCAGCCGATGAGGAAATGCTCTCGACGCGAGGTCGAGCGAACGCACTCCGGCAGGCAATGAGTGGCGACCTGCCTGAGGACCCGACAAACAACGAGTTTACTCAAGAGGTACTCGACCTCTGTATCGGCTGTAAGGGCTGTCGCAAGGATTGCCCCAGCGGTGTCGACATGGCAAAGCTCAAAGCGGAGGTAAAACACGAACATCATCAAGAGGCAGGTATCCCGCTGCGAGACCGCTTTTTTGCAAACGTAGAGACACTGTACTCGCTTGGCAGCGCGTTTGCACCGCTGTCGAACTGGGTAACGAGCATGCCCGGGAGCGGGGTCCTCGCCGAGAAGATACTGGGCATCGCCCGCGAGCGTGACCTGCCGACATTCAAGCGCGAAACGCTTCAAAAGTGGGCAGATGGGCGCACTCCGGTGGTGCCAGCACAGAGCACTGAGAAACATGTCCTTCTCGTCGCCGACCCATACACGAACTACACCCAGCCCGAAGTCGGAAAGGCCGCCGTCCGTGCTCTCGAAGCCACAGGAGTACATGTCCAAGTGCCCGACGACGTGGGCGACAGCGGTCGCCCCGCCCATTCGAAAAGCATGCTGGACAAGGCGCGGGCAACTGCACGTAAAAACGTCAACACACTCACACCGCGAGTCAATGAAGGGTGGGATATCGTGACCGTCGAACCCTCCGATGCCGTAATGTACCAACTTGACTACTGTGACCTCCTCAGCGGCGAAGACGTGGAGACGGTGGCGGCAAACACCTACGGTGTCATGGAGTACATCGACACCTACAAGCTCTACGAGCAGTTGCCCGGCGCTGATGGGGAGATGCTAACTTATCACGGCCACTGCCAGCAAAAGGCGACCACAAAAGACCATCACGCAGTGAACGCACTGGAACAGGTCGGCTTCGAGGTGGACGAACTCGACTCGACGTGCTGTGGGATGGCCGGCTCCTTTGGCTACGAGGCCGAACACTACTCGATGAGTACGGCCATCGCTAGCCTGCTCTTTGACCAGGTGGCGGACTCGCCCGGTGACCGAGTGGTTGCGCCTGGAACCTCCTGCCGGACGCAGTTACTCGACTGCGACGACGTGGAGGGCAAGCCGCCACACCCCATCGAGGCGTTCGAATCAGCTATCGAGCAGTGATACCGCGCCTGAAATAGTGCAGAAGACTTTATCGACCAGTGGGAGACGGCGACTATATGCCAACGGGAGAGACAGGTGAGACAGAGGAGCCGACATCCCGGCGAGCGATACTCGCGAGTATCTGCGGGACGACGGCGGGCTACGCCGAGGCAGATACCGACCACTGGCCGCGAGTGCTGGAAACCTTCGAGACGCTCCGAAACGAGTAGCACAGCCCAACATCTTTTTTCGGACTCTTGGAACGTACACTGACAAGTCGTGATTCGAAACGAGCCAGACCTCGCCCGGACGCCAACACACGAGCACGCTCTCCGCGCGATAGCGGCGGGTATCGACGCCGCCCATCCTGAGACGGTCATAGCAGAAACCGTCTCACTCGACGGTGACACGCTCTCCATCGCTGACGACGGGTACGACCTCAACAAATACGACCGCCTCGTCGTGCTCGGTGGCGGGAAACCTGCCGGTGCTGTTGCCCGGGCGCTGGAGGCGGTGCTAGGGAACCGAATCGACGACGGAGCCGTGGTCACCAAGACGCCGGAACCGACAGACGAGATAGCGGTCTACAAGGGAAACCATCCGTTACCCACGAAGGAAAACGTACACGGAGCGACGGCTGTACTCGACCTCGCGGCGACAGCAGGCCCTGACGACCTCGTGCTGGTCGTCGCCAGCGGTGGCGCGAGCGCACTGCTGTCCGCACCGGTCGATGGCGTCTCTGTCGAGGCCTACCGCGACCTAACTGAGGAACTGCTCGAAAGTGGCGCGACGATAGACGAACTCAACGCGGTCAGGAAACACCTCTCCCGACTCAAAGGCGGCCGACTCGCCTGCGAACTCGCGCCAGCGACGACGGTCGGCGTGGTGTTCAGCGACGTGGTCGGGAACCCGCTGGACGTGATTGCGAGCGGACCGACCGCGCCGGATAGCTCGACGTATGACGATGCGCTTACCGTACTGAAACGGTACGATATCGACGCTCCACCGGAAGTGACGGACGTGCTCGACGCCGGCATAGCAGGGGACCGACCGGAAACACCCGGTCCAAACACCGCGGTGTTCGAACATGTGAGCAACCACGTCCTCGCAGACAACCGGACAGCACTCGACGGCACGGCGCGGGTCTGTGAGCAAGCCGGGTACGAGACAGTCGTCCTCTCGACGCGAATCGAAGGGGAGGCTCAGGAGACAGGCCAGCGACACGCCGCCGTCGCCTTAGAGTGTCTCAACAGCGGCGACCCCGCCGAGCCGCCGGTCGCCCTGCTGTCGGGCGGTGAGACGACGGTTACAGTGACAGGAAACGGTCGAGGCGGACCAAATCAGGAGTTTGCGCTGGCCGCCGCACTCGAACTAAGAGGCGAGGAAGTCTGCTCCGTGGACAGCAATATCGTCCTCGCGAGCGTCGACACCGACGGACTCGATGGCTCGACCGACGCTGCCGGTGCGCTCGTGGACTACGGGACGGTCACGACCAACAGCGCGGACGACGCACGGAACGCGCGTGATGATAACGACGCCTACGGCTATCTCCACGCTCGCGGGAGCCTCATCGAGACAGGGCCGACCGGAACGAACGTAAACGACCTGCGTCTTGTGCTCGTCGGAACGCCACGGTGACGAACCTTTTTGTGACGAGGGGTCCCGTTTGAGAAACGATGGACTCCGCGGCACTCACAAAAGAACTGGTCGAGATACCGAGCCACGAGGACGAGACCGAGGCCGGGGACCGCATCGAGCAGTGGCTCCGAACCGAAACGGATGCCACGGTCGAACGCGACACACATGGGAACGTCATCGCCCGACGAGGAGACGGTGACACCTCACTCGCGTTCGTCGGTCACCACGACGTCGTCCCGCCGGACCCCTCACAGGAACGTGACGGTGGCTACGTTGTCGAAGAGCATGACGGACGCATCTACGGGCGCGGGGCTGCCGACATGAAGGGGGCAGTCGCAGCTGCGATGTGTGCATTCCGGGATGCCGAAGTTTCGGGATACGAACTCGTCTTCGCCTCGTTCGTCGGTGAAGAGGTCGGCGGGACAGGAGCACGCGGTGCACTCGAAGACGGATTCGCACCTGACTACGCTGTCGTCGGAGAAGGGTCGACAAACTACTCGAAGCAAGGAGTAACCGACGTGGTAGTTGCCCACCGAGGCCGTCGCGGGAGCACCGTACACGTCGAGGGAAAAGCAGCCCACGCAAGCGAACCCGAAGCCGGGGAGAATGCAATTTACCGGGCGTCGGATGCAATCGATGTTGTCCGAGACCTGCCGTTCCCCGAGACGACCGTACTGGGTCACGAAATGCGTGGCTCTATCGCAGTTACTGAAATTGACGGCGGAACTGCATGGAACGTCATTCCCGAGGGTTGCTCGGTGACTATCGACGAGCGAACCGTTCCGAACGAACGGACACCACTCAGTCACGTTGAGGAGGTGCCCGGTGTCAGGGTCGAGGTTGACCAAGACCTGCCACCGATGGCGTGTGACGATGCGGAGTTTGCCGATCTCGTTCTCGACGCGGCAACCGCCATGCAGGACAAAACGCCAGAACACGTTCTCAAACCGCATGCAACTGATGCCGGATGGCTGGCCGAAGCAGGGACAACCTGCGTTGTCTGTGGCGCATCCGAGCCCGAAGAAGCCCACACCGCAGACGAGAGTGTCTCGGTCGACGTGCTTGACCGCTGTTATGACATCTATCGGCAGTGTGGAGAACAGTTCGAGACGCTGCTGTAGGCTGTCTCGACTCGTGGCAAGCAGAGAGATAGCAACGAGTCGATAGTCTATTTCCTTCGAAAGAAACAGTCAACATCTCAAACAGTTACTCACAATAATCTACACGAATGTTCGTAAAGGAGAGCGATGAGTTGATGGGGCTGGTTGTACTACAGGGAGGTATGTCATCGGAGGCACAGCAGTCCGAAGAAGTCTACGAAGCATTTCTTGAGCATGTACGCAAGTATAACTACGTCGGCGATGCGTCCGGCGTGCTGAGTTGGGACCAGCAGGTAATGATGCCAGAGGGCGGGACACCAGCCCGTTCGAAGCAGAGTTCAACGCTATCGACAGTACACCACGAGTTGCTGACAGACGACAAGCTGTCTGAGTGGCTGGACGAACTCGACGGCACGGTCGACGACGAACAGCAAGCCGTCGTCCGAGAAGTCAGACGGTCCCACGAGCGCGCAAATGCCATTCCGGAGGACCTCGTCAAGCGTCTTTCTGAGGCTAGTTCTAACGCACTCCCGGTCTGGGAGGAGGCGAAAGCAAAATCGGATTTCTCGCTGTTCGAGGAGACACTCGAAGAACTGGTCGAACTCCGACGAGAGTACGCTGCGGCAATCGACCCCGACCGAGACCCGTACGAGGTCTTGTTCGAAGATTACGAGCCGTATATCGATATCGACACCGCTGAAGCAATTCTAACAGAACTCCGCGAAGAGCTTCCGGCTCTTATCGATGCTATCGCCGAGAGCGATGTCGAGCCTGCCGACCCATTCGAAGGCGAGTACGACGCGGAAACACAGGAATCACTCGTCACAGAGGCACTCGATACGCTTGGCTATGACTGGGACCGCGGCCGCCTCGATACAGCACCGCACCCATTCTCGACGGGGACACAGTTCGATGCCCGCGTTACGACACGGTTTGCCCCTGATGACCCGATGGGTGCCATCGGGTCGACCATCCACGAGTTCGGGCACGCAAGTTATACACTTGGTCTGTCCGACGACGATTACGGGACACCGCTGGGTGACAGCCGTGATATGACCGTTCACGAGTCTCAGTCCAGACTCTGGGAGAACCACGTCGGACGGTCCAAGCCCTTCTGGCGACTATTCGCCTCGGAAGTCGAAGAACAGTTCGGTATCACTGCCTCACCGCAGGCGTTCTACGAGCACGCAAACGAAGTCTACGACGATAATATGATTCGCGTCGAAGCCGACGAGTTGACCTATCATATGCACATCGTCGTTCGGTTCGAAATCGAGCGTGACCTGATTCGTGGCGATCTCGACGTGAGCGAGGTCCCACAGGTCTGGAATGACAAGGTCGAAGAGTATCTCGGCGTGCGACCGGACAATGATGCAGAGGGCTGTCTACAAGATATCCACTGGACGCATGGCAACTTTGGCTATTTCCCGACGTACTCTCTTGGGTCGGTTCTCGCCTCCCAGCTGTTTGGGGCTGCCGAGCGCGAGCTAGGCGACCTCGACGATGATATCGAATCCGGAAACTTCGACCGTCTTTACGGCTGGCTCAACGAAAACGTCCACGAGCATGGCTGTCGGTACACCACAACGGACCTGATCGAGGAAGCCACTGGCGAAGCGTTCACCGCTGAGTACTTCCTTGACTACGCAAACAAGAAGTACGGCAATCTCTACAACCTCTAAGAGTCGCTAGCGTCCCGAACGGAGACGGCAAAAAGGTGGATAATCGATGAGTGTTTTTATCCCCCCGTACTCCTCTCAGGTATGAGCGAGGAGGAATCTACTGTCCATTTGAGCGAATCACACACTGAGATGACCGAGATGCTTCTGCCTGACGACACAAACGCGCTTGGGCGAGCACTGGGTGGCGTCGTGTTACACTGGATGGACATTTGTGGGGCTATTTCGGCGATGCGGTTTGCGAACAAGCAGTGCGTGACGGCATCGATGGACCACGTCGATTTCATCGCGCCAATTGACGTTGGTGAGATTGCCGTTATTAATGCCTACGCGTTCAACACAGGCGAGACGAGCGTTGATGTGAAAGTCGACGTGCACTCCGAAGACCCGCGTACTGGCGAGAAACAGGAGACAACGACTTCATTTCTGACCTTTGTCGCAATCGATGACGACGGCAATCCGGCGACAGTTCCCGAGGTGGCCTGCAAAACTGAGGCCGAAAAGGAACTGCGCAAAGAAGCAGTCGAGAAGCGTCAGGCGGAACTCGAATCTATCATCGAACGGATGACAAACGACTACTGAGAGTCTCAACCGCCAGTGAAAGTTGTCCAGTGGGTCTGTTATTTCTTGTTTGGAGGCTTTTCATCGAACGGAAGCGTTACCGTTCGGTCGACGGCAAAGAGAGCAAACAGCGCGAACAGAGCGTACAGCGCAGGTTCGTTTATCCAGATGCCGAGGATGCCAAGAACGCCGAGTCCGCCAAAACGGCTGACCTGAACCGCCATATTCGGTCTGTACTGGTTCCCCGAGTAAATCTCTGGGGACCTGTCATTACTCCCAATACTCTGTGTCGGCGTCAAGCGGAAAGTAGCCTTCAAACGTCCGCTCTTCGCGACCGCCGGGGGGAGAGCCGACGTAGACGCCGAACTTCTCCATCTCGGGGTAGACAGTTACATCTGGTTCTTCCATCGTCGAGACGACGAGATATCTGAGCGACCCACTACTGTCATTGACAACTTGGTGGCCGCCGTCTTCTGTTGCGGGAAAGGCGACGAAATCACCGGACTCAAGCGGGCGCTCATCACCATTAAGACGGACTATCCCTGTCCCATCAAGGACAAACAGCGCTTCCTCGTTGGCAGTATGATAGTGGTACGGCCACGAGCGATTCCCCGAAGGGAGTTCATAGAGGCTACAGCCGAGTTGTTCTGCCGCAACTGCGTTAGTGAGTTCCTTACGCCGGAACTCGTGGCCTTCCTGTTCGTACGCTTTCCAGTCGATATCACCCTCATTGATGTGTCTCATCAGCAACTCTGTTCAGGTGGCGATAATAAAAACCTGCGCCAAGGCTCAGTCACCGACCATCGTCACGGACGTATTTGAGTGCCTCTGCTAGCTCGTGGCGGTCGATACGGTCTTCGGACTCTTCGAGACGCTCGCGGAACTTTCTCGGTGTCATGGTTATTGATAACATACAACGAGATTGTGTATAAGACCTTCGCTACGAATGATAATAAAGCTCAATCTTCGGTGTGGTCGTTTTTTCACTCATCGCTGAGAACGGTCGGTATGGTCGTTACAACTGACGATATCGAGACTGTTGCGGTCATCGGCGCAGGAGAGATGGGCCGTGGAATCGGTGCGGTTGCCGCGCTCGCCGGCTATGACGTTGTCATCAACGACATCGACAAAGACCAGTTGGCAGAGGCACACGACCAGATTGAGTGGTCCTATGGAAAAAGCGTCGAAAGCGACGCTATTACACAGACAGCGGCTGACGACGCTCTCAACAGAGTTTCATTTACGACCGAGTTTGAGACGGCTGTCGGGAACGCTGATTTCATCACCGAGGCCGCAGTCGAGCAACAGTCGGTCAAAGAAGACATTTTCGCTGACCTCGATGAGGCTGCCCCCTCAACAGCAATTCTTGCGACGAATACGTCAGGGCTGAATATTACCCGACTCGCCGAGGTGACCGACCGGCCCGGGCAGGTACTCGGGACTCACTGGTTCAACCCACCAATGCTGATGGACCTCGTCGAGGTGGTAATGACCGAACACACGCCCGACAGAGTCGTGGATACGGCGGAAGCACTAGTCGAAGACTTCGGGAAAACACCGATTCGGTGTCAAAAAGACGTGCCCTCGTTCATCGTCAATCGGCTGATGCGTCCCTACGGCGAGGAGCCGGCGTGGATGGTCTACCGTGGCGAGCATTCAATGGAAGCAATCGACTCGGCGATGAAGTTCAGTGAAGGGTTCCCGATGGGACCGTTCGAACTCGCTGATTACACGGGAGCGATTCAACTCCGCGTCGAAGGAGCTGAAGACCATCTCGAAGATGAGCGGCCACTCTCCTACGAGACAGATGTGTGCCCGCTGCTGTACCAGCTGTATGATAAGGGACGATACGGTCGGAAGACTGACGCGGGCTACTACGACTACAGCGACCGCGATGAACCCGAGATTTCCGTCGACACTGGTCAGGCGTTCGACCCACTCCTCGTCTGGGCACCAATTGTCAACGAAGCTGCGAAGATGGTCCAACATGACGTGGCGAGCGTCGAAGACGTAGATACCGGCGCAAAACTCGGGGGGAACTGGCCACAGGGTCCCTTCGAGAAGGCCGACGAGGTCGGCGCGGATGCGATTCTCTCACGGTTAACCGACGTTGCCAGTCGTCATGAGTCGACGAATAAAGTTGCTGAAACGCTTCCTTGTGAGTTGCTCGTCCAGAAGGCAAAACACAACGAGTTGTTTTACGAGTAGCCCGTCGCTACCGCTCTTTTGGGCCACCCTCCCAGTTTCGGGCAGTCCCAGTTACGAGCAGTCACTCGGACCGTCGGGGGACAACCTGTCCCCAGACGTGCTTGTCGAGAAGACGCACCCGCATCGGCTCCTTGACCGTGAGACAACAAGAGAGACGCGGGTAGCCAAACCGGACCGCAGCTTTGTCGTGCCAGTGTGTTGGCTCGGGTGCGGAGTCAACCTCGACGGTACAAGTCGCACAGAGCCCGCGGCCACCACAGTTAGCGTACCGGGATACCGTGCCATAAACTGGAAAGTCGCGTTCGAGCAGCGCGTCTCGGAGCGTCCGCCCCCGCTCTATTTCAATAGTTGTCTCTGAGTCACCGTCGCTGACGGTGACCGGTACGGTCTCGCTCATACTCAGCCATACAAGCTGGACGCGTATCAATCCGGCTGCGCAGTAGAAGGTATATCACATCTGCCCCACACAGCAGTTACATGGCTGACTCCGACGATATCGAGCAACGCCTTGATTACCTCCGTAGCACGTACGGCGAGTTTCCGGTCGAATCCGATACCTACTATCACGCAGACAAGGATTTCGAGCGCGTTCTGAGAAACCACAAACGCGGTGTCCCGGGTGCCTCGCGCGTCTGGGTTGAACGAAAAGACGAGACGTTGCTAGTTCGCACGCACGGCGGTCCCGACGGTTGGGGAGTTCCTGGCGGCTTCATCGAGCCGACAGAACGCAGTGACCACGCCGGCGAACGTGAAGTCCATGAGGAGACAGGCATCGACTGTGAAGTGTTTGATGTCGCGTACGTCCACATCGCCGAAAACCGGCTCGAAGACGGCGACTGCAAGCCAATCGAGGAGCTGGGAGTAGCGTTTCTCGCCAGTGCCGTCGGCGGCAAGGTAGACCCACAGGAAGACGAGATAGCAGCAGCTAAATGGTGGAGTGCGTTGCCAGACAGTAGCTATCCACCAGCCTCGCGTCTCGGACCAGAACGCCTGTAGACCCAACTCAGAGCAATCGACGACGCACAGCCGCCCCAATCAATGCAACGGCGACACTCCCAAGAATACCCGAAAGCGTGAGAAAGGTAACAGCCCAGTTAAACGAGTCGGCGAGCAAACCAACACCGAACGACCCCGACGCACCGAACACCATATACGTCGTACGGATGAGACCGAATCCAACTCCCTCTTCTTCTGGCTCCATATTATCGATGAACTTCGGAAGCATCGTTGCCCCCCAGCTCATCGCAATTCCGACAAGGACAGTTGCAGCCATAACACTGGCCAGCCCAGGACCGCGGACGTACAGCGCATAGCCGCCAACACCAGCGAGCGAACAGACCACCATCGCGGCATCACGCCCAATGCGGTCCGAGAGCCACCCCATCCCCGGCTGGCCGACACCCTGTACCACGAAATACCCAGAAAAGATAGCGCCAGCCACAGGCTCGGAGTAGCCCCGGTGTTCGACCAGAAACGTGGGGAGAAACGAGGCAGTACCCTGCCAGACAAACGCAGCAAGCACGGAGACAACCATCGTCCCCGCAATCGGTGGCCGCGTCAGCAACTCGCCGAAGGCGGCAATATCGAGACGGTCACGTATTCGCTCGTTGGGCCGTCGTGGCTCGACCGGGGCGATACCATGGGCAACGAGTGCTGTGGCCGGAACAGCCGCGACAGCTCCGAGCGAAACTGCGTGGCGCCAGCTGACATGTGACCCGAGATACGCCGCAACAACGGGTGCGAGCAGCCCGGCAATCGGTGCGCCAGCGCTGTGGACACCGATTGCAGTCCCGGTATTCGAAAACAACCGGGAAAGAAGCGTCGTCGCAACGCTATAGTGCAAGCCAGCGACACCACCGAGGACGACTGTCAGGAGCATAAACACACCAAACGTCGGGGAGAGTGCGAGCGCAAAGCTTGCGAGTGCAGTCCCGCCAACAGCGACGAGAATGACGACTCGTTCGCCGTACCGGTCGCCAAGCAAGCCACTCGGGAACTGTGAGAGCGCGTAAGAAAGCCACATCCCTGAAAGTGCCAGCCCGATATCAGCGTTCGAGACGTCGAGATTGTCCGCAATCGCCGGTACCACGGGGCTGATGACTAGCCGCGCGACCATCGTGGCAAAGAAGGCAAGGGTACAGGCGACGAGGACTGTTCTGTTGGCCGACCAGCGTGCCATCTACTGTGTTGCCGGCTTGAGCCCTAAAGTGTCTCTCGGTTTCCGTGGGCACACCGTTTCTTACTCTCCAAGAGACGACACAGCGAAATAGCGAACGCTATTTTATATACCGGGCCGCCATCGCTGGGAATATGGCACAGCAGTATTGTCGGGGTTGTGGGTCGAGCGTCGCATTTGGCGACCGCTACTGTCCGGAGTGTGGGCAACGCCTCGATACGAGTGACAGCCAATCGGACCACGCCGGAACCCAGACAAATACTTCCCATAGCTCACAGGGACAATGGGGAGCCAACAAGAGCCAGAGGGACACCAACACGGCTGGGACGAGAGGGGGACACGGGTACGGGCGTCGAAATCAGTCGGAGACAACCATAGCCGCCCTCACACATGTACTCGCTCTACTTACATGGGTCATTGGCCCTCTTATTGTGTATGTCGTAGTCGATGACCCATTTGTCAGGGCGAACGCGGCGAACGCCACAAACTGGCAGGTTATGTTGACATTCTATATATTCATCTCAGCCATGTTCATGGTTGGCTATGTTGGAATTTACTTCGCGTTTATGCTCGTGATGCTCGGGACAGTGTTTGTTGTCATCGCGGCTATCAAGGCGAGTAAGGGTGAATGCTGGTCGTATCCACTTACACCACCAATTCTGTGACCCCTGAGACTAAGGCACGCCGGTCCGCCCTCAACACATGGATACAGTTGTCGTTACCGGTGCGCTCGGGACACTGGGTCGGTGGACAGTCGAGAAGTTGGCCAGCGACTACGAGATTCTTGCCGTCGACCTGCAGGAACCACACAGTTCGCCCTACGAGACCGTCGAATATCTCGCCGCCGACCTGACCGACCAGGGACCGGTTTGGGAGATACTGTGTGACGTACAGCCCGACGCCGTGGTCCACCTGGGTGCCGTGCCGGGTGCGGGCCACCGAGCCGGCACCGAGACGTTCGTCAACAACGTCACAAGCACATACAACGTCTTCACCGCAGCAGGCGAGGTGGGTGCCGATATTGTCTGGAGTTCGAGTGAGGCGACCTACGGTGTTACTTACCGCGACGAGGCACGCCCACTTGCGTCGCTGCCTGTCGACGAAACACACCCACAGCGACCGGAGGATGCTTACGGCACATCGAAAGTCGTCAGCGAGATTGTCGCCGAGCGAACAGCTAGACGATACGGCGTGTCCGTTGCCTCGCTCCAACCCTCGTGGATTCAGGTTCCCGGTGCGTACGAGACCCCCACAGCCAGGGAATCGTTCGACCCTGACAACCCAACACCGTCGGGAAGTCTCTGGTCGTACATCGATGTCAGAGACGTGGCACGGCTGGTCCGTTGTGCACTCGAAACCCAGCGGACGGGCCACGACAGGTATATTGCTGTCGCCAAAGACAACTATATCGACACATCGACCGCTACGGCAATCGACAGGGCATGGGGTGACCTCGCCCCCGAGTGGAACCCAAAAGGCGACAATGCAGCCTTTCTGAGTGCCAAGGCACAGCGTGACCTCGACTGGGAGCCAGCTCACTCCTGGCGAACCGCCGAGGGCGAGACTGTCGACGGTCCCCGGCTCAAGGGAAGCTCATGAAACTTGACGATAGAACGGCCATCGTCACCGGTGCAAGCAGTGGTATCGGACGGGCAATCGCGACCGAGTTTGCTCGTGAAGGCGCAAACGTTGTCCTCGCCGATATCCGCGAGGAGTCACGGGCATCTGGCGACACCCGGACAACAGGTGAGGTCATCGAAAGCGAGGGAGGAAACGCCGTTTTCACGCAGACAGATATCACAGACGAATTAGCTGTCAAACAACTGGTCGAGCGCGCTATCGAAACCTACGGCGGTATCGATATTCTGGTCAACAGCGCAGGCGTGACAAGCAACAACTCTGTTCAGGATGTAACCGACGAGGAGTGGGACCACGTCCACGACGTAAACGTCAAAGGCGTGGTCCGCTGTTCGAAACAGGCACTCCCGCATATTCGTGAGAGTGACCACGGCCGTATCATCAATATCGCCTCACAGCGAGGGCTTCGTGGAGGCGACGACACTGAAAAAGCAGCCTACGTCGCCTCGAAAGGCGCAGTCACGGGACTTACCCGGCAGATGGCACTAGATTACGGTCCGGACGGAATACCGGTGAACGCTATCTGTCCCGGCCCCGTCGAGTCAGGCATGACGCCAATCGAAACCGACGAAGACGAACAGGAGCTACTCGATGGAATTTTGACGCCTTTCGTCGGTCAGCCCGAAGACATCGCTCCAGCAGCGGTGTTGCTCGCAAGCGATGGCGGCCGGTTTATTCACGGTCATACCCTCGTCGTCGACGGCGGCTACCTGGTGAAGTAACCCGAAGTGAGGTTTATGCCTGTCGGGGCCAAGTGCGAGACGATGACAGAAATCGGCATTGTCGGCGCTGGTGTGGCAGCCGCCGCGGCGACGTTCGTCCTCGACAGCGCCCATCATGACACGACGGTGACCGTCCTCGAAAAGTCCGGCGGCGTCTGTGGGCGTGCCGCGACTCGCCGGCACGAGGAGTTGACCTATGACTACGGCGCGAACTACGTGAAAGACGACGACGAACGTGTTGTCGACCTGCTGACCGACACGCTCGACACAGAGGGGCTATCCGACATTCCCGAGCCGATTTACACGTTCGATGCCGATGGGACCGTCTCGGAAGGACGCGACTCGGACAGTCGGAAATGGACCTATCGGCAGGGTCTCACACAGATTGCGAAACGGCTTTTCGACCAAACGGATGCGACAGTCCACCGACGAACCCGCGTCGAGGAGCTCCGGCACAGAGACGACAAATGGACTGCCATCGACACTGACGGCGCCGAATGGGGACCGTTCGATATCCTCCTGATGAGTCCCCCAGCACCACAGACGGCGGCGTTGTTGCAGAACACTATGTGGGACTCACCAGTCCGTGAAACACTTATCGAGGCCGTCGAAGGGGTGGAGTACCGCACCATCTGGTCGGCGGTCCTCCGCTATGAGTTCGAAGTTGACGTACCGTACTACGGACTGGTCAACCCCGGAAAAGACCACGAAATCGGCTGGATTTCACGCGAAGAGTGCAAGCCCGGCCACGTCCCTGACGGGGAGACGCTGTTCGTCGTTCAACCCAATCAAGAGTGGTCAGTTACTCACTACGATGACGACCCGGAGGCGAACGTGGCTGCCCTCGCGGAGTACGCCGCCGAAATTATCGGAGACGACCGCCTGCAGACGCCTGTCTGGAGTGACCACCAAGGCTGGCGATACGCACTGCCCGAGTCAGGTGTCGATACAGGCCCCCTCGATTCAGCAGAACGCGAAGGGCTATACTGTCTCGGCGACTGGGTAACCGGCGAGGCCCGTGTCCACGCTGCCCTGTCAAACGGACTCAACGTCGGCGAGGGAATCGTCAACGCACAGTAGCTACTCCTCGTCGCGAACAACAGTGACGGTGACAGGAGACCGTCGAACGACTGATTCGGCGACGTTCCCGAGGAAAATACGAGAGGCTCCCTGTCGGCCGTGATTGCCGACAACGATGTGGTCGATAGCGTGTTCTTCAGCGTACTCGATAACTTCATGGGCCGGGTCCCCGACTGTCACTTCTGTCGTGTACTCGACGTCCTCATCGGCGAGGAGGTCGGTCACTTCATCGACAAAGTCTTCCTCAACCGCTTTGCGCTGGTCTTTGAGCGCTTTTTGAATCATGTTGACCGTCGCATCAATCGAACCGCTTGCGGCCTCGACAGTGTGCAAGAGCACCAACTGTTCGTCGGGATGTTCCCGAATAGCGTGTTCGACCGCTGCCTGTGCCGGGTCGGAACCGTCGTATGCGATGAGGACAGTCATAGCTGGTGCTTCGAAAAGCAGTGTAATAAAGAAGGCGACTACGCTGTTTCAGTAGTCTGGTGGGCAGTTTCGACAGTCGAGCAGAGTGCGCTACGGTCCGAGCGATAGAACAGATGTGAGTCACAGCCACAGTCTGAACAGCCAAACGCTGGAATTGAACTGGCCTCAATGGTATCGGCTATGGCGCATTCGGCGTCGACCCCAGCAGAGCGAATAACTGTTTCGAGAGTTGATGCTTTGTGACCGAGCAGATAGTCGATATGCCAGTGTCGCACGTCACGCTCTCCATTGGCAATTTCTTGATGGCGCTCAACGCGACTGAACCCGCCCGTCCCGAGCGCGCTCCCGACGTAGGCATACCAACCTGACTCGAAAAAGTACTCACCGAGTGCCCCCACCTCAATGTCGGCGCACTCTGGAAGTTCGACGAGCAACGTGTAGGTCCCACCAGCCATGTGTCGACGTTGCCCCGACAGCTATTCAGGTCATCGTTCCCCACCAGTGACGACAACGAAGACCACCTCGTGTCCGTGGTCTATCAGTAGCCGACCGACTGTCCGTGCCATCGTGTGCTGGCAGTGCATTGTCACTGCTGAGAATGTGGCCGCAGTATTAATACACGTAACAGTCGAACACTCCGCAACAACTGCAACTGTAACGCCATATGAAAGACAGTATTCGGTCGCTCGCGCTTGCTGTCGTCACCGTCACAGCAATTATTGTTGTTGTTTCTGCCGGAATGAGTGGTGTCAACGCCGATAGCGAGACGAATTTTACCGTCACAATGGATACGAGCGATGCAGTCGATGGAAACGACAATCTTGCTGTCGATGTGACCGTTACAAACAAGGGAAACGTCAGCGGTGAGCAACAGATTAATTTGACCGACGGCAGCGGGATCGTTCAGGATTCGACGAACGTCTCACTCGATGCTGGACAGTCGAAGTCGGTGACGCTGACGTGGCGTTCTGTCCCTGTCCCGGAAGCTAACCCTGCTCCAGATTACGGGCGGACAATTACCCCGAAAGTACAGAGTGGAGACGACGCCGACTCAACAGTCGTCACGGTGCGCTGGGAGTATTTTTCGGTCGATAACATCACCCCACCAACGAAGACAATCGTCGAAGGGAACGCATTCGATATCGAGACAACAATACAAAACGTTGGGACGCTCGACGGCACACAGGATGTCAAACTGCTCGTAAACGGGACACAACAGGCCGTCAAACCCGACACCAGTATCGGTGCTGAGGGGTCAACAGAGCTTACTTTCAGCAGTATCAACCCCGGCCTGGATCCGGGCACTTACAACTACACTGTCGAGACAGCCCAAGAGAAAACGAACGGGACGCTGACAGTACTAGAAGCGGCCCAGTTCACTGTCATCTCGCTCGATGCGGTCTATAAAAACGATCAAGTCACCGTCGATGCGGAAATAAAGAATGAGGAATCGATTGCCGCCGAACAGCCTGTGGCGTTAGATGTTGACGGACGAGAAATTAAGACACAAAATATCTCTCTCGCTGCGGGGGCACAGACCGACGTGACGTTTACCTACGACCCTGAATCGGTCCCACTCAATGCGACCGTAGAGACAGCACTCGATACTGCTTCAATCCAAGTCGGCACGGTCGAGATAACGTCGATGGGCGGCACACACGAAGACGGCACGATTACTGTAGAGACAGTCATCGAAAACAAGGACCCAGCCGGTACCGAGCAAACTGTCGTCTTCGAGGCGGACGGCCAGACAATCGAGGAGCAGTCAATCTTTCTCCAGCCGGGAGAGCAACGCACACTTACAGTCACACACGAGACCACTGCACTGCCAGTCAACGTAACAGCACTAACTGCCATCGATGCAGCGTCGACCAGTGTCCCCACCGCAAATATCGAGAATGGACCGACTGTGGAGGCTGTAACCCCAGAGCGGCTCGACGTGGGTAGTGCCGTTACAGTCACGTACACCGCTTCCGGAGTGAACCTTGACCAAGCCCGACTGCGTGTCGAGGCCCCGGATGGGTCACGCGTTCTCGACAAGCCAGTCGACCCGGGCGTGTCGGCTGAGTATACCCTCTCACAGGCAGCGCTTCCGGCCTACATAGAAGGTGAATATGACGTGACACTCTGGGTCAAAGACGAGTTCGGCGGGACAGAAAGCCACACGCTTGACGACGCCTTCGAGGCCACTGCCGTCATCGAGAACAGCCCGAAAGTTGAGCGTGTCACACCGGACACCGTACAGGTCGACGAAACGGTGTCTATCGAGTACTCCGCCACTGGCATCAACATGCAGAACGTGACAGTCAAGATTGACGGGCCGGATGGAAACGTTGTTTTCGAGCAGACAGTCAAACAGGGCGTAGGCGAGCAGATAGAGATTAATCCACGCGATATCGAGGGTATCGAAGATGGTCCACACGATGTGACAGTCGCGATGACGGACGTGTTCGGTAACGTTGAGTCCGATACCATCGAAGGAGCCTTCGATATGAAGCCGGTGTACAACCCGGACAACGCAGATTTTGGAACGACAGCGAGTTCGCCAGACGTTGCCGGTGCATATGAGGGGACAGCAGGTGATTTCGTCACAGTCAGTGTCGCGCTCAACGAGATTGAACAGGCGTACATCATTGTTGGCGGCGACCGAGCAGCCGATGAGTCACAGTCCGGCGCGCCACTCGACATTCTTCACGTCAGCGGCTCGGCGACGTTCGTTATCAACACACGGCTGGTCGGGACGGACCGACCATCCGAGGAAGTGTACATCCCAGTCGAGGGCGACGTGACGAGCTACGCACAGGAACTCGGTCCCGACGCCAAGCCAACGGGCGTCTTCGAGGGACTGCAGTTCCAGAATCAAAAGTACGAACAGATTGCTGAGACCCTGACTGGCTACCGGAAAGCAGCCAACTCAGGCGTTCAGGCACGGCCGCTACAGCCGGGAAGCGACGTGAGTATGGTCATCGGCGGCGGAGACTCGGTCATCGTAAACGAGGATGGAGTGCCGGATGCACGGTTCCCGCTTGACCGGGCAACTATTGCGTTGACTGAGCCTGAACTTACGAACGTGACAACTTACCGGTTGCCAACCGGAACCGCCGACGAGCGGTCGTTCCAGCTTCCTCCCGATGACAGTGAAGAGCTCACTCCGGGTGCCGTCGAAGGGCTGCTCGATTCGGCACAACCAGCTGGGACAATCGCACGCAACGATCGGCTACTTATCGAAGTCAACGCGACTGGGTTCTACGGGTCACTACTCGACAGCACTAGAGGAAGCACCCGAATCGGCTCGGGCGAGCCAACTTTAGTCTCCCCAAGCGAATTCAAGACGTTGCTCGACCGCCCGGAAGGAATAGAGCTGTCTCTTTCTCACCTGAATGCAGGCCGAAACGTTCCCCCGACGACCGTGGACCTCTTCGAGGCAGAGAGTGACGACGTGAGTATCCTCCTCAATCCGGGCTTTGCTGAAGACCCGACAGCGATGGAGCAGTTCTATGTCCTTGTTGACACCCGAGGACCGGAGCCGTTCTCACCAACGCCAGCAGACGGTGCGAGATTCGAGGTCAACATGAGCTACACTCCGCCACAAGAGGAACGGTACCGGTTCTCTACTGTCTCAAGAGGTGTCCTTCCAGACCCATTCAACCCCGAAGACCGCGGCCTCAACCCGCCACCGTTCCCGTACCTCTCCCCGGAGAGCGAGAAGCCAATCGAAAGTTCAACGTTCACCATCACAAACAGAACTGTGGAGTACGACCGGACGAACGACGATGGAGAGCCAATCGTCGCGAACGGGTTGGGGGCAACTCTCTCCGGAACAACAACCCTCGCACCGGGAACCGACTTGCCGGTGAACATCGTCATCGACGTAATAGACGAGTCAACCAAAGTCGAAATCAACAACGTCGCTATCGACGAAAGCGGGAACTTTAGCGTCAACACAGACCTGTCAATGCTTGAGCCTGACGAAGAGGTCACCATCGAGTTCTGGGCCTACCAAGAGAAACTGGACGAGCGGTCGCTGGCAGTCGTCGAAAAAGATAATGTCAGCGGCGAGTACGAGGTGACGGACCTGACTGCCGACTCCGTTGTCACTACGAACGGAACACTCGTCGAGATGTCGGGCGTTGTTACCAATACCGGGCTCCTCTCGGATAACAAGACCGTCGACCTGATTCTGGACGCTGAGGTTGTTGCTAATAAGACGGTCGAGCTTGCACCAGGCGAGTCTCGGACGATGCATTTCGAGGACGCACTGGACGACCTCGAACCCGGACAGTATCCGTTGGAGCTTCGGACGCCAGACGACTTCGAGGGAGTCTTGCTCGTTGTCGATGAGTCTGACGGGGTTTTCGAAGTGGCTGATATCAATGCAACCTCGACTGTCACGGACGGCGAGGCTGGACTTGCCTTCGAGACGACGGTCCGCAACACCGGAACGATCAACGAGACAGGGACAGTTGAGCTGTTGCGTGACGGTGAAGTGGTCGCTGAACGGACAGCGGACCTACTCGTTGGACAGGACGTGTCTTACTCGTTTACTGATGAGCTTACCGAACTCGGCCCCGGAAACTATACCCTGACAGTCCGGACGCCGGACGAACAGGAAACGGTCGATGTGAGTATCAAAGAGCCTGTGGCAGTCCTCGAACTCGACGGCGTCGATGTCCCGAGCTCAATCCAGCAGGGTACACAAATCGCTCCCAAAGCTGTCGTCAACAACACGGGGACAGCAACGGCTGACGGACCAGTGACCATCGCTCTCGGTGGGGAGTCACTGGGTGAGAGAACAGTTGAGCTATCGGCTGGCGAGAACACAACTGTTGCCTTCGACGAGGTGGCAATCGGCCGAGAACCCGGAACATACACCCTCCGCGTCGAGACACCAGACGACGAGATAACAGTTGAACTTGTCGTCGAAGGCGGAGACGACACCGAGAGCAATGGGACAGAAGGCCAAGGTGAAGACAGCGACGGGAACGATGCTGGCGGAGCCGATGGTGACGGGACATCAGGAGTAATCAGTGTCTTTGGCGTTGGTGTCGGCCGGGGTGCGCTTATCGGTGGGAGCGCACTTGTCGGCGGTATCCACGTGCTTGGCTACTGGATATAACCAGAATCGGTCTGGACGTAGCCGGCCATAGTTGTGATGATATCGGCAAACACAGCTTCGCTTTCGAGAGTTGCGTTGCTGTTCGTGGTATCTGTCAACGAAAGACAGACTGCCGTTACATTGATTACAACCAACACCGAAGAATGGGTGTGTGAAACAATGTCGATGGGAGCCTACGATAACGATGAGCACGAACGTCGCGAGCGCATGAGTAGTGAAGTTGACACAAGTTTCGACGACGAGCGCAACGAGTACCGTGGAAGCGTCGAATACGAGAGCGGAGAGTCCGCAGAACAACTCCTCGACCAGTTCAAGCAGATGCAGTCAGAGTGACGCTGTTGGGTGCCGTTCTGGTGGTCTACAGAGAACAATAGCGAGTGCTGTGACGATGAGTACCGCACAGACGTGTCCAACGAGAAGCCCAAGTAGCAGTGGCTCGTCAAGCAAGAACGGGACAAAGGCCAGTTGCACGAGGCCGAATGCCGCCGTTTCCATATCTGCCCGTCGGAGATTCTGTCGGGTTTCTCCATCAAACCGATGCTGGACTGAGCGCCAGAGCCCTGCAACGCTACTCCACCACGCCGCTCCAATGCGGTAACACACATCCCAGATAATAATCAAGAAGAGATAAACTGCCGGAGCTGGCTGGTCTGTCCCGAGCAGTGATTCGATGAGTGACCTATCAAAGGCGAACAGATAGGTAATGAGTGCACTGAATGCAAAGACAGTGAGCACAACTTCGATATTCGAGGCGAACAGAAACTTGCGGTAGGAAACAGGGATACGCTCGCCACGGATACGGCGCGCGATACGGACCATCTGTGCACTCCCAACGGTTGTCACGATGACGGCGACAGTTCCCGCGACGACCGCCGACCAGCGATTATAATACCATCCAAGTAACAAGACGGCACTCTCGAACAACAAGAACTGCAGTACCAATGCGACTCGCTGGGTGAGGTCGATGCCGGGAACTGCGCCGACAATACCCTCATACACCCACGTCTCACCGTACTCGGGTTGGCTCACCGCTCACCAGCCCCCGTGGCCCGTGGCGGCGCAGTTCCCTGAGCCTCGACACCACCGAGCGCCTGAGCGACGGAGTCATCAAACTGTGTCAGGTTGACCGAGACGTGGTCGGTAATGCTGTCATCGGTGACCACAACAGGATTTCGCAGTCCCTCGATAAGTGGGCGGGCAACCCAGCGGTCGATGTCGGTAACGAGTCCAATCCAGTACGAAGACAGGCGCGGCGACAACACCGGAACAGGAACAATCAGCGGGACCCGGCGGCCGGCGACCGAGGCCGTTCGCTCGATGACTTCACGGTAGGTCAACACGTCCGGCCCGCCGATTTCGTATGTCGTCCCAGCTGTCTCAGGGGTGTCGAGAACACCGACGAGGTACGCGATAACGTCGTCGATAGCAATGGGTTGACACTCGTTGGCTACCCAGCGGGGTGTAACCATGACCGGAAGCCGGCACGCGAGGTCGTAAACCATCTCGAAACTCGCGCTGCCGTCGCCAATGATGATGGCCGCTCGCAACGTCGTCAAGTCGTAGCTTCCCTCACCGAGGACTGCCTCAACCTCTCGGCGAGAGCGGAGGTGTCGAGAAAGTTGTTCCCCTTCTTCACCGAGTCCGCCAAGATAGACAACCCGGTCCAGCCCTGCCTCGCTGGCCGCGTCCGCGAAGTTACGGGCCGCAGTCCTGTCCCGTTCCTCAAAGTCTGAGCCGGTTCGCATCGAGTGGACAAGATAGTACGCAGCGTCGACGCCATCGAGACACGCGTCGAAGCTTCCCGGCTCAAGCAGGTCCCCCTCGAAGACTTCGACCCCATCTGGCGAATCGTAGCCACCGGCATCCCTGACTAGAACCTGAACGTGGTGATCCGCCGCACGCAATGCGGGCACAAGGCGACTCCCGACGAAACCGGTCGCCCCAGTGACGAGCACAGTCATACAACAACGTGGGACCAGAGCCGTTTAATTCCCCACGCAACAACGGAGGTCGAAATTACCGTCTGACGCTGAGATGGGACTGGCGTAGACGGTGCTGGTTTTGTTGTTCGGAGGCCAACCTACAACAGCAGTTACGACACCAAACATCGTCACAACTAGCGACCGAAACGGTAAGGAGGAGGGGGACGAACTGAGAGATATGGACGACGTGGACAGCAAGGAGATGCTCGGGACTGTCGTTGAGGAGTATCTTGAACAGGAGCGTGGCACACGCGCCTTGCTCGACGAGCTGGAGAAGCTGTCCATCGAAGGAAAACACGAGAAGCTGCGTGAGCGGGTGCGGTCGTTTGCCGAGCACAATCAAGAAGTATTCTATACGGTGGCATTGGCGCTGACGAACTCGGCACATTTCTTTGGCGACGTGGAGGCCCAACTCGGTGTCGGCCCGGCCGACAAACTGCGTGATCTCGCCGAAACCTACCCCTCGCTGGCCGAGCCGTTCTATCTTGTCCGGGTCGAAGTCACACAGGAACGGCTCAACCCCATCACTGAACTCGATGTAACGACGAGCTACCACCACGAAGAGGAGGTGCCGTTAGTCTCTTACTCTGCAGCCTCCGGCGGTGTGAACCTGTATGACTACAAGGGCACTCCACACGAAGTGCTCCAGACAGCCATCTTCCTCGCGGAGGCGACAAACGACTCGCTTGAGGCCGCACTCGCCAAAGACCACTCAGTCAACACCGACGAGTTGAGCGAACTCATCGAACGCCACGAACAACTCGAATCCGAGCTGAACGCCTTGCAGGACAACATCGACGCCCTCCGGCGGAAACCGGTCGGCGACGAGTAGACACACAGTTTCTTGCGTTCGTTCCTCTAGCCGTCGAGACGGACGACTAGCCACCGGCGTCGAAAATCGGTGGTTTGAGCTTGGTTAATTAACGTTAACTAACTATGAGCGAAGAAATCCTCGAAACAGCAGTGAGCATTCTCGTGACTGAGGGGTACGAGTCACTGACGATACAGCGTCTCGCGGAGGAACTCGACATGACAGGGGCCGGCGTGTACTATCATTTCGAGTCGAAAGACGAGCTATTAGTTGCAATAGTCGATTACTTGAAAGAGGAACTAACCACGGAACTCTCGTCGGTAGAGGGCCCGCCGGACGAACGTCTCGCGACGATGGTACAGGAAATGTTTGCTGCCGCCGAGGCAGTACAACAGATGGAGATGCTGCCCCCGAGCAGCCAGTTGTTGTTGTCGACGACAGATAGCAACGAGATGTTGCGCCAGTCGCTGTTGGAACTGACTGAGGCGTGTGTCGGGCAGTTCACGGAGACGATTCGAGAGGGTGTGGAGAGCGGTGTCTTCGAGACGGAGCATCCAGAACAGACTGCCAGACTGCTCCTTGCAATAATCGATGGCGCCGAACGGCGTGCAGTATTCGGAAAGTCGAGTGAACCACTGGTGCAGGGGACAGTGCGGTACATCCTCACGGACCTGTACGTCGACGGACCGCCGGAGCTTGAAATAGAACAATGAGTCTGGGCGTTACGATCGTCGCAGGTCTGGGACTACTGGTTGCACTGGCACTGGCCGGCGGGTCAGTTCACTTGGCCACACAGGGCGGCCTCAACTCGGTGAGCCTGTCGGCCAAGAAGGCGTCCATCCTTCTCGGAGTTCAGGGGTTAGGAATCACTGTCGTCGTCGGGAGTCCAGCCGTAGTCGGGATGGCGTTCTGGGAACTTGCGCCCGAGACGATTGGTCTCAATGAGTCAGTGATAGCGCTCCCACTCGGGATTGGTGTTGGCTGTGCCTCCTTTGGCGTGTTCGTGGGAGTGAAAACACCGTTCGAAGCCGCCGGGCTCTCGTTCTCGCAACCGTTCGAGGACGCGATGCCCAAGACCGGCTGGGAGATGGGATGTTACGCCGGAGGCATCGCTGTCGCGTCATCTGCCGAAGAGTTGCTCTTTCGGGGCTCATTGATCGGTGCGATGGCAGCGATACTTTCGGTTTCGCCGTGGCTCCTGATTGTTCCGTCGGCGATTCTGTTCGGATTTGCACATGCCGACAGAGGCAGTGGCCATATCGTCGTGTTGACGCTTCTCGGCATCGGGTGGGGTATTCTCTTCGTCTTCAGCGGGCTGGTCGCTGCTGCCATCGCTCACGTTGTGACCAACGGTCTGTACGTCTTCTATCTCGGCTTCGTTACGAACGACAAGTCGACGAATGACTCACACGAACAAGGGACTTCAGTATAGGTTTCTGCCTGGTAGTCGTGGTCAAACAACCACGACACCGATCAAGGTACCAGCAACGACGGCCAACAGCGCGCCGACGAGGTTGATACCAGCATTCCACACCGCCAGCCGACGGTCGCCCGTCTCGAATAGCCGGACCGTCTCGAACGCAAACGTCGAAAAGGTGGTGAACGCGCCACAGAACCCGACTGCGAAGACAAAAAAGACCGGGTGGGTCTCGGGGACTGCGAGCAAGGCCCCGAGCGTGAAACTCCCGAGGACGTTCACCGCGAGCGTGTCGCGCGTCCGGGTGTCGATACGTTCACCGAGCAGGTGGCGCATCCACGCACCGAGTATTCCACCGGTGCCGACGAGCAAGAACTCGATCACCGACTCCACCTCACGGCGGCACGGCCAAGCAAAATAGCGGCGAATCCGAGCACGTAGTTTGCGACCACGTTTGCCGCGGCCAGTGCCGGAGACAGTGACACTGTTTCGGCCGCAAACGTGCTGTAGGTGGTAAACGACGAACAGAAGCCGGTGCCGACAAGCAACCGCGTCTCGGCGCTCAGTCGGTCAGCGAGGTGCTGGTCGTACAGCACCACACCGAGCAAGAACGTGCCGAAGACGTTTGCGGCGAGTGTACCCCACGGAAATGTCTCCGGAAGCCACACGGCCAGTGCGTAGCGTCCGCCCGCACCCACGAACCCGCCAACAGCAATCAGCGCAAACGCCGACGAGCGTGACGACGACATACAGCGGGTCACGAGGGAGAGCTACTCCACACTTTCGAAAATCTGAGATTGTTTCAGTACTGGGGCGTCGGGGATAAAAACAGAAACTAAAGCTAGGTTGAAGTCAGCAACAGTTACATGACGGGATGGTGAACTAAGGGATAACATGCAAGTCGTCCTGATTGGTGTCGGCCAAGCCGGCGGAAAAGTAACGCAAGTGCTGGCTGAGTTTGACCAGGAGATGGGATTTGATGCGGTGCAGGGCGCATTCGGTGTCAACACTGCGAAAGCAGACCTCCAGTCTCTCAGTATCGATACGATGCTCATCGGCCAAGACAGGGTGAAAGGTCATGGTGTCGGTGGTGATAACGAACTCGCCGCCGAGATTATGCAAGAAGAGTCAACGGAGGTGATGGACTCCCTCGACGGACGTATCTCGACCGATGCCGAGGCGGTCGTCATCGTCGCTGGCCTCGGTGGCGGGACCGGCAGCGGCGGCGCACCTGCACTCGCGAAAGAACTCAACCGTGTCTACGATGTTCCGATTTATGTGGTCGGTGTCCTCCCGGGTCGTGACGAAGGCTCGCTCTACCAGGCAAATGCAGGACGGTCGCTGAAGACAGTCGTCCGCGAATCTGATGCTGCCTTGCTCATTGATAACGACGCTTGGCGGAGCAGTCAGGAAACCCTCGAAGAAGGGTTCGACCAGATTAACGACCAGATTGCCCAGCGTCTTGGCCTCCTGCTGGCCTCCGGCGAGGCCGTCGAGGGTGTCGGCGAGAGCGTCGTCGACTCCTCAGAGATTATGAACACGCTGCGTGGCGGTGGTATTGCCTCGCTTGGCTACGCCAGTGCCGAGGCGGCAGACGACCCCGGAGAGAACGTCAATACGATTACGAGCCTGACGCGAAAAGCGCTGCTAACGGGTATGAGCCTACCCAACGCAGTTGATGCTGAGGCTGCATTGCTTGTCGTCGCCGGCGACCCAGACTGCATCTCGCGGAAAGGCGTCGAACGCGCCCGCAAATGGCTCGAAGAGGAAACTGGCTCGTTGCAGGTCCGTGGCGGAGACTTCCCACTCGAAAGTGACCGTTTGGCAGCGCTGGTCGTCCTTGGTGGCGTTGAGCGGTCACAGCGCATCGAGGAGTTCATGGACCGCGCCCGTGAGGCACACGAGAACGCAGAAAGCCGCGACCCGGTCGAACAGTTCGAAAACGATGAACTCGACGACCTCTTTTAGGGCCTGACAAGAGTTGCTCCGTCGAACTCTCCCCGGTCGTAGTCAATATCGAGCAAGGTAAGCAGCGTTGGCGCAATATCGTAGAGGTCCGCGTCCTGAATCTGTGCGTCTGGGTGATCGATAAACAGCGACGCATCCTCGAACGTATGCATCCCGTTCCGTGCGGTCTTGGTAAACACGTCGTCCGGGCCGTTGAACGAAGCCTTGAGGTCAAATCCGTCATGGGGAATCGCGACGAGGTCCGGTGCAATTTCGTCGTGGTTCCCCCGGAACGCACTCTCTTTTGTCTCGACACGTTTGATAACAGATGACCCATCAGGCCCAGTCATCTCCAGTAGGGCTTTTTTTAGTTCCGCTTGAGTCGCCTCGTACTCTGTTTCAGGAATCGTCCCGCGTGGCTCGCGCCCCGCAAGGTTGAGATAGAACCGGCCAGGGATAAGCGAGTACGCCCGAGTCTCGTCGCCGATATCGTCAAGTCCATCTGGCGTTTCGGTTCGGTAATCGAGCCAGCCCGTCTCTCGGAGCCACTCGTTACAGTTTACCTCGTGAGAAAGTGTGGTAAAGCCGTGGTCAGAAACGAGAATGAGCGTTACATCGTCTGGTAGCTTCGCCCGCAACTTGCCAATGTAGCCGTCGAGTTTCCGATAAAAGTCCATGAACGCTTCGTGGCCCTCTCCGTTGTGTTCATACTCTTCAAACAGGAAGTGATTGACACGGTCTGGCGTCATGAAAACGCCAAAAAAGAGGTCCCAATCGTCGAGTTCGATGTAATGTTCGAACGCTTCGAATCGCTTATCCATTGTCTCGTGAGCGTCGTCGAGAAACGCCGATTTATCATCGCGGTGGCCAAGCTTTGCGTCGACATCGATACGGTAGTCGATATCAGTGAGGTACTCCCGAATCTCGTCTGGGTAGGCAGCCCTATCGACGCCGGGGGAGAGAAAGCCAGACACCATGCGCTGAATATCGCGGTCAGGTGGGAAGGTAACAGGGACGTTCAGCACCGTCGCCTGCCGGCCAGCGTCATGGACACGAGTCCAGAGACGGGTCGCCTGTGTGTCTCGTCCCATCGGAATATACGTGTCGTAGGCGTCGATTTCACGATCTATCGCGCCGTAGACACCAGTTTCTCCCGGGTTAACGCCGGTCGTAAGCGCCGGCCAGCACGCGTTTGAATCCGGCGGAATGATACTATCGATGGCTCCTGCCGTTCCCTCCTCAGCAATCGCCCCGAAGGTTTCAAACTCATCAGAATTCTGGGACAACAGACTGTAGGGTACCCCATCGATACCGACAACAGCTACTCTGGGTTGGTCGTCGCCACGAAGCCGGTCGAACAGGCCCATATCCGGCTTTCAGGTGTCGACTACAAGAAACTTCTTGCCGCCGGCCGTGATTGTGGCCGGGTTAACACTCGCATGGGGACGAGTCACACTCCGGACAGCAGTGAGAATCAGGGTCGAAGTTCGACGGCACGACTGTTGGATGGTCGACCGCGACTGGTGTTTCTGTGGCTGACATCACACATACTCATACTACGTCTACGTTAAAATAATTACCCATGCGCATAACTAATGCCGTCAGCACCCCTCATGTTTGACAAGCATATTAGAACGAATTCATGTAGCTGGGGTGTATCGTGAAGACTGAGAGTATTTCGATAGACGGGAATAAGCGACAGAACTACTTTGGTATAGTCCAAGGCCTCGATATGAAAACCGGGATTGCTCTGTTAAACTTCGGCGAACCGGCCGAGCCGGAACGAGACCGCGTCGTCGCGTATCTCGAACGCATTTTCTACGCAAACGCGGACCTCGAAGAGGCTGACACCAAGGAGGAAGCAAAAGAGCGGGCGAGACAGCTCGCAAAGCGCCGTGCTCCCGGCCTGATCGAGGAGTACAAGGAGATTGGGGGCTCTCCGCTCAACGAGCAAGCTGGGACACAGGGCGACCTGCTTGAGTCGTCCCTTGCAGACCGTGGCTACGATGTGACCGCTTATAACGGCATGCAGTACACTGAACCGTTCATCGAGGACGCTGTCGAGGCCGCGCGCGACGACGGTATCGAGAAGCTGATTGGACTCCCAGTCTATCCCTTGTGTGGGCCGTCGACAAACGTTCTCGCGCTGGATGAACTCGAAGAGGCAGCCGAGAACATCGACTTCGATGTCGAGATTCAAGGAATTACTGGCTGGCACAAACACCCGACGTATAACCGCGTCCGTGCCGACGCAATCCGGTCAGTCGTCGATGAACACGGCCTCGACCTGAGTGACCCTGAAACCGCGTTCGTCTTCTCGGCACACGGTACCCCCGCCCACTATCTCGATGAGGGGAGTCGCTACGACATCTACGTCGAGGAGTTCTGTGAGACAGTCGCCTCGATGCTTGGAATTGAGGAGTATCATCTGGGGTATCAGAACCACGGAAACCGGGATATTCCGTGGACGGAACCCGAAACCGAGGACCTCGTCGCTGAACTCGACCACGACCGAGTCGTCGTCGACCCCGTCAGCTTCCTCCATGAACAAAGCGAGACGCTGTCGGAACTCGACATCGAACTCGACGAGGATGCAATCGACGAGAACCAAGAGTTCTATCGTGTCCCGATTCCACATGACGACGCACGCCTAGGTGAACTGTTTGCAGACCTTGTCGAACCGTTCCTCGCCGATTTCGAGCCTGAATACTACCAGTACCGGCAGTGTCAGTGCCGGGACGAGCCAGGGACGATGTGTCTGAATGCACCCCGAAGTGACTGAAGCGGTACCAGAAACGCCAATGACAGAAACACACCACACTGTCGGCATCATCGGCGGAGGCATCACCGGGCTAGCGCTCACACATTATCTCGCAGAGCAGGGTGTCGATAGCATCGTGCTAGAGGCCGCTGACGAGCCGGGCGGTGTCATCTCGACAAAACAGGTTGACGGCCATATACTTGAAGCGGGGCCACAGCGAATGCGTAAGACGCCGGGTGTCGCCGAACTCGCAGACGCCGCAGGCGTTGCGGATAGGTTCGTCGAGGCCAAACAAGAGGACCTCTACGTCTATGCAGACGGCGAACTCGGGCAGGCCCCGCTTTCAGTGTCAGCGTTTTTCAAAACGGACCTACTGTCGTGGCGGGGCAAAGCACGGATGGTCGCCGAACCGCTCACCGACAATGGCAGCCCCGAAGAACGTGCCGGTGAGTTGTTCGTGCGGAAGTTCGGCCAAGAGGCCTACGAAAAGTTCATCGGGCCACTGTATGGCGGTATATATGGCTCTGACCCGATGGAAATGCCGGCGGCGTTTGCGCTCGAAGGCTTGCTGGCGCAGGAACAAAAAGCGGGTAGCTTGCTCCAAGCGTTCCGAAAGCGGGTTGGCGGCGGCCACTCGGCTCCGCCGGTCACCTTCGAAGGGGGGAACCAGACACTGCCGGCCGCCCTCTGTGACACATATAGCGACCGTGTCCATCTCGACACGCCAGTGACTAGCATTGAACCGGTCGATGACGGCCGTGTCGAGGCGAAAGACGGTTCCGGGCCGTATTACCTCGAAACGGCCAATGAGAGCTACGAGGTCGACCAAGCTGTTGTGACAACACCAGCAGACATCGCAGGAGAGTTGTTGTCCGACCTCGGAGACGGCACTGATGAACTCGACAATCTGCGGTACAACCCTCTCGCGATGGTCTTTTTGGAAGCTGACCACGACTGGGTCGGCAAGGGATACCAAGTAGGCTACGGCGAGGAGTTGCACACGTTAGGTGTCTCTTGGAACAGCCAGATGTTTGGCCGGGACGGCGTCCAGACTGTCTTCCTCGGTGGGATGCACGAGCCGGAACTGCTCCAAGCATCTGATGAGCGTCTCGGCGAGATAGCAACTCGTGAGTTCAAAGAGGCAGTTGGAACTGCAGCGTCAGTTATTACGGTCGAACGACTCGATGTTGGGTTCCCAGCGTGGGACAGCTCGTGGTGGCTGCTGGACGATATCGACCTCCCAACCGACGTGCATATGGCGACAAACTACACCGCCCGGATGGGTATTCCAAGCCGTGTCCGCGAGGCACGTCAGCTCGCAGATGAGCTCGCAACGCTAGAGTACGGGACAGCATCGGCAGAGACGACCGTCTCAACACCGGCCGACGACTGACAATCACTGCGTTGCCAAGACACCTGCTGTGTTCTCGTTATCGATAGTGAAATTCGTGAGGTGGCCTATTTATACCTCCGGCTGAAACAGAGTATACAGTATGAGTGACCGTCAGCGGCATGGAGAGCTAGACACGAAAGAGGGCACTGCCGACACAGTCGACGGTGAGGCAGACGAGATACAGGATTCGCTCGCCGACCTGGAAGGAGCTGCACGGGATATCGCCGACCGAATTAACGAGATTCGAGACGGCTCCCAACAACAGTACAACGACATTCAACAGGTTTCAAAGGAGATATCCAACCTCTCGGCGTCGGTCGAAGAGATCGCCTCTTCTTCCGAAGAAGTATCCTCAGCCGCCAGCGAGGCCCGTGACCTCGCACAGGAGGGCCAAGAGACGGCAACAGAAGTAAGCGAGTCGATGGGTGACGTGAACGAGGCAGCTGACGAGGTCGCCGAAAACGTCCGGACAATCCAAGAGCAAGTCAACGAAATCGACGAAATTGTCGATGTTATCAACGATATTGCCGAGCAGACGAATATGCTGGCCTTGAACGCGTCTATCGAAGCGGCACGCGCTGGCGAGGCTGGCGAGGGGTTCGCCGTCGTCGCCGAGGAGGTGAAGTCGCTCGCCGAAGAATCACAGGACCAAGCCGGCCGCATCGAGTCGATGATATCACAAATTCAAGAAGATACGGCGGTCGCCGTCGAGAGTCTCGACCGAAACAACGAGCGCGTTGAAGACGGCATCGAGTCGGTTGAGGAATCTGTCGAGATTCTCGAAGAGATTCACAGCGTCGTCGAAGAGGTATCTGACGGTATTGCGGAGGTGGCAACGGCGACCGACGAACAAGCCGCTTCAACCGAAGAGGTTGCGAGTATGGTCGACGCCTCGGTGACAAAAGCCGAAGAGATTGCCGACGAAACCGGCGCTGTCGCGGACGACGTTGTCAGACAAAGCGAGCGGATTAATGACATTGACCACCAGATCGAGATGCTCATCGCAGATGTCAAATCAGCCGAAAGCGCTGACGACTGAGCGACAGAGCGAAAAACGAAACAGTCCCACTGTCCGCTGACGAAAGAAGACAACGACGCGGCAATCAACACGTTTTCCCCTGCAGCTGCCACAGGAATGAGTATGTTTTCCGAGTTCGAAATAATTCCTGCAGTCGACGTACAGGACGGACAAGTCGTCCAGCTCGTCGGCGGAGAACGCGGTACTGGGCGGGCCTACGGCGAACCGGTCGAAGCAGCGACTCGGTGGGTCAAAGCAGGAGCTGAGACGCTTCATCTTGTCGACCTTGATGGTGCATTCGAGGGTGAGCGAGCGAACGCGCCGGCAATCGAGTCAATCCAGAACGCATGCGATATTCCCATACAGCTTGGGGGCGGTATCCGAACCGTTTCGGACGCGACTAGTCTTCTTGAACGTGGTGTCGACCGTGTTATTCTCGGAACGGCTGCCGTCGAAACCCCGGATATTGTTGGCGAAATCAGCGAGCGACACACGGACAGTGTTATCGTCAGCCTCGACGCAAAAGACGGGGAAGTCGTCGTTTCTGGCTGGACGGAAGGGACGGGGCTTGACCCTGCCGAGGCTGCAAAGCGTTACGAGGAACTCGGTGCTGCCGGCATTCTGTTCACAAACGTCGATGTTGAGGGACAACTCGGTGGTGTGCGAACTGAGCCAGTCACAGCGCTGGTTGAGAACGTCGATATCCCAGTCATTGCCAGCGGCGGGGTGGCAACTGTCGACGATATTCTTTCCCTCCGAAAAGCCGGGGCTGACGCAGTTGTAGTCGGGAGCGCACTGTATGAGGGTCAGTTTACACTCGCCGAGGCACAGAACGCCCTCGATTAGCCACAGCCAAATCAGGCCGGCAGTGAGACGGAGCTTACGGACTGATTGCGCTTGCTATCCCAGAAAATCAGCTCGTCGACCGTCCAGGTAACAGCCTCTATCTCGCGGGAGACAAGGTTCTTTGCACGTTCGAGTGACCCACCGCGGGCAATAGTAATGTGTGGGGAGTACCCCTTGCCTTCGATTTCATCAACAGGATCAAAACGTGTCGTAAGGCGCTGGTGAAGCCTCTCTAGCTCTGCAGACTCTACATGAAAGTGGACGACTGGTGACGAGCCGGTCGGTGCATCCGCGAAGTATTCGATTGATGTGATTCGGGTTTCGAAGGCGGGCTGACCGGCCAGTAGCTCTCGGGTTTTGGCTTCTAGACGGCTGTAAGGCTCGTCAGCCTGGTTCACCAACCGTTTGACTCCAAGTGTATGCGAGCCACGGGGGCGTGCGTGGGCGTTCGGAAGTTCCCGTGCGAGGTCGCAGGCGTGTCTGGCAATCTGGCCTGGAACCGGGATGTTCAGGCTGTACACGTACCCGAAAAGGGAAACAATCCAAAAAAGTACGTCGATTCACCGAACACCTAGTCAGACAGGGAAGGCACCCGGCATGCTCCGGCCACACACCACCAGCGTCTATATCCGGTCAAGCAGCCAGAGGACAATGAGGCCAGCGATAACGAGGCCAATGAGGTTCGGGAGCAGGCTGAGAACGCTGCCAAGCAGGTCGACCGTTGCCTCAAGCACGGCCAGAACGAGCCAGACAACCACCAGTACCAAGATTATTTCAAGAAGGGTGTCGGCGTCGAGTTTTGCTCGCATGGGCGACAGTTTTTCCGCCAGGTTGAAGTCTTTTTTCCCGCTTTCTTCTTTCGATACGGGAAGGCAGGAAAACAGTCTACCGACACGGTCGGACACAACACAGTTTATACAGCCGCCAAAACAAGCCGATGGTGAGTCATATTGGCTGGGTTGTTCGCTAGCCACCACTGTCGTCGGGGCCGACTGGTTCTCTACTTACTACACGAAGAGTTAGTAGACTGCTGTGACATCGGACGAGGCCTAGATACAAAAGGAGAGAACCAGTGCACTCACTGGCCACGAAGTGGCCGAGGTTGTTCGTGATATCGCTGACTCAGGTGCCGGGCAAACACCTGCCGGAGACGACGAGACAGGGCCGCTAGTGACCGAGACTTGCAGTCTTGCTCCGACAAGACGCCTGAAAGAGGGCAGTGCAATCAGACTGGCGGCCCGGATGAGACGCCGGGTGACTCTCCGGAGGATAACATCGACGACGAGTCTCCTGAAAACGACGACAGCACTGGTGACGATGAAGGAGTCACGGACGACACAGGTGAAGGATCGAATGCCGATAAAGCGGGCGATGACAGAGAGAACTGCCCTCTGGGGCGAGAGGATGCGGTCAAAGAGCAGACCAAAACACAACGATAATCGCCCCGGGGGTCATGGGTAGATATAGACGATGAGTGGATTCATTTACGACCACAAGCCGATGGAGATAGCCAGTGGCGATGGCGTCTATCTCACCGACAGCGAGGGGACGGAGTACCTCGACTTCGGCGGGAATTACGCCTGCGTGCCGCTCGGCCACGGCCACGATGCCGTCCAGTCTGCAATCCAAGACCAACTCGCAGATGTCACCTTCGTACAGGCAGTCTATCCGGTCGACACTCGACGACAGCTCCACGAAACGCTCGCCGAGGCAGCACCTGACGGGGTTGACAACGTCTGGTTGTGTAACTCCGGGACTGAGGCAAACGAAGCAGCCCTGAAGTTTGCTCGCTCAGCAACAGGGAACACAAAGTTCGTCGCCACAACCGGCGCGTTTCACGGCCGAACGATGGGGTCGCTGTCACTGACCTGGAAGGACAAGTATCGGAGCCACTATGAGCCAATGCTCGACGATGTTGAGTTTGTCCCCTACAATGATAGCGAGGCGCTAGCCGACGCGGTTGACGACGATACCGCCGCAGTGATGATGGAACCGATACAGGGTGCAGGTGGCATCAACCCCGCCACCGAAGAGTTTCTCCAGACGGCACGAAAAGCAACCGAGGAAACGGGGTCGGCGTTGGTTTTCGATGAGATACAAACCGGCCTCGGCCGAACTGGACGCCTTTGGGACCACGAACGAGCCGATGTTGTCCCCGACATGGTAACAAGCGCGAAAGGATTGGCCAACGGGTTGCCAATCGGCGCGACCCTGTGTCAGGATTGGCTTGCGGAGGATTACGGCTCTCATGCCTCGACGTTTGGCGGCAACCCCGTCGTTGCTGCTGCTGCCGAGGCGACCGTTTCGACCCTGCAAGCAGACGAGATACCTTCCCATGCCGCAGACGTGGGGCAAACGCTCCGACACCTCCTCGAACGCGAACTTGGCGATGCAGTGCAGGATATTCGGGGCGAGGGACTGATGGTCGGCATCGAAATCGAAGGGAGCGCCGCAGACGTTGTCGCCGACCTCGCTCACGAGGAACAGGTGCTTGCTCTGACTGCAGGGAAACACGTCGTCCGGTTCCTTCCGCCGCTGGTCGTCACGGAAAGACACGCCGAGCGCGCGGTGACGGCGCTCTCGAACGTCTTGGACTGAGCCAACAGCAGTCGTTTCCGTCAAAAGAGTATGCACAGACTAACTATCAGTTTGCTTTCCTTGAGAGACACCGAAAAACAGGCCGAGTCATAACCGTAGGTTGATGGGCCACAGCCGTTGGCTGAGACAGATACAGGGTGCCACAGCGCCGGCCTCCAGAGTTTCTTCGAAGGTGTTTATACTACCGGCAAGCCACCGTTGCCCATGTCGATTGCCGAGGAAACAAGGGAGGCAGTCAGAGAGCATCCGTTTCTGTACGAGGCGTTGCGTGCTGGCATCATCAACTACACTGCGGCGGCAGATTTTCTGGATGTGAATGATACAGATGCGGTCACGGTGGCACTCCGACGGTATGCCGACGAACTGGCTGTCACAGATACAACAGCTGGGGACAAGTCAGTGCGTGTCCGCATGAAGCGTGGAATCGGCGAGGCTGACGACGGACACGGACTGCTTGTGGTCGGCGACACTGGGTTTGCACCCGACACCGGAGAGTTAACCGCAATTCTCGCGACCGGCGACCTGACAGTTACGACCGCACAGCGTGTTCTCGGTCGGTGTGCAATTGCTGATGTGACCGTCTCGGCCGCTGGGTTTACTGCTGAGATGCTCATACTGGTTGTTGGCCGACACGACGGTCCCGACACGCTCCGCCTCGTCGAATCTGTCGTCGGTTCAAGCACAGAGTCGGCAACTGATATATGACAATGTCAGCCATAGCCACACAAGAGACTGACCGGAAGGTATTAGTAGGACGATAGGCCAAGAAGAGAGTACATGAGTCGGACTCACCTCCTAGGCAGTCATTCGCCGGGCAGTGAGTCCACCGAGCGACCACTTCGACAGCGACGACCGGGCCGTTAGGCCCGTACTCATTTTTCTCCCCACGACCGGTATCGGCTTGCAGTTTCCGTCCAGTAGCTTGGGCGGTCATCGCCATCACGTTTCCAATCCATATGACAGACACAAACCGTGTCGCGCTCGCCTTTTCAGGTGGGCTCGATACCACAGTATGCGTCCCGCTGCTCGAAGAAGAGTACGACTACGACGAAGTTATCGGCGTCACCGTTGACGTCGGCCAGCCAGAATCTGAGTTCGAGGAGGCAACCGAGACGGCCAAAGCTCTCGACTTGGAACATTACGTTGTCGACGCCCGCGAGGCGTTTGCCAACCTGTGCTTGCAGTCGGTAAAAGCAAACGCAACCTACCAAAGTTACCCGCTCGGAACAGCGCTTGCCCGTCCAGTCATCGCCGAGGCAATTCTCGACGTGGCACTCGAACACGACTGTACAGCACTCGCCCACGGCTGTACCGGCAAGGGTAACGACCAGTTACGCTTTGAGGCGGTCTGGCGTGACTCCGGAATGGAGGTTATCGCACCGGTCCGCGAACTCGGGCTTACTCGCGAGTGGGAACAGGAGTACGCTGACGATCACGACCTGCCCGTCGAGGGTGGCTCGGAAGGAAAGTACAGTATCGATACGAACCTTTGGAGTCGCTCGGTCGAAGGCTCCGAACTCGAAGATCCGGCTACGATTCCTGAAGACGATATCTACGACTGGACAAGCAGCCCCGACGGAGACGACCCCGAGACCGTTGTCCTCACGTTCGAAAATGGGATGCCGGTCGCAGTTGATGGAGAATCGCTTGACGCAGTGACACTCATCGAGACACTGAACGAGCAGGCAGGCGCCTATGGCGTTGGCCGGACCGATATGATGGAAGACCGCATGCTCGGGCTCAAGGTGCGCGAGAACTACGAGCATCCGGCGGCGACAGTGTTACTGACAGCCCACGAAGCTCTCGAAGGACTAGTCTTGACCACCGAGGAGCGTCAGTTCAAAAACCATGTCGACCAGAAGTGGGCCGAGAAAGCATACGAGGGCCTCGTCGATGCGCCGCTCGTCGATGCCCTCGATGGGTTTGTTGAGACGACACAGAACCGTGTCACCGGGAGCGTCACGGTTAAAATCGAAGGTGGTCACTGTCGTGCGGTCTCCCGCGAGAGTCCACACGCAGTGTACAGCGAGAGCGCAGCCTCGTTCAACGAAGCAGACGTGACCGGCGGTATCGAACAGGCAGACGCAACGGGCGTCGCAAAATATCACGGCTTCCAGTCGCGTCTGGCAAACCGCGTCAGTGAGGACGGCACAGAAGAAGCTGAGGAGTCGCTTGAACTACCCCAAACGGACTGACAATGAACAAAGACCAGGAGGAAAGCGTCGTTCGCCGCGACCGGTTTAGTGGTGGCCCTGCGCGGGCATTTCTCTCCTCGCTGGCTGCTGACAAACGCATCTTCACGGCAGACCTAGCCGTCGACCGCGCCCACGTTGTGATGCTCACCGAGCAAGCGATTATCGACGAAACCGACGCCAGCGAGATTCTTACCGCACTTGAAGCGATACAGACGGCGGGACACAGCGCACTTCCCGACGGCGAAGATGTACACGAAGCAATCGAGACAGCCGTCGTCGAGCGTGTCGGTCCCGCCGGGGGACGGATGCACACCGCCCGCTCGCGCAACGATGAGGTGGCGGCCTGTCTCCGCTATCGTCTCCGTGAAGATATCATCGAGACGCTCGAAACGGTCGTTGGCGCGCGTGCAACCCTACTTGATACCGCCAGCGAACAGACGAAGACGGTGATGCCGGGGTATACTCACCTCCAACCCGCTCAGCCGACGACAGTGGCTCATTGGCTGTGTTCCTACGAAGAGGCGCTGAGTCGGGACACAGAGCGGCTACTCGGGGCATACGAGCGGCTTAACCGTTCGCCACTGGGGGCTGCCGCGTTCGCCGGGACACCGTTCGACATCGACCGGAAACGCACAGCCGAGTTGCTCGGCTTCAATGGTCTCGTCGAGAACGCGATGGACGCCGCATCCGCCCGGGACTTCTTGGTCGAGACGACCGCCGCCATGGCAGGGCTGGGAACAACGCTCTCGGGACTCGCTGAGGATGGAATTTTGTTTGCTAACAAAGGCTATCTCGACCTCGCCGACGAGTACGCCTCAACGTCGAGCATCATGCCCCAGAAGAAAAATCCCGACACGCTCGAACTTGTTCGTGGCCGTGTCGGTGACGCGACCGCAGGCCTCGATGGTCTCTTGACAACGCTGAAAGGGCTACCCCGTGCGTACAACCGCGACCTCCAGCGCGCAAGTCATCATGCTTTCGACGCTCTTGACTCGGTGACAGATGCGACTGCGGTTGCAGTCGGAGCCATCTCAACGGCCACGTGGCAAGAACAAACGCTTGAAACAGCAGCCGGCGACGGGTTCTCGGCAGCAACCGGCGTTGCTGACCTGCTCGCACAGGCAGGAGTTCCGTTCCGGACGGCGCATGAAATTGTCGCCCGCGCCGGCGAACAAGCCACAGGCGACACACCGGACATCGAGACGCTCGAAACCGTGACCCAGACAGTACTCGACAGTCCGCTCACAGCGTATGTTGACACAGGCGAACTCAACCACGTTCTCGACCCGGCAGGGAGCGTCGCCAGCCGCGACTCGCGGGGTGGACCTGCACCCGAAACGGTGACGACTCATCTTGACCGCGCCATGGCGGTGCTCGACGAGCACCGTGACGCGGTTGTTACCGAGCACGAATCGCTCGAAAATGCTCACCAACAACGCCAGTCGGCGGTGACAACCTATGTCTGAGATACAGACCGACCACGCAACAGCGAGCACGCTGTTGGACCAGTGCCTCGGTACGACCGAATTGGTCGATTCCATCTCGACGCCTGACCAATCGTGGCTCGACACACCAGTATCGGCCCGAGCGCGACGACCACCACGACCATCCCTCTTCAGGGATGGTGACATTATTCTGACGTTGGAATCAGAAAGCGCGGTTTTTGATGGTTTTTGGCACACTTAGACGGTACTGTGTTAATGTAATTCAGATTATATTTTCAAAAGTATTAAGTCATACACTCACCCAGTAGGTATCACAATGGTAGATTGCATCGAGTGCGGGGCCGACGTGTCCCTGTACGACGACATCGAAGCTGGAGAGATACTCGACTGTGGAACCTGCGGTGTTGAGTTAGAGGTCCTCAATGTGGACCCCACCGAGTTGGATACT
This sequence comes from Halovenus rubra, assembly GCF_026586665.1. Lineage (GTDB taxonomy): Archaea > Halobacteriota > Halobacteria > Halobacteriales > Haloarculaceae > Halovenus > Halovenus rubra. Next base: position 122,690 of record NZ_JAODIY010000010.1, read on the forward strand.
GCACCCGAACTGCAACAGGACTGGGGTGAGTGACATGCTCTCTGGTGACCGTTACGGGAGGTGGTGGCAGTGAACCTCGGGCTGTGTTACTCGCGTCTCCGCCACGACGAGAAACTGCTGCTCTCGGCGTTGCGCGAGCGCGACCACACAGTCGAAAAGATAGATGTTCGTGACCTGCAGTTCGATATCTCGGATCCACCGTCAGCGTTGACCGATGTAGATATACTGTTGGACCGCTGTCTGGCGACCAGTCGGAGTACGTACCTCACAGAGTTCGCCGACGCCTACGGCATCCCAATCGTCAACAGCGCCGAAACGGCACAGACCTGCGCTGACAAAGTGGAGACGAGCCTTGCGCTGGAGGCAGCAGGTGTGCCGACTCCAGAGACCACGGTTGCGTTTACGACTGATGTTGCACTCTCGGCAATCGAAGAGTTTGGCTATCCGTGTGTCCTAAAGCCGGTCGTCGGCTCGTGGGGCCGTCTCCTCGCAAAAGTCGAGTCACGGACGGCTGCCGAGGCGGTGCTCGAACATAAGGAAACACTCGGCCACTACGAACACAGCGTCTTCTACATTCAGGAGTTTGTCGAGAAACCTGGCCGTGATATCCGGGTCCTTGCTTGCGACGGCGAGCCACTCGCTGCGATGAGCCGGACAGGAGACCACTGGGTGACAAACGCCGCGAACGGTGCTGAAACGGATGCATTGGCCGTCAACAGCGAAATAAAATCCCTCGTTGAGCAGGCGAGTGATGCGGTCGGCGGCGGACTGCTTGGTATTGACTTGATGGAAGTCGGTGTTGGCGACGACGAGACTGCCGACGGCTACACCGTCCACGAAATCAACCACACAGTCGAGTTCAAGGCGCTGAACGATACGGTCGCGCTCGACGTTCCGGGTGCGGTCGTCGACTGGCTGGAGTCAGTCACGACCGAAAGCACGCATAGCGACACGATGACAGGTAAAGCCGTACAGACGGAGGGGGACTAACGTGACATACACTGCAACTGTCGTTGGAGCGAACGGGTTCACTGGAGGAGAACTCTGTCGTCTCCTTGTCGGCCACCCCAACTTCGACTTGGTGCAGGCAACCAGCCGGTCGAACGAAAACCGGACGTTGGGCCATGCCCATCCGAACCTCCGCGATATTGACCTGCGGTTTTCGAGCCCGGATGACCTCAAGAGTGTGGATACGCTGTTTGCGGCGACCCCCCATGGGGTGTCGATGAGCGATATTGACCGCTTCCAAGACGCTGCCGACACGGTTGTCGACCTCTCAGCGGATTTCAGACTGCCTGCGGAATCGTTCTACGACGACTACTACGACGGACATAGCTGTCCCGAACTGCTCGAATCCGCCGTCTACGCGTTACCCGAACTCAACCGTGAGAAACTCTCCGGTGCCGCGTTCATCGCCGCGGGCGGCTGTAACGCGACGGCGACGATACTTGGGCTCTTGCCACTGGTCGAGAACGGGGTACTCGACGGCGACGAACAGGTCGTTGTGGACGTGAAAGTCGGGTCAAGTGAAGGCGGTGCGAGTGGAGGTGAAGCTGCCTCTCATCCTGAACGGTCGGGAGTCGTCCGTCCCTACGCGCCGGCAGGCCACCGTCACGAGGCCGAAATTTCGGCGTTCCTTGGGCTGGACGTTGCTTTTAGCGTCCATGCTGTCGATATGGTTCGTGGCGCATCGGCTACGTGTCACGTCTTTCCCGAGGAACCGGTATCGAAAGCCGACCTCTGGCAAGACTACCGCGGCACGTACGACGAGGAGCCGTTCGTCGATCTCGTTGCTGGCGGTGGCGGCGTCTACCGTTACCCTGAGCCCAAGTCCGTGGCCGGAACAAACCGCGCCGAGATTGGGTTCGAACTCGACCCTGAAAGTGAGCGCATCGTCGTTCTCTCGGCTATCGACAACATGATGAAAGGATCGGCAGGGCAGGCCGTCCATGCTGCGAATATCGCACTCGGCATCGACGAGAAGACAGGGCTGACACAGCGTGGACTTCACCCGGTGGGTGCACCATGACTGCATCGACTATCGTCGTCAAAATCGGTGGTGCCCGGGCTGTGAACCCAACAGAAGTCCTTGATGACGTAGCCGAGCTTGTCGAGGCAGGAACGGAGGTTGTCGTCACCCACGGCGGCTCGACAACTGTCGACGACACGCTCGAACAGCTGGGACAGAGTCCGGAGTACGTCGAAACACCCAAAGGTGTCGTCGGGCGGTTCACTGATGAAAAGACGATGGAGGTCTTCGAGATGGTCCTCCCTGGCCTCTTGAACACGGAACTCGTCACGGACCTCCAGTCGGCAGGAGTCGATGCAGTTGGCCTCTCTGGGGTAGACGGCGGGCTCCTCACCGGACCGCGTACGTCAGCAGTACGCGTACTGGATGACGGAAAGAAGAAGATACGCCGCGGCGACCACTCCGGTCGACTAGAGTCGGTAGATGCCGACCTGCTAAGCTCGCTACTTTCGGACGGGTATACGCCGGTCGTCTGCCCACCGATGGCTGGCCACGAACAGGACGGGCAGATAACAGCCGTAAACACCGACGCCGACGGTGTGGCGGCAGCGATTGCTGGAGCGCTCGATGCGACAGTCGTTTTCTTGACCGATGTCCCGGGAATCTGTACGGACCCCGACGACGCGACATCAGTCGTAGAGACAGTCGAAACGCCCACCGACTGGGAAATGCTTTCAGACGCTGCCGAAGGATTCATGAGTCGGAAAGTGATGGCAATCGAGAACGCGCTCTCGGACGGTGCACCAGAGGCAATCGTCGCCGACGGCGGGGCGACAAAGCCAGTAACGGGAGCCCTCACGGGTGACGGCACACATGTCCACCCCGAGGCACTGGACAAGGAGTGCTGTCTAACAAACACTGAAAGTATGGAGGTTGATACCGCATGAGTGACTTCATCTACGCGACGAAGCCGATTCAAGTCGAGAGTGGCGACGGGTTGTTGCTCACCGATGACAATGGAAACGAGTATCTAGATTTTGGGGCAAGTTACGCCTGTGTCCCGCTCGGTCATAGCCACGAAGCAGTCGAGACAGCGGTCACCGAGCAGGTCTCAAAGCTTGCCTACGTACAGGCGTCGTATCCGGTCGGTGTCCGTACTCAACTCTACGAGACCCTCGGTGGGGCCGCACCGGACGGTATTGACAACGTCTGGCTCTGTAATTCCGGGGCAGAGGCCGTCGAGGCAGCGCTGAAGTTCGCCCGCTCGGCGACGGGTAATGCAAAGATTATCTCGACGATGCAGGCATTTCACGGGCGGACAATGGGCGCGCTGTCAGCGACCTGGAAGTCGAAGTACAAACAGCCGTATGAACCGCTTCTCGACGACGTCGAGTTTGTCCCTTACAACGACAGCGAGGCCCTAGCCAAGGCGGTCGATGACGACACCGCTGCAGTCATTCTTGAGCCAATTCAGGGAGAAGGAGGTGTCAACCCAGCCACCGAGAAGTTCCTGACGACTGCTCGTGAGGCAACCAATGAAAGTGGCTCGGCGTTAGTTTTTGACGAGATACAGACCGGTCTTGGCCGGACAGGTGAGTTATGGGCCTGTGAGCGCACTGGCGTTATCCCTGATATAGTGACGAGCGCAAAAGGACTTGCCAACGGGCTGCCAATCGGCGCTACGCTGTGTCGGGACTGGATTGCCGAGGATTACGGCTCACATGCCTCGACGTTTGGCGGTAATCCTGTCGTTGCTGCTGCCGCCGACGCGACTGTCTCGACACTGCAGGATGACGATATTGCGGACGACGCGGCGAAGATGGGCACATACCTGCGTGAGTCTCTCGAACGTGAGCTCGGCGACGCGGTCCGGGATGTGCGTGGCGACGGACTGATGGTTGGCATTGAACTGAAAGGCAACGCCGGTGCTGTCGCCCGCGAGTTGGCGGTAGACCATCAGGTACTCGTCTTGACCGCCGGGCGGACGGTCGTCCGGCTTCTCCCGCCGCTGGTCGTAAACGAGGCAGACATCGACCGGGCGGTCAATGCGCTCGGGGCGGTGATTACATGAGTGACACGATGGCGATGCCTGATCAGTCCACGGCACGCGGCTTGCTTGTCACACTGGTCGAAACGCCGTCTGTGAGTGGCGAAGAAAAAGCCTGCACGGAGCAACTCGTCACGTTCTTCGAAAACCACGACCGCGAGGTCTGGACAGACGAAGTCGGCAATGTCCACGCACCAGCCGACGACGGCGTCCTCCTCACCTCACATATCGACACCGTTCCCGGAACGGTGCCTGTCCGTGTTGCTGAGACCGAAAACGGTAATCGGGCACTGTGGGGGCGGGGAAGTGTCGATGCAAAAGGCTCACTCGTCGCGATGGCTGTCGCCGCCGTCCAGACTGGCGCGAGCTTTCTCGGTGTTGTCGGCGAAGAGACGGACTCTCGCGGGGCCCGCCATGCAGTCGACACGCGGGATGCCCCCGACGCGGTCATCAACGGCGAACCCTCCGGTTGGGACGCAATCACACTTGGCTATCGCGGCATCGTGACCGCGACGTACACGCTTGCGACCGACACAACCCATACCGCAGGACCCGATTCCAACGCTATCCAGGAGGTAATTGACTGGTACACCCACATCGAGCACGGGCTGACAGAGCTAGCAAGCGACACCGAGACCTTCGAGTGCGTGACCGGCAAGCCAGTTGCGATTGACGGCAGTCCCTCCGATGACGGGATGACAGTTGAGACAACAATAGAAGTGGAGTTTCGCCTGCCGCCGGGTGAGAGCGTCACGACCCTGCAACAACGTATCGAATCAATGACTGATTCGGGCAGTATCGAGTGGACAGATGGCATCGAGCCGGTGATGGAGAGTCCACGCACGCCAGTCGCTCGTGCGTTCCGTGTCGCCATCCGTGACGCCGGCGGCGACCCTGATCTGCTTCGCAAGACCGGGACGAGCGACATGAACGTCTTTGCGAAAAGCTGGGATTGTCCAATGGTCACGTATGGCCCGGGTGATTCCACACTCGACCACACGCCGAACGAACATCTCGTCCTGTCTGAACTCGACAGGGCAGTCGACGTGCTCACAGCTGCCACCGAGCAGTTGCTCGCGTCGAACGAACCAACCGAACAGACGGAGACAGAACCATGAGTCTGGCAAATTCCGGCCACAACCACACGAACACCGACGAGAACTGCTCTCTGGTAACTCTTGACGATCTTACACACGAGGATCTCCACGAAGTCCTCGATACCGCCGCCGCACGAAAGGCGACGGCATCCGGACTTCGAGACCAGCCCCTTGCCGGTCAGACCATGGCCATGGTTTTCGAGAAACCATCAACCCGTACCCGTGTCTCGTTTGAAACTGGCATGACACAGCTTGGCGGCCATGCAGTATTTCTCGGTCCCGACGACATTCACCTTGGCCACGGCGAGCCGATTCGTGACACGGCACGGGCGCTCTCGGGGTACGTAGATTACATTATCGCCCGCGTCTTCGACCACACCGATGTCGTCGAGCTTGCCGAGTACGCGACCGTCCCAGTTATCAACGCACTGACCGACAACGCCCACCCGTGCCAGACACTGGCTGACCTGCTCACGATCCGTGAGCAGTTTGACGGTTTTGACGCCAGCGTGGCGTGGGTCGGCGATGGCAACAACGTCTGTCAATCCTTTACACTCGGTGCAGCGATGGCTGGCCTTGATCTGACAATTGCAACACCAGAAGGGTACGAGATTGACGACGAGGTGGCCAACCACGCAGCAGAGTTGGGCAACGCGCCACAAGAAACCAACAACCCTAAGACCGCTGTTGCGGACGCAGACCTCATCTATACTGATGTCTGGGTCAGCATGGGGATGGACGACGAGCGTGACCAGCGCTTGGCCGCGTTCGAAGGATTCCAAGTCACACCAGACCTCGTTGATGACCGTCCAATAATGCACTGTCTCCCAGCCCACCGCGGCGAGGAAATTACCGACGAGACACTCGAAAGTGAAAACGCCCTTGTCTGGCAGCAAGCCGAAAACCGCCTCCACGCACAGAATGGGCTGTTGGCGTGGCTGGACAACCAATAGAGCGAACAGCACCGAGAGGCTGAGTCAATCAGACACCGCATCATCAAGGACGCGCTGGATAAACTCGCTTTTGTTCGCTGTGTATCTCGTTCTATCGTCTGGATACTGCTCGGCCAACTCCACTTTCAGGGCGGCATACTCCTCGGCAACAGCCGGGTTCTCGCGGAGATACTCCCTGAATGCAATTTGCTCCGTATGGAACGTACTGTGTTGTGCTGTCACCGATAAATAATGTGTGCGGTTTGTGCGTGGTCCCTTCACAAAGAACAGTCGGTCCTGTACGTCTTCGTCGGGCCGCTGTTCGTATCCATGTCGCTCTAGAATCGGGGCGAGGTTATGGGCTGTTTCGTTGTCGTCGACAACTATCAAGATATCAATAATTGGTTTAGCCGGTATTCCGTCAATGGCTGTGCTTCCTACATGTTCGATAGATATAATATGTTCTTGGATTACAGGTAATAGTCGGTTTGCTTCTTTAAGGTAGTTGTCGTGCCATTCATCCTGGTGTGCCCGAAGTTCGACCGTGCCACGTTCAAGCCCGACCATACTCCGATGTAGTATCTATGACTCATCGTTCTTTGGAACGGAACGTTCTGTGTCGGTACTTACAGAGACAGACCGAGATAGTACCACAGGTTTCAAACACTCGCCCACGTAGATACGGGCAATGACGCTTCGAGTGACAAACTCGCTCACCGGCGAACGAGAGGTCTTCGAGCCAGCAGACGCTGACTCCGTTTTGTTGTATTACTGTGGCCTGACGACCGCAGACCCGGCACATCTGGGGCACGCTCGCGGGTGGGCTCACGTCGATGTGATGCACCGCTGGCTGGAGTGGCTTGGCTATGACGTTCACCATGTCGAGAACTTCACCGATGTCAACGAGAAAATCGTCGCTCGTGTCGGTGAAGATGGCGACAGTGAAGCAGCAGTCGCTCAGTCATACGTCGGCGACATCATCGAGAACATGCGGTCACTCAACTTGCGTCGGGCCGAAGTGTATCCGCGCGTCTCCGAACACGTCCCTGAGATTATCGAGCTTGTGGAGACGCTCATCGAACGGGGGTACGCGTACGAATCAAACGGCTCAGTGTACTTCGACGTGGCCTCGTTTGACGAGTACGGCAAACTCTCGAATCAAGATATTGATGAGATGGAGGCACAGGGGACGACAACCGAGCAAGCCGAGAAGCGCAACCCCGCAGATTTCGCGCTCTGGAAGGCTGGTGGCGTCAGTCCCGAAGAGATTGCGGACCACCAGCATCCGGAGGCTACGACAGCCAAAACAGCGGCGGAGACAGCCCAAACGTGGGAATCGCCTTGGGGACAGGGGCGGCCCGGCTGGCATATCGAGTGCTCGGCGATGAGCATGGCTCACCTCGACGAAACTATCGACATCCACGTGGGCGGGCAAGACCTTGTCTTCCCCCATCACGAAAACGAAATCGCCCAAAGCGAGGCCGCAACTGGCGGCACCTTCGCCCGCTACTGGCTCCATGTTCGCTTACTCGATGCACCTGATGATGAGAAGATGTCCTCCTCGATGGGGAACTTCGAAACTGTTGCCGAGGCCGTCGAGAGCTACGGCCCGAACGTCGTGCGAACGTTCTTGTTGTCGACCGCGTACCACAGTCCGGCAACCTACAGCGACGAGACAATCGAGGAAGCTATCGAACGGTGGGACCGCCTCGAACGGGGTTACGAACGAGCGGTTGCCGCCGCCGACTCGGTCGACGCTGAAACAAAAGTCGGGGATGACGAGCTACAGACGGCAGTTACGACCGCTCGCGACTCCTTCGAGACTGCGATGAACGACGATTTCAACACGCGGAAGGCGATGACTGCGTTGCTCGAATTGGTTACCGCGGTTCACGCCCACGTCGATGAGTACGAGACCTACGACTACCGCCAGTTACGCCGTGCAGTTGAGACATTCGAGACGTTCGGTGGCGGCGTTCTCGGACTCGCATTTGGTGATGCTGCAGGCGAGAGCGACGTATCGATAGCCGAAGACCTCGTTGACCTCGTGCTTGACGTGCGCGAACAAGAGCGTGTCGACGGCAACTACGAACAGGCTGATGCTATCCGTGATGACCTCGAAGCGCTTGGAGTAGAGGTACAAGATACAGGCAACGGCGTCGACTACCGTCTCCCCTGAGTAACGGTGTCGACAACGCCTGTTCAGTTACTGAACGCCACCGTATGAGGGAGTCTGTGTTGTGGACCGGCCGGCAGACTCGTTTGTGAGATCATCAAAGTCGACGTTGTCGAACTCCTCCGGTCGTTTCCCGTCTCTCGCATAGAGGTACAGCGTAGTTTTGACAACGCCTTGGAGAGTCTGAGATATAAGGAACGAGAGCAAGACACCGGAAAGAACCAACCCAATACCGACGATACCGACCCCAGTGTTGATAAGATAGATACCGGGCAACACGAACGGCACCGCAACGATGGCCCCGACAATGTTGATTGCGACAAGCGTTATTGGCGCTTCGCCCCAGGTCTGTTTGAATGTCTCTGCGCTCCGTTTGAACAGTCCTGTCGTCGAGGATTTCTCGAAGACGATGACGGGAACGACAAAGAACGTCATCAACGTCCATGCAACACCGAATATCGTGCCAAGAAGACGGGCAACCCGAGATTCAGAGTTCTCGATGGCGTTGATGAGCAGGCCGATTGTCGCACTGATTAGAGACCAGACGAACAGATGGCCTTTGACTTTCCACGCCGCAGCCATGCCTCGCTTCAGCGACGCATCGTTTCCACCCAGTACTTCCCGAGTCTGGTGTACCAGCCCAGCACTGAAGAAAGTCGTCACGAACGTGAGCGCAAGGTAGCTAAAGAACAATCCAACAATCATCACCCCGTCCATCGTGACAGCCAGTAGACCGAACGTCACTCCGAAAAAGAGAGCGAGAAACGTTAGCCCAGCAATGCCACCGACAGCCGGGAACACGAAGAGTGACCGGTTGTTGTTCATCAGCGAAAGGCTGTCTTTGGTCAAGACGAGTCCTGTTTTGAGTCGCTGTAATAATCGCATATCGACTCGTATGTCACATGTTCGTATATAACTCTAGGGGTATTTTCGCACCCAGAGACAAGATGATTCCACCACAGCACCAGCTACGAGTGAACGGGCACTTCGTTAAGTGTAATACAAAATACCATTACAATAAAAGATGAGGTTAATTAATTGTAAGGATATTAGACATACCGACACATTTATTCGAGATAATCGCTGTTAAATGGATATGGATTCTATTGAAATCCGTTCGTACTCTCACTGTGTGAGAAATCACATTGTGGATTCCCACGTCGACGAGTGGCGAGTCCGGAGTGCGAATAAGCAGTTCTTGATGGCTGTAATCGACACGCTTCAGGGGGACGACGGAGTCGGCCTAACGGTAGAGTGGCTTAGTGACTCCCAGACACTCAAAGACCTGGAGAAAGACTTCCTCATCGCAACGAAGATGAGCGAACTAACCGCAGACGACCATCTGTCCGTTCGAACCAGCACAGAGACGGCTGGAAACACGCCAACAGTGCTGCTAAGTCCGGAGAAAGCAGTATCACTGCTCCCGGTTCACGGTAACGAAGCCGTGCAGATCGAAATTACGAACGAGGCAGTTACAGAGCGGCTTTGGGAGAAGTACGACAATGAATGGGAGATAGCGATTCCGGTGTCAGTCGACACGCCACCGTATTCCCGGTTACTATCGCTTGCGGAACACAACCTGGGAACAGATGTCAAAACAGATCTCGACAACGCGTACGGGGCAATCGAGAGTCGTGCACCTGACGATCGACCGGAACCAGTGACAGTCGGTCTGCTTGTTGGGGCAAAGCACGACTTGTTGTTACGTGACGTAGTCGAGTGGGCGGAGACATCGACACTCGCGACCCAAGGCACCGTTTCAAAGTTGAAACAGCAGCTCGAAGATGTTGGAGTGGTGTCGACGACAAGCGAGAACATCGGCGTTGGAAGGCCGCGTCAACGTCTTACGCTCGCCAAGGAAACGTTCGAATCGCTTTCGTCCGACGAACTCGTTGCCAACGTGCAGAGTGTCCTTCCGTAGGGAAACTGACATAGAAACTTGTCAGTTTCTTTATGGACCGTAGTATCCAGCCCCCCCACCAGCGACTGCTGTCCCTGTCGTAACTTGTAGCAGTACGACCGCTACGAGCACCAGAAGGATGACTCGCCATCTATGCGTTCTAATCTGCCAGAAAGATTTGTATGTTAACATTGCACATACATCTTCCACAGCAAGTGGTGAAAAGATACTTAATAAAATTTACAAAATAAAATACTAATAAATTATATGAAATATCAAGTATTCAATATTGTGAATATAAAACGGAGGTTGATATAGAAGAGTAATTAGACTATAGATTAATCTTATCTCACAGATGGATAAAGCATATCTTTTCCGACAGAAAGTGTATAAATTCTGAGACCGATGTTCGTGATATATGGCTGATTCAGGCGTAGAGTTTGACAAGTTAGACGGTAATGAGATCGCAATTCGGGACACTGTTTCCCACCAGCAGTATGTGATTTCGACAGTCGCTGGCACAATCACACCAGCTGCTTGCAAGTCATTTCCAGCACCGATCACCGAGGCCGTCCATCTCGATACCGAGATAATCCGGATGGCCCAGAGCTACGGTGTCAATATTCGTGACAAAAGTGGCGAAATCCGCGAGAGACCCAACGCCAAACAAGAAAGGTATGCATTCGACAGCGGTGTACACTTTATAGAGATAGACGCACCTGTCAAGACGTACATCCGGGTTGAAGGACCGTTTGAGTATGCGGATAACAATACGGAAACCAGAATCAAGTGTGAGAAAGCACAGCTGACCATCGGTGCACGCGCCTGGCAATGTTATCCACAAGAGACGATTACCGTTACAGAGTCTCCTCACGACCTGATGGAGGCGCTATCGTATTTTGGGGATGCAATGACCACCGCCTCCCCCGAACGGGCCTTTCCGACGCTCCGAGGGTATCCCCCGGCATTACGCGTTGGAAACAGTCTCTCAATTCCCTCGTCGCTCTCGAAAGCGGAAGCTGGCGTAACACTAACCGTGCCACCGGAGCTGCCTGCAGTGTTGAGTGTTGCACCGCTGGCGTATTACCTACTGGCACGGGTAAAGCCGGGTGAGCAGTTCACGCTCCAGACCGCGGACGGATTCACGTACACGCCCCCCGAAGATGACATCTCAACTGCCGTTCAATCACTCCTACAAACGTGTTTCTACATGGACTGTCTCGTCAGGACAGAGGGGCTGTACCCGTTCAACTTGCACCATCGAAACGCCTTCGATGCCGCGACAGAACGTGAGTGGCAGTATGAACATCTGTACGAGCAATCACATCAAGAGCGGCTGCAGTCGTATCTTGAGGCCGATACCGAGCAGTTGTCTGAAGTGATGCCCGCATTGCCACTCACAGCATTCGTTGAACCAGGTTCCACTGCGGTTGAAGCCTTGCCATATCTGGCCCCCGAGCTTGGGCTCATCAAGCCAGCAGACCCACCACGATATAGCGGCGACGAGGCCCGAGAAAAGGTATTGTCTGCCTTCTCTCAGAATGCAGGAAAGAGCCGTTCTACGTCGCTGGTCTTTGACGACCGGGCCAAATACATTGATGTACCCAAGACCGAAAGCCAGCAGACACTCTGGATTGGCGCGGGGATTCCGTTGAATGCGGCTGCAGTCGTTCTCGACGGCTACCGAAATCAACGTCCCATAACGGGCGAGGCGGACAGCCCGACAAGGTTGACAGTGACCGTCGTCTGTAATGAGGCGTCGATGGACAAGGAGCTGGCCGAGGTACAGGAGATCATCGACCCACGCGATGACCTCCCCTTTGCTATCGACGCACAGTCCGGAGTGACAACCAGAGAACTCCGGCAGCTTATCGCGGAGGGAACCAATTATCTCCATTTCATCGGCCATGCGACCTCCGAAGGGTTGGAGTGTCCCGACGGGAACCTCGATACCGAGACTCTCCAGCAAAATGAGGTTGAGATGTTCTTTTTGAACGCGTGTCAGTCATTCAAGCAGGGCGAGGGGCTCGTCGAGACAGGGAGTTTGGGCGGTGTCGTTACCCACGGCGACGTCTCGAACAAGTATGCGCTCGAAGCGGGGGGTCTTGTCTGTCAGTTGCTCAACGATGGCTTCCCACTCGGTGTTTGTCAAGAGATTCTCCGTCAGACGACGCCTATCGGTGGACAGTATACTGTCGTCGGCAACCATGGTGCCATTCTCGCCCACCCCAAAGATGGGCCACCACATCTGGACTACATCGAGGAACGCGGCGACGACTACCGACTTACAATTGAAACCTACACTGGTGGGTTTTCCCAGTACAAGGCTGGCTCCGTTATTGTACACAGGGTCGACCCCGAAGAGGGTTACCTCGCTCCGTCAACAGCCGCGTTCAATGTCGATAGGGAAACGCTCGACGACACATTGTCGGCTGTCGATACTCCCGTTGTCGTGGACGGACAGTTACAGCAACACGAAGCTATCGAGTGGTCGTGAGCCGCCAAATACCAGCCCGTACCATACTCTCACGAGAAAGAGAGCCGTGCTGTGGTGACAGCACAGGTCGGAAACGTACTGTCTCACTCGTACCGAAGCGCGTCGATTGGGTCGACACGTGCCGCCCGCCAAGCCGGGTACAGTCCAGAGATGATACCAGTGACAAGGCCCATCGCCGACGCAATAGCAATCCAAATGTACGGGACAGTGAATCCGACTTCCGCGTACAGCGATGCGCCAAACCCAACAGCGAGACCGAGCGGAACACCGACAACCGCGCCAGCCAGACCAAGTAATACAGCTTCGGTCAGAAACAGCAACATAACCTCGCGGTTACGGGCACCGTTTGCTTTCATGATACCGATCTCTTTGGTCCGCTCGGTGACACTGACAAGCATAATATTGGCGATACCAAACGCACCGACAAACAGGGCAAGGACGCCGATACCAGTCACCAACCGGATGATGTCAGTTAACACGGACTCGATACCGTCGACGAGGTCAGCCGTCGACTGGACTGTGATACCGACATCACCGAGCACCTGGGTCGCGTCCGACGACTCGTTGAGATACGTTTCGACGCGCTTTCGCGTATCCGAGACTTCGTCAGGCTGTGCGACCAGTGTGACCTGCCGGTACGCTGGCTGGTCAACGCCTTGGTTTGCTGACGTCGCAGTCGGCCCGGATTCCTGATAATAGGGGTCTGTTGGAACATAGACTGTCGGCGAGAAGTCGCCAAACGAGCCGAACCCGCCGCGAGCCTGTGTGGCAATACCAACAACTGTGACTGTTTCACTGCCGTCTTCGCGGTTGACCGTTATCGTGTCTCCGACGGTGACGTTTGCGTCGAATCGCTCGACCGCTGACTCACTGAGGACAACCTCTCCCGAGACACCAGATTTGAAGGCGCTCCCGGAGACGATATCCTCCTCGGTGAACGCAGCAGGTGTCGTCGCAGTCAGGCTATCAAGAACGAGAGTCTGTCCGCTGTAACTTACCGCAGTGATATCGACAGACCCACGGGGCAGAACAGATTCTACACCGTCGATATTCCGGAGTTGGTCAATGTCGTATGTCGTTACAGCAGGCAACGCAAAGCTATCGAGCGAGCCGGCAAAAAAGCCGCCATCGTCGCCAATTCCGACATCTCCAGTCACAACAAAGATCTCGCTGGCGGATGTCGACTCGAACTCGGAGACAACATCCGTCTGGACGCTCGTTCCAAAGCTGGCAAAGATGATGACCGTCGCAATGCCGATGACGATACCCACAACAGTAAGCGCCGACCGGAGCCGGTGCCCGGTCAGTGACCGCGTTGCCATCCTGAGCCCGTCACGGAGCTTCATGCTGTGGCCTCGGTCTCTTCGACTCGGGTAATCGTGCCGTCGGTCATGTGGATGATGCGATCAGCTCGCTCGGCAATGCGCCGTTCGTGAGTGACGAGCAAGATTGTGTTACCCCGCTTGTTCGTCTCGGCCAGCAACTCCATGATTTCGTTCCCAGTCTCAGTGTCGACGTTCCCCGTCGGCTCGTCGGCTAGAATCAACGTCGGGTCCGTTGCGAGTGCACGCGCAATCGCGACCCGCTGTCGCTGTCCGCCACTCAACTCTCTGGGAAGGTGGTGGATTCGGTCGCCAAGTCCAACCCCTTCGAGGAGGTCCTGTGCGCGGGTCTGTCGTTGCGTTCGGTCCCACTCAGCAAACACGAGGGGGAGAGTCGCGTTTTCAAGTGCAGTCAGCCGGGTCATCAGGTTGAATGTTTGGAAGATAAAGCCAAGCTGTGTCCCTCGAAGCTGTGCTCGTTCAGACTCCGAGAGAGTCGAGATATTTCGGGAATCGACCGTCACATTACCCGATGTCGGCGTGTCGAGTGCCCCGATAAGGTTCAAGAGCGTGCTTTTTCCCGACCCGCTGGGACCCATCACCGCCGTATACGAGCTTTCGGGCAGTTCAAGAGTTACGTCATCCAATGCCGTGACTGTCCCTCCTAGCTCGTATTCCTTTGTCACATTTTGTACGCGGACAACGGCCCCCGACTCCGATGACTCAGCCATGTCTCACAGGCTAGGGGCGGCAGCAGCGTGAATGTTTTGACTGTACAAGGCAAAGGGTATAATTGACTGAGGACCGTAACCTGTTTGAATGGATATAAACGGCCGCGGCCGACTGGAAGTGGCTGTGTTGATTACCTTTGTAGTTGCGTCTGTTGGGGTTATCGCACTATCCGGCTTCGTTCTTGCTGACGACGAGAAGACCGGAGAAGAAGTCTTGACAGAGATTCAAGATACGTACAATACTGCAGACTCACTCTCCGCAGAGACGGTCGTTACCGTCGAGGGTGAAAACGGCACCGAGCAGTTTGACGTGTCAGTTGCGGCGACGGACGACGGACAGCTCCGACTCAATGGGTCCAGCGGGAACCAGTACTTCATGTTGGGGACGAGCGACGAGACAGCATGGGCCTACGAGTCCGCAACCGGTCTCTCCGGTGTTCTCACCAAAACCGGCGAAGACACCGCAAGCGCTACCCTCCGGACTGGAACGGCAGAACGGCGTGGGGCGTTCAATGCCTTGCCGGTCGAAGATGTGAATTTAGATGATACCGTTGATGAACTCCGGTCAGAGATTGACGAGGGCGAGCTTCCCGCCGAATGGCAGGACGCCCTCGACGAACTACCCGGGAACGCAACCCTCGCCGAGGTCGCAGCGAGCGACGAGGTCAACGAGGTACTCCAGAACGAGTCACGCCCACGCACCGAGACTGCTGACGCGCCAGCCGCCGTGTCACTGCCCGAGCAGTGGACGGAGTTCAATGGCTCAATCGAGTTTAACGAGAGCAAAGTCGAGGCCGCACTCACGGAGTTCGACGCCGGTGAGGTGCCCGAAGAATGGGCCGAGGCTGAGTGGCCAAACAGCATCGAAAAAGTGCGGACAGAGGTTGTTGCAATGGTGAGTGACGACAACCGCTCCGAATCGAACAGCACGGTCAAGCTTGTCGGTACGCCAACAGTCGACGGAGAAGAGACACACGAGCTATTGATTACGTCGACCGAACACGACCACGAAACGCGTCTGTGGGCCGGCGTTGACTCAAACGAGATACACAAACTCGAACAGTCGTCGGCCGAGGTGACAGTCACTGTCGACGTACTCGAAACGCGGTTCGACGTCTCTCCCGCAGACAGCACGTTCGCACCACCTGGCACAACGGAGGTTACACGCATCAACGCGACAACGACCGACGAGGCAAGCGAGTTCGGTACCGACGCCTCGTTCGAAGTCGCAGTTCCCGGCGATACATGGACGTTCGAGCACGGAACGACAGTGACAACGGAGATGTCGATTTCGGTCAACGCTTCGTTCAACACTGACGGTTCCACCCTGCTGGGTTCCTATACAGACGGTGACCAGTCACTACTGGTAACGCAGGCGACTGCTGCTCACGACGAGTGGAACGACACTGAGACCAGCACCGTCGGAGACTATGAGGTCGTTATCACGGAGACCGACGAAGGGATTGCCGGGAGTTGGACAAACGGTGAGACGACAACGACCGTCGTCGGTGAGTTCTCGGAGAGCAAATTACGCTCGATAATTGAAGCGATTCGCTACGAAGCAACGGTCGGTTGAAGAGAGTAGAGGCAGCCACGTTCACAGCGCCAGTGGTACCAGTAAGACCCCCATTAATGTCATCCGTCGCGACCCGAAGCGAGCAGGAATCAGACCGACAACAGTAGCAACAACGAAAACCGCGAAACCAATCAGCCCTGTAAACGCAGTTACCAACACACAGAGAAAGAGCAACACGCTCACCGAGAGCCAAGCGTTGTCAACCGAGCCGACGATATTGAGATACCAGTCACCAACTTGGAGGACAAGCACGAACCCAACAGCAGCAGCAATAGCGACACTGCCAAGCAGTATCGGAAGGTTGTGCGGAACATTCGTGCTCTCAATGGCAACAAGGACGCCAGTCCGCGGGTTTCCAAGAGCAATAAGAGCGAACAGAGCAAAGACAGTATTAGCTGTACTAACGCCGCTGCTGGCGACGACAAATGCGCGGGGGCCACGGTAAGGAACGACGACCATCGCTGCACCCGCCGCGATGGCTGCCGAGATACCGGGGAGATAGCCGACAAACGCACCACACAGTGTGCCGATAAAGCCAACGCAAAGAACAACTCTCCGTGAGGTCGTCACCCGGCTGTCAGCTTGTGGCGGAACGCCTTCACCACCCACCGCTTCGATAAGGATAGGTGCACCAAACAAGCCCGCAAAGAGCGGTGCGAGCATGTTACCCGCTGGAAGGACGCCACCTGCCGGGATATCGAGAGTGAGCGCACCAAGTGCACCGCTAAAGCCAAGCGAGAGCCCTCCGCCAAGACGGGCAACCATCGTTCGTTCAGTGATGACGAGAAGCAATGAGACAGCACCAAGCAGTATCGAGAGATGGGCAGCAATCGTTGGGTACAATCGTGTCATCCCGAAGGTGACCGGAATCGCAAGCGGAACCGCGAATGCGACAGCAAGAACGCTTCCAGCCGCGGAGAGACGAAGTGCTTCACGACCCCTTCCCTGCAAAACCAGCTTGTGTCCCGGTAGTGCTGTGGGTGCCATCGCTGGGTCAGGGACACCGAGGGCTAGTGCGGGGACGATATCAAGAAATGTATGTGTGACTCCCGCCGCCAACATTGCCCCACCGACCCAGAGCGGGTCACCCGGAACTGCGGGCGCAAACCCGGCAAGCAACAGCGCAAAATTGTTCGCGTGGAGGCCGGGGACGAGTCCGCTCACTGTTCCGAGCGCGATACCGCCGAAAACGAACAGTAACGTCATTACTGTTGCCTCCGGCGCGACTCCGATTGTGATGTCTGCCCCCATCCTTGCTCACTGGTCGCGTCTTCGGTCTTAAACAGCAGTGTGGACTGAGACACGAACAGAAAGATCAGAGACTACCCCTCACAACCACGGTACCGCTGCTTTTGTTGTGTGTCATGCTGTTATTTAAGGTAACCTAAAATATAAACAACTGCGCTTTTTAGGTTAGCCTAAATGATGACGACACCTTTGAGCAATATCCGTGATTTCATTAACTCACTGGCGACTGAGTCGGGCGAGTACTATTTAGCCTGTGCCCGGACAGGGGACGAGCCAGTGCCAGCAGCGGGCTATCGGTTCGACTCACAGGAGCAGGCACGCGCTGGTGCTAGAGCGACCAAGCAGTACCGTGCACTGCTCCGACGCTACGACGAGCGCGCCCCACAGTACGAGATTGTCGTTTGTCGGGCTGGCTATCAGGAGTGGCCACGCAAAGAGGACGAGACTGGGGAAAAGGAGTGTCGACACAAAGAGTCAGTCGCCGGGAAACAGGAGGGACTGGCATGAAGACAACGCTGGTTGATAAGGCACTGTCGCGGGTCGCCGAGGAACGGACACTACTCCGGAACCTGCAGGCCGCGTTCAATCAGTTCGAACAGGAGGTCCGGCAGCTTTCGACGGCTCCAACCGGTGGTTCACCACGCCAGATGACCGATGGTGGTGTTACCCCAGTCTCAAAGGCGGTGGGGGCTGCGGGCAGTGGAACTGACCGTTGTCAATCAGTTTGTGAGGTGTTCGCCGAGCGTGTCAAACCACACAGTACGGAGGCAGTTGATGGCGACGAGCCAGTGTTAGAGACAGTTCGTCACGAGTTGGGCGACGAGGTAGCACTGGCACTGGCACCGACGACTGACACAAGTTACGATAAGAGAGTTAAGCAGGGCATCCTCGCCGCCAGTCAACAGCGACGGACCGAAATCGAAGCTATGTGTAATGCGCTCGACGCTGAAGAAGTCTCAGTTGAATCGGCACGGGAACTGGTCACAGTAGTAGAGCAGTTCGCTGCGGACGAGGAACCACTCCTTTCGCTCAGTTTTCGAGCGTTACAGAGCCAACACGAGGAACTAGCAGGCTATCAGGACCGCATCAAGAACCGTCTTGAACAGCGCCAGTGCCACCTCCATGGGTCGACGGGAGTCGACGCAAAAATCGGTGTAACCCACCTTTCGCTTGCCGAACACCTCTACAGTTCGTTCACGAGTTCGTATCCGGTGTTGTCTACGCTCACACAGTTGTGCTCGTGTTGCCAAGCGAGTCAGCGCGAAGTACGTGACCACCTTGTTCGGCGCGTCTAACGCCACGTGGTCGCCACTTAGCACCACAGTCGGTCGTCAGATTACGTTCTACTCTCGAAATCCCGTCGCATCGCAATCTCAAACCAAGGGCAAAGACGAAGCTGTCGGTACCACCGGGGGTGGTGATACAGGCGCTCGTAGGGCACCCACATCACACCGCCGACCTCTTCGGGGTCGGGTTCTAAGCGTGTGTCAGTAAGTGTCGCCTGTAACACTGCACAGACCTCGTGTTCGACACCTTCCTCGTGATAGTATCGCTTGTACTCGAAGCGGTCAGTCACCTGTAGGTCGTCGTACTGTTCGGCGGTAACCCCGAGTTCCTCTTCGAGGCGTTCTGTTGTAGCCTCGATCTGTGTCTGGCCGGCAACTGGATGCGAAGCGACGGTTCCGTCCCAATAAGTGTCCCAGAGACGCTTATCAGGGCTTCGTTGGGCTAAAAGGATATTTCCACCCTCGTCGAACAACAACGTGGTAAACGCACGGTGGCGGATGCCCTCACCAGTGTGTGCGTCGAGTCGGTTGACCATCTCCTGTTTGTTATCGTCACCGTCGACCGCGATAACGTCCTGTCCTGCGTTTTCGTGGGTGCTTTCGTCCGCTCCCGTATTACTCATTGGAAGACATATAGCCCAGCCCCGTAAAACCGTCTTCGGAACGGACCAGCACGAATTTTATATCCGAGCAGTAATATGAATCTATGTCAGAGGTTAACAGCCATAATCAGTCGACAAGAGACGGCGATTCTCAGCGGACACGCTCACCGAACGACTGGGCAACCAGCGAACAGCGGCGTTACGCACAGCGACAGGCTGAGTACGCCACACACCACGATGTGGCTGTCGAGTCTCGGGTCGTCGACACCGAGACTGCAGGTCGAGTCCATTATCTCGTCGCCGGCAACCCCGAGGGCAAGCCCGTCGTGTTGTTACACGGCGTCTCGACAACAGCGGCGACATGGCTCGAAATGGTCCCAGCACTTACCGATACGTATCGAGTCTACATCCCAGACAGGCCGGGCCGTGGATTATCTGTGGCCCCGAGTTACCGTGGCCGGGACCTCCGGGCGTTCATGGTCGACTATTTGCTCGACATGTTCGACACACTCGGTATCGAACAGCCACACGTCGTCGGCAACTCACTGGGCGGCCAACAGGCGTTTTTGCTCGCCATCGATAACGACTGCGTCGACCGACTGTGTCTTGTCGGTGGGCCGGGCGGCATCTCAAAGGAGTTTTCGCTCATGTTTCGGTTGCTAACTGTCCGCGGACTGAACCGACTGCTGTTCTGGCTCAACAGCCTCGGCGACCCAATCGAAAGCGCGCACGACCAGACCGAACAGCTTCTTGTCGCCGACGATTCTGGCGTCTCCGAGACGTTTTACAAGCTACTGGCTGCGAGTAGCGAGATGCCAGAGCGGTCGAAGAGTCTGCGCTCACTCCAGAGTGCGCAGGGCTCGTTTGGCCGAATGCACCCAATCTTTAACCTCCGGGAGGAAATCGTCGATATCGAGCGTCCGACTGCGTTTATCTGGGGGAGTGAAGACGCTTTCTGGCCGCCTGACGTTGGCCGTCCTGTCGCCGAGCAGATGTCAGATGCTGAGTTCCACAAGTTGGCAGGCCACGGACATATGCCATGGCTAGAGCCAGACAAACAGACAGAAACACGCGTCCGGGAGTTCCTCAAAGGGTAGTTACTGGTCGTCAGCCTCGGTTTCGCTTCCCAGCGCGCCAAGACGGTGAGAAACATGCTTCGAGAGCGACTGTGTCCCGAATCGAAGGCGAAGGGTCCCGAGCAAACCGACGGGGACAAAGAGGACGAACAGCACGAAGATGATGCCCGCATAGAACTCCCCGTGGCCAGTCATGAACGAATCGAGAGCCTTGCTGACTGTCAGTCCGCCGCTGATAGTCGCATCAAGAAGACTGTCCGGCAGGTTCTGTTCGAGGAACGGTTGGAGACCGCCACCACTCCCCTCACGTGCGAGGAACTCTTCGACCCATTCAAGGAAGAAATACCCAAACAGTGGGCCAACAAGTGTCTTCAGCCCGCCAATGATTGCCGCAACCAGTGCGAACCCGGTCACGAGGAAGAAGAAACTGTTCTGGGGGTCAATAAAGCCCTGATAGCCGACAAGCAGGCCGCCAGCAACTGCACCGAAGAACGCACTGATTGCGAACGCACCCATCTTGTACCAGAACGTGTTGTACCCGATAGCCTGTGCACGTTCCTCGTTCTCGCTGATAGCAATCATTACGCGCCCGAACGGGGAGTGGATGATACGCTGCATAGCGAGATACGAGACCAACACGAACGCACCAATCGCGAAGTAGGAGACGACGATAGCAGCACTC
The DNA here is from genome assembly GCF_026586665.1 of Halovenus rubra. Lineage (GTDB taxonomy): Archaea > Halobacteriota > Halobacteria > Halobacteriales > Haloarculaceae > Halovenus > Halovenus rubra. The sequence continues at coordinate 143,831 of NZ_JAODIY010000010.1, forward strand.
GTTTCGTTGAATATCGGACCCAGATCGATTCCGAGAAGTGACGTGTCACCGAACGCGCCGATTTCCACCTGCAAGGCGTCAACAAGGGGAACACCGAGTTCTGGAGTGAACGTCTCGATGCCAGAAGGTGTTCCGGGTGTCACCCCATCGGACGGGTCGCTTCCGCCAGGTGTGAGAAAGTCAAAGTTCTCTGCCGCGACAAACAGAATTTCTGAGACTCCAAGCGTAATCATCGCAAAGTAAACGCCAGACAGTCGGAACGCAATCAGGCCGACCAGCACCGCTGCAACGGCCGCGACGACACCACCAAGCACCAGCAAGGTCATAAAGGGGAGTTCACCCGGAAGAAGCGGTAGTTGGCCGTTGTACCCGAGGACAACAAAGTACGCACCGATACCAAAGAAGGTAGCGTGACCGAACGAGAGATACCCCGTGTAGCCACTGATGAAATCAAACGACATCGCAAACAACCCAAGCCACAGCACTGTCAGCATTGTTCGGGGTCTGAGAAGTACGGTCTCAGCAATCAGCCCGAATTGGCCAACGAACAGGTCGTAGGCGAACGGGTAAAGAATGAAAAACGCCACCACGAGCGCATGGAGCGCATGGTCGCGGAGGTACTGTCCTGCCCAAGATGGGACCGGCAGCGAACGGGCGGATTCGGGACTCATCCGTGATCACCTTGTCCCTCGACACCGAATAGACCGCGCGGCTGGAGGATGAGCATCACAACTAAGATGGCAAATATCAGCAGTTGGTCCACGTCGGTGAACGTGACCACTTTGACCTGAAACGCCCAGGTGGCTAGCGCATCGAGCATTCCCACGAGCACCGAGGCGACGACAGTTCCCTTGAATGAGCCAAGCCCACCGACAATGACGATGACAAAAGCGGGCAGCAACACCCCAAGCGCGAGCGGAACGTTTACTCGCCAGAGTGGCGACCACATCAACATCACGCCAGCGGCTCCCGCAAGCCCGGAGCCGATGGCAAACACGACAGTGAACGTCCGTTTGATATTAATTCCTAAAGCTCGGGCCATCTCGTCGTCCTCGACGCCAGCGCGAACGAACAGACCGTAGCGCGTCTCGTTAAGAAAATACCAGATGCCGGCCACGGTGAGCACGCCCAGCAGAATCTGGAACGGATGCAGCCCCCCGATGCTGATACCAGCAACATCGAATGTTCCCTGTAACACCTCGGGAACAGTCTCCTCACGTGGAATCGACCAACCGACAGCCTCCCGACCGCTGTTGACGTTCCAGTAATCCACGATTATCCGCATGAGTTCCTCCATCGTAATCGAGATACCAAACGTGAGCAGTATCATGTAAATCGGGGGGTACTCGTAGAGTCGTCTGATGAGTGCCACCTCGAAGACGACCCCCAACAACGCGAGCAACACGAACACACCGATGATAAGCAAGACGAATACACCAACCGAGCTAACAGCGCCCATCGACCCGACACCGACCGTAAGTACCGCTGTACCGGCGATGTAGGCGCCGTACATCGTGAACGCACCGTGTGCAAAGTTGATTACGTCCATCAGCCCGAAGGTGAGCGTCAGTCCGCTAGCAATCATCAAGTAGAGGCTGGCTTTTGCCAGCCCCTCAATGAAGACGCTTGCAAGTTCCGTTGGTGAGGTAAACAGGTTGCTGATGTCGCCGACTGCAAGTGGGACACCGCTCACGCCAGCCGCCAATGATGCTTCGACGGATCCGAGCGCTGCTGTCGTGAGTGCCGTCATGCCGAGAGATACCTCCTGAGGCGTTCATCATCGACGCCAACCTCACTTGTCTCACCCGAATCGACGATAGTTCCGTGATCCATCACGTAAAACCGGTCGGCAAGGTCAAGCGCGAGACCCAGTTTCTGTTCGACGAGCAAGATGGGAACCGATTCAGCCGCCGAAAGCAGTGCCTCACCGACATCTGTGACGATTTTTGGAGCCAATCCTTCACTGGGCTCGTCGACGAGTAAGATATCGTTGCCGCCGACGAGGCCACGAGCAATAGCGAGCATCTGCTGTTGGCCGCCTGAGAGGTCTCCTGCTCGCTGGTCGGCTCGCTCAGCGAGAACCGGGAACGTCTCGTAGGCCAACTCAAGGGCATCAGACATGCTGGCGTTGTTGGGGACTGCTGCTCTGATATTCTCCTCAACGCTCAGCCGACTGAACATCCGACGGTCCTCGGGAATCCAGCCGATACCAGCATCCGCCACCTCGTAGGTATCCTTGCCGGTGAGTTCCTCCTCACGGAACCGGATAGACCCCTCTTGTGGCGGCGTTAACTGGAGAATCGAGCGGAACGTTGTTGTCTTTCCAACGCCGTTTCGACCGAGCAAGGCGACGACCTCTCCTTTCTCGACTGTCAGGTCGACACCCTGGAGAATGTGACTCTCGCCGTAGTAGGTGTGGACCCCATCGAGTTCAAGAAGCGTCATGCAACTCCCTCCGTGCGCTCTAAGTCGCCCGGCTCGTAGCCACCGAGATACGCATCCTGAACTTCTGGGTCACCCCGGATGGTCTCTGGCTTGCCGTCAGCGATAATCTCGCCCTGATTGAGGACGACAATCCGGTCTGAGACATCCATCACGAGGTCCATATTGTGTTCGACCAACAACACCGCGTGGTCGGTGGCGACATCCTCGATAATCCCTCGGATATCGTCGACATCCTCAGTTGAGACGCCAGCGTTTGGCTCATCGAGCAACAACACATCTGGGTCGCCAGCAAGGGCAATACCGACTTCGAGCTGGCGTTTTTCGCCGTGGCTGAGGTTTTCGGCCGGCTCCGTGGCTTTTCGATCAAGCCCCACTCGCTCCAGAATCTCGTGTGCCCGCTCGTAGTGTTCGTCGAAAGCGTTGACGTTCCGCCAGAACTGCCAAGAGTCGTCGCTGTGGGCCTGCTGTGCGATACGGACGTTTTCCAAAACAGAGCTTGTCGGGAAAATATTTGTTATCTGATACGAACGGTGGACGCCAAACTGTGCAGTCTCGAAGGTAGTGTGGTCGGTAACGTCGACCCACTCCTCGGAGCGTTCGAGTTCAATGCTGCCCTCGCTGGGTTCGAGTGCGCCAGTTAGAAGGTTAAAAAACGTTGTCTTGCCGGCCCCGTTTGGGCCGATAAGCGACGTGAGGCGGTCGTCGAGTGTAAAGTCGACACTATCGACGGCCGTGAGGCCACCAAATCGTTTCGTAAGAGCCGTCGTCCGGAGCATTGCTTACGATAGGTCGCAGTTCACGTCCTCAGCAGGAATCGTTACATCGTCTTGTGAGACCCGGTTTAGGGGTTCTCCGGGCATGATAGCCGCCGGCCAGTTTTCCTGACTATCCGGCGTGACTGTGACGGGCGCGACAGTCATCTCCGAGCGTGCCTGGTTGTTGTACTCTTGGAATGTGTAGCCGTTCTCACCTTTCGGTGTGTCGGTGACTGTCATTCCGCTCATTCCCTCCACGACGGCGTCAGCACTGACTTCGCCTTGTTCGTTCATCGCCTGAACAACTGCCGAGGCGGCGGTGAACGCACCGCTGGTGAACAGGTCCGGAACGACACCATAGGTGTTTGAGTGACTGTCCACGAACTGGTCGTTAATTGCGTTGTCGTACTGGTTCCAGTGGTACCGTGTCGTGAACGGGCCAAAGTTTGCTTCCTGTAGTGCCTCATTGCTGAAGTCATCAAGTGCCCCTTGCAGGGCGTTCCCTACGACGCCTAAGGTTAGTCGAGAGGCGAACCCACCGAACATCTGGAAGTCGTAGTCGCCAGCGAGGAACGAGGAGAAAAATCCAGACAGACCGGCGGCCGTGAATCCACCGACAATCGCCTCTGCGCCGGCATTCTGGGCTTCGTCGAGCAGGCCGGTCCATTCGGGTTGGTCGAGGTCCTCCGGGACAGCGCGCTCCTCAGCGATGGTGACACCGCGGTTCTCGAGGACAGTTCGGTAGTTGTCAACGACGGACTGGCCGAAGGCGTCGTCAGCACCAAACAGTGCAATCTGTTCGACGTCAGTCTGGTCAGCGATGTAGACGCCACCACTCCGGGCATCCATCGCCGTATTCTCGTTGGCACGAAATACCAAGTCTCGGCATGTTCCCTCACCGGCTGTAATCTCAGCTGAGGCGGCTGGCCCAGCGATAAAGGGCACTTCAGCCTGGTCGACAACGCTGTTGATGACCGAGATTGCGCCGCCGGAGTTCCCGACGCCGTACAGCATGTCGACATCGTCTTGTGTGACCAGTTCCTCAGCGAGTTGCTGTGCCTGTGTCGGAGCGAACTGGGTGTCACGGGCACGAATTTCGACATCGATATCGCCGACTGGGTAGCTGTAATCTCCCGCATCAACCGCGTCGGCCGGCAATGGGTCGTCGTCGGCCTTGTGTGCGAGGCCGCTGTAGAATCCGGCTGATCCCTGTGCACCGTATATCGCCAGTTGCCCGGAGAAGTCTTGTAACACACCAATTCGAAGGGTTCCCGAAAGGTCTTCGGACGTGCTATCGCCTCCATCTGACCCGTTTCCTCCATCTGACCCATCGCCTCCATCTGACCCATCCTCACCGTCACTGCCGTCGGAACTATCCGTCCCGTCACTGCTGCCATCATCACCGTCGCCACCATCATCATCTCCTGTACAACCTGCAAGTGCAATGGTACCTGATGCGCCAAGTGCGCCGAGTACACGTCGGCGTGACAGTTTCTCAAGATCCATGCAAACAATTCACACGCCTGTACACATAAAGTATCAAGTTTATATGTTAACATCACTGTATAACCTCGCTCCCGTCACCGGGTTTTGCCAACCAATCGCTCAGTGACTCAAATGATGATCGGAGTTACTGTTTTGTGGCGACAAGACAAAAGAAAAACAACTGGCCCCGACCAGAGTCATCGGACGACGACTCACAGACCGAACAGGCAGGTTATTTGCCGAACGGTCCGTCATCAAGTCCATCTGTATCCGACTCGGAAAGTGATTCGAGCGTCTGGACGACGTGACGGGTCACTTTCTGCTGGCCACGGCGGAGGTTCTTCGAGAAGGCAGGGGCCGAGATATCGAATTGCTCGGCGAGTTCGTTTAGCGTTGTTCCCCGCGGTGACTCGAAATACCCCTGGTCAACCGCCGCTTTCAGCGCCTCTCGTTCGACCTCCGTGAGGTCACGGCAGGCATCAACCAGTTCGAGTCCAGCGTTAACATTCGTCACTGTCTCCTGAACCAGCGGCCCGCCATGTTCATCGCGAGACATTACATCAAACTCGTTGTTGTGGTCAAGTTCCGAGAGCGCTTTGTCGGCGACACCGGCAGAGTCGAATCCAACGTGCCACAGTTCGGAGCCGTCCTCAATGTAGAATGGACCAGTGATGAATCCGTCATGGGACCGGATGCGGTCCATCGCATCAGTCTCGTGGATGACCGTGCGAATCTGCGCGGTGTCGTCCCAGCGCTTTCGAAGCTGGTAATTGTACATGTTCGAGTGTTCACGGAGCGCAGTCATCCCGTTATTGAGCGCCGACCGACTTGCTCCCTGGACGACCATTCGTGTCTCCAGTTCGTGGTTAGACACATCAAACTCCCATTGCACGGCCGAAAACGACACATCGTGGTCCAGGGTCGTGTCAATAAACGGGCAGTCGTGTTGTTCCATTTCCATGGAAATGTCTATCATATACCATACCTCCTTGTATATTCTGCGCCACCTGCAATATTAAATGCTTGCTCTGAGAACGGCTGAGCGATGACAGTCCACGAACACGGGGCCCGTCCGTATCGGTGGGTGGGCGCGCTGAGCGAAAAGCGAGCGACGCTGACGCCCGAACGGACGGCGTTGGTCGACGCCGACACCAACACGGAGTACACGTATGCTGACCTCGATAGGCGAGCCAACCGGACCGCCCGACTCCTCCGGAAGCGCGGTGTCGACGACGGCGACAGAGTAGCTGTCGTCTCCCGTAACCGGCCAGCGGTGGTCGACTGTTATTTCGCTACTGCAAAGCTCGGAGCGGTACTTGCACCGCTTTCTCACCGGCTCGCACCGCGTGAGCTTGCACTCATGCTCGACGACATCGACCCTGCCCTGTTGGTCGTCGAAGCCCCCTTCGCCACAGAGTTGCGGGACGCGCTCGACCACGACGAGTTTTCACACGAGATACCTCCGCTTCTCGGCCTCACTGGCCCGGAAACCGACCATGAGTTTGGCTCTGGCCCCGAGGGGTCCACATGGCACCGCTACGAGGAGGTCCTGCCAACAGATGGCTCAGCGGTCGAGACCGCCGATATTGCACTCTCTGACCCACATCTCTTCTTGCACACAGGCGGTTCGACCGGTCTGCCCAAGCAGGTCGTCCAGACTCACGGCTCTATCGCCTGGAACGCGTTCAACACCATCATTTCGTGGGGATTGCGTCCAGACGATGTGACGCCGATGCTGTTTCCGTTCTTTCATACTGGCGGGTGGAACGTTCTCACGATTCCGCTTTTTCACCTCGGTGGAACAGTTATTATCTCTCGCGATATCGAACCGACGACAGTTCTCTCACTTGTTGAACAATGGGGTGCAACGGTGCTTGTGTCGGTGCCGGCAGTGCTGCGATTTATGGTCCAAGACGACGACTGGGAGTCGACGACTCTCTCCTCGCTACGGTTCGTCAAAAGTGGCGGTGGTCCGTGCCGTGACAGTATCATCAAGGCATGGAACGAGCGTGGCCTCTCGCTCACACAGGGATACGGCCTGACCGAGTGTGGCCCGAACAACTTTGCCATGCCTGAGGGATTCCCACAGGAAAAGACCGCGAGCATCGGCACCCCCGGGCTGTACGTCGATGCCCGCGTGGTCGACGATGACGGAACAGAACTTCCGGTCAAAGAAGTTGGCGAGCTCGAACTCGCCAGCCCCCACGCCACAAACCGATACTGGAACAATGAAGAAGCGACAGCTGAGACCTTCGGCCCCACGAACAAGGATGACTCGAATGGCGACGGCGAAGCGTGGGTGTCGACGGGTGACCTCGCCCGTGTCGACGCGGACGGGTATTATTATATCGAGGGCCGCAAAAAGAACATGTTCGTCTCCGGCGGCGAGAACGTCTATCCACCTGCAATCGAAGACGCCATCGCCGACCACCCGAAAGTCGATGAGGTCATTGTCATACCGGTCCCTGATGAACAGTGGGGCGAAGTGGGTAAAGCCGTCGTTGAAGGCAAAGAGTCCCTGACGCTAGACGAACTAGACACTTTCCTCGACGGAAAGCTCGCTGGGTTCAAGCGACCACACCATCTGGTTGTTATCGATTCGATGCCGACAAGCGGTCCGTCGAAAATTGACCGACAAGCCATCGAATCTGCGTACGGCGACTCATCGTAAGCTACACTAGCCTCGCATCAAGTTCATCACTTCCTCGACGACAGCTGGTTCGACTGCCACGACATACTGGGTATCAGCTGTTAGCGTCGTATCTGAGCCGGCAATCTGTTGGCCATCGTCGTCAGAGACAATGAGCGTGCCGTCGGGAAATCTGACTTCATCGAGTTGTTTCCCGGCGGCTGGTGCTCCCTCCGCAACACGGACCAGCAGGATGTCGAGGTTTCCTGTTAGGTCAGCAAGCGTCTGGACGTCGCTTCCGATAATCTCGTTTGCTGCCACTCGCGCCCCTGCTCGTTCGGGGAAGAGAACGGCATCAACAAGATTGGAGCGGCCGCGCCCAATGGCATGATCGATACGTGCGACCGTCCGGATGTCGGAGGTGAGTTCGGAGCCGGCCCGACAGACACTCATGTTTACCTCCGTTTGCCCGGTGAGACCGGCGATGACATCGGCTCGTTCGATGCGTGCCTGTTCGATTATGTCGGGGTCCGTCGCGTCACCGTGGATAATTGTCGCCATCCACTCTTCGGCGATCTCAGAGACGGTCTCTTTGTCGCGTTCGATTATCGTCACATCGTGTCCGCGGTCGACGAGTATCTCGGCTGTCTGGAAACCGACACGCCCGCCGCCCGCGATGATTACGTTGTAATCGTTTGTCATTGTTAGTCCTCGATTTTTATCGTGGGTTCCGTATCCGTATCCGGCGTTGCCGGCTCTGTCGGCGTCCGCATGCGGTTCAACCCGACGTATGCGACTCCACCAAGCAGTATCCAGCCCGCGCTGAGTCCGAGCGCAAGCGGGTCTGTTCGGAGCAGGTATTCGATGAGTACGCCGGTCAAAAGCAGGTTAAGCGCGATTCCGATAAGCGGCGGCACTGGGTAAAATGGCATCTTGTATGGCCGGTTCATCGCTGGCCGTTCGCGACGGAGGCGGATGACCGCCACGTTGACGATAATAAACGAGAGCAAGAAAAACAGGCTCGACATGTTGCCAGCGCTCTGGGTCGGCAATGCGACCGAACCAAGCATGACAACCGCACTCGCCAGAATGGCGACAAACGGCGTGCCGTAGCGGTGGTGAAGTTGGCCAAAGGACGGGAGCAACTGTCCTTCCCGCCCCATCGAGAACGCGACTCGTGAAGAAGCGATGACGACCGCGTTCAGTGCAGTTAGTGTCGAGAACACCGCGCCGAAGACGATGAGTGCACCGCCGTTCTGGATGACAGGTAGCCCCGTTGGCATGAATTCTGTCGCGGCTGTAGCGATACCAGCCTCGCCAGCGTCGGCCAGCCCTTGTGCGCCGAGTGTCCCGACAGCAACAATCACGACCGAGAGGTAGACAACCACGGTCGCCGCGAGACTGATGAAAATCGCCTTTGGAATGTTCTCTCGTGGGTTCTTGACCTCCTCGGTGACCGTCGTGATAAGGTCGTATCCTTCGAAGGCAATGAAAGTAAGCCCCATTGCCGGCAAGACAGCTGCTGCGCCTTTTTCTTCAGGGAATAATGGCTGGAACTCAGCTCCCGAAAACATCGACGACGTAGCTCCGAAGGCGACAAACACCAGCAGGATGCCGACCTTGATGATAGTGAAAATCGTCTCGATGCTCCCACTTGCGGCTGTCGAGACGGCATTAAGCGCCACTAGCCCAAGCACTGCGATAAAGGCCAGCAGGAAAGCAGGAGGCACTGCAACGTCGACCAACGGCACTGCAATCGCACTCACTTCGTCCGGTGGAGCGACCACGCCATACACGTGTAACAACTCAAGAAAGTTCGGTGCGAATCCAAGGGCGTACAGTGCCCCGGCAATCATATAAGCAAACCATAACATCCAGCCCATTATAAACGAGGAAAGGTCGTCAAATATCTCTCGGACGAATGCGTACCCGCCGCCACTCTTCGGAATCGAAGCAGCGAGTTCAGCGTACGAAAGACCCGTAAACGCGGTGACGACACCATTCAGCGCAAAGACAAGAATTGCTGCCGGGCCAGCGAGTTCGGCCGCCAAGCCGGTCAGTACGAAGATTCCTGCGCCAATCATTGCCCCCATCCCAATCATTGTCGCGTCGAGCAAACCAAGCTCTGCCTGTGGCGAACGGTTCTCGTTTGTCATCGCTTTTTATTGTTTCCGAGACACATAGATGCCGTACACTGCATATATCGTCCCGTCCCACTTGAGAACAAGGGGTGGTCATCGAACAGTGGGAACCAGCGGACCATTTTTGTTGCTTTTCTAGAACATCGACACCAGACAGTCCGGGATAATAGCCCACTGGCAGCCAGAGGTGGCGTTTACTCTGAGGGTACGTTTGGGCTAATATCGACACGCTGGTCGCCGGCAATCTCTGTCTCGGTTTCGCCGGTCGAAACTGTCCCCCTGAAGGTTGCGTCGCCGCTGCTGTTGTCCGGGAGCCGGGCCGTAAGCTGGATTGTCGCTACCGTTTGGGTCTCGGCGTCCCACTGGACCTCAACCACGCCGTCGTCTGTCTCGGTAGTAAGCGGCGTTGGCCCGAACGTCTCGACCTCAGTTGGCGTGCCTGCCGGTCGCTCAGTGAGCACCGTGAGGCCGGGTTCGAGCGGGACCGAAAGCGTGACCTCGTACGACGAGCCCGAGTCGAGTGTCGAGGACTCTACTGACCGGGTCGGTTCCGTCGGTACTGTTTCCTCTCCGCCAGTACTTGGCCGTGACTCAGTCGACGGTGCACCCGCTGTTGCCGGCTCGTGTTCAGTGACCGTGCTGGAGGGGTCACCGTTTACCGACGGCGGCTCAGTCCCGTCTGACGACGGCGAACCGGAAGCACCGCCGGAAATTTGTTCGTCAGGGCCGAGATACTTCGTCCAGAGGACGAGGAAACTCGGCAAGACAAACACGCTCGAAAGGAACGCGTAGATAATCGTGAGAGCAGTGATGAGGCCGAACTCCTGAAGGGGCGGAAGGATGGCGAGAACGAGGACGCCAAACCCACCTGCCGTTGTCGCTGCGCTGCCAAGCAATGCGCCACCAGTCCCGGTGACGCCGCGTTCAAGTGCTTCCCACATGCCGTTACCGCGGGTTAACTCCAGACGATACCGTTCGCTCATGTGGATGCTGTAGGCGACACCAAGCCCGATAGTGAGGCTGGTAATCGTCCCAGTCATCACGTTGAACGGAATCCCGAGCAGGTACATCGAGCCAAGAATCCACGCCACCGAGAGGAGAATTGGCGTGAGTGTAACGGCACCGAGCGTCGCGCTCCCGTGGGCCAACCGGTAGGCAATCATCAAGAAGGCAAAAACAGTCACCATCGTAATGAGGAGACTCTCGATGACGGTGTTGAACAGTTCCTCCTCGACGATGTTGAACACGACAAGTTGTCCAGTAGCGAGAGACGATCTGTCGGTCTGGTCGAGGGTCGCGGCTATCTCGCGAGTTGCGTCGTTTGCTTGGGCCGCTGTCGCGTCACCCTCCATCGAAATAACCATCCGGGCAGACTCGTACTCGCCATTATTCCGATAGATGATGTCGCTAGCGCGGTCGGGTGCCGTCTGGAAGAATGCATCGTAGACGGCAGTGAGATTCTCATCGGGGATGTTGTCACCATCGGTGTCCGCACCAACAAACGTCTCGTTGAACGTCTCGTTTTCGGCCGCAACGGTCTGCATTGTGTCGAGTGGGCTCCGAACATCCGGAACCCCCGAAAGCGTCTGGACAACGTCTTGCTCGCTGGCAGTGTCGGTCGCGGCGTGGATATCATTTAACGTGTCGTCAGTCGTGATATCTTCCTCAAGCAACACTTGTGTCGTCGTATCCTGCCTGACGAACTGTTCGTTGACGAACGCCAGGTTGGATTTGACGCTGTACTCACCGGGTGCAAACTGGCCCGGCAGCGAATCCGTCCATCCCGGCGGTTCATCTGCAATGAAATCTTCTTGTTCGAAAGTCGTATCGACCTGTGACGCACCGTATGCCCCGCCTGCAGTGATAAGTAAGGCAAGAATCACAACGATAACGGGCATCCGCTTTGCCAGCACTTGCCCACCCGAGAGAATCCGAGTGAAGATGCCGCCACCGGTTCCAAACGCCCGCTTTTGCCGGTCCCATCCACGCGCTTGGAGGAACGAGTCAATCCCGACTTTCGCTGCCGGGATAAACGTTCCAAAGATGAGAAGCGTCGATGCGATACCGAACGCCGACACGATGCCGAAGTCCCGAATGGGTCCGACCGGGCTGACGAGGTTCGAGAGGAATCCGAGCACTGCCGTCACCGTCACCCAGATAAGCGCCCCACCGAGACCGAGTAACACCGACCTCATGGATTTTCGGGTGTGTTCGTCGCTGTCGGTGTGTTCCTCACGATGGCGCATGAAGACGTGAATCGCGTAGTCGATTGATAACCCGACCAGCAACACCGGGACTGCAATCATAATCTGGTTGAACGCGATATCGGCCCACCCCATGAAACCGAACGTCCAGACGAGCACGAGCGCGATACCGAACAGTCCCAGAATAATATCGATCGGGTCACGGTAAGCAATCGAGAGCACGACGATAACGAACAACAACGCAAGCGGCAGCACAATAGCCATCGAGTCGGCCATCGACCGGTCAATCTCGTCGCTGATGATACCAGCTCCAAAGACCAGTCCGTCATCGCCGTAGCGCTCGTCGACGGTATCAGCAATAGCAATTTGACTGTCAACAATGGCATCCGGGGCCGACCCTTGGATAACCTCTTGTTCGGGTGCCTGCGTCACAAACAGCTGGCGGGCGTCAGCCTCAGTCGACCCACGCTCGAAGTTAGTTGGAACGAACGCGAGTGGGTCTCGTGGTGCATCCTCGCCCAGAACCTGCCCGAGAACCTGGTCAAGTTCATCAGCACTCATGCCTTCGAGGGCTGCGCGTTGCTCTTTGAGCGTCGGGTCAAGCGATTCGATAGCCCCAGCCTCAGCTTCGAGCTGTGTTGCACGTTCCTCCAAGCTGGCCGCCTCCTCGGCGAGAACTTGTTCCCGAATGCCACCGTAGACGGCCATGATTTCGGCCTCTAACTGCTTGAACTGTTCGTCACGTTCTTGCTCAGAGAGCTGGCCAGCTTCGTACTGCTGTTTGACGCCAGCAAGCTGTCCTTCGAGGTCTCTGAGCTGGGTCCGCAGCTGTTCGTAGGCTGCAAACGACTCGTCGTCGAGTTGTTGGGCTGCTTGCGAGCCGATAGCGTCAAGTTCGGTTGCCAGTCCGTCGGCGTCAGCCGCGTAGGCTTCGCGGTCGATTTCGCCCTGTTCGAAGGAGGCATTCAGCCGGAGGAACTCCTGTTCGAGCGCGCGCGTCTCGTTGAGTCCGTCACTGAGGCGCTGGCCGGTGGCTTCAAGCTTGGCCTTTTCATCTTCGAGGTCGGACCGGCGCTGTTTGAGTGCCGTGGCCCGCTTTTGCTTGATAGCTGCCGTCGCAACGACGTTCGAGAGGTCCGCAAACGCATCCTCGGACGCGAGTGTGGACGCAACCTCGGGGTCGTCACGGATGGTCTGTTGGAGCTCAATTGTCGAAATGAGCGACTCGCGGGTCAAGACATTGTCTCCAGACGAACCACTCTTGACGACAACCTGTACTGTTGTTGTATTCTGTTCTCCTGTAGCGAAGTTTGCCTCGATGTAATCGAGGGCCTTGCTTTCGTCGGATTCAAACTGGAATTGGTCGAGCCCCGACGTGTCGTCGAGGAACATCATGCCGGCACCCATGCCGATGCTCAACAGAAGCATGACAACGACGACGACCGCGCTTCGCTCTGTCACCAGTGAAACAATCCTGTCTGCCAATTTCATCGAGAGACACCCTCCGTAGTCAGCGTTCGAGACAGCTGTCTCATCGGAACTACCATTGTTGGTTGAATGGTTCGTCCGGATGATATTAAACGTTTTGTACTACAATACTAACAGAGTGTGTCGGTAGACGGGAGGTCGAACAGAGTGAGGAGATACGCGGAAACGTTGGGTAGAGCATTAATATAGAGTGGCAGCGTTCAGTCGATATGAACATCACAGTCGATCACGTGCCGTTTGCCTGTCGTGACTTGGAGGCAACGGCCTCGGAGTTCGAACGGCTCGGATTAGTTCCCGAATACGGCGGCGTCCACGGAAACGGATACACGCATATGTCCGTACTGGGGTTCGACAACGACACCTACATCGAACTCATCTCGGAGCAAAAAGAAGGCGACCACAGCTTCTGGCCAGCACACATCCGTGCGGACGCCGGTCCAGCGGCATGGTGTATCCGGGTTCCAGATATTATCTCAGAGTGCCGACGGCTGCTCAACGCCGGTCAGGAGGTCCACGGGCCACTGTATGGTTCGCGTGAGCGCGAAGACGGGACACTCATTGAGTGGGACCGCGCCGAGTTCGGGAGCCACGCAAATCGACTGCTCTTTCCGTTTGCTATCGAAGACAGGACACCATTATCCGACCGCGTGTCCCCCTCTCCGGGGGTGACAGGCGGGCCGCTGACCGGTATTGGCGAGGTTGTGTTGCTCGCCGACCAGCCGGCTGAAGCAATCGACCGTTTTCAGTCGCTGTACCGTTGTCCACAACCCATCGAAATCTCAGTCGACGGGTTCGGGACAGTCGCCTCAATACCGGGCGTCCCGCTCGCCGTCGTGGGTCCCGTGACGACACGACTCGGTGAGCGGATGGACCAGTTCAGGTCGGGACCCTGTGCCTGTTTGCTGGCAACTGAGGACCTTACTGCCGCCAGAGACCACCACCCGCTGGGCGAGACACACAACTGGCCCGGCGGACGTGTCGCTTTCTTCGAGAGTGAACTGCTTGGGAAACGGCTCGGTGTTGTCGAGCGGTAACGGCCGACCGGTGTGCCAGCGTGAGGCAGCAACTCACGTTACTTCGATCTGAGTGTCCAGCAGTCGCTGTCGATTTTTCGACCGCCGGCGTAATCACGCAGTTCGCGGATGACCTGCTCGCCCTGGACACGGTAAAGCACCCGGTATGCATGTGCATCGGCAGGCTTTGGGGTCGGCGTCTCCCCATCAGGAGTTGGCGTCGTTGTCGTCGCCTCGACTGCCATTTGAACTCGAAATCGTTTATTGGTCGACTCAGTATGAGTCACGCGGATATCTTCCAGAGAGCGATACCGAGTCGTTGCCACCGCGTAGACCCGTTCGAACTCACTGACGAACTCGCTAATATTCTCCTCGCTCGGCGACTCCGGCAAGGATGGCAGTCCGTCAACATCGGGCCCTTCTGGACAGGAGTCTGGAAACGGTTTCGGCGTCTCCGTCGGGTCGGGAGTCTCCTCGCTATCAGTTCCCGCCGACTTAGACGTGATACAGCCAGCAAGACTGCCGAGAGCCACTGTAGCAGCCGACCCAAGAACTGCACGTCGTTCCATATGTTCCAGTGGTGGTGCTGAATAAAAATATCAAACGTTGACTGAAATATTGACTGAACTGTTCTCTCACCGAGACAGTAGATTAGCGACAGCGGCGGGGTCAGGCGACGTTTTGTTCGGTGAGTGCCTCGCCACGCTCGAATCGGTCACTGTCGAGCATCGATACGTCAACAAGCGCCGGCTCACCGTCAAAGACAAGTTCGGTGACAATGCTGCCTGTGGCGGGCGCGTGCTGGAAGCCGTGTCCAGAGAACCCGGCAGCAGTGACGAACCCGGGACAACTCTCCTCGATAACGGGATGGTGGTCAGGTGTGACCGCGTACAGCCCTGCCCACCCACGCCTGATGCGAGTCTCCGGGCCGAAGTACTCGGCGTATTCGGCGGCGTTCTCGACTGCACTGACCGCCCAGTCGGTGTCGAGATCTTCGTCGAAATGGTCGGGGTCCATGTCGGGGTCGCTGCCACCGAAGTGCCCCCCGACGAGAGCGATGCCATCCCGCTCGGGGCGGAAGTATGACCCCGTATCGAGGTCGATTGTCAGCGGCACTGACTCGGGGACATCTGGCGTTGGGTCGACCACCGCAATCTGTCGCCGGCGAGGAGAAATCGGGAGTTCGACGCCGGCCATCTCGCCGAGATTGGCTGCCCACGCACCCGCAGCGTTGACCACGTAGTCGGCCTCGTGATACTCGCGGTCTCCGTTGTCTAGTACGTCGATGCCAACAACGCGGCCCTCGTTGCGCTGAATGTCGGTTACTGTGACGCCAGTATGGATATCGACCCCCGCCTCGCGTGCCACGCCAGCATATCCCTGGACGGCAAGGTTGGGATCGGCAACCCCATCGTCGGCGTTGTACGTCGCCCCAACGAACTGGTCCGGGTCGAGACCGGGACAGTACTCGGTTGCTTCCTCGGGAGTGATGTACTCACTCGCCGCACCAAGCTCCTGTTGCATCCGGACGTTTGCACGGAACTGTTTTGCCGTCTCTTCTGTGCGGGCAAGAAATAGATAGCCGTGTTTTTCCAGCCCGATGTCGACACCAAACTCGGTGTCAAATCTGTCCCAGACCGGTTTGCTGGCCAACGAGAGTTCAACATTGACTGCCGTCGAAAACTGGGCACGGATACCACCAGCCGCGCGGGCGGTACTCCCTGCCCCAAGCGAGCCTTTCTCAAAAAGTGTGACATCTGCACCGCGTGCAGCGAGAGAATGTGCGGTCGACAGTCCGACGATGCCGCCGCCGATGACGAGGACGTCCATGCCTCTCATACAGGGGGCAGATCGTATAAAAGTACGACACTGCACGCAGTTACTGACGGAACTGACCAACAACTAAGAGCCAGCGACCCGATGCTGGCGAACATGGTACTCGTACTCTCGGATTCGGCCGTCAGAGAGAGCCTTGACTTGGCGGGATTAGTCGGTGTTGTCGGCGACGCGCTTATCAAACAAACCGCAGGTGAAGTCGAGCGACCGAACCGGCCACACTTTCCCGTCGGCACAGGGATTGGCAAAAACGAGCCATCGGGAACTGGTATCGCCATGCCTGCCTACGTTCACGGCGACGACCAGTACGCGACAAAGCTCGTCGGTGTCCACGAAGATAACGCCAAGCGTGGTCTCCCGACGATTCACGCACAGATTGTTCTCACGGATGCTCAGACTGGCGTCCCCGAAGCCTTCATGGCTGGAACCACCATCACAAACGCTCGGACAGGGTGTATTGGCGCGCTTGCAGTTCGTGAACTCGCCCCGGCAGAGATTACGCTCGGTGTTATCGGTGCAGGCGCACAGGCCCGCTGGCAGACCCGAGCAATCGACACGGTCGCTTCTCTTGACGACGTGCGCATTTACTCGCCAAGCGATTCGCGCCGGGAGTGTGCAAACGAGTTGAACGAGACTGGAGTCCCAGCCCGAGCAGTCAAACGCCCGGCGGCTGCTGTCGAGGGTGCCGATGTCGTCGTGACAGCAACGACAGCAACCGAGCCGGTCTTTCCGGCTGTTGCACTCGAGGCAGGTGCGCTGGTCGTCGCCGTTGGAGCCTTCACCGAGGAGATGCAGGAACTCGAACCAGCGGTCCTCAACCGAGCAGGCACAGTGTTTGCCGACGTGCCCGGAGAAGTAGCCGAGACCGGTGATATCTGTGCGACGTGCCTCGATGCAGCCGACCTCGAACCCCTTGGCGGAATGCTCGCTGACGGTTACGAGCGGGACTCTCTGGATGAGGTCATTGTCGTCGACAGCGTCGGCTCCGCAACGCTTGACGCCGCTGCGGGGACGACCATTTATCAGGCGGCGCGGGAGGCCGGACGCGGAACCAAAGTGTCGCTGTAGTTAACCCCCGAGGAACTGCTAGCGGACCCGCAACGACAGCAGTTTAGACGTCGGGTGTCTCCTCGATGTCGGGCACACCTCT
Source organism: Halovenus rubra (assembly GCF_026586665.1). GTDB lineage: Archaea > Halobacteriota > Halobacteria > Halobacteriales > Haloarculaceae > Halovenus > Halovenus rubra. The sequence continues at coordinate 160,977 of NZ_JAODIY010000010.1, forward strand.
GGCAGTAAGTGTCTCGCCGACAATGTAGGAGGACGCCGAGCTAGCGAGAAAGACTGCGATATCAGCAATTTCTTCGCTGAGTCCCATCCGTCGTTTGACTGTGTCGCGCTCAACATCGTCGGCAGTAATACCCATCTGTGTTTCGACGCCGGGCGTGGCGACAAAGCCCGGGGCGATGCAGTTGACCCGGACACCTTGCCCGGCCCACTCATAGGCGAGCGTGCTCGTGAGGTTAATAACAGCAGCCTTGGCCGCGCCATAGTGGCTCATATAGGGTGCTCCCTGCTGTCCGGCAACACTAGCGAGGTTGATAACTGTGCCGCTGCCGTCAGCGAGTGCGTCGCCAGCGGCCTGCGTGCAGTGATACGTTCCGTTGAGGTTGATGTCGACAATAGTCTCCCAGCCGTTCTCGCTGATGTCGTCGAAGCCAGCCATGAAACTCGCTCCGGCATTGTTGACCAGACAGTCCAGCCCACCGAACGCTGCGACGGTCGCATCGGCAAGCGCCTCAACAGCTTCCCGGTCTGTCACGTCACATTCGACCGCCAGCGCCTCACCAGAATGGTCGCTGTCGTTGATTTCTGTAGCCACAGGGTCGACATTCTCTTGTTCGCGTGAGCAGACGACGACGTTCGCACCGTCTGCCCCGAACGCCTCAGCAGTCGCTTTCCCGATGCCGCTCGATGCGCCTGTGATGAGTACCGATTGTCCGGAGACGTCGAATCGAGTGTTCCTTGCTGGCATATAACAATAGTTGGCCCAACAACACATAAGCACACAGCGTCGGGCCGGGTAGAAGATTTTTCACAGCCTGCAACCCACGTATACTATATGGACCATGAGACGGCCGGGACGCTATCGAGCCGGATTCTCGACGCCATCAGCGAGGCGGTCATCACAGACCGGGACTTTCTGGAAACGACAATGACTGGAATTCTGGCCCGCGGACACGTCCTCCTCGAAGACGTACCGGGGACCGGAAAAACACTTACCGCCCGGAGCTTCGCGCAGGTACTCGGACTTTCCTTCCAGCGGATTCAGTTCACGCCCGACCTCCTGCCGGCGGATATCACGGGATCGAACATCTACCGCGAGGGCAGCGGCGAGTTCGAGTTCTCGCCCGGCCCCATCTTCGCTAACGTCGTCCTCGCCGACGAAATCAACCGTGCACCGCCAAAAACGCAAGCCGCGTTGCTCGAAGCGATGGGCGAAAAGCAGGTAACCGTCGACGGACAGACCCATGACCTGCCAGAGCCCTTCTTTGTCATAGCAACCCAAAACCCTGTCGAGCAGGAAGGGACGTTCGGTCTCCCCGAGGCACAACGCGACCGGTTCATGATTAAAACGTCGGTGGGCTACCCGACCGCTGACGGCGAGCGACGCATTCTCGACCGGCGTGCCGAGCGTACCGCCCAGACGCCGTCTGTTACCCGCGTGCTTGATGGTGAACGAGTGACTGAACTGCAGCGTGTACCCGAACAGGTGTCTGTTGACCCACGGTTGCGTGATTACATGGTAGAACTGGCCCGCCGGACCCGTCACGACGAACGCATTGAGGTTGGCGTCTCACCACGTGGCACCCAGCGACTCTTCGAGGCCGCACGCGCGGTGGCGACCCTTTCGGGCCGTGATTTTGTTGTTCCTGATGATGTAAAGCGAATGGTTGAGCCAGTGTTCACCCACCGCCTCGTCCTGACTGCCGAGGCTGACGTGCGTGATACGACCCGGACAGCAGTACTTGATGATATCCTCGGAGAGCTTGCTGTCCCTGCTGTGAACCCCCGTGCGTAGTGTTGTGTGGTATTGGGACCAGATGATAGGAATCCTCAGCGTCGCATGATTTGCAGTCACGGATACGAGCCACCACGCGAGATAAGTGTCAACGTGTGGCATAAGTATAAGTTAGATGAGTCCGTTGATAAAAACATGAGTGAAGCAGACTCAGACGGGCACATTGAGGAAACAACCAGCTGGCCTGAGCTTGCAGTCGGTCTGTACGATAGGTTGACTGGACGTGGGGCCGAGATTGTCTACGAGTTCGAGGATATGGAGGTTGCTGTCCCAAGCAAAGTCGGTGACGACGCCGACCACGCACACTGGGAAGTCGATGGGACAGTTCGCATCACCACGAACGAGCGTGACTGAGCGTGGCAGCAAGCGGTGACCTAGGACGCACTGTCGAGCGGTTCGCTCACGACGGCCCCGCACTCGATGTCGCAGCAAACCTTTCGGTGACAGTCGACGGCATCGACCTTGCTATCAACACCGTTAACGAACGACTTCACGTACAGGTCCCCTCTGTCCGGGCTGGCTTCTACCTGTTGGGAGGTGAACGTGACCGGATTCCAACCATTTCACGGGTCCTTTCTGAAGCAGACCTGACCGCCGAAATACGAGTTGGCAGTGCAGTACTCGCAGTTGTCGGAGTGGAAGCCACACCCGGCATGCTCTCGAACCTGTTCGCGCTTGGCGCAGTTGAGGTCCGGCCAAAGGCAGTCGTTCCGGCAGCCCTCCGGCTCCGATAGCTGTCTATCCCGTTGTGCGGACGAACAGTCGGTTTCGAGCAGTCACAGTTCAGCGTAATGCGATAGCGAAACAGATGAGACCAACAGCGAGTGCGACAAGCGCGGTCGATGTCGTTGGTGAAGGGAGTGTCCAGACTTCACTGGAGGCAAGCACGACGGCACCGACGGCACCAACTACCCCCACACCTGTCGTCGCCCCCGCATGGACGAGTTCCGTATCCCGTGTCGCAGTGCTGGCGCCGATTTCCCTACCAAGTGTCGAACCGAACCGCCCCACATCCCAGATGAGAAGACTGGCAAGCACTCCACCAAGAACCAGCCACGTCGGTGCGTCGACTGTCGCTGCGGAGACAACGCCGATGAAGAGGCCGGCACTTGCAAGCGAGGACGCCGGCGTCTCTGCCGAGAGAACAGCAAAAAAGAGAGCAACCCGGAGCGCGGTAATGAAACAGAGGGTGACAACGACCAGCGCGAGCGCAAGCAGGATGATGAACAGTTCCTCGCCATAGAGGGCCACAGCCTCGGTCGCCATCGTCCCTACGTTAGACTCTGTTTCCGGGGGAAAAGATTGGAGAATCAATTCGAGCAGCATGTCGTAGACGTGCTCGGCGACAAAGGCGGCAACTAGCGTAATAAATGATCCACCGGCGAGCGGGCCAGCAATGCGGGACAGTTCTCGGGTCGACTGGCGGGCGAGTCGCCGCGTAATGGTTCCGGCTATCGCGGCAACGACTGTGAGAAATAACACGCCAAGTAACAGCACTCGAAGCGTGCTCGCAGTTGCGACACCAATACACAACTCGTACAACGACGAGCCAAGCAGCGCGGCCAGTTCGGCCTCCGACTGACTGAGTTCTAGTGCCAGCGCGACCAGATGCAAGACGAGAGTAACGGCCCATAGCTGTATCAGGTGTATCTTTAGGCGACGAACACGGTTCCCGGCTACCTGAGAATTAACTGCCTCGGCGACCGGCAAGGCGGCAACCGACCAGAGTACGCCCGTCAGCGTGAGCGCAACAGTAAACAGGAATCCGGCCAACGGGAGCCCACCCGAGTCGGTTGCGAGCAGCCACGACCAAAGGAGGCCAAGTACATCGAAACCGGCCGTGAACGGCCCTTCCTGTTCGGAGAGAACGACCTCGGCGACAAGGCCAGCACAGACAACACCCGGGACAAGTGCAGTCACAAACGTCACGCGACCGTACCGTCTGAGCGTTGTCGGTGTTATGATGGTTCGGACACCGAGCGTTGCACCGAGGACTGCTAGAACACTCCCAAAGACGACGCCAGCGTGTCCGACAATCAGTAGTGCCGTTGTCGAGAACAACGAGGGACTCGGAACAGGAAAAAACTGCGACGCGAGCAACAGTGTAACAAGACCTGCGCTGCCGAACAGTCCGATTGCCACGGGAAGTGTGAGAATGCTTACAAGCGGGCGTGCAACAGTTTCGGCGCGGTCCTGAGAGAGGAGCCAGCAACTCACGGTAAATAACACCGCGCCAACGATTCCAAGCGCAACTGGTCTGGTCACGTCGTCAACCTGCCAAAGTAACGCGGCCACAACCAGTCCCGTTACGGCGAGAACAATGCCGGTGCTGGTGTGGGTCGGTTGCCAGTCGTGGGTGCCGGTTTCGGGTGTACTCATCGGTTGTATTGTGTGAATGGTGCTCTCATCGGTGTGTCCGAAGCCCCGGAAGTGCAGCCCGGAGTGCAGTGTCGAAGGGCTGTTTGATTGGCCAGTCCACGGTCGAAGTGCCGAGCCCTTGGAGTGTTCGAAGGCGGAGCCGACGTTGCACGCCGACAACGCGCTGGCCTGTTGAGTCACCGTTGACGGGGTCCGGGCTGACAGCAACTAGGTCGTGCTCTCCGGTGACAGCCCGACAGAGTGCAAGTGGCCAGTTGTCCACGAACGGTGAACAGACCATCACACTGGCATCGGGCGGTATTTGATTGAGTAACCGCATCCGTTCGTCTCCGCCATCGGTTCGCGCAGATGGCTGAGTAGCAGCCGTGCCCGGATTGCCAGCCGACTGGGCGGACGGCTCGGTTTGTGGTTGCGACGATATGAGGTCGGTACGTGGCGGTACTGGTGACTGTTGTTCAGTGCGTGTGCTGGCGCGGTTGAGAGCGGTAAACAGCGCATCGGGTGTCGTTGCTTTCCCCGACCCAGCCCAGACGATGCCCGCCGGATCTGGTTCGAGATTGGCTGTCTCGGTCGACGTGAGGCCGACCGCCGCGATAGTCGTGTCGATACCTGCCTCGGTCAGTGTGTCATAGAGGCGCTCGGCAGCGTAGACCGACCGGTCAACTGCTGTTGGATACCCCGGTTGTTGCGTGACACGGTTGACCGGACGTGCATCGACAATTAGTACAGTTCGACTAGTCTTTTGCTCGCGGTACCGGACGGTGATGAACTCACCTGTCTTGGCGACGTGATGCCAGTCGATTCGGTTCACCGGGTCACCCTGTCGGTACTGTCGTGTCGAATGGAACTCTAGTCCGCTCCCGCCGCTGTCGGTCGTCACAGTGCCTGTGTGGCGTGTCGTCTGCGTTTCTCGTGGCCTCGTCTTTAGCGGCGAGAGACAGACGACCGTGTCTCGTCCGTTAACGTCAATTTCGGTTGTCTCTCGGTCGCTGCCAGCCATCGAGCGGAGACGGACAACCGGGTCATCGAACGTGTACGTCCCGCGCCGTGAGATAACACTGTAGCTGATGGTTCGACGCTCACCGGGCGACAGCGAGGTACAGAGGCGCGGTGACCCCTCAGTGACAATGAGCTCGTCGGGTACACCGTCGATGAGACGCACATCGGGCAACACGTTCTCGCTCTCGTTTTCGACTGTGAGCGTGACATCGACCGGTGTGCCGGGTGCCGGTGTTGCCGACCCAACTGAACGCTCGACAGTGAGTTGCCGCTTAGCAGGGAGCGTCGAGACAGCTCCGTAGAGCACGTATGACAGTGGAATAAGCGTCGCCCCAAGCAGCGTTGCGTTTGCGTACAGTAACCCGACAGCTGCGAGTGCAAGCGTCGCAAGCAACCCAACATTCCATCGCGGAACGCGGGTTCGGTTCATCTGCTTGCCACCCGCTCGATGGCGGCAATAGTTCGCTCGATACGACGTTGGCGCTCCTGTGTGGGGGTCAGCCAGCGACGCACTCGCACCCACAGTGGGAACGACTCTCGCCCGAGAAACCGCGCTGCCACCTTATCGTCGGTCCACTCACCGCTGTCGATGACGGCTGCTGCCTGCTGTTCTGAGATATCGACGCGCTCGGCGTACGCGCTCGTCGCCGTCTCGCGTAACACTGAGCGAACATCACGGAGCTGTTTGCCCCCAGACTCGACAGCCTGTTTAAGATCGTTATCGAGTCCCGCAGCGGTGAGTTCCCCATCACTTACGGTCGCATCCTCGGGGGGCGCAGTCGCCGCACGCTCAAACCGTGAGTCCGACTTCGACGGTGTCGGCCCCTCGGTTGCCGAGCGCGACCGCGCAATGAGTCCGAACGCGACCAAGACAAGTAATCCAGCGACTAAGCCGATAGTCGTGGTCTCGGTGCCCGACAGTGCTGACACACTGGCATCGATAGGGCCAGCACCGCGCAGAAGGTCCGGGACAAACAACAAACCAATACCGAAGCCTGTAGCGAGCGTCCCGAGCGTTCCAAACAACGCACTCCGAACCCTCATCTACGACTCCCCCTCCGTCTCTCGGTTCTGTTCTGTAGAAGTAACCATTCCGCCGTCGGCGCTGACCCATTCATGCGACGGGTTGTGTTCCGTCTCTCGGGAGTGAGCCTGAGTGGCGTGGGTTTCAATTTGTTTGAGTGCACGCTCGGCCCGGTCCAGATGTGTTTTGGGTGGCCGGGAGCCGTATTCGACTGCCCGGAACGCCACCAGTAACGCCTCGACTGGTTCGGCAGGCAACTCATCCTCTTCGATTGCATGTGTTGCGAGTTCACCCGGTGTGTGAGCCGCTGGGTCAGGGACGCTGACGTGCGCGAGAAACGCTTCCCACGCCTGCTGGATGCCGCCGCTTACGTCGACTGCCGGTTCCTTCGAAGACTCGTTACGAGCCATCACTTTTCTGTCAAGCCAGTCGCGCACCCTCGCAATGAGTTCAGTGGCTGACACCCGACCACGCAACACGTCAGACACAGCCCCGAACGCTCGCTTAAGCCGGCTTGGAACCGACCGAATCCAAGTGCCACCGTGTCTGACCACGCCGAGTAAAGCGAGTTGTGTAGCGGTCAACAGCCTGTCGACCATCCCAACGAGACGCTGGCGGAGCACAGACATCTGTCTCCGGCGCCGAACGAGTTGTACCGAAACCACAACGAGTGCACCGCCTACGACGAGGACGAACCCGAGGTTCACGAAGAGACCGTCGACCGTCTGCGTGGCGCTCATTCCGAACCCGCTGGCCCCAATTGTCGCAGCTCGCGAGAATGGGAGACGAACTCCGGCAGTCCCGTCCGCACCAGTTGTGCCGACCTGTTCACCGTCGACAATGATTGGTGCATCGTCCACGACGTATTCGCCCGCACTGACAGTTACAGTTGCCGGGGAGAACGGCAACGGAAGCCGACCAGTCGAAACGGAAATGCTCAGTTCAGGGAGCGTAACTATCTTCTCGCCGGAGACAGGCCCGCGTTCGACTGCAAGTGTTGCGTTTCCAGCCTCGGCAGGCAGTGTCACCTCCGCTCTCCCGTCCGCGTCAGTCACTGCGACCGCTTCGCCATCAAGCAGAACTCGGGCATCGGGCACAGTAACGTCTTCGACAGTTACGGCGAGGGTGACCGTCTCGCCGGGAAGCGTCTCACCCGTCACGCTGACTGTTGCCGCTGTCTCTACGTCGACGGTGGTGTTTGCCTCCGGGTTCAAGAGCTTTAGCGGGCGAGTGACGTTTACCTGTTCGTTCGCGGCCCCGCCTGTCATGTTTCCATTGACACTGCTCTTAGTCGTATTCTCTCCAGATCCGGATGAGTCGTTTGCCGCCTGTACCGGTAACTGCAGGCTCATCCCATCGAGGCTATGCCCGAACAGCCGGTCAGTTTCACCCGGCTTACTCCACGACCAGTCCGCTGCAGGCGTGGCGAGGGCAGCGCTCTCGTTCGTTCCGAGCACGCCGCCGACGGAAGCAACGTTGATACGGAGTTCGTCGTCGTCGGGCACTGTCATTACAACCGTCCCATCGTCGCCGGTTGTTCCGACCTCTCTGCCGTTGACGGTGACGACCACGTCCGAAGCGCGGTCGCCGTCAGACGTAATCTGAATTTCGACCGCCAGGCCGGGAACAGCAGTCCGATTCAGCGAGATGGCATACCACTTCGACCCATCCTCGGACTCGTTGTTGGACTCCCAAGTGTCGGTGATATTCCCCGGCTCGAAGGTCTCACCGGGGCTCCCTGGTTCTTCGAGGTCGACCTCCTCGCCAAGTTCGTCTTCAAGCACCGAGGATTGGGATTCAAGGCGGCTTCCGCCAGGTGTCGGGTCAAACTTTGCCCAGCCCACGTCTGGGAAGTACACCTCAACCCACGCGTGAGCGTTCATCCCACGGACCTCGTACGTGCTGTTGTCGACCGGCTGCCCGGTCGAATAGCCGACAGTGTACCGCGCAGGAATATCCTGAGAGCGCAACATCGTCGTCATCGATGTGGCGAAGTACTCGCAGTATCCCGCATCCATCTCGAAGATAAACGTATCCGCGATATGCTCGCTTTGTTGGCTGGCTTCAAGCGAATACTTCTTTTCGTTGCGCAGCCACTGCTGAATAGCCATCGCCGTATCGTACGGCGTCGATTCATTGGCGGTGAGTTGCTCTGTAAACGTCTCAACCCGTGTTGGCGTGTCCTCGGGCAGTTGTGTGTACTGCTCGACGATTTCCGTCGGGTACTGGTTCCCTGCTGCCCGCAAGATGCCGGGGTCGTCAGCCTGCTGCTGGCTTACTCCCGAGATTGTCGTCCCGGCGTCGAGTTGCGTGGGTGCTCGGATTGCTCCCTGCTCTGTTACTTGCAAGCCGTCAGCACCAGAGAGACTGCGGGGTTGCCATGCGGTTGGTATGGCGCTTGCAGGCTGGTCAAATGTTATCTCGAAGGGGAGTTCGCCATCGGTCAACCCCACGGGGTCAAGCGGCGAACTGTATTCGGTCGTCCCACCGTCTTGTTCCCAGCCAGACCCGGTGTATGTGTCGTACGCGCCGGTCCGCCAATAGGCCGGTTCAGGACTCTGAACCTCAAAGTGGACCGACGTATCATTAGAGCCAAAGGTTTGATCGTCGAACCCTGTATCGCCGCCCACACCGGTTTGCGTGCCGGGGTTGAGCGCACCGAACCCGTTACCACCGCCGCCACCCCCGTCGAACCGCTCGCCGGGGAGCGCGCTATCGATAGGGGTTCCGGCGATGGTATTTGACGCGAGCGTTGGAACCAGCAAAGCGGCGAACACGGCCGCGAGGACACAGCCAACAGCAAGTGCGACGCGAACACGCCGTCTACCTGTGATTTCGTCTCCGTCATCGGGAGCCATGTATATGCAGTCGTTGTTCGTATCGTTGGTTCCAACCCGCATAATGGTGGCGTTCGTTTCAACGTCTGTTTTGCCACACTCCCCGCGCCGGCGTAGTCACAGCCAACTCGATTGCCGGGACTTAGATAGCCACCAAGCTACCAGTCACAGCCTGAATTGCCTGTTATGAAAACAGTGGTACAGGCTGTTTGCGTCACAAAGTACTTTGTAATAGAATGTAAGCAATGCAACAAAGTATAAGTTGTAGCAAATATCAATTACGGAGAAATGGCATCACGTTCAGAACACAGTCAGACAGACACAGAGACAACAACGCATAGCATGCCAAGAGCAAGTCGTTGGATGACACAGACCAAAGCGTTCGCGCTCCGGAACCTCCGTGCGATGCTCCGAACCAAGGCAACGATTATTTGGGGTTTTGGCTTTCCCGCGTTCTGGTATTTCCTGACGAGTCTCGTGTTTCTTCCCGACAGCGGAGACGTTAGCGAGGCAACGACGCTCGGAACCATCAAAGGGTCGACGGCTGTCTCGCTTGGCCTCTTTGGCGTTCTCACAGTGACACTCGTTGCTTTTGCAGGCGGCCTTAGCGACGACCTGACGGCAAAGCGGTACCGGAAGTTACGGTCACTCCCAGTCGCTCCAAGTGCGGATTTCGCGGGGCGGTACCTTGCGGGGGTCGCCGTCGCGGCCGTCGCGTACGTACTGGTCTTGCTGATCGGGCTGCTCGACGGAGCCACCTACACCCTCCGTGGGCCACTCTCAATCCCAGTTGTTATCGGTACGTTTCTGCTCTTTTCGCTCGTCGGCGTCTCTGTCGCGGTACTGGTGACCCGACTTGTCGGGGACTCCGAGCTTGTCGTCGGTATCACGAACGCTATCTTACTGGTTAGCTACTTCCTTACGGGGTACAACGGCATGAATCCGGGCTTGCTGCCCGCTGAAAGCCACTGGGTTATCAACGTCGCACCGAACTCACTTGCCGCACGTCTCCAGGCGTGGCACATGACTGAGATTCCCGCGACAACCCCTGTTGGCGTCGAAAGGGCTGGTCTCACGCCTCCAGCGCTACCAGTCAGTATACAGTTTGTTGGATTACTCGTAGTGTGGGCACTAGTGCTCGGTTCTCTCGCAACCTATCTCATGGATAGTGCCGTCTACCGCGGAGAGGGAGGTGAGTGACTGTGGCGACTCCTGCGGTCAGTGTCCGGGAGCTTCGGAAAGGGTTTGGCAACGGTGAGGTTCTTGCAGGTGTCGACCTCGATGTACCTGCAGGTGAGATTACGCTCCTCATGGGACCAAACGGTGTTGGTAAAACAATTCTTCTGTCGTGTATCGCGGGTGGGCTTTACGCTGATGCTGGCGACATCTCCGTTTTTGGTGACTCCCCCGACGCGGCCACTGAGCAACTGAGTTTCATGCTTCAGGACGCGATGCTCGTCGACGAACTGACCGGCCACGAGAATATCGCGTTCTTCCGTGACCTCCATCCCCGAACGACCGACCAGTATGAGGATATTCTCGCAACGCTTGATTTTGATATCGAGGCGCTGGAGATGGAAGTCGGGGACTATTCGGGCGGGATGAAACGAAAGCTCGAACTCGCCATCTCGTTGAGCGTCGAAGTCCCACTGTACTTGCTCGACGAGCCGACCGCTGCGCTGGATATGACGACTGTCAATCAGTTGCACTCGGTGCTTGCGTCTCGCCGTGAGGCGGGCGAGACACTACTCATCTCTAGCCACCTCCCTGCAGATGCCGAACTCGCCGATACAATCGCTTTCGTCGCCGAAAACGGGATCACTGCTATCGGCTCACCCGAGGAACTACTGGCGGCTGTACCATCGGTCGTACTCGCCGATGGGCCAGCCGATATCGCAAGCGCAGTCCGCGATGGCAGGCTGTTTGAAGACAAAGTTCATCGGCGTGGGTTCCTTCGTGAGGGTGTGAGCCCTGAGTCAGTCACCGGTGAGAAGGGGGCTGCTGTGCAGGTTCGGGAGCCAACCTACACCGATATGTTCAACTACTACGTCCATCTCAGAGAGGAACACGATGAGTGAGGATACCGAAATCGACCCGGACCTGCTCCGCGAGGAAGTGAGCCAGATTAAGGATGCAATGGGCATTCAAGAGCGGTATCCGAGCCGGTTCCGGTTCTGGCTTGTCACTGGGCTAGCTGTCTTGCTCGCGTCGAGTGCCTCACAGCTCATTGCACTCCGGGAGTTGTCGGGCTCGCTCCACGCCGTTGCGTGGTGGGTCCCACTCGGTGTTGCCGGACTCTACCAGTGGTGGTCCACAGATAACAGCGACGCCACAGTGACCGAAGCAAAACCGCGCATCGGCGTACTCTGGTTGTCCGTGTTCGCGCTGTATTTCGTGTTCTTGGTTACACTCACCCCAGTACTCGATGGGATGAACGGGGCAGCCGGTGAGATACTCTTGTTCAGCCTTATTGTCGGCCTCGTCGGCGTCGGCTACCTTGTCGTCGGCGAGGCACTGCGAGCGTACTACATCCGCCGTCGTGACCGCTGGGCGTTCTACATCGGTGGCGGCTGGATGCTGACCCTCGCAGCACTGATGCCAAACGTCGACATTTTCCAGACGTGGGGCTACGCGACCTTTGGTATCGCGTTCGCGATTCACGCAGTTGTCTCATATCTCGCACTCAAATAAGCATGGAATTCGACAAACTCGTCCACCAGCCGACACGGCTACAAATTTTCGCGTACCTCTACCGTCACGGCCGCTGCCCGTTTACCGAAATCGTCGACTCACTCGACGTGACCGAGGGGAACCTGTCGAGTCACCTACAGACAATGGAATCGGAGGAAGCAGTGCTGGTCGAAAAGGAGTTTGTCGACCGGAAACCACAGACGAGTTATGAACTTACCGACGAGGGGAAACAACTGTTTGAGAACCACATCGAAACCCTCGAAGCACTTATCGATGGGATTGGCGAGTGAGACGGTTGTGTCTGGGTGCCCTGATACTTTCAATCAGGTTTGTCTTGTCGTCGGAAACAGGAGTTTACTGTCTCCAACGGTGAATTGAAGCTATGGAGTCGTACCTACGCGCTGGCGTCGCTATCTACAATGCTGGCGAATACCATGCGGCCCACGACGCCTGGGAGAATCACTGGCTCAACCTGACACAGGGAACCGACGACGAGCAGTTCCTGCACGGACTCATCCAGTTTACAGCCGCAGTTTACCACGCCCACAACCGTAACTGGAGCGGCGCGACTGGTCTTGCCGCGAGCGCTACCGACTATCTTGCAGACCTGTCAGCAACCTATCGTGGTGTCGACCTCGGTTCGGTCAACCGCTATCTTGTTGCCCTCAACAACGACCCCGAGCGAGTCGAGCGACAACGGCCACTGCGACTCGCCTACAAGGGGAGCGTCGTTGGGTTCGGTGACCTGGATTTCAACGAAACAGCAATCGCTGCGGAGGTACTCGCCGAGGAGCATGGCTACGACGAGGCCATGGTCAGACAAGCAATCGACTTCGCACGAGCAGACCTCGACAGCGAGCAGACTGCCAGCCCATTCGTGACGTTCCTCTTTGATTTTGTTCGCGAACCCGACCAACGGGGGATTATTCTTCAGCGCCTCGAAGAACACGTTACGCGTCGAGTGCACAGAGAGAGCGATGTCTCTGGGCTGTTCGATGCCCGCGAGTGACTTACTCGTCGGTGAACGCCACGTCTCGGAACTCAAAGCGTGCGCCACCTGTATCGCTCTCGGAGAGCTGTAGCGACCAGCCATGTGCCTCGGCTATCCGTCTGACGACAGCTAATCCAAGACCGGTACCGTGTGGGAGATCGGATGTTCCAGTCGCAAACACTTCATCACGGTTTTCTGACGGGATACCCGCCCCATTGTCCTCGATATAGAATCCGTCCGATACGTCACCGACAGTTACTGTCACGTCAGTTCCAGCATGCTCGATTGCGTTGCGAAACAGGTTCGAAAACAGTTGATGGAGCTGTTTCTTGTCGGCACAGATACGCGCCTCAGTTTCGAGATTCAGGTTTGTATTGAGCGTTCGAACCGCTTGCCAGTTATCTTTGACACACTGGTCGAGTGCAACTGGTTCGGTTACGGTATCGAGAGACCCCTCTCGGGCCAGACTGAGCATGTCGTCGATAAGTCGGCTCATTCGGCGTATTGACCGGTCCATGTGGTCGAAATGTTCCGGGTCATCGGTTTCGCGGGCAAGAGTTGTTCGGGCTTTGAGGACACTGAGCGGGTTCCGCATCTCGTGGCTCAGTCGGCTTGCAAACTGATCCAGTTGCTTGGTCTGTTGTTCCAGTTGTTGTGCGCGCCGTTCGAGTTCGTTTTCGCGGTCGATGCGCTCCATAGCGGCATCCGCTCCATCAGCGAGCAACTCAATGAGGTGACGGTCAGTCTGGTCGAATACCGCACGTTCCTTTGTTGCGCCCTGAAAGACGCCCCAATCACCGAGTGGGACGCTGAGTAGCGAGCGGTACGTCGAGTTTGCCACACGATACTCCGTTTCAGACAGGTCGTCGATGATGTACGTCTCGCCGGATGTGTAAGTATCGACGGCGAGACTGTTATACTGGTCAAGAGGCGTCTCAGTGTAAAAATTATCGAACGACATTCCGGAGCCAACAGCCCGTGTCTTCAAGAGATCTCCCTCACGAGTATTCAGCGTACTGATACCGATATCCAAGACCTGTTCGACAGTCTCAACGAACAGGGAATAGATGTCGTCGGCTTTCGTCGCACGCTTCATCTCTGTCGAAACTTCGTGTATTGCCTCAATCTGTCTGTTCTGTTGTCTCAGTTCCTCGGTCCGCGTTTTGAGTGCTGTCTCTCGTTGGATTCGTTTGACTGTCGCTGCAAGCGGTGCGAGAAGCAACTCAAGCAGTCGCAGGTCTGTTTCATCAAAGACACCAGTTTCCCGCCCAAGTGCCTGGAACATACCCCAGTCACCGATCGGGACAGTCAACGCACTCTGAATGTGGTCGTCAATCGGCACAGCTTCATCGACTGTGTTAGTTTCGTTGTCAATTCGGGACTCACCGGCTGCAAACGCTGCCCCCAAAATGCCTTCATCGAGTGCAAACTGGCTGTCACCGGCACGAAGCGACGTGTCACCGCCAGCTGCGACGATGTTGAATCGTCCGCGTTTCTCGTCGGCTTCAGTGATAGCACACCGGTCGAACCCAATAATATCGAGTGCGACCGACACTGTCTGTTGGCTCCCCTCTTCGATGGTGTCAGCAGCGTACAGTTCATTTGTCGCTTGGTACAGCCGTTCGAGCGTCTGACTGTCGAGCGTCGGCGTGGTCTCCTCCGAATCAGTTGGTTTGTTTGTCTCCATCTGTAATTCGTATAGGCCTAACGGTCCGTCAGTCGTCTACTGAAACGTTTTTGTGAGAAGGTATATAAACATATTATACATCCATTTTTTGATATTTTTGCTGTACGAAAGAGGTGATCTCGCGATTTCACACGCTGTGAGTGTAGATTACCGTATCTCGCCATCAGCAGACAGACCAGCACGCTTCGGGAGGGACGTCTCAAACAGTGTCAGCCAATTTTTGTCGACACTATGCACAGCAGTCCGTGTACATGCTGCCAGTTGGATTCTCGAAAGCCTTTAGAAGGCAACCCGGCCTAACACCGATAACGAGGTGGCCTCCAGTGAGACTCATTATTACTGAAAAAGACAACGCCGCGCGCCGAATCGCAGACATCCTGAGCGACGGAAGTGCCGAGGCAGACAGGCAGAAAGGCGTGAACGTCTACCGCTGGGGAAAGACCCGTGTCGTCGGGCTTTCTGGCCACGTTGTCGGTCTAGATTTTCCCGAGGAGTACACCAACTGGCGCGATGTCGAGCCAGTCGAACTCATCGACGCCGACATCGTCACGGACCCCACACAGGAGAATATCGTTCGGACGCTCTCGGACCTGTCGGGACGTGCAGGCGAGGTGGTCATCGCGACGGACTACGACCGCGAGGGCGAACTTATCGGAAAGGAAGCATACGAACTCGTCCGTGAGGAGTTCGATGGCCCTATCGAACGGGTCCGCTTTTCGTCGATTACCGACCGCGAAGTACGCGAGGCCTTCGATAACCCCGACGAACTTGACTTTGACCTTGCTGCTGCCGGGGAGGCGCGACAGGTTATCGACCTCATCTGGGGAGCCGCACTTACTCGCTTTCTCTCATTATCGGCACGCCAGCTCGGTAACGACTTTATTTCCGTGGGCCGAGTCCAGTCGCCGACGCTGAAGCTTATCGTCGACCGCGAGCGCGAAATCGAGGCCTTCGACCCCGAGACGTACTGGGAACTCTTTGCAGACCTTACAACCGCAGAGGGTGGAGCAGACGAAACCTTCGAATCTCAATACTTCTACGACGACGACGGCAGCGAGGCCGAACGTGTCTGGGACGAAGACACTGCCACGTCGGCTCACAGCGCCCTCGAAGACGCGGATGCCGCGACAGTCGCCTCTGTCTCGCGTCGAACGCGGACAGACTCGCCGCCAGAACCGTTCAACACGACTGCCTTTATCAGCGCTGCCGGGTCACTTGGATACTCTGCACAGCGAGCGATGTCAGTTGCTGAGGACCTCTATACTGCGGGGTATCTCACCTACCCTCGAACAGACAACACAGTGTATCCCGACGATCTCGACCCCGAAGCGTTGCTTGATTCGTTTGTCGGTAGCGACGAGTTCGGAGAGGATGCCGAGTCACTGCTTGCACTTGACGAAATCGAGCCGACGCGTGGCGACAAAGAGACGACCGATCACCCACCAATTCACCCCACCGGAGAACTGCCTGCATGGGGCGACCTTGACGAGGATGAGTGGAATATCTACGAGCTTGTTGTCCGGCGATTTTTCGCAACAGTTGCTGAACCCGCAACGTGGGAACACCTTCGGGTTGTCGCCAAAGCAGGCGGCCACCAGCTCAAAGCAAACGGGAAACGTCTCGTCGAAGAGGGGTATCACGCAGTGTATCCATACAGCAGTGCCAGCGAGAACTTCGTGCCTGACGTATCCGAAGGCGAACAGCTCGCTATTGGCGATGTAGAACTCGCCGAGAAGGAGACACAACCGCCACGGCGCTACGGCCAGTCCCGGCTTATCAAAAAGATGGAGGAGATGGATATCGGGACAAAGGCAACCCGTCACCACATCATCGAAAAGCTGTACGACCGTGGCTACCTAGAGAACGACCCGCCGCGGCCAACGAAACTCGCCGAGGCCGTCGTTGATGCTGCCGAAGCCTTTGCCGACCATGTCGTCAGCGAGGAGATGACAGCCCAACTCGAAGAAGATATGACTGCCATCGCCGAGGGGGAAGCAACCTACGAGGAAGTGACAGAAGCATCTCGGGAGATGCTCCGGCGTGTTTTTGACGAGCTCCGGGACTCACAAGAAGAGATCGGCGAGCATCTCCAAGAGTCGCTCAAGGCTGACCGGCGCTTGGGTCAATGCCCGGATTGTGGTGATGAGTTGTTGGTCCGCCGGAGCAGACAGGGGTCGTACTTTGTCGGCTGTGATGGCTTCCCAGACTGTCGGTTCACGCTACCGCTGCCGAGTACAGGTGAACCACTTGTCCTTGATGAGCGCTGTGAGGAACACGACACCCACCACGTGAAGATGCTCGCCGGCCGAGATACGTTTGTCCACGGCTGTCCCCGGTGTGCCGCCGCCGAGGCAGACGAGAGTGAGGACCGCATCTTAGGAGCCTGTCCCGAGTGTGGAGCGGACGGTGCCGAAGAACAACAAAACGAAGACGGTGAGGGCGGCGGAAAGCTGGCTATCAAACAGCTTCGCTCTGGCTCGCGGCTGGCCGGCTGTACCCGATACCCGGACTGTGAGTACTCCTTGCCACTACCCCGGCGAGGCGACATCGAAATCACCGACGAACATTGCGACGAGCATGACCTGCCCGAGCTTGTCGTTCAGGACGGCGACGAGCCTTGGGAGCTTGGCTGTCCGGTCTGTAACTATCAGGAGTACCAGGCTCGCCAGGCAATCGACGACCTCGAAGACCTGAACGGCATCGGTCCGGCGACCGCCGAGAAACTCGCCGACGCCGGCGTCGACTCACCCGAGGACCTCACCGACATCGACCCTGATGACCTCGCACAGCGGACCCAAGGCGTGACCGCCGAAACGGTCCGAGAGTGGCAGTCACAGCTCGCGAGCTAGGCGTCTGTCTCGCCCAAAACCCCCATTCTCGGCAGTGTCTCTTACCGAGACCGCCACAGAGTATAATAGACTGCCCCAAAAAGTGTAGTAGTACAGACAGCTGGCATACGCTATACTCCGATCATGCTCGATATTCGAGGGAAAATAACAGGCCTACTATTCATTTTGCTTGTCGTTGCAGCAGTGAATGTAGGTGCTGTCTACTACGTCCAGCAGGGGATTCAAGAGACGACAACCACCATCGAGGTTACTAACAATCAAAGCGTGTTGAGCCAGGAGATAGCGTTTCACGCGTTCAGAAAGGCCGAGGGGACGAGCGACGGGACAGATCTTAGTGTGGCAATCGAGCAGTATGAACGGAATCTTGCGGCGCTTGAAAACGGAACCGACGACAACGAGGCCGTGGCAAACGGATTACAGACCGAGCCAGTTCCGACTGCGGCACGCCCGGAGCTCCGAACCCAGAAGCAAGTCTGGGCGAACTACTCGCAGAGTGCCAGCACAATTGCAGATCAAGAACCGTTTAAGCAGGCGTACCAGTCTGCTGTCGACTCGATTGTTGCTGGTGAGAATACACTCGAGACAGAGACGCGCCAGATTGTAGAGGGGTACCGGGAATTAAACGGAACGTACACGACGGAATTGGCTGTTGCGCGCGAGCTACAGTTTCACAGACAGGCTATCGAAACAGCCGTGTTACAGCATTCGCAGGCAGTCGCTACGACTGTCCGATTCGAAAACAGGATGGCTTCTCACATCGAGGACTATGAACGGCTGTTTTCGCTTCTCGAAGATGGAGGCACGTACGACGGACAGACTGTCGAGCCAGCGCCACGAGCAGTCCAAGACAGTATTACCAAGATTCGTGAGCGATGGCCTGCGTATCGAGACACCGTGAACACCGTGTCTGAGTTGGACCGACTCAACGAGGCGTTTTGGACAGCACTCCGGTACATCGAAACCCACAGTGAAGAGCTAAATAATGCGAGTGCAACGCTCGCAGCCACGATGAACGACGTCATCGCCGACCAACAGCAGACACTCCAGCGGCTGCTTGCCGGCCTCTTCGTGCTTGATGTCGTTGTTGTTCTTTTTTGTACCGCCTGGGTCCGTCGCCGTGTCACGACCCCACTGGAACTCGTTACTCGAAGGGCAGAGGATATTGCCAACCAAGATATCGATGTGACGCTTCCCGAGACGGACCGAGATGACGAAATCGGACGGCTTTTTGGGTCGTTCGAACAGATGCGTGCAAACATCCAGTCGAACATGCGGGACCTCCAAACTGCGCATGAGGACGCAGATACGGCCAGACAGATGGCAGAAGAGGCCCGCGACGAGGCCCAGCAAGCACGTGAGAACGCCGAACGTCTCAACGAACAGCTTCGAGTACTGGACCGACTGCTGCGCCATAACCTGAAAAACGATATGAACGTTGTTAAACTCGAAGCCAGACTCATCCAGAAAAACAGCTACGCCGACGAGATGGCACACGTTGAGACGATCCTGAAAAAAACTGACGAATTGCTCGAAAAAACAGACAAACAGCGACAGATAACGAGAACACTCACGACGGACCCCAACTATATGAAGTTTGATCTTGTTCGGGATATTCACTCTCTCGTCGACGAGCATCGGAGTCGGTTTTCGGATGCGACGATTACATTTGATTCGCCCGAGAGTGTCACTGTCATTGCGACTGGGACACTCAATTCGGCGTTCCGTGAGTTGATAGAAAACGCACTCATGCACAACGATTCGGTCACGCCAGTAGCTGAAATTACGATAACATGCACTGACACAACGGCGTCTGTCCGCATCGAAGACAATGGGCCACCATTGCCAGAGCAAGAACAAGACGTACTGGAAGGGATACAGGAGACAGACCCGCTCAACCACGCCAGCGGGATGGGCCTCTGGCTTGTGTTCTGGTCTCTGCAACAATCGAATGGCGCGGTTGCCTACGAGCGTCGGGAGCCACGTGGCAATGTTATTACTGTCACGATACCACGGACTGAGACACACATCCAGTCCGAACACGAGGATTATGACAAAGACTGATACTGGTGGGCGTGTTAGTTACTGTCGTGCACGGTAGCCCGAGCCGGCGGGAGTATCTTGCAGTTGCTGGAACAGCGATAGTTACCGGGACTGCAGGATGTATGGATGGCTCGGAGGCGGACCAAGAGATGTCCCCCAGTGAGACTGGAGGCGACACCAGCGGAGCAACATCCTCCAAAGCCAGTACAGACTCCGAGACGACGCCACTAGTGACGGGTGCCGACGCTCCCTTTGAACCGTTCGTCGTGAACACAGAGCCTGACAAACTCACGGGATTCGACGTCGAGATGCTTGAAACCGTCATCGAGACTATGCCAGCACACACCCACGACCGGTGGCTTGCACTCGACGAGTGGCCCGATGATTTCATCGACGCAATCAACGGCGGTGGAGCGGATGTCGGCGTTGGAGCGGTCACGATTCTGGACCAGCGCGAACAGGAGTGGGGAGTCCGGTTCACAGACTCGTATTTCGTTATCAACCAGGCGTTTTTCGTTTCAGCCGGAAGCCAGTACCAGCCCACTGCCCCGCCAGACCTGACAGCGCATACGATTGGCGCTAAGCAGGGAACAACAGGGGCTAGGGAAGTCACTGACCTCATCAAGAAGGGAATTCTCGATCCAGAAGCACTCGAAACGTTTCCACATATCGAGGATGCTATACAACAAGTCGTCGACGGCTCGCTTGATGTCGGCGTCATCGACCATCCGGTTGCACAGTCATACAGCGACGAGTTCGATATCGAAATCGCATTCGAGATATATACAGGAGAAGAGTATGGCTTTGTCGTTGACGAAAGCAGAGACACACTACTCAAAGCACTCAACGACGGGATAGCAACTGTCCGGAGCAACGACGCCCTGTTTGGTGGGCTCGTCTCCGAGTGGTTCTAGCTGTGCTCTGTCGATGGGTGGGACAACTCTCTCGTGGCCTGTGGTAGGTCCTCCGAAGTCGTTTCGAACACTTCCGGGGGCTGCGGTACTCCTTGAGAGAAGGCTTAGCGCCTGCACTCAGCTAATCATCTCCCGTCGCTGGATCGGGATCGTCTGTTTCGATGCTATCAGGAGTATCTGTCCCCCGGACATCGCCGGTACGCCAGGTACCGCGTCGGAACCACAGCCACGCGATGACTGCCCCGGCGACGTTCGATACGAAAAAGGCGAGCCAGATACCACGTGGATCCTGCTGGCCGAAAAACCACAGGTTCGTCGAGAAAAGACCCTGCGAGGCGACATAGGCGATTGGCAAGCGAATGCCGGCCAGCGTGAGCACCGATATCGCTGCGGCGATCAGCGTCTTTCCAGCACCACGAAAGCCCCCAGTGAACGCTCGCATAATTCCAATGAAGCCAAATGACAGCGCGACGTATCGAAGGAACTCCGCCCCGACATCCAAGACGGCTGGGTCGTCGGTAAATACGTTCACGATTGGTGTCGGGAACAGGAAAATAGCGAGCCCAGCAAGTGCCAAAACGAAGAACAGTCCCTTCGCAGCGACGTAGTTAGCCGCCTGTGCGCGGTCGTAGTTACCGGCACCGATGTTCTGGCCGCTCATCGTCTCGACCCCACGGGCGACGGCAATCGCCGGTAGGAAAATGACAGAGAACACACGAGTCCCGATTCCGAAGCCGGCGACGACTTCTTTCGAGAACAGGCCGACAACGAGCAACAGGGCGTTGATAGACAGTGCGCGCCCGGTCCCTTCAATCGACGCTGGGACGCCGATGGCGAGTATCTTCCGGAGATACTGAAAGTCCGGAATCATGTCCCGAATGTGGATCTGAATGCCGCGACGGCCGCCAAGCATGATGTAGATGCCGACGAGCATCGCGAGACTCCGCGAGAATACGGTCGCAATCGCTGCACCTTCGATGCCGAGTTCGGGGAAGGCAATCGTCCCAACAACTGGGGCATCCGAGATGAGCGTCCAGCCGTTGATGAGGAACGGGTCGAGAATCACGTTGACGATGACCGTCCCAAACATGACGAGCATCGGTGTGATGGTATCGCCCGCGCCCCGCATCAGCGAGATGAACACGAAAAACCCGAACATAAAGGGTAGGCCCAGTGCGACGACCTGCATATAGCCTGTCGCCCCTGGGAGAACAGCCGGCGACGCTCCGAGGAACGAGAGGAACGGTCGGACGAACGGATAGCCGATCAGACCGAGCGCCAACGAGCCAAAGAAGGCGAACGTGACCGTCTGTGAGGCGGCGTACTCGGCCTTGTGCTTCTCGTCGGCCCCGGTGTGTTGGGCGACGAGGACACTCCCGGCGACCGAGAGACCCATACCAAGCGAGATGAGCAAGAACACCATCGGGAACGCGAAAGAGATTGCTGCCAGTGCATCTGTCGAGTACTGGCCGAGCCAGAAGGTGTCCGCGAGGTTGTAGGCGGTCTGCATCAAGTTCGTGATGACAATCGGCAGTGAGAGGTACAGGAGTGGCTTGACGATCCCACCTTCGGTGAGATTCAGCTCCTCTTGTCCCTTGAACAAGTTCACGCGATCACCCCCGGATCGCCAGTTCGGTATAGTCGCGCTCGCTTACGCTGCACGTTCACACGACCACCTCCGATCCCGATTCAGGCTCCCACCCGAGTTGCAGTTCGAGATACTGCTCAACGAGAATGCGGGTGGCGTCGGCATCTTCACCGAGTGCAACCGTTCGAACGTGCGTGCCGTTGATCATCGTGACGACATGGCGCGCGACTTGCTTTGGCTCGGCATCTTCAAACTGGCCCGCATCGATACCGTCGCGGACGGCAGTCGCAACCACCGACCGCATCACCTCGTCGAGCGCGAGGAACCGCTCGCGAAACGAGTCCTGATACGGGGACTGCCCTTTCATTTCCATCAGAGCAACAGGGAATTCGTTGGGGTTCTGTGCGGTGAAGACGGCGTCAAAGAAGGTTTCGAGGCGCTCGCGTGGGTCCTCTGCGTCACAGGCCAACCACGCCTCGAACCGGTCGAGGAGGTCATCAAGGAAGGCGTTCAACAGCTCCGCCTTCGTGTCGTAGTGGTAGTGAATCGCTGCGCTCGTCATTGACGCTTCCTCAGCGATTCGCTGCATCGTGAGGTCAGCGTAGCCGTACTCGCACAGCGCCCGCCTTGTCGCTTCGATTATTTCGTCTTCGGTCTCCGTTTCCATTCTTGTTATTGCGTAGTGCCTGATTACTTAACCACTTTCTGACTAGTTAGTCAGTCAAATATCTGTTACTTTTGGATCGGTTTCACGCCACTGTAGCGATAGGGTACACTCGGCGTGTCGGTACCCGGACACACCGCTCTCCTCGAAATCTCGTGTTTCAATCCGACAGCGACCGTTGTACCGATATGGAACTCACGGACGGTCTGCTCGTGGCGCTTTGTCCCCGTGGTACCGTCGCCATCACTAATTACGAACGGAGACACAATCCCGGACGGACGAAACTCAAAACACTGTGATTGACTCTCTGATATCGCTCTTCGTAAGCAAATTTCGAGTCATTAAACACCGAGGCTGTTTTTGATCGCAGCATCGATCCTCGCCATACGCGTTGCTGGCACCGACCCGATGTTCTTTTTTACTCGTTTGCTGATATCGACGACGCGAATCTGACTGAGATCAGCCACGGAATCGTGATTGAGAGCGGTGTTCGACGCACAGACTTCCACCTCAAACGGGTAGATATCATTGGGGTCGTACTGTTTCGTCAAGGGCGATAATCGTCGTTGGGGAGTATTGGTTGCCAACATCGTTTTGAATGACGACACGGGGCCTATTCGAACCCTGTTGTTCGCTCCCCTCTGTTGGATTCTCGGTAGTGACGATGTCTCCGCGACATACCTGCACACGTCACTCGCCCCACTCTGGAGCATCCCCGAGTTGCTCGGTTGCTTCTGCCGACGTTCCGTGCATCTTTTCGGCCAGCTGCCGAGAGCGGTCGGCTCTGATCTTGTAACCTTCCGCTAAGCTCCCTTCATCCATCGGTGGCTTGATGATAATTTCATCGTTGACCTCAACGAATCGGATCTTGTCGCCACCTTCGATCTCGCGGCGGTCACGAATCTCTTTCGGAATGGTGACTTGACCTCTGTCACCGACTTTTCGGGTATGTTCTGTCAGACGAGTTTATACTTTTTTCATACTCATAGTGTTGTCAGTGCTACCGAGCGTTTTGCAGAAATGAGTCTGATAAAACCCTATTTGATCGACACCTTACCTGCTGAAACAGCCGTTAGGTAGGTGTGCGACCATATCGACAGTGTTCCAATAGAGTCCCTGTTCCCCAGATGATAAATCATAATAACCACTAGAGGGTAAGCGGTACAGTCAGCATCCATGTCTTTCGAAGACCGGAGTAAGAGAGAAGTCGATCGAAGGCTCTCACGACTCAGAGACGAATACGGAACCTTTCCCGTGGACGAAAAGACGGTCATGAACGATCCAGATTTCTTCAAGCACGGTCAGGACTTAGTGAAAGATGGCTGGGTTGGGGATGCTGGAGCGTGGGTCACGGACGATTCGAACAGAGTACTCCTGATTCAACACAGCGAAAGTGTAGATCAGTGGGGAACACCAGGTGGCGGCCACGAACCCGAGGAATCAATGGAAGAAACCGCACTTCGTGAGGTCCGAGAGGAAACTGGTATCGATTGTTCCATCACGAACGTCTTTTGGGCACGTCGCAAGACAGTAGTTCTGAAGGACGACCCCGACCAGCGGTACTACATGCTCACAGTGCAGTTCGAGGCTGGTTATGAAGGAGGTGAGATCTCGATCAGTGACGATGAGATCCTAGAGGCTAGATGGTTCTCCGAATCGCCGGACAACGTCGCTGACTTCCTCGAAGAAAAAGTACGGACGTGGAACAGTACGATCGATCCATGAAGGTATTTGCTTTCGACCGCGACTATACCGTCGACGTGAGCCCGCATCCCGAGCAAACAGTCGTCCCACTCGGGTGGGTTACGCATCTCGCTCAGGAAACTGAACACGAGGTGTGGGCGATCGGAAATCAGGATCTCAAGGCCGAGGCAGATATTCCGGGTATACAAGAACTCATTCGGCAGTTGGACAACGAGTGGTACGAGAAAATCGGTGACAGAGCGGACGAAGAGTGGTTCGATGAGTGGCCGACACGGAAAGAACGACTCCGCATGCTTGAGGAACAGTTCCCACGAGCATCAGAGTATATCGTGATCGACGACGCCGATCTTTCAGATATCGACAGGTGGACCCACTATTTCGCTTGGGACTTCGTCAAAGCGGTTGAGTCCGATACCATAGATACGAACTTTCCTGGTAGGTAACCGCGATTGTGGAAAGGCCTGCATCTATTCAGACGACCGATAGATGTGTAATTATCTGAGGATTTCAACAGAGCCCCAGAACTGAAAGAAGAGGTATGAATATTTACATTCACACAGACACTGGCAGTATGCATGGTCTCGTCAGTCGAGGACATCTTCTATGAGTACATCTATGGTGATTGGGATTCCCTCCAGCGGTGGGCTTGGATATACGTTCACGTCGGCATTTTGCTTGCGACGGTGTTGGTGGGATACACACTCGCCAATGAGCGATATCTGTTGACACTGCTTTTGCTTCCGTTCCCGACTGGGTTTCTGTACAGGCGGTACACGTACGCGCGACCCCGAGACGAGAGCAAGTGACATCCATCTGCCTCTACGCTCCGAAAGGCTGTATTTAAGTGACGGCGATTGAAATCAACCACCATGGAATCGCGCACGTACACGACAGACGCCACGCCGGGTGACGAGGCGACCGTCGCCGGATGGGTCCACGAGATTCGAGACCTTGGTGGTATCGCGTTCATCATTCTCCGGGACACGACCGGGAAGATTCAGATCAAATTCGAGAAAGACGAAATGGACGACGACCTTGTGGAAACAGGGCTGGGCGTTCATCGCGAGAGCGTCATCGCTGTCACTGGCGCAGTCGAAAAAGAAGAACGCGCCCCAACAGGTGTCGAAATCGTCCCCGAAAACGTCGACGTTGTTGCTGAGGCTGACCCCGAACTGCCACTTGACCCATCTGGGAAAGTCGACTCCGAACTCCCAACGCGACTGGACAACCGAACACTTGACCTCCGAAAAGACGAGGTCAAAGCAATTTTCGAGATTCGCGCCGAGTTGCTGCGGTCCGTCCGCGAACAGTTCCGTGAGCTTAACTGTACAGAGATTAACACGCCCAAAATCGTCGCAACTGGGACCGAGGGTGGAACCGAGCTGTTCCCCATTACGTACTTTGGCGAAGAAGCCTTCATGAACCAGAGCCCCCAGCTATTCAAGCAGTTGATGGTTGGCTCCGGGCTGGAGCGGGTCTTCGAAATCGGTCCAATCTTCCGTGCCGAAGAACACAACACGCCGCGACACCTCAACGAGGCGACCTCTATTGACTTCGAGTCCGCATTCTACGACGAGGCCGACGCGATGGATGCCTGTGAGTCAGTCGTTATTGCTGCCTACGAAGGAATTGCCGAGAACTGCCAGGAAGAACTCGAAGCACTCGGGCTGGCTGAGACCTTTGAGGTGCCTGATGAGGGGTTCCCACGTCTGAGTTACGAGGAAGCCATCGAGCGTATCAACGCAACAGGCGAACTCGACGAGCAACTTGTCTGGGGCGACGACCTGCCGACCGAAGGTGAGCGCGCGCTCGGCGATGAGATGGGTCAGCACTATTTCATCACCGAGTGGCCAAGCGAGATCAAGCCCTTTTACATCAAGGACATGGACGACGACGAGCAGCTCTCGACTGGCTTTGACCTGATGCACCCGAGCATGGAGCTTGTTTCGGGCGGACAGCGTGAACATCGGTTCGAGCACCTCGTCGAAGGCTTCGAGCAGCAGGGACTCGACCCCGAAGCCTTCGAGTACTATACGAAGATGTTCCGTTACGGCATGCCACCTCATGCCGGCTGGGGACTTGGCGGTGAGCGTCTCGTGATGACGATGCTTGGATTGGACAACATCCGCGAAGCCGTTCTCTTCCCGCGAGACCGCCAGCGGCTCTCGCCGTAGCTGAAACCGACCCCGTCGAGCAAGAACACAGAAGTTCTAGCCCGCGCAGCGAAGTGAGAACGACGATTGTGACTCTTGAAGCCGTGAGCCAAGCGGGTCGCTGCCGACAGAAAAACTACTATACTCCGACCCGCCGTCTCCCAAATATGTCGCTCATCGTTCGTGACGCGGCTCCCGAGGACGCCCCGGCGATTCGAGACGTTCATCTGGCGTCTATCGAGGGTCTGGCAGGGCAGAGCTACGCTGACGAACAGGTTGCTGCGTGGGCACACGACCGCGACCCCGACGAGTACCCCATCGACTCACCCGAGACTCGGTTTCTCGTCGCTGAGAAGGCCCCCCACATCGTCGGATTGGGCTGGATGAGAGTCGACGCAGACGACTATCTCCAGTGTGACGCCGATGGCGAGATTACTGCCGTATACGTCCATCCGACCGTGGCTCGTGAAGGCGTCGGCTCCCAGCTCTACAACGACCTCGAAGCAGCTGCACAGCTATGCGGGGTCGAATCACTCGGGCTCTGGGCCTCCCGGAACGCTGTCCCGTTTTACGCCAAAGAGGGGTACGAACGCGTCACGGAACACGTCCACGAGTTTGATGAGAGAGTTGAAGCAACCGTGGTAGAGATGTATAAGCCCCTCGACAAGTAGGCCGTGTTAGTCCATCTCACCAATTGCGCGCTCTCGCAGACGGCCAGTCATCTGGATCCCGTGGTGGTCGGTTCGGCGGATGACCCGCTTAGCCTGACTCGTCGGGAAATATTTATCTTCAAGCGACGCCCGCACGACGATACCAAAGGTGCTCGTGACGGTCCCACCAAGGCCGTCAGCGACGGCCCGGAGCCGGCGGTCGTCCGAGATAAGTGCGAACTCCTCGCCGCGGTCCCGAGACGCTAGCAGACCGGCCACAAGATAAACGTCGCTGGTCTGTTCGCTGGCGTCGAGTAACTGAGCGGCAGCGTCGAGCCACTCCTTGGCCTCTGACTCGGTATCGACCGCGTACTCGGTGAGAAAGCGGTCGAGGTTCGTCGCCGCCGGCTCGACCGTGAGCTCGTCAGCGACAGCTGTCGGAATCGCAAGGTCGCCATCGACTACATCAAACAGTTCGAGGTCGCCGATCTGGCCGAGGTTATAGAGAGGGGTCGCATCGACGTAGACATGCATGGTCACAGCTCCGTCGCGCGCTCGGCGTCGAAAGAAAGTTCAGTCTCTCCAAGTTGTGTTGTCAACCCGCGCTCCTGGGCAATCTCAAGCCACTCAGCAATCGAGACACCTGCTAGCCGGGCAGCCTCGTTGACGGACACGTCGTCACTTTGGTAGCGTTCGACTGCGTGTCTCGTTCGCAACGTCTCGACGCCCTCACGCAACGCTTGACGCATCGTCGTGCTCCGGTCCTGTTCGAGCAACTGCGCAACTTCATCCAGTTCTGCCTTATCATCGTCGCCAATTCGGACGCTTACTGTCGGCATGTATACGCACTGTTGAAACGTATACTCTTGTAGTTATGGGGTCCGGTGGATAGTTCCGCCTCTCTGTATCAACACCGTTGTCTCCGTCTCAGAGAAGTCATATCAGAGAGCTACTGTGTATTAAATAATAGTATTTGTGCTGTTCGTCTCGAATGTATGTATCCCCTGAACATATAATGGCCCGTATCCAACCGGGGAGTATGCCAAATTATCCGACCCACGCACGGTGGGGTCGCATCGGTGCAGTCGTGGTAGCTCTCGCAGTTGGGAGTGTATTATTCGGGGCCTTTGGCTCACCAGTGCTTGCACTCGCAGGCATGTTCGGTGCCGGCGCGGCGACGTTCGTTGGCGCGATTTTTCCCGACATTGACCACCACAAGTCGATACCGCGACGAAAGGCTGTCAAAGCGTTTCAATTTCTTGTCGCGTGTGGAATCATCGCGCTGGCGATTCTCTCATGGGACATACTCGTTGAGATGGTCGACACGGCTGTTGTCAGCCCTAGCGAGACAGCAGTCGCGGAGGGTCTTGGAAGCACGGTGGATATTCCACCTGCATTCGTCGCCACGCTGCTTGTCTTGCTGGTTGTCGCAGGTTTCACCACTATTGTTGACCCCTTCATCGGGCTGGTGACCCACCGTCACCGCGGCTGGACACACAGCGTTCCAGTGACGTTCGCCCTGACGACGGCTATCGCTGGGGCTCTCTGGCTGGCAACCAGTGACTTTGTTCTGTCGGGCGGGTTGGCGTTCGAACGGCAAGTAACGGCGGTCAGCGTCATCGGCACGTTCTTCGTTGGCATTCTCATTCATCTCAGCCTCGACGGAGAGATTGTCTGAGGGCGTGTTTTGACGAGCACCTGTGGTCTCGACAGTCGCACAATCGCCGACAGCCTCCTCAGTAGCAGAACAGTTGTGTTCTAGTACCTCAACAGCGAAGCCCTTCTGGTTCATCCGAGAGGGCGTGAATCTTTACCCCTGCCGCCCGCAGGCGCAGATATGAACCTCACAGAGCACGCCTGGACCGATGCCACAGGCCTCGATACAAATCTGGCAGTTCTACCCGTTGGAAGCACCGAACAACATGGCCCTCACGCACCACTTGGGACCGACACGCTGACTGCGAAGGCTGTCACACAGGCGGGCATCGACCGATATAATCAAGAGGTCATCGTTGGTCCGGCCATCCCTGTTGGCGTTGCCGCCGAACACCGGCAATTTCCCGGGACACTATGGGTAAGCGAGGAAACGTTCCGCCGGTATGTCCGAGAAACCATCGAGAGTCTGGTGAGCCACGGCTGGAACCGGGTAGTCCTCGTCAACGGCCACGGCGGAAACGTCGACGCGTTGCGGGAACTCTGTGGAACGCTTGTCCGTGAAGAAACTGCCTACGCAGTCCCGTTTACTTGGTTCGACGCCGCCATCTACGATGATGTCGAGCCAGACATTCACATGGGTCATGGCGGACCAGTCGAGACGAGCGTCGTCCAACATGTTGACTCCGAGCTCATTCGGGAAGAGCGCCTTGAGGCGGCCGCCGAGGGAGCAGCCGATGGCTGGGGCCAGTGGCAGTCTGGCGTCAACCTTGCCTACGATTCGGCAGAGTTCAGCGAGAACGGCGTTGTCGGCGACCCTCGTGAGGGTGGAGCCGACGTGGGCGAGCAACTGCTTGAGAGCACGGCGACGGCGCTGGCAGAACTGCTGGTTGCGGTTCGTGAACGGGACGTGACACGACCGGCCAAGCGCGACGAGTGAAAGCAATCAGGCTTCAGCGGCTTCTGCATCGGCTTCGTCGTCTGTTTTTTCGAGTGTGTTTTTGAGCTGTGGGACCGTGCTGGCGAGGTCACCGACCTGTTCGCTGGCGTCTTCGATGTCGCCAAGCAGTTCCTCGACTTCCTCGATTTCTGTGGCAAGGTCGTCGCTATCCTCGAAGGCGTCGGCTTTCTTGCCCATCGTAAACCATTTTTTTGCGTCGTGAAGGTCCTCCCGAGCGTCACCGACATCGAGTGCCGACCGGAGCGCGTTGAGGACACCAAGCGTGTTCTCGGAGTCGACATCCCAGACTGCTTCGGCCTCTGGCAGTGAGTCGCGTGCAGCTTCAAGCGAGGACTCAACGTCCTCACGCATCTCCGAGGCCGCCTCGGTGAACAGTTCGTCGTCGTCGAGTGTTGCCTGTGACATACTGGATGCTACGCTACCGGGTAGCTTAAAAGGCCGCCTGAAAGTGAAAGTGAAACGAGATGCCGTCTCAGGCGTCGTCGCCGGTGTGTTCGTCGCCCTCGATATCTTCGGGTTCCGCTTTATCGTCTTCATGATTGTCGGCCTCGTTGTGGCCTGTTTCGTTGTTTCCGGTCTTGTCGTGACTGAGAGCATCGTCACTCTCATCTGTCGCTTTCGGGACGTGGACGTGAAGTGTGCCATTGTCTTTGAGTGTCGCACTCGCAGCAACCGCCTCAACAGAAGCATCGGAAGGGACGTTGACGTGTCCGTCGAGAGTGAGACCACGACCGGGGAACTGCATTTCGAACCCATCGTAGAAGTCCCTGAATCGGTCGACACGAACGACGACAGCACCGTCCTCATATTTGACTTGCACGTCGGCAGGATGTGCGCCGGGCGCGTCGAAGACAGCGAGGAACGCGTTATCGCTCTCATAAAGGTCGGCCGGCAGCGGACGCTGTTCCTGTGCACGCCCGAACACTCGCCCAACGGTCTCGAATACAGTCGACCCAACAGAACTGCCAATGTCCTGAATCATAGCTCGACCTCCGAGAGACAGTCAGTCCCACAACAGTACGGACACTGGAAATCCGTCACACCGACCTCCTCTGGCATGTCGTAGGTGTAATGAAGCTCGAACATGTCGACTTCGCAGTCGTTGGCCGTACAGACGACTTCGAGCGTTGCTGGCATGTCTCTGCGTTAGGTTGGAAGCGTAATCAATTGCCGGGTATGGCTCCAAAGAGCGAAACAGTGTACAGATTAATCACCATATCAACAATAAGATTCAATTAGGCGGGGTTTGAATAGAGAGAGTAATGGCAGAAATACTTGCAGAAAACCTCTCCGGTAAAGCAGTCATGGGCTCGGACGGAGCCGAAATCGGCATGTTGTACAACGTCACGATGGATATGGACACTGGGAATCTCAAGAATCTCGTTATTACGCCCGATGAAGGAGCCGACCCAACGGAGTTCGAGAAAGACGAACAGGGCCGAGCGTTGGTTCCTGTCCGGCGTGTACAGGCTGTTAAAGACCACATGATTATCGAGCGCTAGTTGAATGTATATTCTCGACTCCTCCGCATTTATTCACGAGTATCACACTGACGAGCCGATTGCTTCGATCCCCCTCGTCCGCGAAGAGCTCGAAGATGAGAGTGCCTACCGATTCGACGCACTCGAAGGGTCGGGCATGCACCTCCACCTCCCCGACGAAGAGACAGTTCTCCGCATCGAGCGAGCTGCAGACGAGACGGGAGACCTTGAGGAGCTTTCAGACCCCGATATCCGGCTTGTTGCCGCTGCCTTCGAACTCGATGGCCGACTTGTTACCGACGACTACGCGATGCAAAATGTCGCCGAGAAGCTGAACGTCACCGTCGAGGTTATTGCCCGCGATGGCATCGAAGAGCAACGCGAGTGGCTATTCCAGTGTCAGGGCTGTGGCCGCGAATTCGACGAACACCACGACCGCTGTCCCATCTGTGGGAGCGACCTCTCCAGAAAGAATCCCGCCTGAGCGCCGTTTGGATACGACCGGTACTTACGCAAACGGTTCCTCTTCAGTGATTGTGTCGAGCCCAATGTCGACGAGTTGGCGTAACACCTCTTCCTCTGTTACTCCGTGCTCTCGGGCCAGTGCACTGACCTGCTGTGAGACATCGTCATCACACACCAGCGTGTACCGAACGTCCATAAATCATGCTAGTACGTAGCACATATTAAGAGTGTGTCAGACAGACAGCAGACACACTCAAAGTAGGTTGGTCGCGCCAACGTAGAGGTTGAGATAGATAACGACGTTCCAGCAGGCATGGACAGAAACCGGAACGAGGAGGTTCTCAGTGTACTCATGGAGCGCTCCGAGTACCAGCCCGGAAACAAACGCAACGAGAACGTACGCGATGCGGCTTCCAGTGCCGACGAGGGCAACGTAGTGAACTGCCCCAAAGATAACCGCTGCCCCGATGATACCAGGGATAACGCCGTAAGAGGTTCGGAGAACCCCCTGAACGACGCCCCGGAACAGCAGCTCCTCACCGGGTGCGTTCAGCAAGATAACTAGTGGAATATAGTAGAGAAACAGCTCGGGTTGGTCGTTGCCAATCTCGACAGATGTGTTCTGAGCTGGTTCAAGCCCAAGCTGTGAGAGCACGAATTCAAGAGTAACCAGAGAGGCGACGAGCACTGCAAAGCCAAGCAGAATCCAGCGCACGTCGTGGCTGGTGGGGAACCTAAATGGAACGAGGCCACGGTCGTTACGCCAGAGGAGATAGCTGGTGCCAACGAGAATGAACGTAGCAAAATGAAGCGCCATCGGGACGAGTTGTGTAAGCAGCGGTGCGCTCTCCTCAGTCAGTCCGAGTCCGTCTAGCGCCAAAAGACCAAACTGCTGGACAACGCCTGCTGCCAAGAATGCGCCAGCGACTAGCAATAACGCGTGGGTGAGACTCTGGAGACGCTGGTTTGGGTCGGCAACCTGCACAAGGTCCGGGTCATCTCTTGGAGGGTCTTCTTGGGCTGTTGTCGGCATACACTGGGTCTGGCTAGTGGCTTCAGTGTCATCATTGCACCGGTTATCGGTACTAGTGGGAGAGGCGGCGTCGAAGCAGACAGAACAGAATAGGCGGTCGCTACGGATGTGTGTCTCCAGTCACTCCACACGGACCCATTCTTCGAGCGTGAATCGGTCGAATAAGGTCTCATCGACGAGGTTCCATTCTCTCTCATTCCAGTCCGGGTAAAAAGAGTCGCCCTCGTAGTCACCGTGAACGCGGCTGAGTACCATTCTAGTGACAGTAGGCTGAAACAGCGCGTAGATAGCGCCACCCCCGATGACGTATATGGTCTCGGCCTCGGCACGGTTTGCTTGCTTGAGTGTCTCTTCGACACCCTCTACGTGGGTTGCTGTTTCTACATCAAACTCGCGCTCGGTCCGACTCAAAACGAACTGTTTCGAGCCGGGGAGGTCGTCACGCATCGCGTCGAAGGTACGTCGACCAAGGACGATTGGATTGTCAGCAATCCGGTTCCGATACTGCTGTTTATCTTTGGGGATGCTCGGCCAGGGCAGTTCACCATCATCTCCGATGACACCGTTTTCTGCAACGGCGGCTACCGAGACAAGTTCCATACGTCAGGGAACGGGTGGGTTTCGGATAGCAGTTTCTCTCGACAGCGCAGGACTCGGTTTCAGTCATCGATGTTCGGGCCGGAGTCAGTTTGCCGTTCGGAGTCAGGGACTGTTTTGGAGACGGTATCACCGACCACCTCGCTTTCATCGTCGTCGATGACGCCCTCGGTCCAGCGCCCGAGACGGAACCAAGCGGCCGCCATGACGAACGTTATCGACGCGCCGATAGCGTACGAGACCCAGATGCCGACGATGCCGATATCAAGCGCTCTGAACTCGATACCAAGAATAGGTATCGGGACAGTAAACGCAAACGCTAGTGCGAGCGCAACAGGGATTCGGAACACCCAGCGTGCGAGAAAAGAGAGTCCCATGGCGACTTTGGTCTGCCCAGCGCCACGGAACGCTCCCTGAATGACCATCGTTCCCCCGAAAAGGGCCCAGAATGGAGCGACGATGCGCAGAAACGTTCGGCCCTCAGCAACTGTGTCGGGATTGTCATCAAAAAGGCCAATAAGAAAATCGGGGAACAAGACACAGATACCGCCCGCAACGAACAGGAACACCATTGTCCCGGCGGTGGCGACCCACGTCACGGTGCTGGCACGGTCGGGCGTACCAGCGCCAAGATTCTGTCCAACGCCGGTAGACGTAGCCTGTCCAACAGCGCCAGCAACGGACCACGAAACAGACATCAGCCTGACACCGATACCGTAAGCGGCGACAGCAGCTGTGCCAAATGGGGTGACGAATGCAGCCATCGTAACCGAGGCGAAACTGCGTGCCCAACCATCGAGCGTTGCGGGATACCCGATACCGACGAGTTTCCGAAGAATCGCCAAATCAGGAACGAGGTCGCGCAGGTAGAGTTTTACGCCGAACCGACCGTCAAGTAAGATGGCGATACCCACAACAGTGGCGAACGCGCGGGAGATGAACGTTGCCCAAGCGGCACCGCTGGTTCCCATTGCGGGGAACGGACCCCAGCCGAGGATGAAAAAGGGGTCGATGAGTACGTTCAGACCCGCCGAAAGGAACACAAGCCACATCGCTGTCATCGTGTCGCCTGCACCCTGCAGAGACGCGCGAAAGGCAAAAAACAGGAACGTGAAGGGCAAAACAAGGAAGATTACCTCGATGTACTGAAGTGCTGCATCGAAGACACCGTCTTTGGCCCCCATGAGAGTCAACAAATCGTGGCGGAATGTGTATCCAAGTGTCGCGAGTACCAGCGAGACACCAAGCGCAAGTAAGAGCGTCTGGGCGACGATATGGTCTGCCTTCCGTCGGTTGTCAGCACCGACGTGTTGTGAGACAAGTGCGATAGTCGCCGCTGTCAGCCCCATTGCTGTCGAGACAAACATCCACGACAGCGGAAACATCAGCGAAACACCGGCGACGGCATCAGAATTGAGGCGGCCTACCCAGAAGATATCCGCCAAATTGTAGGCGGTCTGAAGCAGGTTCCCTAGCACAAGAGGCAACGATAGTGCGAGAAGCTTCGGGGCAATCGCCCCTGTTGTCATATCCACTCCTTTACGATTTGTTGGCACTGTCTATCCGTTGTCGAGAAACAATATCAAGGCGACGATATGTCGCAACTCGCCTACCCGCTCGGGGAGTTTGAACCGATCTGTTGTCGAGAAGCAATATCACGGCGATACCTCTCGCTGTCGGATACAGCTATTCGTCCGTATTCGTACTGCCTCGCAGCTGCGAAATCCGTCCCTTGCTTTCCGAAGACTGGCTGTCTTCATCGTCTCCAATCGTGGGTATTCGGCCCCCAGTCTCGCCTTCCTTGACATCTTGAACCATGTTGTCAAGCTCATGTCGTTTCTCCCCGATAACTGCGCCGACAAGCGCGCCGGTCGCGGCACCTGTACTCGCGGCGTTTCGGCTCAGGATACCGCCGAGGAACCCACCGAGAGCAGCCCCGATAGCTGCGTACTGTGCTCGACTAAACGCTCGCTTGATTCGTTCTTTCATAGTTGAATACACGATGAGAGTGAATAAAAGAATTGTCACGATGTTCATACTGTGAGACAGAGAGAAATCACAACAGCAAAGAGCGTTCTCTCGTCAGCAATATATGTGCCAACATACCCCGAGACTGAACGAGAGACAGTCACTGAGACCCTCCATGGAGAGAGTATCGAGGACCCCTATCGATGGCTCGAAGACAACAATGGGCGCGTCAAGGAGTAGGAACAGCGACAGAACGAATTTACCGACACGCTCATCGAGACCGACCGTCGGGACTCGCTCGAACCGGCATTCGAAGAGCTTGGCTGGCGTGAAAACTACTTCCTGCCAACGGTCCGAGGAGACCGCTACTTTCAGCGCATCGAGCCAGCAGAGGCCGAACAGCCACGGCTGACCGTCAGAGACAGCCCTGACGCCGACGCGCGGACGCTCGTCGACCCAACGTCACTCGATGAGACAACCTCGCTCCAGTGGTTCGAACCAAACTGGGAGAGTTCACTCGTCGTCTATGGCCTGATGGACGCTGGAACTGAGCAGTACGACCTTCAAGTGCTCGATGTCGAAACCGGTGACGTTGTTGAGGAAATCGACGCTGTCGGTCGCTGTAACGGTGCGTCGTGGGACGCTAATGGATTCTATTACAGCGCGACCGGCGCTGCAACCGAAGGTGGCCAACTCGACAAAGAACTTCGATACCACGAACTCAGCGGAGAGGACCGCCTCATCACTGCAGACTTCGACCCCGAGCGGTGGCCCGGTGTCCAGGTGGGGCCAGATTCGGGTGTTGTTCTCGTTACCGTCGGGGAACTCGGAACTGACAGCGACCTGTTTGTCGTTGTCGACGGCGAACTCGAACCGGTGCTCACCGATCTTGATGCGCCACTCATCCCAACAATCCACAGTGGTACCGTCTACGTCCATACGACGCATGACGCACCGCGTGGACAGGTGTTTGCTCTCGATATATCTGACATTGCGGACGCATCCGGCATTGCGGATTTCGAGACGCTCATCCCAGAAGGCAGTGACGTGATTCAGCAGATTGCGCCTGTCGGCGACGGGCTTGCGATCCACTCGATTCGCGACGCATACTCGGTTGTCTCGCTGTACGACACCGATGGGACCAAGCGATATGAACTCTCTCTCCCGGAGTTCTCGGGGATACCAAGAGGTGGCATCGGAGCCAACCGTGGGTCTAACGAGTTGTTCCTGTTCGTTCAGGGGCTTGACCAGCCCACAAGTATCGTCTACGCCAACACCGGAGCCAATGCAGGCCCCGACAACTGGACTGTACTTCAGTCTCCAACACTCCCCGCAGAGCTTGACCCACAAGATGGCCTCGATTTGACCGTCGAACAACACTGGGTCGATTCGAGTGACGCCGCCAGTCTCCCAGTTTACGTGGTCCACCGGGCAGATATCGACCCCGACGGGACCGCGCCAACGATTCTTTCCGGGTACGGCGGGTTCCGAATACCAAATCTTCCAAGCCTCGACCCGTACCGGCTCCCGTTTCTCGCTGACGGTGGTGTCTTTGCTCTGGCGTGCCTGCGTGGTGGCTCAGAGTTCGGCGAGGAGTGGCACGAGGACGGCTCACGAGAGCACAAAGAGCACACATTTGACGACTTCGAAGCCGCCGCAGAGAAGCTCGTCGACGCCGGATACACAACACCAGACCGGCTCGCGGCCTGGGGAGGCAGCAACGGGGGACTCACCGTCGGCGCAGCTCTTACTCGTCGTCCAGAACTGTTCGGCGCTATGGTCTGTAATGTTCCCTTGCTCGATATGCTTCGATTTCAGCGATTTCTGCTCGGCCAGGCATGGACCGGAGAGTACGGTACCCCAGAAAAAGAAGAGGAGTTCAATTGGCTCCAATCGTACTCACCGTACCATCACGTCACAGAACGGGAGTACCCGGCGACACTGTTCGCCACCGCGGCGGGCGATACACGAGTTCACCCCGCTCATGCACGCAAGATGACCGCTCGCGTCCAGCAGGCGACGACCAGCGATGACCCAATCTGCTATCACAGCGTCCAAGAGACAGGCCACGGAACGGGGACGCCAACCTCAGTAGCAATCGAGCAGGCCCTCGACAAGTGGAGCTTCATCTACGAGACACTCGATATCAACCGCGAGTAGTAAGCCCCGACAGCCTTACACCGAAAACGTCGTCTCTGCTGTCGGCCGTGCGTCTGCGGTAAGCGTCCCGTGAGCGACATAATCACCCGCCTGTGGAGTCTCCCAGCGAACCGTTTCCCGTATTGTCTCACCCGGTCTGACTGTCTGCTCTCGGAGCGTTTGCGCGAATAGTTGTCCATCACTCCATCGCCAGACGAGGGTTTCGCTGTCTGCCTCGCGGACGGTAACATCAACCGTCTGTCCGGTCGGAAACTGCACCGTAGCTGCTGTGTCGCCAGTATTCTCGGCGTGCAGTTCGAAGACAGCAACCCCATCAACGATGTCGACATCGAGTGTCGCGGTGAGAGTCATTGGACGTTAGCCGCGATAGCGAAACGAAACCACAGTGGTCAACTCATTTTGGCTCTCCGAGGACGCTGTCGAGATATCTAACCCGAGCACGTCAGATTCATCGACAACATCATAGGTAATCTTGCGGAGGTCTTCGGCACTGGCCTCGTCGTCGAGTAACTCGACTCGCAGTTGCTTTCGATTGTGGCTAATCTCGGCGACATCGTACCCGCTCGATTCGTATGCCGATTCAAGTTCTGCATCAATCTCTGCCATATGTGGGTGTTCGATGGGTGG
Source organism: Halovenus rubra (assembly GCF_026586665.1). Taxonomy (GTDB): domain Archaea; phylum Halobacteriota; class Halobacteria; order Halobacteriales; family Haloarculaceae; genus Halovenus; species Halovenus rubra. The sequence goes on from NZ_JAODIY010000010.1 coordinate 198,883, forward strand.
CTACTAAAAGCTCGCTCCCGAATGGGCGTTACAACTCTCGGGCAACCATCTCACCCCAGTGGTCGAAACCCCAGCGCTCGTAGAACGCCTGCGCCCGGTCGTTGTTCTGGTCCACGTCAAGCACCAGCCTGTTGAGTGGAAGGGACTGTTCGCGCGCGGCCTCAAGGGCAGCATCCATCAATTCATCACCACATCCAGAGCCGCGATATGCTGGCCGGAGGTAAAGTTCGTTCAGTACAGCAGCGTCCCAGATGTACGCCAACGATTCTGGCAGAATGAAGACGTAACCGGCAAGCGTACCACTGCGTTCGACGACCTGAACGCTCCGTTTACTGTCCTCGACACAACGCGTGACCCATGCGAGGTATTCGTCTCTGTACTCCGCATCGAGCTTTCCGTTATAGACCTCGGCTTTCGCCTCGCCGCCGGTCGACTCCCCCAGTTCGCGTTCGAACGCCTGCTTGAGTTCCCAGAGTTCGTCGCCATCGTCCACACGATAGGGTCTGACCATATCAGCTTCTTGACTCGGACGACTAAGAGTGTTCGTGCTTTTTCTCAGTCAGGGAACTCTCGGCAAAACGGACAGAGAGACATGCTCTCGGGTAGTCACGTCGAGAGTGTGCGCAAGTGGGACACGGCGTCGGTAAACAGAAATTCCCTTAAAGGTGGAACTGGTATGGACAAATGCGCGTGGTTGGTCTAGTGGTAGGACCTGAGCCTTCCAAGCTCATGGCCCGGGTTCAAATCCCGGACCGCGCATACCATTTTCCGCCCTCAGATATCCTCGCGAGCCGGTGGGTCGCTACGGAAACTCTCGGTCCCAAAACGCGGGGCAGCCGTTCTCGGCGCAGATACGCTGTTCCAGACTGCCCACAGTTCCGGACCACGCATTTTTCAGACACGCCATCGAAGCTGAACCGTGACACGGTCGCGTTCACTGAGGCGGTCGGCATCTCCGCGGAGGTAATTCGATGAAAACGCACCCATCTATTCCACAGATAAAGAACGCACCAGATGGTCTCTTCGACGGGGGCCATCTGTGGGTTCTCGAAAAAATCGACGGCGCACAGTTTCGTGTCCAGTTGCAGGAATCAGGACGCCTCCGCTTTGGTGGTCGGACCCATGTCTACAACGACGCGACAGATGTTCCCGCGCCGTACCAGCATGCCGTTCGCCACGTCCAGGAACGGTTTGACCGTCAAGCACTTCGCAAAGCCGTCGACGATGTCGAAACTATTGTTTTCTTCGGCGAGGCCACGCATAAACAGACACTCGACTACGACTGGGCAACTATCCCCTCGTTTCTTGGCTTCGATATCTGGTCGGCCACAGACGAGAGGTTTGTACAGCCTGATACCGCCGAGCAAATCTTTGAGCGTATCGGACTCTCGCCTGTCCCTGCGGTCGAACGTGAACTGCCCGCTCGCGATTTTGATCATAAAGAGTACACTGTTCCCCAGTCTGCGTGGTACGACGGTCCAGCGGCGGGTGTTGTCATCCGTGACAAGCGGGGCCACTGTGCGCTGCAGTACCATCCGGACTTCGAGGCAGATACAGAACCAAAACCAGCCGACGACTCCACAACAGCACTGACCGAGCGATACGCAACCGACCAGCGATTCGAGCGGGTCGCAGCTTCTATTACCGAAAACGGGCAGTCTGTCACGTTTGAACGCCTCTATGAACGGATGTTAGAGGATATTACGCGTGAGGCACACAAACACCTCTATCAGGCCCGAACAGATATCGAGATGGGGGAGTTTCGAGACGAGGTCGCTGCACGGACACGCACATTTCTCGACACAGAGATTCAGTAAAAACCAACGAAACGTGAGCGAGTACCCCGAACAACGAGAGCGGGTTAGCGACGCGTTGGTGGCCGGACAAAGAGACCATCAACGACGAGAAGCGAGGCACAGAGGGCCGCAGAGATAAGCGCAACCGATTGCGCTCCAACAACAAGGAAACAGAGCAAGTATGTCCCAAAGAACACTAACGGAATCAAGAGTAAAACCCAGTCCGAGTGCGCAAGGTCAGTGACTGACCGGCCAAGCGAGTTAGATACCGACATGGCTACTCCATATACCCGAGATCTCGGAGTTTCTGTGCCATCTGCCGGGCCTCTTCGTCGGAGATGCTGTCTTCTCGTTCCATCTCCTGTATCACAAGATGTTTCATGAACTCCTTGACTGAATCGAATGGCTCATCCTCGATGTAGGCCTCGACATCGCTAACAAACTCCTTGCGCAGTGAAACCGTCGTATACTCACTCATCTTGGTCCCGAATACAGTGGGCACGGTTATAAAATTTAATTATATGTAATTACAGCAAATTGGACGACGAAGGGTCAAATATTCCCGTCCCCGAACAGCGCCCTTCGTGAGGTATATACAGTGACCTTGTGAAAACTCAACCAATGATTCACGTAGGCATCAACGGCTACGGAACCATCGGCAAGCGCGTCGCAGATGCGGTTCGGGCCCAGCCCGATATGGAAGTCGTCGGTGTAGCAAAGACACGACCAAACTTCGAGGCACAGACTGCCGTCGAGAAAGGGTTTGACCTGTACGCCGCAATCGAGGAGCGAAAGCCACAATTCGAAGAAGCAGGTATCGACCTCGCCGGCGATGTCGAGGAGTTGGTTGAGGCGAGCGATATTGTGGTCGACGCCTGTCCCTCGGGCATCGGTGCCGACAACGCCGAGATGTACCGCGAGTACGACACACCCGCACTCCTCCAAGGTGGTGAAGATAGCGAGGTTGTCGACGGAAGTTTCAATGCTCGCTCGAACTACGACACCGTTGAAGATGCCGACATCGTACGTGTTGTCTCTTGTAACACGACGGGACTCTCTCGGCTGATTGCCCCGCTTCAGGAGGCCTACGGTATCGAGAAGGTTCGAACAACGCTCGTCCGGCGAGGCGGCGACCCCGCTCAGTCCGGTCGTGGTCCAATCAACGATATCCTCCCGAACCCGGTCAGCCTCCCATCACACCACGGGCCAGACGTGAACACCATCTTCCCCGACCTCGATATCGACACCCTCGGGCTGAAAGTGCCAGCCACGCTTATGCACATGCACAGCGTGAACATCACACTTGAGGACGAACCGACCGCCGAGGCTGTTCGCTCCCTGCTTGAAGACGAGCGCCGTACGTTCGTAATTCCAGAGTGGATTGGTCTCGACGGCGCGGGAGCCATCAAAGAGCTTGCACAGGACGCTGGCCGCCCGCGGGCGGATATCTGGGAGAACTGCATCTGGGGCGAATCCATCTCGATGGAAGGGTCAGATCTCTACCTGTTCCAGGCAATCCATCAAGAGTCAGATGTTATCCCCGAGAATATCGACGCAATCCGTGCCGTCCTCGGCGAGGCCAAGCAAGAAGAGAGTGTCGTGATGACCAACGAAGCGATGGGGCTAGATACCTCTCTTGGACAGATATCATAGGGCATAGCAGCGACAGTTCACAATAATACAGTCCGCAGTCGACTGCGGGGCCGGACAGAGACGGTTTTTTGCCGTATCAAGCGGCGGTAAGCAACAGGAAAAGACCCCTCGCTGTTGTTGCGAGGACACTCTTTATCAGTAATCTCGCACAATGTACACGACAACGCGAGTGTTCTGACAGCCAAAGAGTTCCCTACCCCCGCAACGAGAGTGTGTGAGTTAGGGTGTAGCAGTGTTTCTCGGTCCATCGTCATATGTGGCGCTCAATCGGATCGAAGAACTCAGCAACGACCTCCGTCCCCTCTTGAAGATCGGAAAAGATCGTCGACACGGTAAAACGTCAAGCGGATGCACTGTCCACGCTCTCAGAAGCAGAACTCATATCAACCACCAAGTAATACAACGTAGTGTTATGGAAGAGTTCGACCAGTTCAGCAACGTCGGCGAAGCGGATGTAACGCGTGCAATCGGGCAGGAATGGACCGAAGAGTTCATGGACTTCTCAGATTCGGATGTCATCATCGTTGGGGGCGGCCCGTCGGGGCTGATGGCAGCAAAAGAGCTGTCCGAGCGAGGCGTCCAGACGATGGTCGTCGAAAAGAACAATTACCTCGGTGGGGGCTTCTGGCTCGGTGGCTTCCTGATGAACAAGGTTACCGTCCGAGACCCGGCCCAGAAAGTGCTCGACGATCTTGATGTCGATTTCAAGCGGTCACAGGACAGCGAAGGGCTGTACGTCGCCAACGGTCCGGAAGCCTGTTCGGGTCTTATCAAGGCAGCCTGCGATGCGGGTGCAAAGATGCAAAACATGACCGAGTTCACCGATATCGTCATTCGTGAAGACCACCGCGTCGGCGGTATCGTGATGAACTGGACGCCAGTTCACGCGCTCCCACGTGAAATTACGTGTGTTGACCCCATTGCCGTTGAGGCAGACCTTGTCATCGACGCAACCGGGCACGATGCGATGGCTATCAAGAAACTTGACGAGCGCGGCGTTCTCGACGCGCCGGGTGTCGGCGACGCTCAGGCAGACGCCACAGGTATGGACCAGACCGGTGACGATTCCTACGGCGCACCCGGGCACGACTCGCCCGGCCACGACTCCATGTGGGTCGGACAGAGCGAAGATGCAGTCGTCGAACATACTGGCCTCGTCCACGACGGCCTCGTTGTCACGGGCATGGCAACAGCAACGACCTACGGGCTGCCCCGTATGGGACCAACCTTCGGTGCGATGCTCGTCTCTGGCAAACGGGCCGCACAGGCCGCACTCGACGAACTCGGAGTCGACGCAGACCCTGTTGAAATGACGTCGCGCGCGACGCCGGCAGACGACTAACGTCTACACGGAGTCACGCTCAGTTTTCTGAGAATGGTGTGAACAGGTCCGGATAGCTGCTCTCTTCGAAGTTGCTCGTCGTCGGGACCGTCGGATCACCGGCAAGGTTGTTGCTCTCGTCAGTGACCGCATTGGTTGTAAACCCAACAGCCGCTCCAAGATCCGAAAGCAACGAATCGAAGTTCCCGAGCGCGTCAACGTCAGCACTGGTTCCAAGGAGGATAACCGAACCACCCACAGCAGCGTAGTCGGCAATTGCCGTCCGCTCGTCGGCAGTCAATTCTGTCACCGGTGTCGAGAGAATCAACGCGCTTGCAGCCGGCTCACCATCCTCAAGCAACTGTGGCCCGGCGTCGCTGGTCACATCGTTGACGCCTTCGAAGCCAATCGCGGTGTTGGCCGTGGATAGCTGGCCTTCGAGATAACGGAGATAGTAGGCAGCATCCTCGGCAGAGACGGCGTAATCGGCACCGAACTGGCCGTGGCCGCCATCGATTAACACAGGACCGACACCATCGCCGAGAGTATCGAGAACATTCGTCAAGAACGGGTAGACCCCGAAGCTGTCGATACCGGGACCGCCTTCGCCGCTCTCGAAGTTCTCTTCGATGAATGGTCCACCAACAACCGCCACATTCGCATCGGTGTCGAGGGCGACAAGTGCCTCGCCACTCTCGGATTTGACCGGGACATCAGGACCTGTTACTTCGACAGGCTCCGGGAAGAACAGGGAGTTGACTGGGTCGTCACCAACCGCAGGCGTTGAGGCGGGGTCAGAAATCTCCCAGATACCGTCATCAGCATCGCGTGCCGTCGCCTCGAGGTCGAGATACTCGTCGTGAGTCCCGAGCCCAGAGTCGTACACCCGCGCCCACCCGTCTTCGATAACCGACTCGTTGTAGACACTCCCGTCAGAGAGTTCAAGGAACCCAAGCAGTCGGCCGAAGTTCCCTCGAAGCGGCTCGTTCTCGTCAAACGAGAGTGTGACTGTCTCGTCGGCGAGTTGGTCGCCCGCGTACGCCGCCGCGTCGTCGGCCTTGTCTTTGAGTGCTGGGCCGTCGTCGATACCTTCGTACTCCTGTAGTCGTTCGTCCGTGCTACCAGTTTCGGGGGTGTCGATGCCGACAATTCGGACCGTTTCGACAGTTCCCTCCGAAAACTGGACGTTAGCCGTATCACCATCAGTCACGTCGACAACGTCAACCTCGTAACTTTTCGAAGGATCTAGTTCGAGGCCGAGTCCGTCACGGTTCGGAAAAAAATCGGGGAACCCTGTCTCGTTGAAGTTTGTCGTCGTCGGGACAAAGGGAACACCATCGTTGTTTTCGCTATCGGTCACCTGGTCGTCGTTGAATCGGAAAGAAGCTCCGATAGCTTCGGCAATCTCGTTGTGGTTGACCGTCTCGTCGAAGTTGTTGTAGTCTGCCTGGTCGTGGAGGAACACCGCGCCACCGTTATCGACGAAGTCAGCGAGTGCGGTGAGTTCACTGTCGGTGAAGGCTTCGGTAGGTGAGGTGATTGTGAGACCATCAGCGTTTGCGAGGTCATTTTCGATATCAGTCGTGGCTTCGTAGGTGTAGCCGTTGTCCCCGACGTAGTCCGCGAACGCCTGGAAGTCATCGCCGCCGTTTGGTGACAGCGTGTAGAACTGGCCGTGCCCTTCGTCGTGAAGGATAGTTCCGCTGCCGTCAAGGAGTTGGTCGTAGGCGTTCAGCATGAACTCCTCGTTACCGTACGACCCAAAGTCAGTACTGGTCGTGATGAATGGTCCTGTCACGCCGAGGACAGAGCCATCGACCGCCGCGACCGGGATGTCGGTGTCGCTAGGATAGTCGACAGCGTCTCCGTTGCCGTCCTCGTCTGCGTTCTCTGCCGTCGACTCGGCCCAGATTGCAACCGGCCCGTCGTCGGTAAGGGGCTGTTCGTTCTCATCGAGCAAACTCGCAACCGAATCAAGCACCACGGATGGGATTGTCTCTTCAGGAGGGTCAGTTGGGTCGCCCGGTGAGCCACCGGGTGCGTCCGGGTCTTCATCGGCTGCCTCGACAGTCAATGTTGGACTGTAGTCGCCACTTTCCAAGCCAGTAGTATCAAGATACAGACCGACTGAGACCGATTCGCCGGCGGCGAGTTCAACTGCCGCGGCGTCCGAAAGCGGGGTGTTCGGGTCGTCAGCATACATGTACAGGCTGTCGTCGTCGAAAGCAGCACTGGACACGCCTGTCCAGATGTATTTCGAGTCCGTTCCCTGGTTGCCAATTTCGACGATTCCGTCAAACGTGTACTCTGTATCGACGCCAGCGCCGATATCGCCGTCGCTAATGCTAATGACGAGTGCGTCGCCGCTCGTATCTGTGTATTCGCCATTCTCGTCGCCGGGTGTGAGTGAGACAAACGCGTTTGCGTCGTCTGCTACCTGTACGCTAATCTGTCGTTCCGCCGATGCCGTCGAAAAAGCTCCGCTACCGAGAAGCGTGCCGGCACCTGCTGTTGCACCAAGTCCGATGATGAGTGTACGTCGTTTCATGGTTATATACTGCCAGTGACATCTCGCGTCGAGTGTGCGTTCGGGTGACGACATCGAGTATTCGGGGGCACTGAGTAACCTCGATTGTCTGTATTTGCTCACTGACTGCCGTGACGTCCCTGGCCTATCAGTAGATATATTCCGTATGTGTGTAGTAATACGGAGCCAGAGGTATCGGAGTAAAAGACAGAAAAATTATATGTTGTATCATGCCAAGCCTGAAATCAGAAAAACAGTTCCAGACCAGAATTATGAGGTGATATAATGGCGAAAAATAACGGAATTGTATGTGACACAGAATGTAATAGAACACAACAATAGTGTATATATCTCTATATTGTCAAGGAGTGTACAGATGTATAGTTTTACCGTCAGTTTGTACACAAAAAATGACAAATAAAATAGGGTAGAGAGAGTCAGTAATTAGCAATCGGCACTAATAGTAATATATCAAACAATTATGCGTGACAAGGTACGCTCACTGTCAGGCGATAATTACTGAGAGTAGAAACTGTTTTAGGTAAGCCTAAACTATTGAGAGCAGACAGATGGGTGCAATAAGTTCGGAGAAGCGTTCGACAGAAACCGTATCGAGTGACGCAGTCGAAGCTATCTCGTTTCTTGTTCGGTCGGAACATCGTGTTCGTGTGTTGGCACAGTTACAGACAGGAGACTGTTCGAGAGAGCAGCTGAACGAGGTTCTGGATGTAAGCCGTGTGACGCTCAGCCGCGTCTTGGGTGACCTAGAGGAGCGAGAATGGATTCGAAAGTCTCCCTCAGACCACCGGTACAGGTTGACTAGCTTCGGCGAGCGCATCTTCGGAGATTTGAGTCGCCTGATGCAGACCGTCTCAGTTGGACAACAGTACCCGGACATTATCAAGCGGCTACCCGCTGAGTGGTTCGGGTTCGACCTCCGCTGTCTGACAGAAGGAGAGCATATCGCCGGGAACGATGCAGACCCGTTAGCTGCTGCCCGAGTTGTCGCCGACGAGATTCAACACGGATCGACGTGTCGGTCCCTCCTTGGGACGTTCATTGCCCTGCCGATGTACACGTTCGAGGCTTCGCTCCAGACCGGTACCGAACCGACGACAACCGTCATGTTTGACCCGGACCTGACCGAATCAATGCTTACTGACCAGTCCCTGCTGAATCGGTGGCAAAGCATCGAAGCCAAAAGCGAAAAGCTAGTCTACTACAGCGTCGAAACACCGATTCCGTGTAGTATCGATCTCATCGATGAGAGTACCGTCTTTCTAACTGTAGAACAGGAGGGAGGGAGCGGTTTCGATATCATCAAAAGTACCCACCCAGACGTTATTCGATGGGCAAAAGACACAATTGACGACCACTACGTGGCTGCGACGCCGCTAAAACAGTGCGCAGACGACAACTCGGGCTTGTCTGTCACGTGCGAGACATAATCTAAAAGCCAGACGTTTATTCGACAGTAACACACCGTGTTCACTGTTCAAGGTGTGTTACACTGAAAGAGAAGAATTACTAATACGAATTCGGCCCGCCTAAATTACATGGTACGAAGACGCCGATTACTTACTAGTGGCGCAACGCTAATCGCAGCAGGGCTAGCTGGCTGTATCGGAGGGGACTCAGACTCGGGCTCGGACTCGGAGACACCGAAAGCAACTGACCAAACGGATTCCAGTGCGGAGACAGACAAAAGCGGGGATGATGAGTCGTATACAGTCACCGTCAAGCCGAACCCACCGTACACGTTCGAACAGGTTCCCGAAACGTACGCAGTCATCCCGAGCGTCTGGATGGATATTGGGATGGCTCTCGGGAAACAACCGACTGCAACGGCAAGTCTCGGACGCGCACCGTCGAAGTTCTACAAGTGGTTGCCAGATGTGAGTTTCAACGAAGACGAAATAACGAAACTCGCATCGGACTCCGAGGCGGGATTCGACAAGGAGAATTTCTACAAGGCTGACTGTGATGTGCATCTTATTGACCCGCAGATGTTGAAGTTCTATGCTGATTGGAACGATGCTGATATCGAAGAAATCACGAACGGAGCGGGACCGTTTCTTGGTTCGAGTATCCGGTTTGCATCCTCCTCAGTTACAGAAGACAGCCCGAGCTATGACCTCTATGATGTCTTTGAGAAGGCTGCAAAGATTTTCCAGCGAACAGAGCGGTTCCACGCGTGGGAATCGTTCCATTCGGATGTTATGGACAGTATCGAAGCAAAGCTGCCGCCCGAAGACGAGCGGCCGACTGTTGCTGCGGTTTGGCGTGGTGTGAACCCAGATTCAGGCCAGTTCCGTATCGCAGAACTGCATCCGCTGCAGAATAACACAGTTACCTACCGACGGCTCGGGATGAAAGACGCCTTCGCGGGGAACATTCCTGATGGCCCAATCGGCTACGAAGAGTTGCTACGTGTAGACCCTGACTATATCGGGGCAGTTGGTGGGCTTACCTCGCTTTCACAACAAGAGTTCATCGACACAGTTGTTGAGCCATTCGAGAATAACGCAAACGGACAGGATCTGACAGCTGTTCAGGAAGGGAATCTCGTCCGAACAGGTGGCCAGTTCATGGGTCCGATTGTCGACCTTTTCTCGACGGAAGCCCTCGCCAAGATGGTCTATCCGGAGAAATTCGGCGACTGGCCGGGCTCATCCAACGATGTCCCTAATTCCGAGCAGCTGTTTGACCGCCAAGCTCTCGCAGACATTATCAACGGTAATCGCTAGCTACCGATGGGGAAGTTACTCGATACAGTCGCCGGAGTCCGGACAGCAGAGCCCAAAAGAGTTGATTCGAAGCTCACTGCGCTTGCCATCGCTAGCGTTGTCGTTCTTATCGGTGCAACACTTGTACAGGTGAGTTTTGGTGCCTTTCCGCTGACGCTACAGGAGGCATGGTCGACAGTATTTGACCCAACAGTGCTTTTCAGCCAAGAGGTCTGGAACGCATTTCTTCTGGGAGGCGAGATTCCGGACTGGTTCTCACGTCGACAGCTCATTGTGTGGAATATTCGGCTGCCCCGAATTCTCGTCGGCATTCTCGTCGGTGCAAATCTCGCAGTCTCAGGAGCGATCTTCCAGATTGTGACACGGAACGAGCTTGCAAGCCCCTATATTCTCGGTGTGAGCGACGGTGCTGGTCTTGTCGTCCTTTTAACTCTCACGACATTTTCTGGATACCTCCCGTTCATGCCAATACTGGCAGCACTCGGCGGCGGCGCGGCGTTTTTGCTCGTCTATGCTATCGCGTGGAAAAACGGCACAAGCCCCGTACGACTCGTGCTCGCCGGTGTGGTCGTGGGAACAATCTTTGGCTCCGTCCAGCGAGCATTGTTTTTCTTTATCGACAATATTGCCGTGGTGATGTCTGCCCAAACGTGGCTATCTGGGTCGCTGATGGGTACAGACTGGGCACAGGTCAGAATTGCGCTTCCGTTTACTGTACTCGCGCTGGGCCTTGCGTTCGTCGTCACACAGGAATTAGACGTGTTGCTTCTCGGTGAAGACACTGCAGACTCACTCGGTATGCCCGTCGAGAAAGTTCGGTTCGCTGTCGCGGGTATCGCAATTATTTCGACGGCCGCAGCGATTGCCGTGGCGGGGCTTATCGGCTTCGTCGGGCTAATTGTCCCTCATATGGTTCGTAATATCATCGGCAGCGACTCCAAGCGTCTGCTTATTGGCTGTCTCTTTCTTGGCCCGGCGCTCCTCGTCGGTGCAGATATTGGTGCTCGACTTGCACTCAGCCCGGTGCAACTTCCGGTTGGTATCATCACCGGGATTGTGGGTGGTCCGTACTTCCTCTACTTGATGCGAAAAAAGGAGAATCTCGGTGAAGTCTAATGAGTGACCAACAGCCATCTACAAGCAAACAGACACGGGCAACGACACAGCGACAAAACGGAGCTGCAGACAATGTGCTGGCCGATGACACCGCAATATCGCCAGCAGAGTTCAGTGGCACTGACCTCGTTGTCGGCTATCCGGGCAACGACGAGCCAGTTATCGATGGGGAGTCGGTGACTGTGTCCCCTGGAGAGGTAACAGCACTCATCGGCCCGAATGGAAGCGGAAAGAGTACGTTGCTGAAAGGTCTGGCTGATAAGATTACGCCGGAGAGTGGCACTGTGTTACTGGACGGCGATGTGATTGACTCGCTCGGCTCGAAAGAGCTTGCGCGGAAGCTTGGCATACTCTCACAGCAAAATGTAGCGCCAGCGGGGATCTCTGTCGAAGACCTCGTCGAGCGTGGCCGGTATCCGTACTGTGGATTTTTCGAATCACTGACAGATGATGACCGGGCCGCCGTAGAGGAAGCAATCGAGTTAGCGGGCGTCGAACATCTCCGTGACCGAGAGGTCGGAAGTCTCAGTGGTGGACAAAAACAACTCGTCTGGATTGCAATGGCGCTCGCCCAGAACACAGACGTGGTGCTCCTTGATGAGCCGACGACGTTTCTGGACCCACATCATCAACTTGAGGTAATGGAGATTGTAGAGGCGCTTCGCGACGAAAATAACATAACCGTCGTTGTTGTGTTACACGATATCGTCCAAGCAGCCCGCCACGCTGATTATATCGTCGCACTCAGAGACGGGTCAGTTTACGATTGTGGCCCGCCAGAACAGATAATTACTGAGCAACTGCTCGCTGAAGTCTTCGAAATCGAAGCAGTGGTGACCGAGACTGAGCGTGGCCTACAGGTGGAACCGCTTGAACCGATTAACGAGCCAGTGTCACGAGACGAAGAGGGAACCGGCTGAACGAATCATCACGTGGGTAAGGTATAGCCGGCAACATGTCTAGCAAGCTGAACGCAAAACGAGGGAATACGCGGAATCTGGTCCGCGAGATGCCCCGGTAATCAGATGACGCGGTTCTGCAGGTAGTCGAGGTGTTTCGCGTTGTAGACGATTTTTACCTCGTCAGTTTCGGCGGAGCCGATACAAGTCAGGCGAACATTCTTCTCTTCGACTTCCTCGTCGGAGAGAATCTGCTGCATGTCCATGTTGATTTCGCCCTCAATGACGATCGCAGCACAGTTTGCACACGCACCGGCACGACACGAGAACGGCCAGTCGTACCCTTGTGCTTCTGCAGCTTCGAGGATGTATTCTCCCTGGTTGACCTCAAGGGTCCCGTAATCTTCGTCGCTAAGACCTTCCTCAGCCGCGGTCTCGAAGACTTCGGGATCGTACATATCCCAACCTTTGTCGTCGACAACGTCGTAGTTGAGGTATTCTACTGTAGGCATCATTCATTTGTTTTTACCGGCGCCGGTTAGACTTTGCTATTGCGACCGATAACAATAGACAATTGTGAGGAATACAGGGCGACGCCAGAAGACGCCTGAAACAGCCAGTTATCGGGCAAACTGCGCTCAGAGTTCGACGAGGTCTTTGACTGGAACAATGCGGTGTTTCATCAGCGGCCTCGTATATCCTGGCGTCTCTTCGTCGACTCCTGATGTGTAGACTTTCATCTTTTGTTGGAGGACATGTGGTTCCCCGTTTTTGTTTTGCATGACGGATATCGATTTCCAGGCTTCCTCTTCCATATCTGCTGAATAGAGTTCCTATTGCTTATTTGTTAGTGCTGGTTCGCTCTCTGTACTCAAAAGCGGCTGTGTGTCACTCCAGAATAGCCCGCATGGCGTCAGTATAGCTGGAGGTCACCAGTAACGGTGTCAACAGCGTCTTCGGGAGCTGGCCCGACTGCCAGTGCTGTGACCGTTCCCGGTTCGAGTTGGGTGTGGCCAGCGTCGCGGATAATCGCATTCGGAACTCCCTCGACACGAGCAGTGTCCGCAAGCTCAAACAGGTCCGACTCGCTGTTTGCCTGCAACACGACTTTCTTTTGTCCGCCCCCTTTCCACTCGCGCTGGTCGGGTGGAGCGGCTTCTTCGTACGCCTGCAAAGAGGCGTGGGCGACCTGTGCGGCGAGTTTTCCTTCTCCCATCCCAATATCTGCCCGCGCAACGATTACTTGTTTCATGCCCATTCCTCCGATTTCCTGGCACAAGAACGTATGGAGATTGAGTCAACAAAAAGAGAGTCGTCAGTTAGAGACCGGGAAACTGCTTCAGACGACACGTTTAGTTGTGGTGCCGTCGAACTCGTAGGAAAACCGTGTCCGAAAACGATAAACAAGAGCAGACAGCCACGGACAGCGATGAGAACGGGCACGTCAGAGACGCCAAGGAACAATCCTTGGCAGACAGAACACAGGGCGATGCCACAGACTCACCTCTCACAGCCGAGCAGGGACTCGACAGGATGAGTGAAGGGATGCAAATTCGGGGACGGACTGTCGATGTTGAACAGATTCCAGCCGGTGAGGTTCCAGACGGGTATCCCGACGATGTCGGTCAAGATGACGTACTGTTACTCACGCTTGAAGTTGAGGGAATCGCGGATAAAACGGTGACAACATACGTTGGCTGGCCCGGCGAGGAGGCGGACGAACATCTTGAAACGCTTTTTGATTTGCATGACATACCACTGGGCGAACTCGGGAAGCTCCACGGCGAGGAGCTGCTGTTAGAAGTCAAAGCCGGTCATTTCGTGCCGGTCCTCCCCACCGAAGAGCCACGCGGTGACGCGCGGGCGTACTGGGGTATCATCGCTGGAGTGTTCCCGAGCCTGCTCATCTTCGTCGGGGGGATGATGCAGGCTGGGAATACCCTGTTTACCCAGTCATTCATCGTGGTCTGGCTGCTCGCAACCGTCGTCGTGTTGCCTCTCTCGGTCTATCTCGACGCCTTGGACCTGCGAACGACAACAAACTGGGGAGGGAGTCCACTGTTTTGGGCATTTCTGTCGATACTACCAGCAATGAACGTCGTCACTGTCGCGGGCTATCTCATCGTCCGCCAGAACGCCGAGCCATTTTAGCTACCACTGGCGGACAGTCGGAGAGAGATAGCGGGTCAACGCCTGTCCAAACTGGTCGGTGAGTGTCGCCATCTCGTCGCTATCAAGCAGCTCGTACTCATCCGCCATCGCGTCGTCGATATGAACGCCAAGAGAAACATCGAAGAGCGCATCGCTTTCGAGGAACGACCGCGCACTCGTGACTGAGCGCTCGCGCTCGACGACGTACCGGTCATCCTCGATAAACGGCCCGGACGCATCACCGTCGGCATAGGCGTCGTGGAACCGTTGGGCGTGTTTCCGGACCTGAACCGGCGGTCCAGTGTGGCGTTCAACCTGTGGCCGTTCGGCGACAGCTAATTCAAACAACAAAAGCAGGTCTTGCTCGGCAGCGAACGCGGCAGTCCGAAACACGTCGAAACCACAACGGTCGAGTTCGTCCGCAATCCCCTCACGGGACCGCTCTAGCTGGGGCCACAACTGGTCATCGACAATATCGGGCCGCTCAAACCGCAATGCCAGTGCCGTTGTCCCGCGGGCGTCAAACTCCGCGCGAATCTCGGTTGTCGAAAGTTGCTCGCGCTTTCGTGGAAAAAACAGGCTCTCGTGAGGGGTATCGACAACTTCGCGTGCAAAATGCTGAAATCGGGCGACATTGGCCCGAGAAAGGACGGCCGCGACGTTCCGGTCGGGGTCAGTCGGGTCGATGACGACAACCGGGTCGTCAAACTGGTCGCCAGCAGCAGCAACTGTTTCACCACCGTGGTTTTCAGGGTCGAACGCAATCGGCGGTGACCAGTCGGCAGCGGCCTCGACAAGCGGTCGAAAGCCGTCGTATTCGAGGACGAGCAGTTCCGTCAGATAGCCCGAAAAACCCTCAGTTTTCAGGTCACTGCCATAGACGCCACTTCCACGCATGAACTGTTTGCAAATCCGGACATCTCTGGCGAGTTCAGGCGTCATTCGTTCACGCAGGTACCGCGTGTGAAACGGGGTTCGGTCGACTGACGACTGAATGTCGGCTGCCTCCTCGACAGCGTAGCACGGGACAAGGTCGACAGCAAACCCCTCGAATTCACCGACAACGTACGGATGTTCCGCGAACTCCTCGCGGCCCTCGGGGAGGACAGCGTGGCCAATCTCGAGACCATATTTCTCCAACTCGTCTGAATCGAGCGTCGGAGAAAAACAGACGAACAAATCGATATCCCGCCCGCCGGCGAGCCAGGTTCCGCGAGCAGTCGAGCCGGCCTGCATTACTTCAGCGTCAACTGGAAGAGTAGACAGTGCTTCGATAGTCCGTTCGGTGAGCCTCTCGACGGCAACGTCGAGGGCGGCGCGTTCATTCTCGTCTGGCACGACTTTGTCGGCGACACTGGCGACGACAGCGTCGAAATCGGTGTCCTCGTCGCTCATACAGTGGCGTTGCCCACAAGTACGTGAAAGCGTGTCGATGCGTCCTCAAAGCGAAACGCCTATTTTACTCATGCGACTACCGAAGAGTAAGCCGCCGTAGCTCAGTTGGTAGAGCACCACGCTGTTAACGTGGTTGTCCCAGGTTCGAATCCTGGCGGTGGCGCTTTTTGCTTCCAACGAAGATGTGTGTAGAACTACTCTCATCGAGCAGTAATAGCCCAATCCGGCGAGATTCGGGCAAATAGGTCCCAAGATCGCAACGACGTGAGCACCCCGGAACGTCTCGGCAAGTTCGAGTCCGGGCAGCGACGTAATTTTTCGGGAGTGACTAACGCAACTTCTGACTGAATCCGTCGAGGTACTGTTCGATCCACGAGACTGTGAAGCTCAGCTGTTCAATCAATAACCTGAAAATCGTATCGAGCCACCACGAGCCTTTTGTCGTCGCCACCAGAACACGGCGGTATGGAAACACTCACGCTGGGGCCGGCAGGGACATATTCTCACAGGGCGGCGCGTGCCGTTTCCGACGAGGACGCAATCCAGTTTACCGAATCTGTGACCGGTATCGTCGAGACGGTCGCACAAGAGAAGACAGCCCGCGGAGTCGTTCCGGTCGAAAACAGCATCGAGGGACCAGTGACTGAGACACTCGACGCCTTCACTGAACACGAAATTGCGGTCATCCGAGAAGTTGTGACGCCGATACGCCACGCGTTACTCGCACAGAACGAGGAGTTCGAGATTATCGCCAGCCACGCGCAGGCGCTTGCGCAGTGTCGATCCGTGCTCGAAGAGAACTATCCGGAGGCTGAACTCGAAGCCGTTACCAGCACCGCGCGGGGCGTCGAGCGCGCACACGAAGACCCATCGGTTGCCGCAATTGGGCACCCAGACAACGCCAAGGAACCGTTACAGACACTCGCCGAAGATATTCAGGACCGCTCCTCGAACGCCACGCGCTTTCTCGTCGTTGCACCGCGGGCCGACTTAGCTAAGGCCGGGAGCAAGACATCGCTCATCGTCTACCCGAACCGCGATTATCCGGGCCTTTTGCTTGAGTTGCTCAACCCGCTCGCCGAGCAGGATATCAACCTTACCCGGGTCGAGTCTCGACCCAGTGGCGAGCGACTCGGCGACTATGTCTTCCACGTAGATATCGCGGCTGGACTCTATGAAGACCGAACAGTCGAAGCGCTTCGGGAGATTGAGGAGTTGGCAGATGCCGGCTGGGTCCGGCGACTCGGCTCTTATGATACCGAAACTATCGTTTAGTTGATTTGAGCGTTCGGTACGGTATCGTCTTGCTCTGTTTCATCGGCGGCCGGAAACTGGAGCGTAACGACAGTGCCTCGTGGTTCGTTGTGTTCGAACTCGATTGTGCCATCTGTCGCAGAGACAAGCCAGTATGTGAGCCACAGTCCTAAACTGCTTCCGTGCTGGAGTGGGGTTTCCGACGGTTTACCCAGTATTTCATGCTCTTCAGGCGGGATGCCAGGCCCGTCATCACTCACACGCACAGTGACTATCTCAGCGTCGATGGCGACGGTCACGACAACAGTCGGGTTATCACTGTCGTTGTGTTCAAGCGCGTTCTCGACAATGTTCCGAACTATTGTCTTCAACGGGTCGCCACCAGCAACGAAGACCATCGCAGTCGACGGTCCCTCTTGCCGTATCTCGGCATCGGGGTACAACGTCCGGTACTGTTCGATGACATCGTCAGTAATGTCGACTACATCGATAGCACGGCGATCATCTGCGCCGAGAGTCAGGGATGTCTGGATGTGACGTGCCTTTTGACCAACGTCGTTTAGGCGAGTCGCAGCCGAAAGAATTCGCTGGAGTGATTCCCGGTCCGTCTGGTTGTTTACTTTCGCTTCCAGCACGTCAGCTTCGCCAAGAATTATATTGATTTCGTTCCGAAGGTTGTGGCGTAAGACGCGGTTTGTGACGCTCAACCGTTGCTGGTGTTCCTTGAGAGCGGTCACCTCACGTAGCGCCAGCGCGTGGCCAACCCGCTCATCTCGCTTGTTGCAAAGCGGTGAGTACCGAACGGTGTACATACGCTGGGAGTTTTTATCTGCCGTCAGAACCGTCCCATCAAGTTCGTCGAACGGTGCATTAAACAGCTCCGTAACGTGGGTTCCTATCGATAACGGTGTCCCGAGAACGTCCGAAGCGTGGTCGTTTGCCTCGATCAGATGCTCGTTCTCATCAAAGACCAGTACCCCATCCGCGAACAGGTCCGGGACACTCCGATACGCTGCGGGCGTCAAGCCAAGCAAATTATACCGGAATAGTGCCACAGCGAACGCAGCTCCCGAGATTGCAAGCGAAGATGAGGTCAGGTCAATCGACGGAAATGGGCCGATGCCGAGGTTGAACAGGAAATTAAACAGAGTTGGCACAATGCCGCCACTGAGCATCAGAGCGGCCTGGCGTCTGTGCATTGGGCCATCACGCAGGATGACGCCGATGAAAATCAGCCATGTGAGTCCAATGAGGAGGTACGAAAAGAGCATATTCAGCAAGAATACCGGTCCCCGAGAAAACGAGATCGTTGCTGCGTTACCAACGTACTGAACATCGACAGACTGATAGAAGAGACCGGGGGCTGGGTCTACCCACGCGGTAACTGCGGAGATAAACGGCACGACACAGAGGACAGCGTACAACTGCCAAGAGAGCCACCGTTCATAGCCTGCATACCGAAGCGCGAAGACCAAATACGCAACCGGGACAAGTGATGCACTCGGGTAGACGAGCTTGTTCCAGAACACCACCTGTTCGAGGCCAGAGACCCCAAAACTGATCGCATGTGGAGTGGCCCACAGGAACCCCATAAATGTCAGTACTGCGAGAGGCCACGCCATCGGATCCGGACGATTTCGGAGCGCAAAGACAGTGATGCCAGCACAGAGAAGTGCGCTCATGAACACGACAACCGATACAACCGACACCGTCCACCCCATGGAGGAAACTATTACAGTAGCCTATTTACATATCACGGACAACCATCCAGCTATCGGAAGATGGTATAACACAAAAATGGGCCCATCCGGAGCTAATAGAGACACTTAAACACCAGCTGTATGTTATCTAATACCACAAGCAGGCATCGCTTACACGCATCTCACTACTACCGCAATAGAAACCTTTATATAGAATCACATTCAATCTTCGAGTGACTATGTCTCAGCAGATGGGTAACCAGCCCCTTATCGTTCTCTCGGAGGAGAGTCAGCGAACGTCTGGAAAAGATGCACAGTCGATGAACATCACGGCCGGGACGGCCGTTGCAGAGGCTGTACGTACAACACTCGGCCCGAAAGGGATGGACAAGATGCTCGTCGGTTCGACGGGCAGCGTTGTTGTCACGAACGACGGCGTCACTATTCTTGACGAGATGGACATCGAGCACCCGGCCGCAAACATGGTGGTCGAGGTTGCCCAGACTCAAGAAGACGAAGTTGGCGACGGGACGACTACTGCAGTCGTCATCGCCGGTGAACTTCTCTCGAAGGCAGAAGACCTGCTGGACCAGGATATCCACGCAACTATCCTCGCACAGGGATACCGTCAGGCAGCTGAGGAAGCCAAGAACATCGTCGAAGAGATCGCTATCGAGGTTGACGAAGACGATACTGAGATCCTCGAAAGCGTTGCTCGCACCGCCATGACTGGCAAGGGTGCCGAGAGCGCCAAAGAACAGCTCGGCGAGCTTGTCGTGCGCTCGGTCCAGTCAGTCGCCGACGATGAAGGAATCGACACCGACAACGTTCAGATCGAGACGGTTGTCGGCTCCTCAATCGACGAGTCCAGTCTCGTCGAGGGCGTTATCGTGGGCAAAGACCGTGTTCACGAGAACATGCCTAAATTCAAGGAAGACGCAGACATCGCGCTGCTGGACACCGCTATCGAAGTCCCCGAAACCGAACTCGACACCGAAGTCAACGTTTCTGACCCCGACCAGCTTCAGGAGTTCCTCGACCAGGAAGAAGAGCAGCTCCGCAACCTCGTCGACAACATCGTCGACTCCGGTGCTGATGTCGTCTTCTGCCAGAAAGGTATTGACGACATGGCACAGCACTACCTCGCCGAAGAAGGCATTCTCGCAGCCCGACGCGCGAAGAAATCTGACATGCAGGCGCTTGCTCGCTCGACGGGTGCGCGTGCTATTTCGAACATCGAAGATATCAGCGAGGACGACCTTGGCTTTGCTGGCTCGGTCACCGAAAAGGAACTCGCCGGCGACGAGAAGATTTTCGTCGAAGATGTCGACGACGCTCGTGCTGTCTCGCTCATCCTTCGTGGCGGTACCGACCACGTTGTCGACGAAGTCGAGCGCGCAATCGAAGACTCTCTGGGCGTTGTCGCCGCGACGCTTGAAGACGGCAAAGTCGTCCCCGGTGCCGGTGCACCGGAAACAGAGCTCTCGCTCCAGCTGCGTGACTTCGCTGACAGTGTTGGCGGCCGTGAGCAACTCGCTATCGAAGCCTTCGCCGACGCAATCGACGTCATCCCGCGCACGCTCGCAGAGAACGCCGGGCTTGACCCGATCGACTCGCTCGTCGAGCTCCGTAGCGAGCACGACAGCGACAACACGTCCTACGGACTTGACGCTGATAGCGGATCCGTTGACGACATGAGCGACGTGGCAGTCGAACCGCTGCGCGTCAAAACGCAGGCTATCGAGTCCGCGACAGAAGCTGCCGTTATGCTGCTGCGCATCGACGACGTCATCGCTGCTGGTGACCTCAAGGGTGGCCAGGGCGACGACGATGATGACGAGCCCGCAGGCGGCCCAGGCGGCATGGGCGGCGGCATGGGTGGCGGCATGGGCGGTATGGGTGGCGGCATGGGCGGCATGATGTAAATTCGGCGACGACCCACTTGCCACCTGACTATCGTCTCGATTGCTGACACGAAATCCGAATCTTTTCCGTTCTCGTTTCGTCCGCGTTGGACGCTGTTTTGAGTTGCTGTGAGCGAAAGCTATCGCTGTTGGCAGTTGAGTGTCGTCAAAAACGAGACTGGCTTAGGCGATATCGAGTTCGAACTGTTCGTGTTCCTTGGCGGGGTTAAGAACAACACTAGTATTGGACCCTTTAATTTCGGGGTCTGTAAGCAGGTTCTTGATTGTCTCGTTCATATCGTCTGTGTTACGGAACTTTCCAATAGCAATGATATCGTGGTCACCGGTTGTCTCGTAGACGCTGACCATCTGGTGGTGCTCACTGAGGGTTTCGGTTACTTCAACAAGAGAGCTTCCCTCAACCTTTAGTTGGAGGATGGCAGTTACATCGTATCCGACCGCGTCATAATCAATTTTCGGCGTGTACCCTTGGATGATTCCCTCGTCTTCAAGTTCCGATAAGTGGTTCGAAATGGTCGTGACTGACACGTCAAGGTCTTCAGCGAGGCTTCGGAGACTTGCTCGTCCATCACCAAGAAGCTCATTCACCAATTTCTCGTCTAAATTTTCGTACGTCATCAACCAGAAAAACGAACGCTACCCATTAGAATTTTACGAATATACAGTTCTCACGGATTCATGCAAGGATTGCTAAAGATGAGAGGGTTTTTGTAGTAGTAGCACGCTGAAACACGTGTTGAAAGATGACAAGCGAAAACCTATCAAGGGAGGCGGAGACGGTACTCGACCGCATCGACGAAGAGGACGTAGATTTCCTGCGGTTGCAGTTCACCGACATTCTGGGGACAGTCAAGAACGTCTCGGTTCCGGCCGATCAGGCCGAGAAAGCGTTCGCCGAGGGAATCTACTTCGATGGCTCGTCCATCGACGGCTTCGTCCGGATTCAGGAGTCAGACATGCGCCTCGAACCGGACCCAAGTACGTTTGCGGTCCTTCCATGGCGGAACAACGGTCGTGTCACGAGCGCGCGGCTCATCTGTGACGTAATCGATACAACATCGGGAGAGCCATTCTCGGGGGACCCACGGCGGGTCTTGAAAAACGCTATTGACCGTGCTCACGAGATGGGCTATAAAATTAACGCGGGTCCAGAGCCGGAGTTCTTCCTTTTCCAGGAAGATGAAGACGGTACCGCAACAACCGAAACCCACGACAGGGGAGGTTACTTCGATATGGCCCCCAAAGACCTCGCTCAGGACGTCCGGAGCGACATCGTCTACGGGCTTGACGAGATGGGATTCGAGGTTGAAGCGAGCCACCACGAGGTTGCTGAAGGCCAACACGAGATTGACTTCAAGTACGAAGACGCGCTGACAACGGCTGACAACATTGCTACGTTCCGTGTCGCTGTCCGTGCGCTTGCGGCTCAACACGACCTGCACGCAACGTTCATGCCAAAGCCGATTCCGCGCATCAACGGCTCCGGGATGCATACTCACCTCTCGCTTTTCACCGAGGACGGTGAAAACGTGTTCCACGATGACGACGACGAGTTCAATCTCAGCGCGATTGCAAAGAAGTTC
This sequence comes from Halovenus rubra, assembly GCF_026586665.1. Lineage (GTDB taxonomy): Archaea > Halobacteriota > Halobacteria > Halobacteriales > Haloarculaceae > Halovenus > Halovenus rubra. The sequence continues at coordinate 220,950 of NZ_JAODIY010000010.1, forward strand.
CTTGCAGGCATCCTCGAACACGCGCCGGCGCTCACGGCGGTCTGTAACCCAACGGTAAATTCGTATAAACGCCTTGTTCCCGGATACGAAGCTCCCGTCTACATCGCTTGGAGTGATGTCAACCGCTCGGCACTGGTTCGGAAGCCTGCGGCGCGTGTCCCAGCCGCCTCACGCATCGAACTCCGTTCGCCGGACCCGTCGGGCAACCCATACCTCGCGCTAGCAGCGATGATTCAGGCGGGTCTCGACGGCATCGAGAACGATCTCGACTGTCCCGACCCAGTCCGCGAAAACATCTACGAGTTCGACGAGGAAAAACGCGAGGAGTATGGCATCGAAACCCTTCCTGCGAACCTCGGCGAAGCCGTCGACGCGCTCGAAGCTGACGAAGTTGTCATGGACGCGCTTGGCCCACACACTTCCGAGAAGTTCGTCGAAGCGAAACGTCAGGAGTTCCAGGATTACCTCGTCGACGTCTCGCAGTGGGAAATCGACCGGTATCTCGAAACGTTCTAACTGCGTCTTTCGTTTATCGAAGACTCCGTACCTTATCCAGTATTCGTCCCGGTGTGTGGACTGCCTTTACTGTCACGCCAACCAACACCATTAGCGTATACAAGCCAAGCGTCGACAGCCAGATGACGAACATCGCGAGAATTGCCCAGCCACCGGCAAGGAAATAGAACGCACTAACAGTCATTACAGTTCCATAAAGCAAGACAAGATATGGCCCCCAGCCAGTGGCGTGGCCGCGTCGAAGGCGGGTCCGAATATACTGCTTGAGGTCGTGTTCAAGCTCATCACGGTGGACCGTTCGCTCATTGATATCTGACTCGAAGTCGTCGAGTCGCTGCTCCATGTCACGTAGCTCCTCACGCGTGACTCTCTGGCGTTCGCGCTGTGCTTGACTCGTTGGTTCATCGCTCTCTGCCGGCTGCCGGTTGCTATCCCTCTTTGTCATGTCATCGTCTGTCGGCCCATCAGCTTCACCCATAGTCGCTCGTTGTGTAAGCTGTTAACGCGATACCTGTTGTAGTTGCCGGTCTTCTGTCCACGCTTGGTCCGGTACTGAGAGTCCAGACAAAAGTGCTTAAACACTCCACGAGTACGAACGTATATGGACCGGCATCGAGTAGCAATACGACGGATAACCGCCGTCCTACTGGTGACCAGTGCGTTCCTCATCGCGCCAAGTCTTGTCGGTATCGGCGCGTCACTCCTGTTGACTGTCAGTTTTGGTGTTGCCAGCATAGCCCTGTTTATCGTTCGTGACAGTCTGTCTGCTGTCCCGACAGTCGCCAGCTACAACCTTGGCCAGTACGCGTCCGATTTCTGGGTTGCCGGCGCACTCACGACTGTCTTTCTCGTTGCATTTCCCACTGCCACAGCAGTCGAGTTACAGACATTGGGCGGTGTTTCTGGCTTTGTCGCAATGTTGAACTACTTTCTGACGCCTGTCTATGCCATCGCCTACACGCTCGTAGTCGGCCTGCGTCGGACACTAAAGAGAGTCTGACTGGGACTGGTGGGATGGTTACTCGGCGGTCGCCGCGCGTATCTCGTCGACGGTTGCGGTCGTCTTGAATGTCGTCCCACCGTAGTGTGTTCGGGAAACATCGTGGCCGGCTTCGCTGAGTTTGTCGAGGAAGTCGTCCATCGCTGGTGCCGACCGAGTCCACCGTTTACAGAGCCGGTGTTGGTCGTAGTGTGTTGGCACCGACAGTTCAGCACCCAGCGTCTCCAGCAAGTCGGTTGCCTTGTCGGCTGTCCCCATCTCTTCAGTCACAGAGTCAGCTACTGTGGACACAAACTCGGGGTTACAGGTTGAGCCGAGGAAGACTGGTCCTGCCGTCTCGATTCCGTGGTCGCAGTTCGGACACGACGATGGTGCGTCGGCAATGAGCCCGGCTTCATTCTCGCGGTACAGGCAGTGCTCACAGTGATAAATATACCCCAACTCGTCGACAGCCTTGTTTGCGACGGTCGCGCCACGGTCGAGTTCGAGATAGGTACGGACGTAGTGATTCGTCGCGTGAGTCACGAGCGGTCGCGGGGCGATATCGTAACGCGCCCCGGTCCTAATGAGTGCCGACAGCAACACACGGACGCCCATCTCGGCGTGGTACTCGGTGTTACGCGGAATGGTACTGTAGCTCCGGACGCCGCTCTCAAAATGTGCCCCACACAGCGGAGCGGTGTCCGTCGCGGTGACACATAGGAGATTCCGCGTACCCTGAAACGCGGCGTCAGCGAACGGAATTGGCGTCCCGAACGGGTCGAGGTCCACAACATCGAAGTAGTCGTCGTGTAACAAAGCATTGACATCCCGCTGGCGAACGTCGCCATCGAGGTCGTTGCGAGTGAGATTTTCCTGACAAAGGTCGATGGCGTCAGCATCGACATCACAGCAGGTTACATCCCAGCCATCAGCAGCGGCACGGACACCACGGACGCCACTTGCGGTCATTGCATCGAGGTATGTCTCTACACGCGGTTCACGGTCACGATATGCACGCATAACGGCGACAGTGAGATCCCGGTTGAGTTCCTGAACCGGATTGAAAAATACCTCGTCGCCGGCACCTTCACCCTGTTCGGGGACGACGAGATCAACTGCGCCTTCCCGGACGTTCATACGCTCACGATGGTGGCAACGCCGAAAAGGGGTGTGGTTTTCAGGTCAGCGAGTGAACAACCGACACGAGTCGGTGTCTTCGGGGCGACCTATCGGGCGTTCAACCCGCCCTGTGGCTGCTCATCAGATCAGACGGACGCCGGCTAGCTGCTTGTATATAAACGAGCGAGAGTAAGCGGTCGAAAACTCTATTGACGTGCCAGTAAATGTCCATATATGAACACAGCTATTGTCGTTTCGGTCCTGGCACTTATTTTGGGATTTATTTTCTTCGTGTTTTTGTTGCTTCGCCGGAGTGCACAGGGGTTCAAAGAAGGAATGGAAGGCGGTCGATAACGCAGTCACGGGATATCTGACACTCTCTTCTTTCGTGTGGTTACTGCGCCGACAAACTGCTGTCGGTATTGCTTGCTATAGCGGCTGTAATCGTCGATATGGGATATTTCTCCGCAGGACAGTTGGCTATGTCAGCTCCTTCATGATATCTGTTACAGGATTTGAGGTGGCTCTCTGGATAGCGCCACTGTACTGTTTTGTACTTACGCATTGGGCCGATAGATAGACGTGGTTTATTGCCGGAAGTGGTAGGTTATTTATACTATGCGCTCGGTATGTATCAACACACCATGAGTGACAAAATAGATAGACGCAAACTTCTCAAACTTCTCGGGGCATCAGGGGCCACTGCAGCACTTGCTGGCTGTTCCGGTGGCGATGGCGATGATGGCGGTGATGGAGACAGTGACGGCGGTGATGGAGACAGTGATGGCGGCAGTGATGGTGGCAGTGATGGTGGCAGTGATGGTGGCAGTGATGGTGGCAGTGATGGCGGCAGTGATGGCGGTGATGGTGGTGGCGGTCGTGAGATTAGGTACGGTGTGTTGATGCCGGAAACTGGTGACCTCGGCTCACTTGGTGGACCTATCGGCGACGGTGCCAGACTCGTGGGCCGCCAACTGGAGGGGCAGACAGAGTTCACATTTGATGTCAAATCCGCCGACACGCAGACTGACCCACAAGCAGGTATCAGCGAGGCCAATTCGCTGGTCGATGGGGGCTATCCGGCAGTGGTCGGCTCGGCATCATCGAACGTCAACCTGCAGGTGACACGCCAATCGTTCATTCCGAACGAGGTTGTCGGTATCTCGCCGTCCTCAACGGCACCGTCAGTGAGCCAGCTCGACGACAATGATTACATCTTCAGAACGGCACCGTCGGATGCACTGCAGGGACCGGTCATCGCACAGGTTGCAGTTGAGGAGTTCGACGCCAGTACGGTTTCGACGATGTTCCTTAATGACAATTACGGGCAGGCCCTCGAAAGCGCCTTTGTCGATGCCTTCGAAAACGAGCAAGGTGGCGAGGTGCTCGAACAGGTGTCCTTCGAGCCTGAGCAGCCCTCGTACTCATCACAGCTCAATACCGCGATGAGTGCCGACCCTGACTTCTTGTGGATTGTCGGCTTCCCGCAGTCGGGTATCCAGCTGTTCCGTGACTACTACAACAGCTACAGCGAGGACTTCCCGATTATCGTCCCTGACGGACTTATCGACGATACGCTTCCCGGTGAAGTCGGTAACTCGATGAACAACGTCTGGGGAACCGCACCGGCAGCCGGTGGTCCCGGTGCAGACCGATTTGCCGAACTGTACCAAGAGGAGTGGGGACGTGAGCCCGGCGTCTTCAACGCTCACGCCTACGACGCCGCCGCGTGTGTTGTCCTCGCGAATGCACGTGCCGGCGAGAACGATGGCACTGCAATCCGGGACAACATGCGCAATGTTGCTAACCCACCGGGAACGGAAGTCACTGCGAGCAACCTCGCCGAGGGACTCGAGATGGCTGCCGCCGGCGACGAGATACAGTACACCGGTGCCTCATCGGCAGTCGACTTCAACGATACCGGTGACATGCAGGCAGTCTCCTACGATGTCCTCCGGTATATGGAGGGAGAGGCCCAAGTGCAGCGGACAATCGACTTCAGCTAAGCACTACTAACGACTCGCTTTTTTTCGCGCTGGAGTGACTCACAGTGGCAAAGCTAGCTTGGTTTTGGTTTCACAGTTGTGTTACTCCGTCTGGTTCGTTCGCCTGCAGGCGTGTTCGCGTCTACGTGTTGATAAAAGAGTTGAGGGGGCGTACGATCCGGTTATCCGCCGAGGAACTGCTGGCGGACTTCTTCGTCGGCGAGAAGTCGGTCACCGGTATCGACGTAGCCGTTTTGTCCCTGTGCGAGCACGTACCCTCGGTCACACCGTCGTAACGCCTCCTTGGCGTTTTGCTCGACCATCAGTATCGCTGTCCCGTCGTCGTTGATGCGGTCGATGCGGTCAAACATCTCGTCGACAAGGTCCGGGGCGAGCCCGGCAGAAGGCTCGTCAAGCAACAGCAGGTCGGGGTCAAGCATAAGAGCCCGGCCCATCGCAACCATCTGTCGCTGCCCGCCGGACATCGAACCTGCGTTCTGTGATTTTCGGTCTTCGAGAATTGGGAACCGGTCATAGACATCCTGAAGCCGCTCTGGGGGAACCTCGTCAAGGATGTACGCACCCATCTCAAGGTTCTCTTGAACCGAGAGGTTCGGAAAGACGTTATCATTCTGTGGGACGTAACTGATGCCCTTGTAGATAATGTCTTCGGGCCGAAGTCCATGAATATCTTCGCCGTCGAAGATGACCGTGCCGCCCATGTACGTCGTGAGGCCGAACACAGATTTCATTACCGTCGACTTGCCCGCCCCGTTGGGTCCGACAATTGTGACGTACTCACCGCCGCCGACATTGAGATCAACGTCTTCGAGAATCTGGAGGTCGCCGTACCCCGCATCAAGATCTCGTACTTCGAGAATCGACTCCTCGGGCGCGGCCGCAATTGGGTCCGTCTTTGCTGATACGTCTTCACCAGTGTCGGTTGTGGCCGTCTCGTTTGTATCTTCGATTGTCGACGCCGCTTCAGTCGGTGACTCGGTGGTATCCTGTTCGCTCATATATCTTCACCCAGGTACGCTTCAATAACCTGATCGTTCGATCTGATATCTTCTGGGTCACCATCAGCGAGTAACTTCCCTTGGTGCATGACGAGCACTCGCTCACAGTTCTCCATAATGATGTCCATGTCATGCTCGACCAGCAAGAACGTATAGCCATCTTCACGGAGAGAATGAATCCGGTCGAGAAGTTTTTCTTCCAGCGTCGGGTTGACACCGGCCATCGGCTCGTCGAGCAACAGCATCTCTGGCTCGGTCATCATCGCTCGTGACATCTCAAGGAGTTTTTGTTGCCCGCCAGACAGGTTTCCAGCCTCCTCGTAAGCGAGATGGTCAATTTCGAAGAATTCGAGTGTCTCCCAGACACGCTCGCGCACCTCGTATTCTTGCTCGACGACACCACTTCGTGCACCCGGCATAACAGAGCGCCACAGTGTCTCGCCGCTCTGTGCTTTCGGTGCGAGCATCAAATTCTCAAGCACGGTCATCTCCGATAACGCACGCGCAATCTGGAACGTTCGGACCATGCCGCGGTTCGCAATCTGTTCGGGCCGCATTCCGGTAACCTTCTCGCCCTGGAAGTAAACCTCTCCACCTGTCGGATTGAGTGCACCGGTGATACAGTTGAACGTCGTCGACTTGCCGGCACCGTTTGGCCCGATAAGTCCGGTAATCGTCCCACGTTGTACGTCGAAGCTTGTGTCGTCGACCGCGACGATACCGCCGAAACGTTTTTCGAGGTTCTCCACCCGAAGCGGTGCATCCTGATCGACGGTGGTTGTCTCCGTATCTGTCGTTGTTTCTACAGTTTCACTCATCGTTGCCCTCCTGTTTGCCGAGGTTGACTGCAGCGGCGGTTTCGGTCCGGTCACCGAACATGCCGTTTGGCCGTTTCTGAATGATGACAATCAACACAACTCCGAGCAACACGAACTGGAGTGGTGCGATGTTATCAATGGCGTACGCGAGGAACGGCTGGAACGAGAAGTCTGCCAGTGGCGCGATGGCCCCGTCGAAGGTACCGGGCGCATTACCAAGGTTGAACCGTGCGCTGATAATCGCACCAACTTGGCGTGGCCCTTCAAACAGCAGCCCCACGAACAGAAGCGAGCCGACGACGCTGCCAGTGTTTGATCCCGACCCACCGATAATCAGTGCGATAAACGCGTAGAACGTGATGACCGGCCGGAAAGAGTTTGGATTCGCAAACCCTTGGCTCCCCTGCCAGAGAATGCCGGCAAGGCCCATCAACGCACAGCCAACCATGAACACCTTGATTTTGAACCGCCGGGTGTCCTTGCCAAGCGACTGGGCGACGAGTTCATCTTCACGGATTGCCTTGAGTACTCGTCCAAACGGCGAGTAACCGATGCGCCGAACCAGCCAGTACACCCCTGCCATAACCAGCAGCATGATCAACGACCAAAGAAAGTCGCTGAGTATCGACGAGCTGACCAGTGTTACTTCTTCGCCGCCGATTTCAAACAGTAACAAGTCGATTCTACCGGGATCGATGACGAACAACTCGGCGAATGATTCGCCAATTGAGGTATCAAGGATGGAATCCGTTGGTCGTCCGGGCAAGTCCATGCCACTGCCGCCGCCGGTACCGAACCCGAACGTGTTGGTCGTCCATTTCGAGAGCGTCCGGGAGCCTGCAGCGAGCCGGATAATCTCGGAAAGACCGAGCGTGACAATCGCAAAGTAGTCCGAGCTCACCCGGAGTGCAGGAATCGCGGCAAGTAGCCCGACAAGTGCCGCAGCAATCATTCCCCCGAGAATGCCAATAGGGAGTGGCAACCCAAGTCCCTGTCCGGAAAGAGCATCCGGAGATGTGCTCAACATCCCCATCGTGTAGATGCCAACAGCCATGAATCCAGCAATACCGATGTTGAACATGCCGGTGTACCCCCAGTGGAGGTTCAGCGCCAGCGTGATTAGCGCGTACGCGGCAAAGAGGAACGTGATGGTCCGCCAAGCACCGAAAATCGAGTTGACGGTCCCCAACCCAAGCCCCTGTTCAAGCACAATCAGTATCGCGAACAGTCCGTAAACAAATGCTACCGTTGACGCGATGAAACGACGGTCTGTTTTTTTGACCCAGCCAGAAATCCGTGCACGCGCGGTTGCCGAGCCGGTTTCACTGGCTGTCATGCAGTTGTCACCCCCCCGAAGATACCCTCTGGACGGTACAGTAGAACGAGAATCATGATGGCGAACGCGGCAGCAGCGTTAAAGTCCGAAGAGATCCAGATCAATGAGACCTCCTGAACCATACCGATGACGAGTCCGCCAGCAATTGCCCCGTAAATCGACCCGATACCACCGAGAATGACTCCCGCGAAGATGAAAAGCAGGAGGAACCAACCGACGTTGAAGTTCATCGTTCCACGCTCAAGGACGTACAGGAAGCCGGCGACGCCAGCGAGACCGGCACCGAGAATCCACGTTGCACGGACGATCCGCTCTGTCGGGATACCGGTGACCAGTGCAAGGTCTTTGTTGTCGGCCATCGCGCGCATTGCTTTCCCTAGTTTCGTTCGTTGGAGCAACAGGTGCATCCCAATCATCAGTGCCAGCGAAACGACCAACAGCGTGAGCTGGTGGAGGTCAACCGACATGCCAGTCCCAAGGAAGTTCTTTTCTTGAACACCCTCGATTGCGGTCACACCACGTGTCTGTGGACCATATACGAACTGGATGAAAGAACGGAGTGCAAGCGCGACACCGATAGAGGCAATAAGCAGTGAGATTCCCTCACGGTCCCGCATCGGTCGATAAACGAAGCGGTCGGCAAGCAACGCGACAGCGACCGTCACGACTGCCGAAACGACGACACCAATGAGGATTGCCAGCGGTGATGCCACGATTGATGCCCCTATCTCGTTTGGATTCGGTCCTGTTCCCGAGCGTGCCAGCAACAGGTAGCCTGCGTCGCCAGCCCCCCAACCAGCGATTAACAGTGCAACGCCCCACCCGGTGAATGCCCCTGTGGTGAATAGGTCACCGTGTGAAAAGTTCGCGAAGTTGAGTATGCTATACGTCATTGAAAGACCGATACCTGCGAGACCAAAGATCAGACCGACAATCAACCCGGTCCGCAGCCGATCTATGAGTGTGTCCAGTGCAATATCGCCGCCGAGTGTTCGACCACCGACTTCAAGCAGTTCGACCCCCGCCAAGCCGGCAATAAGGTCGATGATTAACGTTACGAACACACCGAGAGCGAGTAGTAGTAAGACCCGCCCGCGGATTGCATTTATCACTGGGTTCTCAGATTCCCCTGGAAGCCACTGAGAGCTTGCCATGCTGTTTGCTAAATCATGTTCATCCTGTAAATAGTTCACGTTGTTGAGTGAGTATATCATGTCTCATGTTCACACATATTATCCTAAATAATAGTGTGACAGTTTTCGAAGAAGTACATAGATTAAAGTGACATCCAGAAAACAGAGCATATCATGGGTGAAAGTGCAGCAACGGACCCAGAAAGTCCAGAGGCAAGCGCGGATGCTAATATGTCTCAATCTGGGGCGCGGAGAATTGTTCCATCTGTAGTAGCTAGTAATCTCATAGTAAAGCTGGTTGTCGGGATCTTACTCATCGTGCTTTTGGCAGGGGGTATTGCGTTCTACTTCCAGAGTGGGATTGCTGACGAGCTCGATTCACAGGTCAAGACACAGGTCGAAGAGACCGCCGGCCTGCACTCGGATATTTATACAGCTTGGGAAGGCAATCGATTCGACGAGCTGAGATCAATTGCAGGTGAGGAGGTGCTCGACCAGAGCGCCGAACGCCCTCGGAGCGACCGACTCACACGGGCTCGAAATAACCTGGATAGTTTCCAACAGTTGCATCTTGTCGATACCGAGAGTGGCGAGGTGATTGCAAGTTCTGCCGAGGAAGCAGTCGGTGAGAATATGTTCGAGATGGTTGACGAGAGTTTCATCGGCGAATCAGGCGCGTTTACCACACCGTATCAGTACACATCGCTAACAGGAGAGACTGTCGTCGGCTTCGGACGACAGCGACTTCTTGACGATACGCACGTGCTACTCGGCGAAGTGCCGGCTACGGGCGGCCCCAACTTCAGACAGACTATCGAGGGATCAAACACCGTTATTGCAAACCAAGAGGGTGATGTTGTCTTCGGAGAGAGTGGCGTCGACCCGGCAGTCGTCGGGGAAGGATTAAGCATCACCGTCACACGGAACGATGGCGAAATTCATGCAAGTACGACGTTTGGCGAGCGCGGGCTTACCGTCGTCACGAGCAGTCCAGAGAGTGAAGCGTTCGCACTCAGGGATAGTGTTCTCCGGAGTTTCGTCATCATGCTTGTGTTAGTGTTTGGCGTCTTGATTATCAGTACCGTCATCGGTGGCCGCTCAATCGCTAGCTCAATTACGAAACTCAACGACCGTGCAAAAGAGATGGGAGAAGGAGATTTGTCTGTCGATCTTGAAACAAGTCGGAGAGACGAAATCGGCGAACTCTACGCCGGGTTCGCTAGCATGCGTGACTCACTCCAAGAACGCATCAGCGAAACAGAAGACGCACGTGACGAGGCCGAAACGGCCCGAAAAGAAGCAGAGGTCGCACGGGCAGAAGCCGAAGAGCTAGCGTCGTACCTCCAAGAGCGCACTGAGGAGTATTCCGAAATTATGCGACAGGTGGGAATGGGTGATATGACCCAGCGGATGACTCCCGACGGCGAAGAGGAGTCGATGGATACCATCGCAACGGAGTTCAACGACATGATTGAGGAGTTAGAGAAGACAACAGGCCAACTCAAAAGCTACGTCAATGAGGTTGAGGAGGCTGGCGCTGAAGTCGAGCAAAGTGCCCAGACTGTGCGCGACGCCAGCGAACAGGTGGCGGACTCGATTCAGAAGATCTCCGACGATGCCTACAATCAAAAAGAACGTCTGCAGGCAGTCTCGGAAACAATGGATAAGGTGACGACAGAACTCGAATCTATGGCAACCGTCGAAGGTGTCGACATCCAAGAGCCACTCGCAAATCTCCAAACGATGGCGAGCAATATCAACGAGATTGCGGAGTTGAGTGAGGAGACGATGGCCGAAGCTGAAGATGTCGCCGGTGCTGCTGAGGAACAGGCCGCAGAGCTTAACGAAGTCTCCAAACGGGCAAACGACCTCCAGCAGTACGCACAGCCACTCCGAGACATCCTTGGGCGCTTCGAAACCGAAGCCGAACACGAGTTTGTCTTCTCGGTTGGGCCGACCGGCGGCGCTCAGAGTCCAACCTCACGCTCACCGGACGAAGAATAACACAGTCGTCTGGGTTTGTCCCAGCTTTTTTACGGGTATTTGTTTTCGGATGGTCCGCTCAGCCACATCCAGCGCGGTGAAACGGCCGAGAACGACCTCAATTGTTCGCTGGAAATATCGATTATGAATATAGTACGCCCAAATTAAAGTTTGGGGGTAAATATCATACAACACATGACCCAGAGTGAATCGGCCAAGGGGCAAACTGACGAGAAGACAACCGATAGTATCACGCAACGGTTGGACGGAGCGAAAAGTGTTGTTCCGGCTGTGATAACAGACAATTTGTTGGTGAAGTTCATTGTCGGTATTCTTCTTATCGTCCTTCTTATCGGCGGAATCGCCGTATATTTCGAGAGTGGAATTGAGAGCGAACTCGATACACAAGTGACAACACAGGTCGAGGAAACCGCCGGTCTGCATTCGGATATCTACACGGCCTGGGAGGGTAACCGCTTTGATGATTTGCAGTCTATCGCGGGCGATGAAGGATTAGATATCAATAACGAACGGGTACAAAGTGACCTACTGGTACGGGGACGCGACAATCTCGATAGCTTCGAGCAGCTACATCTTGTCGATACCGAAAGTGGTGACGTTCTTGCAAGTTCTGCTGAGGAGGCAGTCGGCGAGAATATGTTCGACCGAATCAACGAATCTCTTGTTAGTGAGTCACGCGAGTTTACCACACCATACCAGTATACGTCGCCGACAGGGGAGACTGTTGTTGGCTTTGGACGACAGCGACTCCTTAACAATACACATCTTCTTGTCGGAGAGGTGCCCGCCGACGGCGGCCCAAAGTTTAGACAAACTATCGAAGGGTCAAACACCATCATTGCAAACCAAGATGGCGATGTTATCTTCGGAGAAGAAAGTGTCAACCCATCAGTCGTCACGGACAGCACACCTGCCGACTCGGATTCGAACGTCACAGTCACACAGATGGGTGGAGAAATACATGCAAGCAACACGCTCGGTGAGACAGAGCTAACGGTTGTCACGAGCAGTCCAGAAAGCGAAGCGTTTGCGCTCAGAGACAGTGTCATCCAGAGTTTCATTATCATGCTCGTGCTGGCTTTTGGAGTGCTAGTTGTCGTCGGCGTCGTCGGCGGTCGGTCTATTGCCACCTCAATTACAGAGCTTAACGACCGTGCAAAGGAAATGGAGAAAGGCAACCTATCGGTTGACCTCGAAACGAGCCGGACCGACGAAATTGGCGAACTCTACGACGGGTTCGCCAGCATGCGTGACTCGCTCCAGAGCCGGATTACGGAAGCTGAAGACGCCCTATCAGAAGCAACAAGTGCAAAAGAACAAGCCGAAGATGCCCGCGAAGAGGCCGCTACTGCCCGCGAGGAGGCAGAGACAATTAACGACCAAATCGAGTCCTCGGCAGACAGGTACAGCAACGTGATGCGGCAAGCCGCAAACGGTGACCTCACAGTCCGGATGAATACTGACAAGGACAACGAGGCGATGGCAGCGATTGCAACCGATTTCAACGCGATGCTCGACGAGTTCGAGACAACCATCGATGAGATAACGACCTTCGCAGATGAGGTGGAAACGGCGAGCGAAGGCGTCACCACCTCGAGCGAGGAGATTCGTATCGCCAGCGAGGATGTGAGTCAAGCGGTTCAGGAGATATCAAACGGGGCCATGGAGCAAAACGACGCCCTCCAACAAGTGACAAACGAGATGAACGATTTGTCCGCGACCGTCGAGGAAATTGCGGCGTCCTCAAACGAGGTCGCATCAGTCGCCGAGCAAACTGCCCAAACAGGTCGCGACGGTCGTGAGGCCGCTCAGGCCGCAATCAATGGGATGAATACCGTCCAGACCGAATCGAAGCGAGCAGTTGAGGAGATAGAACAGCTCGAAGAGCAGGTCCAACAAGTCGACGACCTGATTGCCAGGATGGCCGACATTGCCGACCAGACGAGCATCCTCGCACTGAACGCAAACATCGAGGCAGCCAGAGCTGGCGGCGGCACAGGGAACAGTGGTGATGGCTTTGCGGTGGTCGCAAACGAAGTCAAGGTGCTCTCAGAGGATGCTAAGGCGGCCGCGGACGAAGTCGAGAACCGCCTCGAAGCAATCCGGGGACAGACACAAGAGTCGGCACAAGCCGTTCAGGCAGCGAGCCAGAACGTCGACGAGCACACGCAGTCGGTTGAGGACGCTGCAGAGGCATTCTCGGAGGTTGCTAACTATGCCACCGAGACCAACAACGGGATTCAGGAAATTTCAGCAGCGACAGACCAGCAGGCAACGACGACCGAACGAGTCGTGGCGATGGTCAACGAGGTCGCTTCGATTGCAAACAGCACGACGACACAGGCAGAAAGTACCGCGGCGACCGCAGAGGAACAGTCCGCATCGATGAGTGAAGTTTCCGAGAGCGTCTCTGACCTTGCCGAGCAAGCCACACAGCTATCTGAGACGCTCGACCGATTCGAGACTACCTGACCGAGTGTACTCCCAGCGATACTGTTTTTTGGCTCCGCCCGGAACCGTGGGTATGAACCTTCCAGCACAGCTTGACCATCCATCGTTTGCAACTGCGGTGGGAACAATAGCCGGCTATCTGCTCATTTTGTCTGTTATGACTACGCTCATCTTCCTCGTCCCCTACGCATTATTCTTCCTCCTCTAAGAACAACCCAGCCGAGCCACATTTATCTGTTCGCCGAGTAGTAGCAATATGTATGTCATTCTCGACGGACAACCGGGGTGTCTCCGAGGGCGCAGGTGTACTCGCGCTCGTGGTGATAACCGTCGTCGCAACGGCGTCAGTCGGGATGACGGTCACATTGATATCGGACGACGGCCCCGGGTCAAACCCCTATAATGCGGAGTTTACGTTTGACCACAGCAAGGACCTCCAACAGCTTCTTATCTTCTACGACGGTGGGAAAGAGCTACGTGCCGGAAGTATCACGATTACTGGACCCGAAAATGAGGTGACGTGGGCAGAAATCGAAGAAATAGAGCCCGGTGAGATGGTCTCACCGAGCAATCTTCCGACCCGCCTGAGTAAGGAGAACGCATATGGCTCTAAAGTCGGCGCACAGGACTTCATCGAAATTACTTACACCCCCCCAAGTGACGGTGAGGGTAGCGGAGACGGTGAGGACAGTGCCGAGCCAGTTGTACTCGGGACGTGGAACAAACCCGGCGGAGGCGAGAGTGGAGGCGAGGGCGAAGAAGACGGCCCGGTTGAGGTGCCCGAGTCCTGACTGATACGTCGCTATCCTTTGATGTTACAGACGGGATAAGTTCGGGCAACCTTGTCACCGATACCGAGCGTATCAGAGACTGTGACTACGTCGTCGATATCTTTGTAGACGCCCGGAGCCTCCTCAGCGACGGTCGCACCGCTTTCAGCTTTGACGTATATCTGGTTTTGCTCGCGTAAATCATCCATCACGTCTTCGCCCCAGTATTCGCTTTTCGCCTGCGTACGGGACATCAGCCGACCAGCACCGTGGGCAGTCGAGCCAAACGTCTCATCGAGCGATTGCTCGCCGCCACGGAGAATATAGCTTCCAGCGCCCATGCTTCCGGGGATGATGACCGGCTGGCCCACGTCACGGTAGGCTGGCGGTAGTTCGGGACGTCCGGCTGGGAATGCGCGCGTCGCCCCTTTGCGGTGGACAAACAGCTCTTTTTGTTCCCCGTCGATGGTGTGGAGTTCTTTCTTTGCGATATTGTGGGAGACATCGTACAGCAGCTCCATCTCCATTTCCTGCCAGGAACGGTCAAAGACCCGCTCGAACACCTGCCTGGTCTGGTGGGTGATAAGCTGGCGGTTCGTCCACGCAAAGTTGATTGCCCCACACATCGCGCGGTAATACTCCTCGGCGAGCCGTGAGCCGGCGGGTGCGGCAGCGAGTTCTTTGTCTGGGAGCTGATTGAGTAGCCCCTCGTGAGTCTGTTCGATGTCGCGCAGATAGTCTGTACAGACTTGATGGCCAAGACCCCGTGAGCCACAGTGGATGAGGACGACAATCTGGTCTTTTGAGAGGCCGAACTCGGCGGCAACGTTGTCGTCATAAATGTCAGTGACGCGCTGGACTTCGAGAAAGTGGTTGCCGCTGCCGAGGCTCCCTGCTTGGTTGCGCCCGCGATCTTTGGCCTTCTGTGAGACTGCGGTGGCGTCAGCCTCAGCTCGGAACCCTTCGTCTTCGCAGTGAGCGAGGTCTGTTTCGACGCCGTACCCTTCCTCGACGGCCCACTCGACACCGCGTTCGAGAATCTCTTCGACAGGTGCGTTGTTGACGACCCCACCACCCCCCAGACCGGTCGGTACGTTTGCAAAGAGCGCGTTTACCAGGTCTTCTTCGGTGCCCTGGATGTCTTCGTACCGTAGATTGGTTTTCACCATTCTCACGCCACAGTTGATGTCATATCCGACCGCACCGGGGCTGATACACCCGTCTTCGGCGTCGATACCAGCGACACCACCAACAGGGAACCCGTACCCCTGGTGGCCGTCGGGCATGCAGAGAGCATACTCCTGAATTCCCGGGAGCTGTGTAGTGTTGTGGAGCTGTGTGAGCGTTTTGTCCTCTTTGATTTCTGAAAGGAGTTCCTCGCTTGCGAGGACACGTGCCGGGACGCGCATATCTCCCTCCTGTGGCATCTCCCAGACGTACTCTTGAACCCGTTTGAGTGTAAATTCGCCAATTTCGATCGTTTTCGTGGTCATGTGACAGTATGCGCCGCGGACGCTCAAGAATGCTTTCGTGCACAACTGAGAGCTAGTCAAAGAGCGGCTACAGTCGAGAGGGTTGCCTTGGTGTGAGGTCCCGTGAGCACAATTAGTGAGCTATGGAGATAGCGGGTTGGGGTGACAACATCATAACGGTCCGTGTCAGTCCGCCTGTTGCCAGTACGGATTCGACACAAGACTAGAGAGGGCGGATTCACACTCAATTTGTGTCGTGCTGTAGTATCGTTCTCGTTCCACAGGCGTACGGAGGCAGAGAAGCACCGTGTTGCTCGTCGCCTCGTAGATGTCGAGGTCCCAGCTACTGCTCGTGTGTGACCAGCTACTATGAAAAACGGTTTCGTTGTCATTGTCGACGACGCGCGTGCCGAGTTCCCAACTCACTCGCGTATAGCCCGTAAGTTCGAACGGAACAGCATCTGGAACACGAGATTCACTTTGCTCACTGTTGTGCGCTCCATGTGCACCCATACCAGGGCACTCGGTGTCCACAACTAAAAGTACACTCATTCCGTGTCAACTGTTTACTGTTAAAATACCCCTAGCAATCACAACACACGGTGGAGAACGGGACACTTTGGTCAGGAGGGTTGTGCCAGCGAGTGAGTCTCTTTTATCACGGGCTTACGTTCCGAGGTGCTCGATCTGAACTTGGAGGCTAACTTGGATATCGGCTGCCGGTGAGCAAACACCGCCCAAGGAATACCAACAGTATTTATTCTCGTCTGTGTCTGTCGACACGTATGGACCCGACAACCGCGGCGGGGTACGGAATCGTTCTCACTCTCGTCGGTGGTATCGTACTGGGATACGGTATGAGGGAGCTGCGTCCGGTCTACCACATCCTCACGAACGACCCAATTCCAGTCAAAGACCTGGTCTATCACGACGGGCCAGCGGAGGTTGAGGGGACAACGGCCCCGACTGAAGAAGAGAAACGAGTTACTGCGCCGTTTTCGGATGTCGACTGTCTCGCTTGCGAGTACAAAGCTCAAGAACTCCGCTCTAATGGCAAGAGTAACTACTGGAAGACACTAGATGAGGGTGCCACAGCAGCTCCGTTTCTCGTCGAGGACAGAACCGGAAGTGTGAGAGTTGACCCAGCGGGGGCTACGCTCAAGTTTGCACAGCAGGAAGTGAAAGTTCCAGGGGGTGAGGAACCGCCTGAGACGATAGCCCAGTATATCCGGCAAACCGACGAAGTCGAACCACAACACGACGAAACGGTTGATATCGTTGTGACAGAGCTTAACGTTGGCAACGACCAGCGCTTCATTGAGCGCCGTCTCGATATCAATGAGTCCGTCTACGTGTACGGTGACGTTGAGCGTGCGCCCCCGGGCGAATGGGGAGCCACTCTCGTTGATGCGATACTAACGCGAGGGCCATCGGACATTCTGATTATCTCGGATACATCCGAGCGTGGGACCGCCTGGCGTCTTGCCAAGGGGCCACTGGTATGGGCGGTCGGCGGGCTCGCAATGGTTGGCCCGGGGATTGGCTTGCTTGGCTACTGGCTGTTGGCTTCCTTGGCCTGACAGGGGCACGTATTATATATGCGCGGCCTAAATACAGGAGTAACGTGTATCCATGAGTTCGTTGATGATCGACATCCGAAAACTTGGGCTGTTTAATAAGATGGCAAAAGAGGGGGGTAATACGGTTGCAGACCACCTGAGCCAGATGACGGGAATGGAAACCGAGATGGAGATTACAAAGATTAATTTCATCGATATCCCGGATATCCGTGCCCACGTCGGTGACCAAAAACAGATTGGTATCAGCATCGAAATGGTTGAACGACCGTACGGACATATCCTCTTCCTGTTCAACGCACCGGACGCCAAGAAGCTTGCTCACGGGATGATGGGTGACATGGCGGGTGCAGAGGAGTCCGAAGATGGGTTCACAGACATGGAGCGGTCGGCTGTTCAAGAGATTGGCAACATCATGACCAGCGGGTTCATCGACGGCTGGGCAAACGTGTTAAATACGACAATTGATATGTCGACGCCGACGTTCACATTCGGTCCCGGGAGCAGTATGGTCAACGACCTCGTCGGCGACCGTGAAGACGAGATGGCACTCATGTTCGACTCGCGGGTGCAGGCACTCGAAGAAGATATCAATGTCACCGTCTACACATTCCCTGAGCTACAGGAACTTGTCAGTTTGATGCAAGAGATAGAAGTCTAAAGACACGCGAAACGCTGTCTAAGCTGAGAACCGACGGATTTTTGAAATTGCTAGTGATAAATCATGTGGGTTGTTATAGTGTGACAAGTATTTAGTGGTGAAGTTCGTTCTTCTAACTATGGGAGCCACACCCGAGTCGAGGTGGTATCGATGACAGGGAGCGAACTCAAGTGGCGAATCGCTGGCGGGTCGGGCGACGGTATCGACTCGACGAGTCAGAATTTCGCTAAGGCACTGATGCGTGCCGGCCTAGATGTGTTTACGCACAGACACTACCCATCGCGGATTCGCGGCGGCCACACGTATGTCGAGGTACGCGCACAGCCTGACGATGTTCGGTCGCGCGGCGACGGGTTCGACTTCCTCCTCTCGCTGGGTGACAGTTTCGCCCGGAACCCGGACGACGAGGCTTACTACGGCGAAGAGGAGCTAAAACCGCTCTACGAGCATTTCGATGACCTCAACGAAGGCGGCGTTATCGTCTATGACAGCGGTCTCATCGACGACGAGGCTGTCGAAGAGATCAATCTCTACGAGCGAGCTGAGGAGAACAACTGGCACGTCTACCCAGTTGACCTGCGCGGACTCGCCCGTGAGCACGGGCGCGAAGTCATGCGGAACACAGCTGGTGTGGGTGTCAGTGCGGCACTGCTTGGCGTCGACACAAGCTATTTCGAGGAGTTGATGCAGGAGGTAATGGGCGGCGACATCGCCGAAGCGAACATCGAGACGCTGAATGCGGCCTACGAGCAGGCCGCCGAATTCGACCACACCCACGACCTCGAAGTGCCAAAAGGAGACCACGACAGTGAGCAGGCACTCGTCACCGGGAGCGACGGGATTGCCTACGCGGCACTAGATTCGGGCTGTCGGTTCATCTCGGGTTACCCGATGACCCCGTGGACCGACGTGTTCACAATTATGTCACAGAACCTGCCCCACTTTGGCGGTATCGCCGAGCAGGTCGAAGACGAGATTGCGGCGGCATCACTGGCAATCGGTGCCTCACACACTGGTGTCAAAGCAATGTCTGGCTCGTCTGGCGGCGGGTTCGCACTCATGTCCGAGCCGCTCGGTCTCGCCGAGATGACAGAGACACCAGTCGTGCTGATTGAGGCGATGCGGGCCGGACCTTCGACAGGGATGCCGACCAAGCCAGAGCAGGCAGACCTAGAGCACGTCCTCTACACGAGTCAGGGAGATTCGTGTCGTGTCGTGTTCGCGCCGGGCAACCCACAGGAAGCCTACGAGCAGACCCGGAAGGCCTTCGAGTACGCGTACGATTATCATATCCCAGCGATTGTGCTCTACGATCAGAAACTCGGCGGCGAGATGCGAAGTGTGCCTGCCGAGTTCTTCGACCGTGAACCCGACTCGGACCCGGGTGCGGTCCTCACTGAAGACGAACTGTCCGAAGCAGCTCACGACGCCGCAGGGAAGTTCAAGCGCTACTCACACGACGGTGAGGATGGCGTTGTCCCGCGGTCAGTACCCGGACAGGAAGGCGGTCGCTTCCTTGCGACCGGTAACGAGTCACAGGAGGTCGGCCATATCAGCGAAGACCCCGATAACCGCAAACACCAGATGGATCGCCGGATGGAGAAACTCACGTCTATCCGTGAGGACCTAAACGCGGGCGACGATTCGAACCAAGCGTTCCACGGTCCCGCCGATGCCGACTACGGCATTCTCGTCTGGGGGAGTCAGCAGGATACCGTCTTCGAGGCAGTCGACCGGCTTAACGCTCGGGGCAGTTCAGTCAAGGCACTGGGCGTCAGCGACATGATGCCCTATCCCGAGAGCGAGGTGACTGCGTTCCTCGAAAGCGTCGAAGAATGCCTTGTCGTCGAGATGAACGCGACCGCCCAGTTCCGTGGGCTCACCCAAAAGGAGCTTGGACGGTTCGGGCCGAAAATGACCAGCCTTCTGAAATACGACGGCGAACCGTTCGAGCCCAGCGAAATCGTCGAGGGCTTCGAGGCTACCGTCGAGGAGACCGACCTCCCCGGCGGCAACATGGAACTCCGCCCTGCGGCGGGTGACTGACATGACCGCAACCACACAAGGTGACCCACGATGACAGCATTCTCCGCTATCCACGAGGAACACGAATCGGACAAAGAAGATTTCACACCCGGCGTCGAACCACAGCCGACATGGTGTCCTGGCTGTGGTGACTTCGCCGTACTGAAAGCGCTGAAAGGAGCGATGCCCGAGCTGGGCCGCTCGCCTGAAGAAGTCATGCTCGTGACAGGCATCGGCTGTTCGGGCAAGCTGTCCAGTTACTTCGAGAGTTACGGTTATCACTCCATTCACGGGCGTGCCCTGCCGATTGCCCGTGCATCCAAGCTTGCCAACCCCGGCCTCGAAGTTGTCGCGGCCGGCGGTGACGGCGACGGCTACGGTATCGGTGCAAATCACTTCATGCACACGGCCCGCGAGAACCACGATATGACCTATATCGTGTTCAACAACGAAATCTTCGGGCTAACAAAGGGTCAGACCTCGCCGACGAGTCCGAAGGGTCACAAATCGAAGACCCAGCCGTCGGGAAGCGCAAAAGACCCCGTTCGGCCACTAACGCTGTCGTTGGCCTCGGGCGCATCCTATATTGCCCGGACAGCCGCGACGAACCCGCGGCAGGCCCAGCAGATTATCGCAGAGGCAATCGAGCACGACGGGTTTGCGCACATCGACTTCCTTACACAGTGTCCAACCTGGAACAAGGACGCAAAAGAGTATGTTCCGTACACTGATGTCCAAGAGGAGTACGACTTCGACAAGACTGACCGCCGCGAGGCCGCCGACATGATGTACGAAGCCGAGACGAAACTCTACGAGGGCGAGGTCCTGACTGGGCGATTCTTCCGCGAGGAGAACCGGCCATCGTACGGACAAGAAAAGCGCTCGACCGGCGAGATGCCCGAAGACCCACTCGCCGAACGGTATTACGACGATGACGACGGATTCGAGCGCGTCGCAGACCACCTTATCGAGCGTCACAAATAACTCAAACGGCCGCTTCGGGCCGTTTTAGCGGCTCTGACACGTAAGCCGAGAATACTTTTCCAGTTCGGAAGGTATTTTTTCCTTTAGCGTAAAGATAACCATATATGAGCGTCGAGGCGACCGAAGAGCGAATCTTATCCGTGTTGGAGGAAGACGCAAAGGCGTCGTATGCGGAGATAGCAGAGCGAGCAGACGTCTCAAAACCAACTGTCCGCAAGTATATCAAAAAGCTCGAAGACGAGGGTGTTATCGTGGGGTACTCCGCCGATGTAGACCCCAAAAAGCTCTCAGGGCAGTCCATCGCAATTGTGGGCGTCGATGTCGAAAGCGAGAGCTACGTCGACGTGACCCGCGAGCTCAAACAGTTCGACTCCATTGAAGAGCTGTACACCTCTAGTGGCGACCATACGTTGATGGCCGAAACCCGCGCCCCCGACGGCGACGCGCTCGGCAAAATCATCAACGAGGAGATCATGGGCTTAGACGGCGTCAACGCGGCACATCCTTCCTTCCTCCAAGAGCGGTTGAAGTAACGCACCCAGACTGGCGAGGTTCCACGCTGTTATCACTGTGACTCGACGACAGCAACACACCCAAGCGTGAGAATCGTGTCGTTCGACGCTAAGCAACTGTTATCTAGTAGTGATTATCAGTTCGGCAGACTCCAATTGTGTGTGTACTGAAACACGTGTTTTTAGAAGGCGTGTCCCCGAATGGCGAATATGGTAGACCGACTGGTTCTGGGAAGCGGGAAACTTGTACAGACCATCGTCGGGTCGCTCCGAGACCAGTCCGGTTCGGTTCGCGTCGTCACCGACGACGGGGCACTGGCAACGACGCTACAAAACGAGGGGACAGCAGTCGAAGAAAAAGACCCATCGAATCCGGACGCCCTCGATGAGCTTGCTGCCGAGTTTGTGGTTGTGTTCGAAGAGACAACAAAACACGTACTCGCCACGACTCGCGCCGCACGGGAAGCCTTCCCGGAAGCGTACCTTCTCGCCTACGTCGGCAAAGAAGCCCCCCAATGCGAAGAGTTGGAGACCCTTACAGACCGCATCGCCAATCCGTATCGTGAGACGGCAGCGCATATCCTTGAGCGGGTCGGCGACGCGGGCCAGCAGATGCAACAACTTTCGCGGGTTCTCCGGGATATCGACCAGTTGGCAATTGTGGCTCATAACAACCCGGACCCCGACGCCATTGCCAGTGGGACTGCGCTCGCTCGCCTCGCGTCGGCTGCGGGCTGTGACGCCCAAGTGTGTTATCACGGCGAGATTACCCACCAAGAGAATAGAGCGTTCGTCAACGTGCTCGACCTCGACTTGCGACAGCTAGCCCCCGAGGAAACGTTTGAGGCATTCGATGGGCTGGCACTAGTTGACCACTCGCGCCCGGGCGTCAACAATCAGATACCGGTCGACAGCACCGTCGACGTTGTCATCGACCACCACCCACCGCGTGCTCCTGTTGACGCGCGGTTCGTCGACCTTCGAAGCGCCGTCGGAGCGACGAGTACACTACTCGTCGACTATCTCGACCGCTTCGGGGTCGCACTCGACGAAACCGTCGCGACGGCGCTTCTCTTTGGCATTCACGTCGACACACAAGCGTTTACTCGGGAGGCATCAGCCGTCGACTTCGAGGCAGCAGCGGCGCTGACATCAGATGCTGACCTCGGGGTGCTCGAACGGATCGAATCGCCATCGTTCACGTCGACAACCCTCGAAACCATCGCCAGCGCAATCCGGCATCGGCACATCGAAGGAGAACTGTTGATGAGTGGCGTCGGTGAGTTACACGAACGAGATGCACTCGCACAGGCCGCCGACCGTCTGTTAACCCTCGATAACATCACCACAACGATGGTCTATGGCGTCAAAGACGGGACAATCTACGTTTCCGCTCGCTCTCGTGGGGTCGATGTCGATATCGGAGAGACGGTGCGAGAAGCGTTCGATCAAATTGGGAGTGCAGGCGGGCACGTCGATATGGCCGGCGCACAAATTGATCTTGGTATCCTCGATGCAGTCGAAGAACGCGAGCAATCCCTTCTGGAGGTTGTCAAACACGTTATCGAAGACCGGTTTCTCGATGCAGTCAAGGCAACGACAACGCTTCAGACAACGGCAGTGTTCGAAGAGTTCGACAGCGAACAGTATCTCGTCCGCAAAGAGAGAACAACAACAGAAAACGTCTCACTTGACAGGCTATCAAACTCTGGAGAAGACAACAACACAAGTCGAGAAGAAGAGACATAGCCGCCCGTGTTGACCGGCCAAATCGAACCACAGCGGTGTGTGAATAGACAGACGAGAGGTTTTTGCCAGTACCACCCTTCGATGCGGGTAATGACAGCGGACCGAAAGCCCAGGGTAGAGGACTACATGACGCGGGACGTAGCGACGGTCTCCCCAGACGCGACCGTCGGTGAGGTTTCCCAACGTATCGCCGAAAGTGACGGTCACAGCGGGTTCCCTGTCTGTGACGGACGACACGTTGAGGGGTTTGTTGCCGCTCGGGACCTGCTACTCGAAGGAGATACTGAGCCGATTTTTAAGATTATGACGCGGGAGCTGCTGGTCGCACACCCGGAGATGAAACTCGACGACGCCGCGCGAGTCATTCTTCGGTCCGGTATCCAGCGTTTGCCTGTGGTTGACGATGCCGGCAACCTCGTTGGTATCATCTCGAATGCAGACGTGATTCGGAGTCAAATCGAGCGAGCGACACCGGGTAAAGTCGACAAGCTGATGCGGACACTCGAAAACATCCACGAGGTCGGCGCTCGCGAAGAGCGCCGCGATATCGAACTAGAGAAAATCACGCCAACACAGGGGAAAGTGTACGCGGACGAACTCAAAGGTCGAAAGTACGAACTCCAGCGGGGGCTAGCAGAGCCATTGGTCGTCGTCGAGACCCCCGATGACTGCCTGCTTGCGGACGGCCACCACCGCGTGAAAGCTGCGACTGATCTCGATATCGAAGCAATGGACGCCTACGTCATCGTCATCGAGGAGGCAGTCGATATTGGCATGGCCAAAACCGCAAAAAAAGAGAATCTTGAAGAAATCTCAGATATCGAAGCAGTCGATTACGCCCATCACCCGCTTATCGAGACGACACAGCGCTTACAAGAGTAAGGAAGCATATGTTTCATCGGAATTTTCATGCGGGACCCCTACATACAGTAGCGTATGTTCGACGAGGATGAACTCGACACAATCCGCGAGTCAGCCGCTGACTGGGAAGACGAGCGGCTTGACCCGGTGCTCGACGCCTACGGGGAACGTCAGGACCGGTTCGCGACAGTCTCCAATCTCGAAGTAGACCGACTCTACACGCCTGAAGACACCGCGGACATGGAGTTCGACGAGGAGTTAGGGTTTCCCGGTGAGCCGCCGTATACGCGCGGTGTCTACCCTACGATGCACCGTGGCCGGTCGTGGACAATGCGCCAGTTTGCCGGCTTCGGGACCGCTGAGGAGACGAACGAGCGCTTTCATTACCTTATCGACGAGGGCCAGACCGGACTCTCGACGGCCTTCGACATGCCAACCCTGATGGGTATCGATTCCGACCACAAGATGAGTCGCGGCGAAGTCGGCAAGGAGGGTGTGGCCGTCGACACGCTGCGAGACATGGAAATTCTGTTCGATGGTATCGACCTTGCTGAAGTCTCGACTTCCTTTACTATCAACCCGAGTGCAGCAGTTATCTACGCGATGTATATTGCGATGGCGGACAAGCAGGGCGTTCCGCGCGAGGAGATTCGTGGGACCCTTCAAAACGACATGCTCAAGGAATTTATTGCACAAAAAGAGTGGGTCATTCCGCCGGAGCCGTCGCTGCGCGTCGTCACCGATATTATCGAGTTCTCCGTCGAAAACACACCAAAATTCAAGCCGGTTTCCATCTCGGGGTACCATATCCGGGAAGCCGGCTCAACCGCAGTTGAGGAGCTTGCGTTTACGCTGGCCGACGGGATGGCCTACGTCGAAGACTGTCTCGACCGCGGTATGGCTGTTGACGAGTTCGGCCCCACGCTGTCGTTTTTCTTCAACTCACACAACTCCTTTTTCGAGGAGATTGCCAAGTTCCGTGCCTCCCGCCGCATCTGGTCGCGGGTCATGGACGAGTGGTACGATGCCGAGACCGACAAGGCTCGCCAACTCAAGTTCCACACCCAGACCGCAGGCCAGTCACTGACTGCACAGCAGCCACTCAACAACATCTCGCGGGTGACAATTCAGGCGCTGGCCGCTGTCCTCGGTGGGACACAGAGCCTGCATACAAACAGCTACGACGAAGCGCTGGCACTGCCAAGCGAAGAAGCGGTCCGCGTGGCGTTGCGCACTCAACAGATTATCGCCGAGGAGTCAGGTGCGGCCGACATCATCGACCCGATGGGCGGCTCCTTTGCCGTCGAGTCGCTCACCAACGAGGTCGAAGAAGAGGCCATGGAGTACATCACGGAGATAAAAGAGATGGGCGACGGGTCGATGAAAGATGGCGTCTTAAAGGGGATTCAGGATGGGTACTTCCAGCGAGAGATTCAGGAGTCAGCCTACGAATACCAGCAACGCGTCGAGCGCGGTGAAGAAACAGTCGTCGGCGTCAACAAGTACGAAATCGAGGAGGATACCGAGCCGGAGCTATTGCATGTCGACGAAGAGACCGAAAACCGTCAAAAAGAGCGGCTCTCGACGGTCAAAGAGGAACGAGACGAGGCAGCGGTCGAGGCGGCACTCGACACGCTCGATGAAGCGATTCAAAACGGCGATAACGTCGTCGGTCCAATTATTGACGCTGTGAAGGTGTACGCAACGATGGGTGAGGTTATGGGCGTCTTCGAGGACCAATATGGCTCCTATCAAGAAACACTCAACGTCGCGTAATCGATAACTCCGTCTCGGATTCGAATTCGTTCTGTGGCCGCAAAGTATATAGTCCGCTTGGGGCTTGTGAAAGACAATGAGCACACGCGTGGTCGACCGCGTTGACGAGTGGAGCGAGCGGCCCTTTACTGACGGCCACCGCACGCTTCACAAGTTCGCAGATGAAGAATTCTCCGGTGTCGTCCGAGCCGGCGGTGCAGAACTCTACATGACCAAAGGTACCGTTGTCGGGGTTCGTCACGGTAGCATTGAAGAGTTCACAGAGTCGGGCACCGCTTACGAAGCGCCCTCTCCAGCCCTCCCATTACTCGCTGAGATGCAGGAGGCCAACGACGACGTGCGCGCGGAGTACTACAGCGAAAAAACGTCGATTGCCGAGGTCGATTCGACACTTAGCGACGGCGGCTTTACTGGCTTCGTCGAACTCTCGGATAACGTGTTGAGCGGTGACTATTATCAAGTATATCACGCCGGTCAATCGATGAGCGTCGGCTTCATCGGTGAGTCGAGTCGGCTTATCCACGGCGACGAAGCTTTTGAGACAGCAAACGACGAGGTTGGGATATATCAGGTTCGCCCGGCCGAGCTCTCTGTCATCGAGCTTCCGGACGTAGAACCGGTTCACGATGAGTCGGCTGATGCTGGCGCAGAGACCGAACAGACCGACGATGAGGACGAAGTAACAGAAACCGCGGCTGTGGAGGGAGCGACGACCAATGAGGAGGCCACAGCTACTAAAGAGACAGATGAAACGGACGCGACCAGCGAGACAGATCAAAAGCAAGACGACGAAGAGACAACGGACGAACCGACTACTGGAGACCGGTCACGCGAAGCAAACAGCAACCAACAACACGACGACACTGCGGCGGCCGAGCAACTGCAGACAGAGGCAGATACCGAGTCAGGTCGTACTGAGAAAGAAGACGAGTCAGCCCAAACAGAGGTTGCCGCGAACAACACGGCCAACTCAACGGTTCAGGGAGCACAAGTAGCGAGCCAGTCACAGCCGACAGCGGGCGACAGTGAGAGTGTCGAGCGGTCGACAGATCAACGCGGAGCCAGCAGGCAACAAAAAGAGCAGTCGGCAGAGAGCCTTCATGGCACCTCTCAGAGATCGTCAGCACAAAGTGGCCGCTCAACTGGAACGGCAGATGCAGACGTTGACCTCGAAACTCAGGCAATTCCATCCTTAGATCCGAGCAAAACAGAGGAACCCGAAAACAGTGGTACCAGCAGTCCGGCGGACTCGTTTGTGGACACACAAGAACAGCAGTCGTCGGGAACAGGCACAACACACGAAAAGCAATCAGTCCAGTCAGCCCAGCCAGTGGGGTCACCACAGGCAACACAAACAGTAGAGCCCACCCAGACGACACAGTCGGAGACAACCCAAACAAGAGAGCAACCAGAGAACACGCCAGACAAGTCCCAACAGAAGACAACAGACGAACCGTCAGTTGATACCGAGCGAGTGTCCGAGCTTGAGGCAGAAATCGAAGAGCGTGACGAGGAAATCGACCGTCTGGAGTCAGCACTCGACCAGAAGACGACGGAGTACGAAGATGTAAAATCTCAGCTCGAATCGGCCCGCACAGAGCGTGACGAGCTGGCGGCCGAAGTTGAAGAGCTAGAAGCGGACCTCGAACGGCTAGAAACAGAGCTTGGAGCAGCCACCGACGCTGAGCGACGGATGACAGCAGGTGAGGCCCTCTCAGGGACAGATATCTTCCCGCGGTACGCGTCGAAAGGTGACGCTACCCTTGAGAAAGCGCACAACGGGAGCAACCGCCGTGAGGATGTACTCGGGAATCTGCGACTTGAGCAAAACACGCAGTTCGATGCAGACGCTGTCTCGGTCGGCGGCGAGGTATACGACACGTTCCTTGAATCCACGCTCGAATATCGCTTTGTCAACTGGGTTGTGGGCAACCTCTTGTTCGAGATCCGCGAGACCGGGCATGAGAAACCACTCAAGGACCTCTACGATTCGTTGCCGGTTATCGACTGGGCCGACCTGAAAGGGACCGTCGACGTGGTATACAGTGAAGACGGACAAGAGACGCGGTCACAGGAATCGTTCGACATCGTCCTGCGCAACCGGATGGGCGAGCCGCTTATCGTTGCAAACCTGAACGACGCCCGGAAAGGTGCGACGGAGTCAATGATGGAAAACCTCGTACGCTCGGCCAAGCGCGTCGGCCAATCGAGTGATGCCTTCGCCGGTGCGTTCTTGGTCACGCGCAGTTTCTTCGAGCCGCCAGCGCTGGAAACAGCCGACGAAGCGACAAAAAGTGGGCTTCTCAGCCGGAGCAAACGCAAGAGCTTCGTCAATATCTCTAGAAAGAACGGCTATCACCTCTGTCTCGTCGAGGCGCGCAACGAAAACTTCACGCTGCTTGTGCCCGAGTTGTAGAATTGTCGGTAGAACAAAGCAAACGCTCTTGACGGCCAACTGACCGAGAAACGGTACGATATCGCTGTCTTGGTCTAGTTTTCAGCTTCTGGAGCGCTCTCGATTTTCATGCCGTCAAGCTTCTCGACGATATGGTCGATTTTGCCGTCGAGTTCCTCAACGAAATCATGAGTATCTTCAGTGGTGATGGCACCTTGGCTCGATGGCTCGATAAGGTTCTCTTCTTCGAGAACACGAAGCGAGTAGCGAACCTTGTGATGAGGGTATCCAGTTTCGTTTGACATTTTCACAATCCCAATGGGCTCGTTTTCGATCACCATTTGCAATACCTGCAGATGGCGCTCCAGCATATCGACTTCTTTCTCAAGCCTATCTATCATGGCATTTGTTAACTAGTATTGGGCTCATTTAAAAGTTATTGTCGTATGAATGCCTTTCCGATTTCGGCGGCATTCTGTACCATCAGGCGACGAGGCATGGTATGTGGTGTCGTTTAATGGAAGTGGTTTGAATCCGCCGAACTGTACCATGACATTTCACCTAACAGGTATTTAACGGTTGGGAATAGTTGACAGCACAGCAGACAGGAGAACGGACCGTAATCTGTTTAGCCCATTGGTGGGAATGTGGCTGTGATGACCGTAACAATCGTCGGCGCACAGCTCGGTGACGAAGGCAAGGGCGGAATCGTCGACCTGTTCGGCGAGCCCGCTGACGTTGTTGTCCGTTACCAGGGTGGCGACAACGCTGGACACACCGTCGTTCACGAAGGAGCGGAGTATAAACTCTCGCTCGTTCCCAGTGGCGTCGTCCGTGATAAAACGGGCGTGCTGGGCAACGGCTGTGTCGTCAACCCACGGACGCTGTTCGATGAACTCGAGATGCTCCGTGACCGGGAGCTCGACCCTGATGTCCGGGTCGCTCGACGTGCGCACGTTATCTTTCCATATCACCGCGTACTCGACGGTATCGAAGAAGAAGCCAAAAGCGATTCCGACCAAGAAGTCGGAACGACCGGGCGAGGCATCGGGCCGACTTACGAAGACAAAGCTGCACGCCGCGGCGTCCGCATCGGCGACCTGACCAACCGCGAGGTCCTCCGCGAGCGATTAGAGTATGTTATTCCACAGAAGCAGGCTGTCGCCGAAGAGATATTTGGCGTCTCAATCGACGAGGAGGCGTTCGACACGGATGCACTCGTCGAAGAGTTCAGCGAGTACGGCAAGCGCTTCGAGCGTGAAGGGATGCTCGTCGAGGCTGGAGAGTATCTTCGTGGACGGCTGGACGATGGTGCAAATGTCGTCTTTGAAGGTGCACAGGGGACGATGATCGATATCGACCACGGAAACTTCCCCTATGTCACATCCTCGAACCCGACCGCTGGCGGCGCAGCAACCGGTTCCGGTCTTGGCCCCGGTGTTATTGGGGATGGTGAAGTTATCGGCATCATCAAAGCCTACCTCTCGCGGGTTGGCAGCGGCCCAATGCCAACCGAGCTCGCCGGCGTAGAGGGTGATACCCCCGGTTACGACGGCGACGCGGGCGAGCGCGAGGAGGAACTTGCTGAGCTGATTCGGGAGAAAGGTGGCGAGTACGGCACAGTAACAGGCCGGCCTCGTCGCGTTGGCTGGCTCGATATGCCAGTCCTCCGTCACGCCACGCGAGCAAGTGGGTTCACTGGTCTCGCTATCAACCACATCGACACGCTCGCCGGGATAGACGAACTGAAAGTCGGCCATTCGTACACGCTCGACGGTGAGAAACGAACGGCAGTCCCCGCAACGACCGAGCGCTGGGCCGGCTGCGAGCCGAACTACCGGACGTTCGATGGCTGGGGGGAGGTCGACTGGGAAACAGTCTCAGAAGACGGGTACGACGCCCTGCCAACGAACGCCCAGACTTATCTCGATTACGTCAGTGATGAACTTGAGACACCAATCTACGCCGTAGGTGTCGGTCCCGGCCGCGACGAGTCTATCGTCCTCAAACACCCATTCGAGTGACTGCGTCGGTAGAACCTATTTGTTGCGTTCAGGTGTGAGATATCGCTTGCGTCAGCGTGTGTTCTTTGCCGCGACCGACGAGCAATTACGACCCCGAAACAAGTCTCCGACGAGACACCAATGTCAGATATCACACCAACAGACCCACAAGAGGCCTGCTTTGAAGCGGGGATTAAATTTGGCTCACTGTACCACCAGTTCGCCGGGACACCGGTGTCGCCGTCGAGTGCAGCCTCAGTCGCACAGGCAATGGAGGAGGCAATCGAGAACCAGCCACACTGCGTCGACGTAACTGTCGACGTAGACGGCGACCGTCTCGCGGCCGACATCGCAGAGGGGTCGGCCAGTTACACTGAACTTACGGGTCGCTTTCTCGATGTCACACTAGTCATCGAGTACGAAGGAGTCCGTGCTACCGCCGAGATGGAACTCGTCGACGGCTATCCGCTAATGCAACTCACAGCCGTCGAAGATATTGCGCAGTAGGCCAAAGGTGTAACCGATGTACGTCCTTCGTGGCCGCGGAAAGACGCTTGGGACGGACCGAGAGGCGACTGATGAGTTCGTCCAGCGAACACGTAAGACAGGCGAGGCGGGCGTCCGGGTCTGGCAACCCCCCAAGAACGTCGCCTTCGGACGGCGTGATGGAAACCGCGACGGGTACGAACAGGCACTAACTGTTGCAAACGAGCGTGGATACCCAGTTGCCGACAGAAGCGTCGGCGGACACGCCGTCGCGTTTACCGGAACGACTGTCGCCTTCGCGTTCGCGGAGCCAGTCGAAGATTCGCGGTCGGGTATCACCGAACGGTACGACCGCGTTACCAAACGCGTCGAGGCGGCCTTGCACGCTCTTGGCGTCACCGCCAACGAGGGCGAACCTGCCGGCGCGTTCTGTCCGGGCACACACTCACTCTCTGCCGAAGGGAAGATTGTCGGCCTCGCACAGCGAGTCCACAGCGATGTTGCCGTCACCTCAGGCATCCTCATTGTTGCTGACCATAAGGCGATTGCAACGGTACTTGAGCCAATTTACGACTTGCTCGATGTGTCCTTTAACAAGAGCGCAGTGGGCAGTATCGCCCGCGCAGACGGAGACACAACACGGGAAACGGTCATCGAAACGTTCATCAAACATCTCACCAGCGGCGGACACGACACGACCGAGGTCCTTCGAGAGACTTAGGGACGCTCGGCGTAGAGCGTGGGTATGCTCATTCGGAACGCGACGCTTGCGGACGGCGACACCTGTGATGTCCGTATCAGCGGCGACCGCATCACTGCCGTCGCCGGCGAGGGAGAAAGCCTCAGTACGAGCGACGACGACCATGACGAGGGCGAACCACGTGTTATTGACGCGAGTGGTAAACGGCTGCTCCCGGGAATGATTGATGTCCACGTGCACTTTCGTCAGCCCGGATTCGGGCACAAGGAAACGTGGGAGACAGGAACAAAAAGCGCCGCCGCCGGCGGTGTGACAACTATCGTTGACCAGCCCAACACGGAGCCACCGACGGTCAACGAGGCGGCGTTTGCAAAGAAACACGAATACGCCGACCAGGCACATATCGACTTTGGCATCAACGGCGGCGTCACCGGCGACTGGGACCCCGACAGCCTGTTCGACCAGCCGCTTTTCGCCCTAGGAGAGGTTTTCCTCGCAGATTCGACCGGCGAGATGGGTATCGATACGTCACTGTACGTAGACGCGCTCGAACGCGCCAGCGAGGCCGACGTGACGGTTACCGTCCACGCCGAGGACGAAACGTTGTTCAACGAAAGTTCGAAATCCCGGACGGACGCTGATGCCTGGAGCGCTTACCGGCGACCAAAAGCCGAAGCGAAAGCAGTCGAGCAGGCGTGTACACTCGCCGCCGAGCGTGACAGTCAGATTCACGTCGCCCACACAAGCACGCCACAGGGTATCGATGCTGCTGCCGACCACGGGATGACCTGCGAAGTGACACCACACCACCTCTTTCTCTCGCGAGATGACTACCCCGAGCTCGACACGCACGGCGTAATGAACCCGCCGCTGCGCCGAGAGGGACTCCGGCGTGATGTCTACGACCGGGTTGTCGATGGCACCGTCGATATGATTGCGACCGACCACGCTCCACATACCGCCACAGAAAAGCAAACAGGCGTCTGGGATGCCCCCAGTGGAGTTCCCGGCGTTGAAACTGTCTTGCCGTTGTTGCTCGCCGAGGCCGAACACGGCGGCTTCGACTACGAGCGCGTTCGTGACCTGACGGCGACGAATCCCGCCGACACGTTCGGGCTGCCCAACCGCGGACGAGTACAGGAAGGAAACTACGCCGACCTTGTGCTGGTCGACCCAGATACGATAACGGAGATTACCCCCGACCGATTGCATACGAAATGTACGTGGACCCCCTTCGAAGGCCGGGACGCAATCTTCCCAGAGTGGACGATGCTCCGGGGCGACTACGTCTTTGAACGCGACGTAGACGACCCATTCGGCGAGCCACGCGGCAAGAATGTCCGAAGCTAACGCGCGTCGAACGCAAAGCCGTTAGAACTCATCAAGTGCAGACTGGCCGCCATCACCAGCGTGTTCAGCGGCGGCACGGAGCGTTTTTTCGAACACGTCGCTTTGATTCGGGTCATACAGCGTTGCAGCCGGGTGGACACAGATAAGTACCGGGTAGCTCGTCTCACCGGCGTCAATCTCGTCGATGTTTCCCGCTTCGCTGGTAACAGCAACCGAACGGTCGAGCAGGTGCTCGGCCGGGACTTTTCCGAGAGTGACTACGAGTTCTGGGTCGACAGCAGTGATTTCCTGATTAAGATACGTTCGACAGTGCTCGCGTTCCGTGACTGTCGGGTCACGGTTTTCTGGGGGCCGACAACGGACACAGTTAGTGATGCGAACATCCGCCCGAGGGATACCAGCATCACGAAGCTCCGTGTCGAGGACGGTACCGCTACGGCCGACAAACGGTTCACCCTGTTCGTCCTCGTTCGCGCCGGGGGCCTCACCGACAAACAGCAAGTTTGTGTCAGTCGGGCCAACCCCGTCGACAATCTGGCTTCGTGACTCGACCAGCGAAGAACAGCGCTGGCAGCCGCTCACGCCGAGTGTCTCTCTGTCCCAGCAGTCAGTCGCGTCGTTCATACAACCAGAGACGGCAGCCGAAAGTAAAGGTGCTATTGTCCAGGGTTCTCGGGTCGCTGTCAACGAAACCCATCAGCACCGCGGGCAGCCAATCGTGCGACGCGCAGCGGCTCTGGACGGCTCCCTTCGGGCATAAAGGCACGGACAACATCGGCTGCTTTCGCGTCGTCGATACCGACGCTACGGAGATAGACCGTCGCGTCGTCAAGGGAAATAGAGCGGCGGTCAGGCTGCGCGCGGTAGGTTTTGAGTCGTCGGGTTGCCGCCTCGCCGTCAAACGCCTCACGAATCGCTGACACCAACCCGTCGCTTGCCTCGAAACTGACCGAGAGCGCAGGAACACTAGTCTGCTCAAACAGGCGTTGGAGGTCGATGATATTGTACCAAGCGGGAGCGATTCCTGCTACCAGCAGGTACCGAATGTCAGCACGGTCAAGCTCATCGAAAAGAGAAAGAATCGCAGTTGTTGCGTCAGTGCCGCCAACGGTACAGGTCGTGAACGCGAAGCCGTCGACGACTCGGTCCGCGCGGACGACGGTGCCAGCCAGCGTACTCGGAGTACCCTGATACGACTCTGCGACACCCAGCGCACGAACCCCTGATTTCACGTATTTTCTTTGATATCCTCGAGTTTATCGAGTAGTTCGTCGTTTGATGCCGTGAACTCGAAATCGACAGATCCGTCGTGGTCAGTCTCGCCGGCAGTAACAGCTTCATCATCGTCAAGGTCAGCATCGAGTTCCTGATTATCCTGTTCGGATTCGTCGTAGCTCCCGAACCCCATACATTTGGTTCAACGAGATTCAGGCTGAAAAATGACTCGGCCGAAAAGAGTTGACACGGACCAAGATGGCTAATAGCCAGTTGGTCGACACCGACTAGCCGAGCGCGAGACTACTTGGCGAACATATTCGATCGAGTGGGTGTTCTAAATATGTCCACACTCCATAGCGGTGTATCATATCGGACGGGTTTTGATAATATTGTATATAAACCACAAAACAGTTACATCGAACTGCCGTACCAACCGTATGGTGGCACGAAAAGAGAGTGATGAGCCAGCACAGCCGACGACGCTATCAGAGCTCCGGGCAGTGACGCCTGCGCTGTCAGACGGTCACTACTTCAACTTCGGTGCTCACGGACCCAGTCCACGTCCCGTCGTCGAGGCGGCCGAAGCCGCCCATCACGCCCACGAGTACGAGGCCCCAATCCACGACGACCCGTACGGTATGGCAGGCCACGAGGCAGAGAAGACACAGGAACGTATTGCGGCGTTTGTCGGTGCCTCGCCCGACGAGATTGCACTCACAGAAAGTACAACAGCAAGTGTCAATGCAATCGCAGGTGCAATCGACTGGGGACCAGGCGATGTCGTCGTTAGGACCGACATCGAACACCCGGCAGGAATCCTTCCGTGGCGGCGCCTCAAACGGAATGGTGTCGAGGTCCGGGTTGTCGAAACCAAGAGAGGGCGTCTTGACAGGGAGGCGTACATCGAGGCTGTTTCAGACGCGAAGCTCGTCTGTTTCAGTGCACTCACTTGGACGCACGGGACGGTACTCCCCGTCCGAGAGCTCGTAGATATCGCACACGACGCCGGCGCACTCGTGCTTGTCGATGCTGTTCAGGTCCCCGGTCAGCTGCCACTTGACGTTACCGAATGGGGTGCAGATGCCGTCGCGGCCGCGGGTCATAAGTGGTTACTCGGCCTCTGGGGAAGTGGGTTTATGTACGTCGACAGCGACGTTGCGGACAGGTTTCACCCCCGTTCGGTTGGCTACCGCAGTGTTACGGAACCAACTGGCGACGGGTTCGAGTTTGCAGCTGGTGCCCAACGGTTCGAGGTCAGCACAACAAACACAGCCCCCAACGCCGCGCTCCGTGAAGCAATTGGCATTATCGACACGATTGGTATCGACCGGATAACACAGCGGGTCAAACAGCTGGCAACCCAACTCGCTGACAGCGTCCCCGAGAAGCGACTCTACAGTCCAAAATCACCCGAATCGGGGCTGGTAACTATCGACGTCGACGACCCCGAAGCGACGGTCGCCCGGCTTGCCAAAGAGAATATCATCGTCAGATCTCTCCCCGAGCCAAACGGGATTCGGGCGTCTGTTCATGCAGTGAACACACCATCAGACATTGAGGCACTTGTCGACGCACTTCGCTCGGAGTGGTAAGGCAAGTGGACCCATTGCGGTAGTGACCCGCTCTCACAAGGAGAACGGCGGTCAACTAACTCCCACCCTGATTGAGCGGACGTATCCGTGATGGTCAGCTCTCGACGACCAATAGTATCGATATGCAATCCTAAAATGCTCCGAAATCGGGCCTTCGAGGCAGTCACACTGTGGTATTGTACCAATCGATGACGCGAGAGACGAGATGGATTACGACCGCGCCAAGGCCCATGTAGTAGAGTAGATAAATAAAGCCATACCCAAGCCAGAGTGGGTCTGACGTAAATATCAACCCGATAATACTGCCGGCAACAATGCCCGGGTGAAACAGCATATCGACTGGAAGCGAAGAGAGTATCGTCAAAATGACGGCCGGTATCATCAGAACACTGCCGGTAGCAGCGTCCCTTCGGTCCGGTGTATGCATAAAATATTCTTGATAGGAAGCCAGTATAAATTGTATGGGTGTTGGTCGTTCAGATATCACAAGAGCTCGGTATGTAGACGACAGCCCCTCACTGTTGTACGCAACTGGGCCCGGTCACGGTACACATCTACTTCATCATTCATCGATACGTCGTAGCTATGCGTACTGTCGTTTCACATACCAGTGAGAGGCTCCACAAATGAAAACCAAAGGAAAATAGCCCCATATCGGTCCTCGGATAACTGCGGGAGCTGTATATATACCAGTTGTACTGAAGACGACCTCTGCTTGAATTCCGATGATGACGACGACGGCAATAAATCCCAATATCGATTGATTTGGTTCTCACTCGATGTGTTGTTCGAATACGTCTCTGAGTGGAATTGGCGAGTACCAATATCCAACCCCCATCCCAAGAGCACCAATCCAATATAGCCCCAAGCCGGCAAAGAGCACAAGCTCGTTTCCTCGGCAGATGCGTATTTCAGACCGCGACTGCCTGGTCAAGAATGTCTCTCGAAGAACCGACTGCTAGACGAGAAGTTGAATGTCGGCATCAGCCATCTCCTGCAGTGCCGTCGCAGCACCGACGCCGGTCGTGACCTCGTCGTAGAAGTCATCTTCGTCGTACTCCATCAACTCGATAGTCATCTGGCAGGCCTGGAACTCCACGCCCATATCAAGGCTCGTCTCGATGAGTTCGGCGATGCTGGCCGTGTCGTTGTCGTCGATTCGTCGCTCCATCATCTTCGTTGTCACCCGGTCCATACCGGGGATTGCAGCGACGACGTTGGGGACTGGCATGTTTGGGTTGCCCACAGAGCTGAGTTTGAGGTCTTTTGACCGCTCTTCGTGGAGAATTTCGAGCCCCCAGAACGTATGAAAGACCGTCACATCGTACCCGAAGGCGGCCGCAGTGCTCGCGAGGATGAGCGGCGGGTACGCCATATCGAGGGTCCCTTTCGTTGCGATAATCGACATTTTCTTTGTGTCGTCCTCGGTGGTCGCCCCGAGAGACTCCTCAAGGTCCTCGATACGGGCGGCAAGCTCCGCACGCGAGGGAGCATCGTCAATCGACGCGTCGGATGTGTCCGTACTCATCGTTACTCCGTCTTGCGGATGTAATGCCTGTACACGTCACCATCTTCTATCTGGTCGACAAGTTCGACACCGCCAGTCCCTGAGGCCCACCCGTCGATATCGCTCATGCTTCCTGAATCGGTCGCAAGAACTTCGAGTATGTCGCCAGGGTCGAGGCCATCAGTTGCGGACTTTGTCTTTAGGACTGGCATGGGACACGATGCACCTTTCACGTCGAGCGTCTCCGCCGTATCGAATTCTGCACTCATGATTGATCTGCTCCAGTCGTTTGTATTGGAGCTATTGCACAATATTATCTCTGCGGTTAAAAGTATAGTGATTATTGTACACAAAAAGAACATGCCTAAGTTCATATAACTCGTAAAGACGCCTAAAACAGTATTTGGAGACGTTATAGATTTATTGGCAGTATCTATATTGTACTGTTTTTGAATTACTATGCAAACCCTTTTGTATCTCAGTCCGGTAGAAGGGAGTACACATATGGAGCCAGAAGACTTCCCGACTCCTGACGCCAACATCGAAAGCGTCGCCCCGGCGGTCCTGAAAGACCGTATCGATACTGGCGAAGCTATCACGCTTCTTGACGCCCGCATGGAATCAGAGTACAAGGAGTGGCGCATCGACGGGAGCACCGTCGACTCAATCAATATTCCATACTTCAAGTTCCTCGAAGACGATATCGACAGCGACGTCTTCGGGCAGATCCCCAAGGACCGTGAGGTGACCGTTCTCTGTGCGAAAGGTGGGGCAAGTGAGTTTGTTGGAGGCACACTTGTCGAACATGGGTACGATGTCAACCATCTTGAAGACGGAATGAACGGCTGGGCGAGCATCTACGACGCAGTCGAAGTCACCAGATACAACGGAGACGGGACACTCCGTCAGTACCAGCGCCCCTCCTCGGGCTGTCTTAGTTACCTCCTCTCTGACGGCGAGGAGGCAGCTATCATCGATCCACTTCGGGCGTTTACCGACCGTTACCTCGAAGACGCAAACGAGCTAGGTGTCGACCTGAAATACGCACTCGACACTCACGTCCACGCCGACCACATCTCGGGGGTACGTGCGCTCGACACGAAAGGCGTTGCGGGAGTTATTCCGGAACCGGCCGTCGACCGTGGAATTACCTACGCGGACGAGCTCACTGTTGTGGCAGATGGCGACACGTTCACCGTCGGCGATGCTACCATTGAGGCTGTTCACACGCCCGGACACACAACAGGGATGACCTCCTATCTCGTCGACGACAGTCTGCTCGCGACCGGCGACGGCCTGTTTATCGAAAGTGTTGCACGCCCCGATCTCGAAGAGGGTGACGAGGGCGCACCCGATGCTGCGGGCATGCTCTACGAGTCACTCCAAGAGCGCGTACTGACGCTGCCTGACGAGACACTTGTCGGCGGTGCACACTACAGCGCTGGAGCCGTTCCCGCCGAAGATGGGACGTACACGGCATCGATTAACGATCTCGTCAAGGAGATGGACACGCTGACGTTGGAGGAAGACGCCTTTGTCGACCTCATTCTTTCAGACATGCCGCCCCGACCGGCCAACTACGAGAGAATTATCGCAACAAATCTCGGTCAGGTTTCTGTCGATGACGAGGAAGCATTCACCCTCGAACTGGGACCGAACAACTGCGCAGCAAGCCAAGAGTCACTCGCAGGTGACTGAGGTAACAAATGCTTGAACACGTCCCACTGGTAACTGCCGGGTTGTTTCCCAACGGTGTGAGTCGCTACGCCGTCGGGGGCCTGTTCGTCGGTTTCGGCGTGCTCGTAATTTACGTTGGAACGGGTATTGCCGCTGGTGCGAGCACGTTTCTTGAATCGACGTTATCGTACGCCTCCGAACAGTCACGCTTCCAGCAGTACGTCGCTTCTCGAGACTGGCGTGTCGTGTTCACACTCGGTATCGTCCTCGGTGGGGCCGTGTTCGCAGCAACGGTCCAATCGGGCCTTATTACGACTGCGCTCTATGAGGCCGGGTCAACCGGCGAGTTGTACGAGGCCGGCGGTGTCACGTTCTGGTCGACCAGTATCCAGCCCTGGCGACTGTTCCTCGGTGGCATCTTCGTCGGTATCGGTACCAGAGTTGGCAAAGGCTGTACCTCCGGCCATGGCGTCTGTGGCGTCGGGTCGGCATCGCGAACGTCGATTATTGGCGTGATGACGTTCCTGCTGGTTGCCATTGCAACCGCTCAAATCGTTGCCGGACTAGGGGTGAGTCCGTAACATGGGAAATCGTCATCCGTTATTCAAGCCGCTGGTGTTCGTCGGTGGGCTGAGTTTCGGATTCGGTCTTGGCTTCAGCCAGATGGCACGCCCCGAGGTCGTATTGGATTTCCTCCAGTTCGAGGATTTCGGCCTGCTTTTTGTCATGTTCGGTGCAGCGATTGTCTCTGGAATCGGCTTCACACTGATACCGCGGGTTCGGGACGCCGCCCCATTGACTGGCGACCGGTACGAACGCCGGTTGAAGTCGTTTGACCGGAACGTCGTAATTGGGGGAGCTATCTTTGGCGTCGGCTGGGGGCTGTCAGGTATCTGCCCGGGTGCCGCATACGCGAGCCTCGGGACTGGGAATATCAGTATCCTCTGGGCGCTGGCCGGGATGTTTACCGGCGCGTACGCTCAGGGCTACTGGCGGAGTCTGTCAACAAGCACTGAACGGACACCCACGAGCGTGGACTGAACTGAGCTTCAGAGTACGTTTACAATGGAACCAACAGTCATCGGTCTGTTTCTCGTTGCTGGCCTTGCAAGCCTGTTTATGTCGTGGGTAATCGGTGCTGGCTCAAGCGGTGCGACGCCGTTTGCCCCGGCAGTCGGCGCGAATGCGATTTCGACGATGCGCGCTGCGTTCATCGTCGGCATCTTCGGGTTCACTGGTGCAGTCGTACAGGGAGCAAACGTCTCCAAAGCGGTGGGCCGTGGTCTCGTTGGTGGCACCAGCCTCCCAGCATCGGGAGTTATCGTGGTCCTGTTCATCGGTGCTGGGCTTATGACAATCGGCATCAAGACAGGGTATCCGATTGCGACGGCCTTTACAGTCACCGGGTCGGTCGTTGGCGTCGGACTCGCACTCGGGGGAACACCAGTTTGGTCGAAGTACCTGCAAGTCAGTGCTGTCTGGGTACTTACACCGTTTGTCGGTGGCGGCCTTGCATACGGTATCGCGAGTATTCTGCCGCGCAACGATGTCGCTGAGCGACACAGTGTTGCAGGGCTTGCCGGTCTTGTCGGCGCAGTCCTAGCAAATCTCGAATTTGCCTACCTTGGTCCGGGAAAGACCGCAGCGACGGTGACAGGTGTTGTCAAGCAAACGCTTGATACAGAGAGCACGATGGTGCCAGCCGTGGTTTCAATAGGTGTGGGTGTCTCGGTTGCCAGCCTTGTCTGGTTCGATATCCGCCGTGATCTGACTGGTGGCCTCCGTCGTGTCCTGCTTGTCCTTGGGTCACTCGTCGCGTTCTCGGCCGGCGGCAGTCAGGTTGGACTCGCTGTTGGTCCGTTACTGCCGTTGTTGGACGAGCTTGGCATGGTCTCAGTGACAGCGGTTCTTATTGGCGGCGGCATCGGAATTCTCGCTGGCTCTTGGACCGGCGCACCACGGATGATAAAGTCACTGGCGCGGGATTACTCCTCGCTTGGTCCGCGTCGCTCTATTGCGGCGCTCGTCCCGTCGTTTCTCATCGCACAAGTGGCCGTGTTGCTTGGCGTTCCTGTCTCGTTCAACGAAATCGTTGTTAGTGCCATTATCGGAAGCGGTGCCGCAGTCGGCGGCGGTGAGGCAGTAAGCGTACGGAAAATTCTCGTGACAGTCGGTGCGTGGGTCGGCTCGCTGGCGCTTGCGCTGGTCGTCGGCTACGTCACCGCATTCATACTTCCGATGAGTTAGCTGCACGGAGTTCTGTCCGTTGCTGGTTATAGCAGCGGCGTTGGCTCCGCTCTGCTTGTCAGCGGTGCTGTCGTCGATAGCACAGTAAGTGAACTCAGGGAATCAGAGGTAACGAGTTCCCCTGCTGCTGGGCAGTCTTTTTATATTGCCATAATTATACAATATTGTCCCACATACAACAGGCAACGTGTACAGAAGCATCCAAATTCCATGTCCAAGCAGTGACAGCAGGATTGGGAGAGTACACAGGATTGACGGCCAGACAGAGACGTATTCAGGCGCTGCTCGGGCCATAGCACCACTCACTACTGAGGGGATGAGATTCATTGTCAACAGCATGCTGCGTGATACAACGGTGATTCCGGACCGGGCTCGCTCAAAACGGATGCTTATCTAAGAGTTCGAGCGGAAAGACGAGGCTTTGGCGGCGTCAATCCAGTCCGGCAGTAGACTCTCTCTTAGAGTAGTGTCGGCTACTACTAGGAGTGACTCGTTAGGCGAGCCTGACGTTAGGCTCTCTTGATACAGTATTGTGCTTAACCCTCAAAACCCTTAACTGCATTCAGGCCATACCTGAGAGTGATGTCAACGCCTACGACTACTGAGGGTAGCGGGCCTGAGGAACCAATTCACGTCGACGGACAGACAGAACTAGATGCCGCCGTTTCCGACTATGATGTTGTTCTAGCAGATTTCTACGCCGACTGGTGTGGTCCGTGTCAGATGCTTGAACCGGTTGTCAAGACGCTCGCAGCTGAGACTGACACAGCAGTCACGAAGGTGGACGTAGACGCCAACCAGCAACTTGCCTCGACCTACGGCGTTCGCGGCGTCCCGACACTCGTGTTGTTTGCCGGTGGCGAACAAGTAGAAGAGATTGTTGGCGTCAAATCCGAAGACGAACTCCGCTCACTTATCGAGCGCTATACTGAGTAGGACCACCACGGAACCAACGTTCAAGAACGTGGCGGGCGTGGACGCTGGTATGGATGTACAGATGGTCACCGCGGATGCAGATGGGTTTACGTGTAACGCGTATCTCGCATTGGGGGAGCAAACAACCTTGGTGGATGCCGGTGCGATGGCTGGTGTCGAAGACGTGATTCAAGCGCAGACAGACACACTCGATAGCGTCGTCTTGACCCACCAGCACGGTGACCACGTTAGCGAACTTGATTCAGTTCTCTCGACGTTTGATGCCGACTGCTATGCCTATAACGACCACCCGAGCCGAACACACGAAGTTGCCGACGAAGACGAAATTCAGGTTGGTGATGAACTCTGTGAGGTCGTGTACACGCCAGGGCACGCTGATGACCACATTTCGCTTGTCGGTGAGCAGTCGTTGTTCTCAGGAGACGTGGTTGTTTACAACGACGGCGCGTTCGATGACGGCAGTTTCGGGCGCACTGACTATCCCGGCCAGTCACGCGAGCGACTCATCGAGTCCATCAAAGCGTTGCTCAACCGAATGCCTTCGGTTGAGGCGATGTATGCCGGCCACGGTGATGTCTACAAGGGAGATGTGCAGACAGTGATAGAGCGGGCGCTCGAACGGGCAACGCGTTACGAACCAAAGTATCCGGACGAGTGAATCGACCCCGTGCTGTCCAGAGAGATGGTGAGTTACGAATGACAGTCGGGTGACTCGGCCGCCGTCAATGGGGAGCACGACGTGCCGGTTTGGTTCACTGCCGGAACACACAGTCGCCAGCCCAGTGTGAGAAAACGGGTCGTCAGCCGCACAGCCGCGAGACAGTAAGCGACCACAGGGAGCGAGGTGGCTGTTGCCTTCGCAGTTACAGGCGGCCTGACAGTCACAGTTTCACCGCACGTCGGACAGTCAAGATGGCGACCCGATTTCGTCACTTGTACCTGCCAATCGCCGTCAACCCGGCTCTCGTGCCAGCATTCCGGACAGAAGAGTT
Organism: Halovenus rubra; assembly: GCF_026586665.1. GTDB lineage: Archaea > Halobacteriota > Halobacteria > Halobacteriales > Haloarculaceae > Halovenus > Halovenus rubra. Next base: position 263,803 of record NZ_JAODIY010000010.1, read on the forward strand.
GAGACTTTTCCGGGGAGGCACAGGAACCGGTCTGGGGTGTGGCAGTGGCCGGTGACATGCACTGACTGCTAGAAGATGGGTGCATATAAGTTTGGTGTCGGATGGTATTGTGTGGTAGAAGATGGGATATAGCGGTAATCAACTCAAGGCGCGAGCGAACGCTACCGCTGGAGACAAAGTAAGAAAGGACAGATAGAGCTAACGCTGGTGGGAATGCGAGACACGGTCGGGTGACCGGACGCTCAGGTACTACGGCTTTCGCGTGCCTTCGGACGGAGGTTACCGTAGCCACATTTCCGGCAACTGTCGGTACGCTGGGGGTTGCGAGCGTTACACCGCATGCAGACCTGCGCCGTGAAGAGTCGTTCTTCTGCTTCGTCGAACTTAGCCATACCCGCGCCTTATCGTGGGCGACGTTAAGTGTTTCCGGTTCGGGTTGTCGGCCTTCCCACGTCAGAGATGCCCGGCCCTACCGAGATGGTCGGTCAACGCTGACAGCACCTCGTCGTGTTGTTCGATATGGGGAGAGTGTCCCGCATCCTCGACGACGACCTCCCTGTACTCGCCGCCAGCGTCAGCGTACTCCTCGAAGATATCTCGGGTCTGTGTAACCATCGGCTGTGGCGGATAGGTGTCTTGGCCGGGCCAGTCGGGTAGTTCGCCGATTTTTCCAAGATAACCAGCATCGAAAAACGACGTGTCTGAAACGATACGGTCATCTGCTCCACGAACCCACAAGATTGGTGGAGAAGGGTCAGTATCGACGATACCAGTAAGGTCAAGATACTTCGGCGAAAGCGCATTGTTTGTGCCACCCTCACCCGGCGCGACGCCAGGCCAGTTCTCTGAAGACGTTGTATCTCCCGGATAGTAGTTGTCGCCGGTCTCAGTATTCAACAGCGCATCGACGTACACATCTTCGAGATCGGGATCAAGTTCAGTGTCGGGCGCGAGATAGAACGCTCGCATGACGTTGCGTGGTGAGGCGTCGGATTCGTCGCTCCGGTCGTTGGCCTCCAGTCGCTCGATAAACTCGTCGTTTGCCATCCCGCCACCAGTCCCTGCGTAGTCGGGCTGACAGGGCGTCCCGTCACGCAACGTGCCACCGTACCCGTACGGCGACACCGGATTTAGCAGCGTAAGCGAGGCGACCGCGCCCGGCTGTTCAATTGCGTATCGCATCGCGACGCCGCCACCAGTCGACCAACCGACGAGCGCCGGCTGAGTTAGCCCAAGTGTAGTCACCAGCGAAGCAATATCCTCAGAAAAGTCACGGAGACCCCGAGTGGCGTCGATTGGACATCGTTCGGAGTGACCATACCCCCGCAGATCAGGTGCAACCGCGCGGTAGCTATCGGGCAGGTCCGCAAGCAACTCTGCGTAGAAGCGCGCGGATGAAGCGTTACCGTGGATGAACACTACCGGGTCGCCGTCCTCACGACCAGTTTCGAGGAGATGTGTTTCGAGGCGGTCCGTGGACACTGTCCGGGAGCTGACACCCTCTGGGAGAGAACACATATGTTGTTGTACGTACAACTGGCGAATAAATGTGGGGCGTACTGAAGGTGATGTGCCAGTCTCTTGGTTCATTCGGTGCTGGTCGTGTCGTCGGGTGCGGTAGAAGCTCGGCGACGGGTACATACCCGCGTTCGTGTTGACTTGTTCTCTCTATTGCCAGTTTCAGGGCGTGATGACCGCCAGCCACGTCACAGACACCGCTTATCACGATTTGCTCACGTGGCCTCAAACCAATTACACTCAGTTGACGCCAGATTATCGACTAACTCGTCGGTCGTTGCGTGAAAGAAAAGTATTCGCTAGTCAGAGTGGGCCAGTGTCGGTTTCGAGGAGCGTTCTGGTATACTGCGCCTGAAGGCGAGCAAGGCCGTTCAGAAGGTTAAGTGAGACAACGAGGAACACAACTCCAACAGCTGCGACACCAATTGCCTCAGGGAGTGTATCGACGACCCAGGGACCGAAATTATACTGTGTAATGGACAGTTCACTCGCTGTGCCCACCGTCGCGTCTGGGTCGTCGTAGATGAACGGTGCTGCAAGCAGTGCCCCTGTGAGGGCACCTGAGGTGACCAGAGCAACCAGTGAAAGCAGTCCAAACACGAACTTCGAGAGGACGACAACGATGCTTGTCCACGTTGAGGTGGCAGTCACGAGGCGTTTGCACGCGGTAACGAACCCATTACCAGGGCGGGCGAACCATTCTTGCCAATCGAACGTACCGAGAGCCGCCGGCACCGAGGTCTGGACCCCAACAAGTCGAGTGGCGAGTGAGGCTTCGAGACCAGCGGCGAGAGTCGCTCCCGAAATTGTTACGAGTAAAATCGGGAGTCCGACAACCGTAATAAGTAGGCCCAGACCGAGCGCGCCGCCGCTGATGAAACACACAAAATACACAATTCCAAGCGGGAAGGCAAGCATGAGGTAGATTAGGTTCTTGTACGTCTGCGGTTCTACGGGTGCGACGACAAACCGACGAATCGCCGAAGCAACGCCCTGTGTCTGTGTTGATGAGCCAGTTCGATTCATTACTCAGTTGAACCTAGCTCTCGGGAGACCGTAATTTCCAGTTCAATGTTTCAACTACTGAAACAGACCCCACCTGTTTTGTGCTCTCTACGCTGTTCTTTCGGTGTTTCGGCTTGGATGGCAACTTCATCTAACGGGATATAGTCGTACTCTGTGTGTTGTGTCCGAACAGCAGTTGCCACGACCCTGTCTCGCCTCGGTTCTCACGCCAGAGCACTGTCTGCTCGGTCACCTCCATGTTCCACCGGTAGGGATGTGTGTTGAGACAGCGGGGTACAGCGACCCCGAGCTCGTGTAGACGACATGTTCAGGCTGCCCCGGACCACAACGGCTACCTGCCACGAGTGAGAGAGACAACTATGAACGAATCAACGCTATGTCACCCAATTATTGATGGAGAGTTACTGTTGATTCGAAAGCAACGAGGGCTTGGCGAGGGGAATCTCGTCGGGCCGGGAGGAAAACTCGAAGCTGGGGAAACACCACTCACAGCCGCCCGACGCGAAGTGCGTGAAGAACTACACGTCGAGGCGACCGGTGTCCAGAAGTGTGGCGAGTTCGGCTTTCACTTCCGAGATGAGGAACTCGACGAGGACTCGATGTACGTCCACGTCTTCACCGCCGACGGTATCGACGGAACGCCGGAGGCAACCGAGGAGGCGGTACCTGAGTGGCACGACGCTGATGAGCTTCCCTACGACGAGATGTGGGTCGATGACCGTATCTGGATGCCCCATATGCTGCAAGACCAGACCTTTACCGGGACATTCGTTCTCACAGACGACGGCGATGCAATGCATCGCTACGAGATGGAACTCGGTGTAGAGTTTTAGGACTGATTAACCAGTCTCTTAGATGTCCCTACTGCTCTGGCTCAGCTTTGGGAAGTTCGACGGTAAAGACAGAGCCAGCGTTTGCCTCTGATGAGTCACTGTCTTCGACCCATATTTGACCGTTGTACTGGTCAACTAGCGTCGAGACGAGAAAGAGACCGACACCGCTGCCAGGACTGTCTGCGTCCATCGTGCCCTTCTCGAAGATTGTCTCTTTGTTTTCATCGGGGATACCGGGTCCGTTATCCTCGACGTAGATTCGGACGTGTGTGTCGGTTTCTTCGACGGTAACGAACGCCTCGGGATTGTCGGCCTTGTTGTGCCGGATTGCGTTACTCAGCAGATTACCAAACACTGACGAAAGGAGTTCATTCGCCTTGACCGTCACCGACGGGATATTCTCAATGACGACGGTTCCCTCGGCGAACGCTTCACGTTTCTTTTCGATTTCAGTTTCGAGGACCGTCGCAATATCGACTGGTTCGAGTTCGAGATCACCTTCTCCCTCGATTGATTCAACGAAGTCGCGTGCAATCGTGGTGAACTCGGCGATATGGTTGCTTGTGTCCTGAATCCGGTCGACGAACTCTTGACCCGAGTCGTCGACGTGGGAACCAAGACTTCCGGCCCACATCATCAATAACTGGACATCGTTTCTGATGTCGTGGCTGACGATACGGTTGATCATCGCCAGGGTTTGAGTTTTCTGTTCGAGTTCGCGCTCGTTGTGTTTCTGGTGGGTCATCTCTCGCGTGACCAACTGTACCATTTCGTCACCGCCAGCTGAGAGTGGCACCGCGATGTTGTGGAAATGCCGGACGCCAATGCTGTCCTGAAACGTAACTGCGTTCCCGAGTGCGAGTGCCTGCTTGCACATGTCGAGTCGCCCCTCAGCAATTTCATCGGGAAGAAATGCCGAAATCTGCTGGCCGACGAGTTCCGACTGGGGGGCACTAAACTCGGTTGCCATCGAGTCGTTTGCTGCGATAATTTCACCATCAAGACGAAGTTGAGCAATAACATCGGGAGAGTTGGCAACCAGTTGCTCGTATTTCCGCTGTGTCCGGCGCTGCTCAACAAGGTTCCGAATGCGGTTGACCAAGAGGTCAAGTGACTCCTCCATTACCGACTCCTTGAGCAGGTAGTCGTCAATCCCAACAGTAATTGCCTGGCTCGCGACTTCTTCGTTTCCCTGCGCGGTAAGTAATACGAACGGGACCTCCATCTCTTCTTCGATCATCTCGTAGAGTTCTAGCCCCGAAGTGACCGGCATTTCGTAATCACTCACGATACAGTCAAAGGACTGTTCGCGCGCTTCGGATAGTGCATCGGCGGCGTTTTGCGCCATCGTCGTGGTGATTTCGTATTCAGTTTCGAGCTTGTCTGAGAGCATCGAAGCGAAGAAATCGCTATCGTCCACAACGAGTACTGAAAGTGACTCGCGGCTCACCATAGTTGTGACTGATGTACGTAATACAGTAGGCTGATAGTAATATACAATTGTTGGTACCGGAATCGTCACCCGACAGAAGAGAATTCTCCACTCTCTGCCGCTGAGACAGCCATTACGTATCTATCTACACTGTGCAACAAAAGGTATGCCAACGATAGACGCGGATATTCGTGCACGAATCGAATCGGACCCATTCTGCGAGACACTGGGCATCGAACTCGTCGCGCTCGAGTCCGGCTCTGCACAAACGACGCTTACAGTTACCGACGACCTGCTCAACTTTCACGGGACACCACATGGTGGGTCTACTCGCTCGCTGATGCCGCATTTGCGCCCGCCTCTAACTCCCATGGCAACACTGCAGTCGCACTAGAGGTGAATATCTCAGATCCCGATGCCGTCGACACCGGTGGGACACTGACTGCCACAGCCGAGGAAAGTCACCGCAGAGGCCACACCGCCGAGTACGAGATTGTCATCACGGACGGAGACGCGAACCGTATCGCAACATTCCGTGGACGTGTATATCGACCAGAGTGATACCCAACGAATAACAAAGAGCCATAAAATTCACAGTTCAGTCGTCCGTAGATTTATTTACAGATGTCTGAAGAGACATCTACTCGCCGACAGTTTCTCAAACTAGGTGGTATCACTCTGACAGCCGGCATGGCGGGTTGTAACACGCCTCTTTCTACGGCCAAAGAGAGTACGCCTTCGATGCCCGCCACACCGCGTCAAGAAACACAGTTGGTTTCCCAAGGAAAGAACAGTTACGCGGCAGTATACGATGAGGTTATTTCATCGGTTGTACTGGTGGATACGAGACAGGGACAGGGAACTGGCTTTCAGTACGACGACGAACACGTCGTCACAAACGCTCACGTCGTCAGTAATGCATCTTCAGTGCAGCTTCGATACCATGACGGTACCTGGACTGAAGGCACCGTACGGGGCACCGACAGCCACAGTGACCTCGCGGTTATCGCCGTCGACGAAGTCCCCGGCCAAGCAACACCACTTCCGTTTACCCAAGGTCCGCCAAGCGTCGGTCAGGAAGTCGTCACTATCGGAAATCCCTACAATCTCGACGGGACGGTCTCCGCAGGGTTAGTCAGCGGACTCGACAGGCTAATTCCATCGCCCGCGGGCTACCGGATTCCGGACGCCATCCAAACCGACGCAGCGGTCAACCCCGGCAACAGCGGCGGCCCATTGATGTCTCTGGATGCCACCGTCCTCGGAGTCGTCAACTCCAAACGCGGGGACAATATCGCCTTTGGCATCTCGGCCGCACTGGCGCGACGTGTCGTCCCACAACTCATCGCAGACGGCGCGTACGAACATGCGTATCTAGGAGTTACACTAGAGAGTGTCACGCCGACTGTCGCCGCGGCCAATGGGATGAACGAACCACAAGGGCTAGCAGTTGTTCAACGTGTCCGTGGGAGTCCAGCCGATGGCGTACTTCGGCCTGGGACTGTCGAGTTTGTCGACGGCTCTCGGGTACCAGTAGGTGGTGATATCCTCCTCGCAATCGATGGCGGAGCTGTACACACCATCGAAGACCTGGCAAGCTATCTAGCACTGCAGACGAGACCAAACGAGACAGTTGAGTTGACAGTTCTGCGCGATGGAACGAAAGAAATCGTCGAGACGACGCTCATTGCTCGTCCAGAACGTTCACGGTCCCCGCTGGGATGAGAGGAGATAAATAGCGGCAAAAAGCCACAGCTGCAGCCATAGACCAACTTTAGACGCTATTGAGACGCTGTATCACCAAATGATAGGTTTCCTCTCTAGTAACAACCACAGTACAACAGCACGTACCGCTGGCCACAAACAGAGGTGTGTCCAGTTCGTTCCGCTCTACTTACTGTGGGGAGTACCACGACGGATTCCAGCGCTTGATTGCGATGAGTCCGACAACGAAACTCATGAGCGTCACGACTGCGGCGATAGTGGCGTTCGTCGCTCCCTGAACACCGCTGGGGCCAGTGTACCAAGCTATTACTGCCACCGTCAGCGTAACGGCTGCCGCGCTGAAATGCTCCGTCTGTGAGAAGTGAGTTTGTGCTGTCATGTCACACCATTCGTTGAAGAGCAATAAGAACGACACGCTCAGAGGCGCGGGCTAAGACCGTGAGAAAGCTTTATTTTTCGAACTCAATCCCAGTACGCTCACGCGACTGCGATGACTCCGTATCCTCGTCAAGCAGTTGTCCCAACTCGCGTTCGAACTCCTCATCGCTAATTTCGCCTTCGAAGTACTGCTCTCTTAACTCTGCTTTTCGGTCTTCAGTCGTCGGTTCGACCCGCTCAGAGGCATCGAACTCCTGCAAGATTGGGTACTCGTGTTCGAGGCGCTCGACAATCGAGACGAGACGGTCACTCCGGTGCATCGACGTGTTCCGGAGAACCGAGACGATAGTTGCTGTCAGGAACAACGCCGCGACCGCTGCCAGTACGAGGAGAACAATCACCCACTCGATGACCTCCCCGAGTAACGTCAGAACGATGAGTTCCTCGCTAGCTGGAACGCCACCCGCCAGTACCGAGAGCGCATCGACCACACCGAGCAACCCGGCACCGACAAACAGCACGCTCGTTATCACAAAGCCCGTAAAGTAAATCCAGTGACGAGATAGCATATTCAGCATTTGTAAGCGAAGCAACCTAAGTGAAACGAAGACGCTCCGTCCAGATGTTGTTCTAGAAGCGTCAAAAACTCGCGTCTGGTTCGCTGTGTCCGTATTTCCTGCTTCGCTGGGTGTTTACCACTCTTTGCGAGAGAGCCAACTGTCGAGACCGGCACCCGCTACTGTGGGCGCTGCAGATGAGCAGGCCGAGTGACTCAACGTCGCCCAGAAAGTCACAATTCTCAAAGACGTGGCCTCGAAGCAGGTTATCCTGCTAACACCAGATATTCAGGTACGTACAGCCGGCAAGATGAGACAAATACGCGAACACAGCGACCAGCACGATGAACTGGGCACGGAGGTCTTCGAGTGTATCAGTTGGCTCCAGAACGGTATCAAAGCCGTCTGAGACCGATGCCGTCAACAAACTATTGCAGCTATCGGTGGTCGTAAACGCGCTGAACTTTTCCGACTTCTGTCCGGGCAATAGAACCAGAGTGGACGATATCGAGTGAGTCAGGAGTAAACGCAAGCACTGCGTCGAGGCGCTCGGCGACAACCTCTTCGAGTTGGTCCCTGCCACGTTCGGCATCATCGGCTTGCTCAACGGTCAACTCGATGACGTCGAGATTATCTTTCTCGTAGAGGTCGATACGGTAGTGAGGGGCAACATCGTCGATTTCAAGGATGGTATCCTCAATCTGGCTCGGATAGAGATTGATGCCACGGACGATAAGCAGGTCGTCAGTCCGGCCTGTGACGTTGTCCATTCTGACCATCGTTCGCCCACACTCACAGGAATCATAGTTTAGTGTGGTCATATCGCCGGTCCGGTAGCGCAAGACCGGTAACGCGTCCTTGCTGAGCGTCGTAAGGACGAGTTCACCTTCTTTGCCTTCCTCGACAGGCTCACCAGTCGCCGGGTCGACAACTTCGGGGTAGAATCGGTCCTCCCAGACGTGGAGCCCATCCTGTGCTTCGTGACACTCGATAGAAACCCCGGGACCGACAATCTCAGAGAGACCATAGAGGTCGATACCGTTTACATCGAGGCGGCGCTCAATCTCGTCGCGCATTGGATCAGTACAGGGTTCAGCCCCGAAGATAACCGTCGAGATTGGCAACTTTGTCGGGTCCATCCCGCGGTCTTCGACGTGCTCAGCAATATACAGCGAGTACGAGGGTGTACAGGCCAATGCGTCGCTTCCAAGGTCAGTCATCATCTCGACTTGCTTCTCGGTGTCGCCACCGCCAATCGGGAGCAGCGCCGCACCCAACGTCTCTGCGCCCTGCTGGAGGCCTGCGCCGCCCGTGAACAGTCCGTAGCCGTATGCGTTCTGTACGAGGTCGTCTTCGGTAACGCCAGCGGCCGCCAGCGAGCGGGCCATCGCCTCCTTCCAGGCATCAAGGTCGTCCTCAGTGTAGGCGACGATTTTGGGCTTGCCAGTGGTCCCCGAGGACGCATGAATCCGACGGATTTTGGAGTGGTCGACCGCGAACAACCCGTCGGGATATTCATCACGGAAGTTCTCTTTTGTCGTTGTCGGTAGTTTCGTGATGTCGTCGACGGTTTCGATGTCGTCTGGATGGACCCCCATCTCGTCCATCTGCTCGCGGTAGAAAGGGACATTCTCGTAGGCGTTGCTCACCGTCTGGCGCAACCGCTGGGTTTGAACGTCCCGAATCTTGGAACGGTCTGCCGTCTCTATTTCGTTATATGCCATGATATACCAGTGGTATCGAAGCACACTAACAAAAATGATTATGATAGATTTCACCAAACTCGGCGCAACTCAGCCGTCAGTCAACCGGGTCCCGTCGACAGAGAGGTCTGTCGCCGACGGTCGTTGCGTACCGGAGTTATCGTGATACTCCACGAGTTGGAAGCGCGCCCCTGTCGGATTGGTCGGTGAGAGGAAGGCTTCAATCCAGTCTTCGAACTCTTTGGACTCGACAAATTCGACCCATTCACAATATCGGCTGTAAGTGTGACTGAAAGGATGTTTTATTGCCACGATAATCAAAATAGAGATCCTGACTCAGGTCAGGAGGTCTGTGAGTACTCGTCGACCCACTCTTGAAGCGTGATACCCATTGCAGCCTGTGTAATCGCGTTCGAAGACATCGAATTCGCACTTTTGACTAGTTCGGCTTCCAGTGTCCGTTTTGGCACCTCGCCGAGGAAATGCGGGATGGCACGCTGGACCGAAAGCGGACAGCCAACCTCGTGAGCGAGTGCGTACCCAGAGATAGAGTGGGGAATCTCTTCGCTCGCGTAGGTTGGGTCGGGGTCGACAAGGTCGTCGTCAACGTGGTCAGTGTACTCGTAGGCTTTGCCGACGTCGTGCAACAGCGCTGCGGCAAGAATCGTATCGAGGTCGGGATCGGCTCCATGGAACTCTCGTTGCTCGCGTGCGCCTTCACGAGCGATGCGCGTGACACCGCGAACGTGCTCAACGTTTGTGACCTCGTGAATGTTCCAAGCGTAAGGGATATCCTCGATATCCTGCCAGCCGCCGCGTTCGAGTCCTAGGACCCACGCCTCGACAACCTGCTCGCGCAACTGTTCGCTCTCGATATCGTCGATTTCGGGGAACGCCTCGCGAACCTGCGGTTCGTGATTAGACATACTCACTCCTCGGATTTGACGACTTTCTCCTCGCCGATGAAACGGGGTCGCTCCTCGATTGCGAGAAAGTTGTTCACGTCTTCACGGGCCTCGGCGGCAACCTCTTTTGTCGGGTCGTAGTCTCGTGACCCCTCACTGCCAAGCGCTTCGTGAAGGTCCTCAAGCGTCTCGAAGTAGAGTTCGGCGACGCCATCGAATTCAGCGTTTTCGGGGTCGCTCGGGTACACCGTGTGATACCGGACGACACCTTCGATATCCTTGGCGAGTGGCGAGTGATTCGACTCCCAGTACTCGCGGAACTCCTCGTGGCTCATGCCCTCCTGGCGGACGAGAAACGCAGAGTGTTTGTAGAGACCATCGGTGCTGTTGGCCTCCGCTTTCCAGACTTTTTCTTCCCCGATGAAACGGGGTCGCTCCTCGATTGCGAGAAAGTTGTTCACGTCTTCACGGGCCTCGGCAGCAACCTCTTTGGTCGGGTCGTAATCCCGTGATCCGGGACTCCCCAGTGCTTCGTGGAGGTCCTCAAGCGTCTCGAAGTAGAGTTCAGCGATGCCGTCGAACTCGGCGTGTTCGGGCTCTGTCGGCAGCACCTGCTGGTAGCGAACGACGCCTTCGATATCTTTCGCTATCGGCGTATGGTTGTGCTGCCAGTAGTCGACGAACTCCTCGTGGCTCATCTCGTCTTGACGGACAAGGAGTGCGATATGCTTGTACATCACTCTGTCATTCTCACGGACCGCTCATAAACGCGGTGAAACCGGGGAATTCGTCACACCGGTGAACTCACCCAGAGAGTTGGTCAAGTGTTTCCCCAACTGCCTCGTCGTATGGTTCCCCGAACAAGCGGAGATGAACGAGCAGCGGATAGAGACGGTACGCGTACCGGCGCGTCTCGAAAAATCCATCTTCAATACCACGAAGCGCGTCGTAGCGCTCGAAAAACGACTCCCCGAACGTCTCAGTCCAGTCGATATATGCCAGCTCGATTTCGGGGTGGGCGTAGTAACAGGCTGGGTCGAGAAACGCCACTACCTGGTCGCCGTCGGTCAGCAGGTTCGTCTCCCAGACATCGCCGTGAATCAGCGCCGGCTCGTCGGGTTCGATCAAGATGTCGTCGAGCCGGTCGATTGTGCCGGTCAGCCGGCGGGCAAGAGACGGGCCGAGCACACCGGCATCGAGACACAGGTCACGGACGTGTCGGAGTCGGTTATCGGCGTAGAACGGAATCCACTCCTCTGTCCACGGGTTGGGTTGTATGACCGTCCCGGTGAGGGTGTCAATAGAAAATCCGAATCCGTTGGCGGTTGTTTCATGCAGTGCCGCAAGGTACGCAGCCCCATCGCGAGCAACATCGGGTGTTATCTGTGCTGTCCCGTCGATATACTCCAGGACTAGCAACTCGTCAGAGGCGTGTATCACTTCGGGGACGGGCAATCCATGCGTGTCAAGATGCCCGAGCATCTGGGCTTCGATAGTCAGCGGCGTCTCACCAGTTTTCGTGACGACTGTCCGGCCGTCGGCAAGGGAAACACGGTGGACCGTGCCAATCATACCACCATCGAGTTCAGTCGTTGAGCCAACTGCCGTGCCCAGCGCTCTCTCGATGTGTCCTGTCTCCATCAGTTCGTCCACGTATGACAGGTCCGCCCAAAAGAATGTCTCGGATGCCTGTGCAGCCACTCACACAGGCATGGTGGGTGTAAGGCTGGCTTCGTCTGCTCGCGCCAGTGACGGCAGGCTTTTGCAAGCACTCTGAGAAGGGGTCGATATGGAACGCTCGTTTCACGACACGGAGCCGACGGTTGCCGAATCGGCCTACGTCGACCCAACGGCTGTCGTCGTCGGCAACGTCACCGTTGGCCCAGAGGCAACCATTCTGCCCGGTGCGGTGCTCCGGGGCGATGGCGGCGGGGAAATCGTCCTTGAGGCCCGCGCGAACGTACAGGACAACGTGACGATGCATGCTGATGCACCGGACCAGCAGGTTCACCTACAGGACAGTGCGGCAGTTGGCCACAACGCTATCGTCCACAACGCAACCGTTGGTAATCACAGCCTCGTGGGGATGAACGCGACAGTTCTCGACGAGGCGACAGTCGAACCGTACAGCGTTGTCGGGGCAAACAGTCTTGTCACCGAAGAGCAGGTCGTAGAATCAGGGACGCTCGTCGGCGGGACGCCTGCGACGGTACTCCGAGACGACGTGAGCAAAGATGCGACGTTTTTCGAGACAGCCAAACGCTACACCGAGCGCGTCAAAGGGTTAACACCAGAGGAAGGCAACCAGTAGTCCGTTACAGGCGTCTTCTTCGCCTGAGAGTTCAGTCATCTCGTCAGCAGACGGTGTCTCCTTTCCTTACTGTGTGACTCGTCTTTCGGCCTGTGTTTCTCCTTATTGAAGGTGCTTACTGCCTGAGCTTAGCTAACGGCCGGGGCTTCCGTTGGCTCTCCGTTAATCTGCACCGCCGGTCTGCTTGACGGTGGCAAACCGGTCGAGACCCTCGATATCAGGTATTGTCTCGTATGGTCTATCGACAACGATATCACCGGCACCGCTTTGACCGACACCCGGTATCGCCGTGAGTTCGTCCATCGACGCACTGTTGACATCCAGCGGATAGGGAACACCAGTCACCGAGCGGTAGCCGTGGTCGGTGATAGCCACGTCGATAACGTTCCCGAGTGGTCGTTCTCCGGGCACCGCGACCAACAGCGAGTAAGTCCCAAGCTGTCGCCCGAATGTCTTGCCGTCCTGGTGGTATTCTAGGTGGACGTCTTTCAACACTGCTCCCGGCGGCACGACACGCTGGAGCATCGGGTTGTCTATCTCCTCGCGGACTTCCTGTTTGTACTGCTTGAACAGTTTCTTGTGGTCGTGGGCGATCTCCGCGCCGGTATCAGACATATCGGTGCCTTCGAAGGACATGACCTGTCGAATGTTGATACGTCGGACCATTAGCCCCTCGTCGTAGAGGCGCTGGAGGAACTCCTTGTTATGTTTGAATGTTTCCTTGCGCTCGCCCTGAAGCCCATGGAGGAGGTTGATTCCCGGCAGGAGTTTCGGCAGTCGGGATGGTGCGCTTGACCCAAAGTTGGGGGCGCTCGCTTTGTCGCCTCCGGGTCGCCAGCCAGCTTCCTCGTTGACGATTTTCACCGCTTGGAAGCATTCTTGGGCGGTCACGTTGAGATTATTCTTGTCCTGAACAACCGGGTCGGCCGATTCGAGGCCAAATGCGGCGGTATCGCCGGGTGTATTATGCTCTGCGATAATACGAATACCTTCGCGGGATTTCTCGGGCCACCTGACGATGGTGATAGGGTTCATATTGTCGAGGTGTAACGTTCCGAGGTTGGGGACTGCGTCGCGGATGCCCCCATACAGTTCCCGCAACGCTTCAGGGTTCGGGGCCTCGCCGTCACCGCCGTAGGCGAGAATATCTGCCTGCCTGCCGAGCCGGAAATGTCTGAGACCGTGGTCAGCAAGTGCCGAAACTTCACCAACAACGGAGTCAGGCCGTCGGAAACTCGGGTCTGCGCCGTATAACGGTTCTGTACAGAACGAACACCGGTATGGACACCCGCGTGAGGTTTCCATCTCAGCGATAAGATACTCGGGGTGGTTTGGGTGTTGCTCAACGACGAACGCACCCTGTTGTGCCCAGCGGGTAATCTCGTCGTTGTCGCGCATGCGGTTGCCAAAGCCTTCCATCCCCCCGTGGACGAGGTCATAGGCAGCCGCTTCGACATCACCTTTGGCGACAAAATCGTAATCGAGGTCGTCGCGTTCGGTTTCGGTTGCTCCTTCGTTCTCGTCGCCGACGCCAAAGCGAACGGGCCCGCCCATCAAGGTCGTCCCCTCAGCCGTCCAGGCAATGCGACGCACCTCGTCAGGTTCGGCGGGCGTCCCACCGACGTACTTGCCGGGGACAGTCATGCCACCGACGTAGATTACGAGGTCAGCTGCGGTCACATCCTGCCAACGGTCGCGTTCCTCTCGGAGCGCATCAATGGTGTGGTACGTGATTGCGGACTTGGTGACGCCGGCATCGACGAGCGCGCCGGCAACGTAGCGCGGGTACGTCGAGATGTACGGTGGCACGCCAAAATGTGCCGGCTCGTCGACGTAACCGTCGACGATAGTCACGGAAAGTGTCGCCGGGTCTTGCATGGAACGCTGTAGCTCCTCAATACCCAAAACGGTGTCTACTCGCTGTGTCAGATGAACGCGAGCGGGATCATCAACAGCACTCCGAGAACGATACCGCCTGCAAGCTGAGGTTTCCCACCACGTGGCAATTCGGAGCCAAGGTCAAGCGCTTCGGGAATAAACTCAGTGAGAACAAGGTAAATCATCGCGCCGGCAGCGAAACCGAATCCAAACGGAAGAAGATCGCGGGCGACACTGACGAAGCCAAAGGCGATGACCGCACCCAGTGGCTGTGGGAGACTCGAAAAGACGGCCCACCAGACCATCTTCCACTCGGCGACATCCATCGACCGGAGTGGTATCGAGATGGCAGTCCCTTCAGGAATATTGTGAATAGAGATTGCGACAGTCATGAACACTGCAAGCAGCGGGACGGTAAACCCGAACACGGAGAGGCCACCGTCGAGTCCGAGGTCAGCAAACGAGACACCGACAGCGATTCCTTCAGGAAAGCTGTGAACTGTCAAGATGCCCAAAATGAGAACAAGTTTCTTGAAGTCGGCTTCCTCGTACTCGTGTGGGTCGATATCCGCGTCAACGAGCAGGTTGTGGGCCACGGTTACGAGCACGACACCAGCTGCCATGCCAGCCCCAATTTCGAGTAGCGACCCCTCAGCCAGCCCTTCGTCAATGAGGCCAAACAGCGACGCAGAGACCATGATTCCAGACGAGAAACCCCAGAGAACGACGTTCCGGCTATCATTTATCGACTCGAAAAAAAAGAACGGCACCGCTCCAAGGCCAGTCGCCAATGCCGTAATAAGCCCAGCTATAAAGACCAACACGAGGTTCTCGAAGAGGACCATCGTTACAAACAGTTTAGACGGGACGTACAAGTCGGCACCGACTAATCGAGAAATTAAAGTTACGCCTCAGGACGACCGAACTCTCTTATGACACAGCTACTCGGGGCTAATTACGGCCTGACAGCCCGGACACTCCGCGTAGACGGCTGTACCAGCGGCTGTCTCGTACTGAATCAGCACGTGATGGTCAACAATCTGTGTACGACAGGACGGACACTTGCCGAGCGAAGACGGACATTGGGCTGTCATGGGTGGGTGCGTGATAAGGGGGAAAGAGCGTGTGACACTCTTGTCGAGAGCGGGGGAGACGCCCTCTATCTATACTGAGAACGGTGGGACATAAATAGGCAACCCACCCGGAGTGAAAGTGAAAGTGCCAGACGGAGCGGGGAACAAATGAGAGAGCGAAAACGGGTCTCGTATTCTCGCGGCGAGTTACTGGTCGGGAGACAGCTGAACAGCAACCCTGTCATCGGTGGTTGCGACGAGTTGTTCTTTCTGGCTCCGGGACCGAGACTTGATTTCGTATTCGCGTGATTGCGCCATACTCCGGCTGTTGTGATACTCGACATACCGAAGCGTGACAGGCGTGCGGCCCGCAGTGTATTTCGCACCGGTACCGGAATCGTGTTCAGAGACACGACGCTTAACATCGGTCGTATAGCCGGTGTACAGGGATTCATCGCTACACTCGATGACGTAAACGTAGTGGATGTCACTCATCAAAATCCAGCTTGTTACTGCAATTCAACATCGTGTGAAGTATCTCGACAGCATCTGTGGTGTCCCCGGTGGGGCTGTCTCCTCGGTCGTGTGTAACTGTTAGGTCGGTGTCGCCGACATCGAACCGGAAGGTAGCCTCCAGGATACTATCGCCGTCGCCCCCTGGGCACCCCGCCAGCCCAATGGCCCCCACTGTTGTTGTCGCCGCGGCGAACCGCCGTCCTGTCAGTTGGTCTTGCATACATTGAGTGAGAGAGAGACTCGTTATGAGTTATTTGGTGTCAGCGGCTAGGTATCGTCTGAGAGTGCCACAACGTCCTCGGCAGTGACCTCACTGTCGTCGGGCAAGCTGTCGATACAGTCGTGACAGAGAAAGTGCTCGGTCCCGTCGGCGAGTTCGAGCACGAGTCCACCCGTTGACTCCCCCTCGAACGTCCAGAGATTGTTCGAGGCCGACCCGATTGTCACCTTCTCGCCACAGCCGTCACACAGTTCCCGGGACATACACTGGAGTAGGGGCCTGTCCGGCAAATCACTTTCCCGACGAACAGGGGTGAGGGTCATCGAGTGCCCGCGACGGCCTATCTCCCAGTCTCCGACGCCGAAAGCGCCGCGATGGACCCGCCAGCTATCGAGATGGCGCTCGAACCGATGATGACGCTGTTGTTGTCACCGTTGAACAGCCCAGTCACGACCAGTGCCCCACCACTTATCGCGACGAGACCGCTACCCAACATGCCAGCAGATTGATAGTCCATTGTCAGCGGGCAGTTCGAACGACGCTGACCTAAGAGTATCGCTCTGGGGCCCGCTGAGGGCGGTTCAGCCACGGAGAAGAACGACTTCACCAGCCACGTCAGTGGCTGATTCGCCCACAAACGTGACAGGGGACCGAACCTATGACGGCGCTTTCTGCTGTCATCAGCGTGCTCGTGTTCCCGAGCATACTGGGGCTGTGGGCACGAGCAGTCGCGTGCAGCCGCCACGCTCAACACCACCGCCGGTGAATACACGGCCATGACTCCCGAACCTGTCCCCGGTCGGCCAGACATCTATCGACTCGATGTGCCGATGTTCGAAATGAAGGGGACAACCTCTCCCTACGTCCTCGATACGCCCGAGCCAGTCCTCATCGATACCGGTCCCGCCGACGCTGCCGAACCAATTCTCGACGCGCTTGAAGCGGTCGGTATCGCCCCGGCAGACCTCACTTACATAGTTCCCACGCACGCACACCTCGACCACGCAGGCGGGGCTGGACACCTGACCCCACTCTGTGAAAATGCGACTGTCGTCTGCCACCCGGATGCGGCCCCCTTTTTGACGGACAAGGCGAAACTCGAACACCTCGCGAGGAGTGTCGAACGTGCTATCGGTATGCCCGAACCCTACGGTAAGCCGCGGGTTATCGACCGTAAGCGGTGTTCGGTGTTGGGTGACGGTGACTCACTCGACGTGGGCGACCGTGAATTACAGGTCATCGATGCACCGGGCCACGCTCCTCACCAGTTTTGTCTCTATGACCCCGTTGGCGACGTGTTATTCAGTGCCGACGCAAACGGCATGTCTCTCGACGACGGTCATCGACCGACCACGCCACCCCCAGATTTCGACCTCGGCAGCGCGGTCGAGACAATCGAGCGACTCCAAGAAATCGGCCCTGACACGCTCTGTTATGCACACTTTAGCTGGGGTGACCCCGGCGAAGGAACAGCGGAACTCCGGGAATACGCCGAGATGCTCGACACATTCGTCAAGCAGGTCGAAACTGCCCGTGACGAACACGGCGACGACGTGCCTGCCGTCGCCAATGCCCTCCGCGAGGGATGGGGCCACTGGACGCTTGAGACCGACGTTGCAGGCGTGCTTCGGTACCTTCGAACGTGACCGACACCGTTCGTCGTGTCCTCAACGAAAACCCCTTTACTGGCGCAAGCAAACGGCAAGTATGACCAAACGCCACGTCTCTCTCTCCGCGGAGATGGAAGAGAGTTTGCAGGAGTTTATCCACGAAGTGGACCGTCGGCTCGCGAGCGACGAGGACACCTGCGCTGTGGTCGAAGACGTTCTTGTTGATCTTCATGGGGACCGCGAGGCGTACGAGCAGTGGCAGTCGGGGGGCGACGTGTCGCCAGCAGAGCGGGTCCGGTTACAGAGTTATGACCCCTGTAACGCAACTCTCGAAAGCGAGTATTACGCCGAGCTCGAAGCCCAAGACACAGCGTTCCAGCGCTCGAAACATCTTCAGTGGCTCTGGCGACAGTTCGATGCGACGCCAATGGCCGACAACGTCGATTTTGCGCTCGAATTTCGGGCGATGCTCGCCGACCACCTCTTCGATGAGTGCGGTGACAACTGCCGCTTTTTCAAGGACATCTCGATGACTTACGGGCACAACATCTCCGTTGGAGACAACGTCGTGGTTCACGATGATGTACACCTCGACGATAGAGGCAAGTTGAGCATCGGTGACCGTGTCTCGATTGCTGACAGCGCTCACGTATACAGTCACGACCACGATGTCGTCGACCAGACGGACGTCAAAAACTACCACACAATTATTGAAGACGATGCTCGAGTCACCTTTGACTCGATGGTCAGAGCAGGTGTCCACATCGGGGAAAACGCTATCCTCGCAGCAGGCTCGATTGCCCAGCGGGACGTGCCAGACCACCATATTGCGGCCGGGTCACCCGCTGACTCTATCGCCGTCAAGCCCGGTTGGGAGTCGGTCGCCACGTCGATTGAGGATGCCAACATCGACCGCCGCGAACAGCGCCGTATCGAGTATGACCTGCCTGATGACCTGCACGTTTTCGACGAGTTCGAGCGCGACCTCTCGCCACCAGACAAGTAGTGTAGTTGTACACAGCGTGTCATGGGAACGTTCGCAACCTCTCTGGGGACATCAGAGAGCCCCAGTACAGGCCCTTCGCAGATGGCCCGATACGAGCCGAATTCATATTTACTGATGTGGTTGTAGCATCCGTTCTAGTTTTAGCGCGGTATTTCTCGACAGTTACAGTAATTTTACGGTATCATGGTTGTGTCCTGCGATTAGGCATGCGTCTCAGACTATCGTAACCGCTGGTACAGTAGTCGAGCTAACTCAGCGTCACTGAGATCGTCATTTGTGAGAGTACTGTCAACAGCGTACTCGACTGCTTCTGACATTGTCTCTAATTCGCGCTGAATCATGAGCTGAGTTAGTTTCTCGGCGGTCTCTTCGGGGATTGTGATCGTCTTGTACCCGTCTGGTGGCATGTCAACATCCACTTGATCGGCTACCGTAAAGTTACTGTAATTCGCTGTTGATCGATCTTTATCAAGAACATACTGAACAGAACCGCATGACAGCAGTCGAATCTAGTCACAGTATTACTCAGACGATTAAACTAGAACGAATGGTGGTTGTAGGTGTGATGTATGTTCTCCAAAATCAAATCCCGCCCAGGAGATTTCCAGGTATTACTTTTTTCGGTTCTCAGTGTGGTTTGTGGCGCACTTACCGTCCGGGCGGTAGTACGTGGACACGACGAGCTACAGGCTTTGCTTCTTGGGATGCTAACTGTATACGCCTTAAGCATCGCGTTGAACACCATCGTACAGATCTCTTACCTCAAACGCTATGCTGCTATCCCGCTTGGTGTAGTTGGCACTGTGGTGTACGTTGTTGGGGTGCCTACGGATCTCCCCATCTTGTTTATTATCTTCGGAATCGGTGCTGTCATTGATCTCATCTGGGATCCAACCGGCAACGTATACAACGATCAATCTGGTAGCAACTGACTACTTGAGATGTACGCTTACCGAGAAAGTATTCGCTAAATTTGGGGGAATAAATACCCTGAGAACAGTTTTATGACAGGCTCTAGTTGTATGTGAAGATTCGGTTAACGAGACGGCCAGCCACAGTTAAACAGCACTGAATATACAACTGTATTGTGACTTTTCCGAACAGCCAGGCGAAACACGTATTGCGGCATCATGTTAAATGAGAGCATGGGACAAGCAAAGAAGGGTAGCCTGAAAGTAACCGAGACAGAGCGCAGAAACGTTGAGGGAGCAGCGTTGACCGACCGTCTTGGAATCGATAGCGACGAGATTGCCTGGCGCAAGCAGTATACACAGTTCACTGATGAAGACGCAACTCGACTTGCTGAAATGGAAGATTTATTCGCAGAGATTGCGCCGGAGTTGGTCGATGAGTTCTACGACCATCTGCAGTCCCACAATGAGACAATCGCAATCATCGATAGCTCCTCGAAGCCAATCGAGACGCTCAAAGAGAATCAACGCGAATATTTGATGGAACTCGGGCAAGGAGAGTACGGCAAATCGTATTTCGACAGGCGTGCACGTATTGGAAAAATTCACGATATGCTAGATTTAGAGCCGAAAGTCTATTTCGGGGCATATAGTATTTATTATAACGGTATACTGACACGTCTCAGTGACAATATTAAATCCGACCTCGATAATGGAGCAACACGAGAAGCCGTCGACCAGCTCAAAGAGCATTTTCTGAGCCTGCAAAAGCTCATTAATATCGACCAGCAAGTGGCGATGGATACGTATATCGATTCCTACAATCAGCGCGTCGAAACGAAAGTCGAAGAACAAGAGCAGCTGATGCAACGGGTCGAAGACGAACTTGCATCGCCAATCGATGAGCTCTCCGATGCAGCCGAGGATGTCACCGAGAGCACGACTGTGATGAGCGGCTCGATAAACGAACAGACAGACCAGATGGACCAAGTGTCACGGCAAGTTGCGAACATGAGTGCGACAGTCGAAGAGATTGCCTCGACAGCAACGCAGGTTTCCGAAACCAGCGACCAAGCTGAAACACTGGCACAGGAAGGAAGCAACACAGCTGGCGACGCGCTTAGCGCGATGGAAGATATCGAGGGAGCCGTCGACGACGTTTCAACGGACGTAGCCGCATTGCAAGACCAAATCGATAACGTTACTCAGTTTACCACGATTATCAATGACATCGCCGAGCAGACGAACATGCTCGCGTTGAACGCCTCTATCGAGGCAGCGCGTGCGGGCGAAGCCGGAGATGGGTTTGGTGTCGTCGCAGACGAGATCAAGTCACTGGCAACTGAGACAAAACAGAATGCCGGAGAGATCGAACAGACGGTTGAACAAGCAAAAGCCGACACGGACGAGACGGCAGAAAGTCTCACCGAGGCGACCGAACAGGTTGAGCAAGGAATGGAGGAAGTCAAAAAGACAATGGAGAACCTCGACGAGATTCTTGCCGCCGTCCGCGAGACGGCAGAAGGGATACAAGAGGTCGCAGACGCAACCGACGACCAAGCAGCGACAACAGAAGAAGTTGCAAGCATGGTCGACTCGATGGTGACTGATCTCGACGAGATGGCTGACGAAATAGAGACAGTTGCCGCAGCGAGCGAAGAACAGACAGGACAGATTCACCAAATTGCACAGACAGCGTCACAGCTTACGTCAGACGAGCGGTCGAACTAACGATGTAGACGACTGTCAAAGGCAGTGTTGCCGGGCCAAAAGCGCGTCTACATTACTGACCTGAAGACGGGTTGTCTTGTGTCTCTAGCCGAGACTCGTATTTTGCCAGTGCCGTCTCAAGCGACTCACCTGCATCCATATCGACGCTCTCGGCGAGTGCAAGCAACGAAAACAGCGCATCTCCGAGTTCGTCCTCGTTGATATCGACAGCCTCTGGGCTAGTTCCGTATCCGGTGGACTCGTTTAGGTCCTTTGCAACCTCGCCCAGTTCGGAGACGACGTCAAGTAATCGAAACGCAGGCGGTGCAGAAAGGTCGTGTTGCTCGATAAAGTCGCCAACTTGCCGTTGTTCATCCATAGAAGGGCTGTGAGTGCCAGCTACTGGTCGGTTTCGATTCTACGTGAACTTAGTTTAATATAGCAGTATTTGATTTATTGCTGCCGCTGACGCAACCATTAGGGGCAGGGGCTTCAACAGTCGAGATATGGCACTACGACAACCACCCGTCGATCATGCGACGAAGACAACAGATTTTGGGGGCTGGGAGATGCCCGTCGAGTTCGACTCGATACGTAAAGAACACCGTGCGGTTCGTGAAGGTGTTGGCAAGTTCGATGTCTCGCATATGGGTGAGGTAACGGTATCAGGACCCGATGCAAAAGAACTCATGCAGCGACTCGTCACGAACGATGTTGCGTCTCTTGGCTCGGGTGGCGCACAGTACGGGGCAGTTACCGACAGCGAAGGGACAATCCTCGACGATACAGTGTTGTACAACCGGCCCGATGAGGACGGGTTCCTCTTTATTCCAAACGCGGGCCACGGCGCGCAGATGACTGAGCGTTGGGAAACCCACCGCAAGGAGTGGGACCTCGATGCGACAGTTACGAACCGAACTGAGGCATACGCGATGTTCGCCGTTCAAGGCCCAGACTCACCAGCCCTGCTGGGCGACAAGAGTAATATTGCTCTCGAACAGCTATCACCGTTTGAGGTTGCAGCCGGCACCGTCGGCGGGCAGGAAGCGTACATCGCTCGGACCGGCTACACCGGCGAAGCTGGCTTTGAGGTACTCTGTGAATGGGACGATGCACAACACGTCTGGGATACGCTTGACTGCCAGCCCTGTGGACTGGGCGCGCGGGACACCCTTCGGCTGGAACAGGGATTCTTGCTCTCTGGCGAAGATTTCGACCCCGATGATAACCCTCGCACCCCCTACGAAGCAGGCATTGGCTTTGCCGTCGACCTCGACACCGAGTTCGTCGGCCGCGACGAGCTCGTCGGTAAAACGAACCCTGACGAGACGTTTACCGGCATTGTTCTCGATGAACGTGGTGTTCCCCGCGCGGGATACGACATAACGACGACCGATGGCGAGAGCATCGGGACCGTAACAAGTGGGACGATGAGCCCGACGCTTGACCAGCCGATTGCGTTGGGGTACATACCTGCCGAATACGCAAGCGAGGAGCGTACGGTTCAGGTTCGCATCCGCGGCGAACCGAAGAAAGCACATACGAGGGACCCTCCTTTCCTTTCATGAGCTTCGAGATACCCGACGACTGCCAGTATTTAGAGTCCCACGAGTGGGCACGCACAGAAAATGACACTATTCGAATCGGCATCTCCGACTTCGCACAGGACGAGCTCGGAGATGTTGTTTTCGTCGAACTCCCCAATGAAGGTGACGCCGTTGAACAGGACTCGGAGTTCGGTGTCGTTGAGTCTATCAAAGCGGTATCAGACATCTATGCCCCTGTCTCCGGAACGGTGACGGCTATCAACGAGGAACTGTTCGACGTGCCGGAACTGCTTAACGAGGACCCATACGGCGATGGCTGGATGATCGAAGTTGAATTCGACGACGAGAACGAACTCGACGCTCTTCTGTCCCCTGACGCGTACCGCGAGCAAATCGAGTAACTACGGGCTTTTTATCGTATTTGTTGGACCCTCATGATAGCTGGCGCTATACACCACAATAAACCAAATACTGATATACAAAATCGCATTCGTCAGGTTCAGTTCACTACCAGTGTGAGCCATGTGTTGGATTGTACAGTAGTTTACAGGTTATCCACGAAACCGTGCTTTCTGCTGTCCCTACCCCATATTCAGCCGTTCTCGGCCCAGAACAGAGTCCGACCGAAGAGCCAGAGCAGTATCCGAGTGACAAATAACGAGTGGCTAAAGTGGTGACAAGTTATCCACCACTCTCGGTCTTACATACCGTACTCTTTGGTTGTCGACACGGCACTCTACACCGTCGGGTTGTGGGATACATGTTCGTCCGAGCGATTCGGCACTGTTGTCCCACACCAGTTTCAGCAAAGGGCTGTCGTTCGAGAATCGTACCCGAACCGCTTTGTGACGTTGTGACCAAGACGATATATGAATCGCAGAGCGTTTCTCGCTGGGACCGCGACGGCTGGCGCCGGTGCGCTTGCTGGCTGTCTCGATGCCTTCGACTCTGGCGGATCAGTCCCGGAACCAGTTGCGTTAACAGGCGGAAAGTTCGACGACGATCACGGTATGGAGATCGGTCCACATGGCGGTGCAAACGCACAGATTTTTTACAAAAGTGAGACCCCATCAGAGCGCGAGGAGGGACCGTTCTGGTTTCACACCCTCGTTTTCAGTGGGTTCCCATTCTATTTCGAGCACGATAATCGTGGCTGGGAGATGGACGTGTTCTACGTCACGGACTACTCGAACGTCGACTGGACGATACAAGAGCGCGACAGCGGCTCGGCGATGCCGTCGCCGATGGCCACCGAGACGTTTGGGGATGCAACCGAGATGACCTATGTTGGGGGAAGCGATGTGATGGGAGGCATGGGACCCGGACTACACCCGTTCTCCAAGGAGAGCGATGCCAAGGCGTTTGCCGACGACTACGGCGGAGAGACTGTCGTGTTCGACGATATTGACAGAGGGTTTGTCGAGAACCTACGCGAGAAATAGCCCAACACGGCGTTCGGGGTTCATACCAAATAGCGTAAATTCACTGACCTGCTACAGCAAACAGTGTCAGCGACAGGGTTTGGAGCGCTCTCGCGGAGTCGTCGTCTCCGGTACGTGTTCGTGCTGGTCGTATTGGTGCTTGTCGCGGGAGCAGTATCGATGTTCGTCGTCGATGCGGGTGGGACAGAGCCAGAGCCAGTCCCCTTTGACGAGACAACATCGCTTGGAATTGCTGCAGAAGAGCGTCTGGAGTTGCGCGAGCAAGGGCTGTCAGTGCCGCGGGTACAGGTGTTTTACTCACAGTACCAGTACGTTGTCGGCTATCGCGGCGTCGAGTCGGCCGTCGATATGCTCCAACAGCCAGCCCACGAGCAACAGTTTGGGTACCCGCTCGCGGTCTACGTCGAAGCCTTCGGCGGTGACGCAGTTGAGCAGACTGACAAAGGCTATCTGCGAGCCGAAAGCGACAGCGAATGGCACAGCGCAAGCGAAGTGTCTTTCGTGGTCGGTAGCGGCGCACGGACGCCAGCAGGCGAGACCGCCGTACCGTTCGCTTCGGAAGCGATGGCAGCAACATTCGTCGAGGAGTACGGCGGTGATATACGGACATGGGAACAGCTTCAGCAGTATGAGTTTGAGCTTGAAGGCGCGGCAGTCGTTCGTGACCGAGTGACTGACCAGCGCGCGTCCGCAGACGAACGCGTTACTGCTGCCCGTGAGCTGATGGGCCGCGAGCAGTCAGTTGTTGTTGGCGAAGATAGCCCAACAGTGCAAGCGGCGGTCGATGCTGCCCCAGACGGAACGACAGTACTGGTTCCCGAGGGGACCTACGCAGAGACTGTCGTGGTCAACAAATCAATTACTCTCAAGGGGACCGGAGCGACGATACGAGGTGACGGAAACGGAACGGTCATTACCGTCAAAAGCGACGACGTCGGCATTGTCGGTCTCGATATCGAGGGCGTTGGCAACCGGACACGAGCCCGAGAGGGTGAGGTCGGCGACGATTGGGACGCAGTCGTCGATACAGGATACGCCTATGGTGATGCCGCGATACTGGCTGCGAACGTTTCGGGAACGTACGTCGCGAACGTCTCAATCCAGACGCGAGCAAGTGGCGTCTTGTTCCGAGATGCAAGCCACAGCGTTGTGGAAAATAGTGCCGTCAAAGGCCCGACAAACTGGCGCGACGGATTCATGAGTGTGAACGCGATTCGCTCGCCAGTCGTTGTGCAAAACTCGACATTCGAGAGCAACCGCGACGGTATCTACCTCCACCGGTCTCACAACACAGTCATCCGTGAGAATACGTTCCGTCATAACCGATATGCTGTTCACCTCATGTATACGTCGGACTCACTAGTTGCAGATAATATCGTCAGG
This sequence comes from Halovenus rubra, assembly GCF_026586665.1. Taxonomy (GTDB): domain Archaea; phylum Halobacteriota; class Halobacteria; order Halobacteriales; family Haloarculaceae; genus Halovenus; species Halovenus rubra. The sequence continues at coordinate 289,487 of NZ_JAODIY010000010.1, forward strand.
GAGCAGAGTAGTGGCGGAATCATTATCATGACGACACCGACACGGAACGCAGTCGTCGGCAACGATATACGGAACACCGGGACCGGAATCATCCCCGGCGGCTCACGGTCCTACATCGCCGACAACGTCGTTGCGTTCAACGACCTCGGCATGTCGACTGGTGCCACGCAGTCACTGTACGAACAGAACCTGATATATCACAATAACATCGGGATACGAAGCGCGGCTGTCCGCCCGTCGAACCGGGTCGTTCAGAACGACTTCGTCGCAAACAACGACCATGCTAAATCGGGTATCGGTCCGTTACGTATCTGGACGCACGACGGCACCGGCAACTACTGGGAGGGTGCAACGCGGTGGGGCAACGGCGAGCGGTCGTATTCACCAACAGACCCGACAGACGGCATGCTTCACCGGACAGATGGGACAGTCACGCTCGCCGAATCACCAGCAAAGCGGGCACTTGACATCGTTCAGGACACGACGCCCGGAATGAGGGATGGCGACATTGTCGACACTGCACCCCTCTCTGAGCCGGTCAACCCGGCACGTCTTGCCGAGATTGCGAATGATGGACCCGAAACGGAGGACGATGATGACTGAGGACAACCGCACAAACGGGACCGGTCCCGAGAGATCAACATCACCGGTTCTCGAAGCGAGCGACGTAACGCGCGAGTTCGGCGACGTCACCGTGTTACGGGACGTCTCTGTCGGTCTCGAACCAGGAACGCTGACAGCGCTGGTTGGTCCCAACGGCTCCGGAAAAACCACGTTGTTGCGCGTTCTCTGTGGGCTCCTTGCCCCCAGCTCGGGAGAGGTTAGCTATCACGGGCCAGAAGTCTCACGTAAAATTGGCTATGTGCAACAACAGCCGGCCTTCCGCCCGGAGTTCAGCGTTCAGGAGACAATCGAGTTCTACACGGCACTGGTCGATGCAGAACCTGAGGAACCGCTAGACCGCGTCGGGCTCACGGCGGCGGCCAGCCGACGCGTCGATTCGCTGTCCGGAGGAATGACACGCCTCCTCGGAGTCGCACAGGCCACTGTCGGCGACCCACCGGTGGTTGTGATGGATGAGCCAGCAACCGGTCTAGATCCGGGAATGCGCCGCCGGACGTTCGAGGTGGCACGCAGCCTCGCAAGCGACGGTGCGGCCGTCCTCGTCAGCTCCCACGATATGACGCTTGTCGAGGAGTATGCCGAGCATGTCCTTGTTCTCGACGGCGGGGAAGTCGTGGCAGCAGATTCGCCGGGAGCACTGTGTGCTGAGCAGGAAGCAGACTCGCTGTGGGACGGCTTTGAGGACATTGTCGAAGGGCCAGCCGACGAACTGGCAGTACTGGGGGTGAATCGATGACCCACGCACAGGCCATACAGGCCATCGTTGCCCGCGAACTGGCGACTGTGGTTCGGACGCGTTCGTACTGGGTGCTGTTGCTCGGAACGGCTGTTGCAATCTTCGGGCTGGCACTGGCTGGCGGCGGTCCAGAAGCGGGCTATCTCCCAACAGCCGTCGACCTCCGTCTCCCGATGGAGTTGCTCGTCCCTGCTCTGGCCGTTGCACTTGGGTACCCCACAATTGTCGCAGACGCACGACGAGGCGAGCTTGACGTGTTCGACACGTATCCACTTCCCTCGTGGGGGTACGTCTTCGGTGTCTATCTTGGGCGGGCACTCGCCATGGCTGCTTTCCTCGTCATCCCGCTGACAATACTTGCGGGCTACGTCGCGACGACCGCTGAAACTGATGCAGCCCTCATCGCCACCCATCAGGGGGCTGACTCGATAGCGCTGTTCGCTCGCTTTGCTGTGCTTACACTCTTGTTTGGGTTTGCCATTCTCGCAGTGGTACTGGCTGCCTCCGCGCTCGCGTGGTCGCGTCGGTCGGCGGTCGTTCTCGCGGTTCTCGTGTTTGGTGGCGTAGTACTCGGTCTGGACCTGTTCGTACTCCGTGGCTTTGGAGGGGAACTCGTCGGTACTGATTCCCTGACCGGGGCGCTCGCACTGTCACCGACAAGTGCCTACCGCGGGCTGTTGTTTGAGTCGGTGCTCTCGTCAGCAATTGAGACAGACCAGCAGTACGCCGCGCCGATTGCAAGCGTGGTCGGCCTACTCTGTTGGACCATCTTGTCACTGGGCGTGACGACTGTTGCAGTTACCCGACGGTAACAGACAGGCTGTTTTGTTTCTGTGTCGCGGTACCGAGACAGGGCGTTAATGTCAACAGGTCTTCGAGATTGCGACGAAAAAAGTCAGAACGGTCCGTATCAGTCGGCCAGCAAGTCGTCGGCGAGTCGGGAAAAGCGGTCAATGAGCCGGTCCGAAAACCGCGGTTTGACCTCACGGAGCAGTCGGTACGTTGTCGACGGGTCCGTCAGCACGACAACGAGTTGTTCCCCGTCACGGGCCGAAACGTGTTCTTTTGTTACAACGTTATACTCGATGAGGTTCGAGAGGTGCCACTCGATAGTGCTCCGAGCCGTTCCGAGACGGTCGGCGATGGCCGCCGGTGGAGCCTCGTCGTCTTCAAGCAAGAAAAGGACAACCTCACGAGTAGTCTCTCGGCGAAGCAGTGCAATTGCGCCACGCTCCCAGTCCGAATACGTCGGCGGGTAGTAGTGGGTCTGTCCGCAGATGTCTTCACTCTGGACCTGCTCTTGTCGGCGGAGTTTACGGAGGTGGTACTGGGCCTGGCCGGTCGCGATATCGAGTGTCCGACGAACCTCGTTAAAATGGATGCCTGGATTTCGGTGGATACATTCCCGAACCTGGCTCCGTGTGTTGCTCACTGATCGGTCACCTTGCTTGCTTTTACGGGAGGGTGTACTTAAACGGACAGCGATTTACCGCAATGTGAGATTGGTGACTCGCCTGTTTACTCCCAAGGGCTTGCGGTAGCTTTCGAGGGCCAGAGTGGGTACCAGTAGCCGCGGTCGTCCTCGACATCAAGTTCGCCGTCGAGTACGCTGGAGAGTTTGAGTTCGACCCGGTCTGTACGGGTGTTTGTCCCCGTTGGCGCAAACGGATAGTACGCTCCCCGACGAAAAGAGTATACCCAGTAGACACGCTGTCCAGGGTCACCAGCGCGCTCGGTTCCTTCGAAGGCAAAAAGTGCGGCGAGCAGGCGAGAGCCGTAGCGACCCTCAATGAGGGTATCTGCCCCGAAGTGGACATTCGTGACGAGGTCTTCAAAATCGTCTGCGGTGACGACAATCCACTGGGTCCCGTGGTCGTCCTCCTGGAAGTCAGCGACTGTGCCGTCTTCTTCGGTCGTCGCAAGTATCTCACGGACATCCTGAACAGTGTCCCGAAACCCAGTTGAGTCCACGTCGGAGAAACACAGCGCAGCCTCGCCGGTCGGCTCGTAACCAAGGTCGGCATCCATCGTCAGGTAGGCCGTGCTCATCCCGAACAAGTCTTCGGCGTCTGCCTCGCCGGTCGCCGCCGCTTCGGCCTGCACGCCCAGAAGCTGTTTCACTGTCTCGAACAATCCCATTCCTGTTGGTGTTTTGGTGGGCCACGTGTATCAAGGCGTCTATCTGACAGAACAGCGTTGACTACTCACGTAACTTGTAATACGTCGACCGGACAGTCACGGCAGCAACGTCAGCTACATCCGCGACGGCCGCCTGGGTGAGTTGATGTTCGAGTTCCTGTGTAGCGGTGTAGAGACAGCCAGCAGCGACGCCGCTAGGATTTCGTCCGTTGTCAATGCCATTCTCCCGCGCGATATCTGCCAGCTCGCGCGCCCGCCGCTCGACGGCCTGAGAGAGGTCGAGCTTGCTGGCAAAGCGAGCGAGGTACTCTCGGGGATGGATAGGTCCCGTCGGTAGCCCGAGTTCGCGGTTCATCGCCGCGTAGGCCGCGTCGAGTTCGTCTCGGGTGGCTTTGGCAGCCTGTGTTATTTCATCGCAGGTCCGTGAAAGAGAGCCAGCTCGGCAGGTGGCATACACCGTCGCGGCCGCGAATCCTTCTATCGAACGGCCCTGCAACAGGTCGGCGTCTTGTGCCGATTCAAACAGGACGCACGACTGGTCACGAACGTGCTCGGAAAGGTCGAGCGCACTTACGAGACGACGAATCTCGGTGAACGCATAGACACGGTTACGCTCTGCTTTGCTCCGAATCTGAGTGCGCTTGTGTTGGCGGCGCATCCGTGCGACGCGTCTGCGTTTACGACCTTTTATTCGGTTCGAGTAGCCGATCTCCGTCGACAGACCGCGGTCGTGGCGCGAACGTGTCAACGGCGCGCCGGTCCGCTCAGGATTTGTCTCGTCGTCACTAAACGAGCGCCACTCGGGACCCGGATCAATTGTGTGTTCCTCGACGACCAGTCCGCAATCTTGACACACTGTTTCACAGTCGTCACTTCGCAAGCACCCCCCGCATTCATGACAAACAGGCGTTGTCGTTGACATCTTCACTCACAACTTGTCCCGGATTGGGCTTTTAAATGAAGGCAGATTCGGGCGTGCTCGGTGGTCCGATAGCAATTTTACCTACCGGTTACCGGTAGGTAATTTACAGACATCCGCGAATCAGTCAGCCAATCAGTGACACAGTGTGTGCTTTTTTATACGAAGCGGACCCACCCTGAGAATATGGGGCTGGCGGACATCGCCGAGGGTATCGAGGTCACGGAGACACAGGATGACACAGGTGTCGCGACTATTGACGACACCAATGTCAGCTTGTCAGAGCGTCTGGAGCCGTTTGCCACAGAACTTCCTTGCTCGGTCACAGACGCGGCGACGGTGTTAGAACGATACACAGCGTGTGGCTCGGTCGGCAACGCAGGGCAGGCTGCAGGGCTTCCACCAATGACTGCCGCCAAAACGTTGTACCTGTTAGGCGAGTCTGTTTCGCCGGCGACACCCCTCCAACGAGAAATGCTCGCCGACTGGCGGGAAGGCAATCTCTCTCAGCGGGAAGTACTAGAGTTGACTGGGCTGAACAAGACAGAGTTCGCGCTCGCGGCGTACATAGAGACCCACGAGCCACTGGAAGGTGCCTGTGTGGCCGTCGAGGGAATCCTCGCTGGACAGTCCCTCGGGAACGACGAACCGCTCGCGGCCGCTGTAGATGACACGTTACAGTCTGAGTCGGGTAGTATCGGCTCTTCCCAACTGTAGCGCGCGCAACTCCGAACGGAAACTCTCTTTCGGACACACGCCCTAGGAGGTGCAAATGAGAATCGAGCTTCGGGTCTGTAAACACTGTTTCGAGGGAGAACACGAAAACGAGCACAAGACAGAGGTAACACGCGACCTCGTTGCCTGTGCGCGGGTTATTCGCGACCACATCGAGCAGACGGATTTTGAGGACGTACATATCCGAATGGTCTCAGAGGATACAGGCGACGACGGGCGGCCAGCCGCGCTTCCGGCTGTCGCCGCAACTATTCAGGGAGACCAAGTCGCTGTCTCCGACACCCAACTCATCACCATGGGTGAGAGTGGCTACATGATGGTCTACCCGAATCCACAGGATGCACTGAAGGTCCTCGCGGGTAACATCGACGAACTGAGCCGCGTACGTGACGAGAACGTCCTGCCTGACCTCTCACCCGAGAGCGCAGACATTATCTTCGGAGAGACAGGCGGAGACGACGGGGAAGCAGACATGTACCAGCAGTAAGTCAACAATAAGCGCGACAGAGCGCGGCTACCGCTGTGTCCGGTCAAACGTAAGAGTCACCACATTTCCGGAGCCATCGTCCAGTCGGTCGAACGAAACCAGTCCACCAATAGGTTCGACAATCCAACAGACCAGCCAAAGACCCAGCCCGTCGTTGTGCTGTAATGGCTGCTCAGTTCCTTGGGTCATCGTCGTCACTATCTGTTCGGGAATGGGCTCACACTCGTCTTCGATATCGACGTGTATCGTGTCCGCCTCAGTCCGAATTCGGACCGTCACTGTCCCCGTTCCAGACGGATGGTGAATGACACCGTTCTCGATGAGTTCCGTGAGTGCGACGTGGTACGACGGTGGTGCGACAGCAAGTGCGCTGTTTGGCAAGTCCGTCTCGACGCTCGCATTCGGGTGTGAGATGGTGAACTGCCGGCAGACTGTCTGTGTCTCGTCGACAAGTTCCTGGGCACACTCGTCATCGGGAGGAATATCCAGGTGTTGCTGTGCTTTCCGGGCCTTGTTGCTGAGGTTAATGATGTTTTCGCCGCTCTCGGCAATTTTTTTCGCGGAAGTGCGGTATCCTGTATCCTCAACGTTCTGGAGTGACTCGGCACGCGAAATGATGACGTTCATCTGATTACGAATATTGTGTCTGAGTGCGCGATTTAGAATTTTGAGGCGCTGTTCTTTCTGTTGGCCACCTCGAACGTCCGTTGCCGAGCCAACGATTACCTCCTCTGGGGCAGAGAGTATCGAGCAGTCCCACGTTACTTCGACGACAGTCTTATTTTTCGTGCGGAGTCGACTACTCCACGACTCCGTTTCGGTTGTCTCGTCGTTCCGGAGAATCTGAAGCCTGCGCTCCCAGTCATCTCTGGCATCTCTGTGGACGAGCGATGCCAGCGGACGGTTTAACAGCTCGTCGCTATCATACCCTGATAGGTCAGCAAACTCGTCGTTGACGAACACGATAGTATCCGAGCAATCAAGCGCAAACAGCGGGTCCGACGACTCCTCGGCGAGTGCTTCGTACATCGCTGTCTGTTCTCGTTTTTCGTCCGGTTTTGGAACCATACGTTCATCTCACCACGACAGTATCCGTAGCATGCTGGACACTGACTATTCGAGTGATAGGAATTATCAGATACATATACTTATAACCTCTGTCGTGTTTTGGGGAGATCAGACAGCTCCCAGATATAAGACGGCTTTGCCAGTTACTCACCGGTGAACTCTGGCTCTTGATCGCTGAAAAACGAAGCAAACCCACGTTCGTAATCCTTACTCCGAGTCGCCTGGCCGATAGTATCTGTTTCAGCGGCCAGCTGTGACTCGATGCTGTGGTCGAAGCTCTCAGTAACGAGCCGTGAAGCTTCACCGAGTGCGGTTGTCGGGCCCTCGGCGATTTGGGTTGCCAGTTCATCGAGACGTTCCTCGAAACGCTCGCTGGGAACGGCCTCAGTAGCGAGACCGAGGTCAACCGCTCGCTCGGCGGAGATGGGTTCATCAAGTAGGACGATTTCCTTGGCGGCACGCAGTCCGACTAGCCGTGGGAGGAAAAACGTCGAGCCGGCGTCACCCGTCAGCCCGATGCGAGGGTAGGCAAATTCAAGACGTGCATCCTCGCTGACCACAAGCAGGTCCGGCAAGAGTGCGAGACCAAAGCTCGCGCCCGCAGCGATGCCGTCGATACCACCTACCACTGGTGTCGGGGATTGGTGGAACTGGATGATTGCCTCGTGCAATCGGCCCGCGAGTCGGCGAATGTCCTGTTCATCGCTTGCATCACCATCCAGTGCTGTGAGGTCGGCACCAGTTCCGTAGAACTGCCCGGAGTGAGAGAGGACGATACAACGGACATCGGGGTCATTTCCGAGTGTCGTTGCCGCCTCGACAAGTTCGTTCGCACCGTCAATATCGAGTGCATTGCGCTGTTCCGGGTTGTCGAACCGAATCGTTGCGATACCCTCTGCTTGCTCAATCGTCAACAGGTTGCTCATACAACTGCATCATCTGCGCGATAGCTCTTAATTACTCTGGGAGGTCGTGGAGGAAGGTCTGGAACTCTGCAGTCCTGCCATCGGGGTCTTGGGCAAAGAACTGGTAAATCTCGTATGTCTCGTTTTCGTGTGGTTTCTCAGTTGCGGCGTCGCCGACAGCCTCGTACATCTTATCGACGCCGCTCTTGTCGTCATAAACGAATGTGAGAATGCCACAGTTCTCGGTTGTCTCTCGTTGGCAGAAGCCAAATCGAAATCCATCGTGGTCGAGAATTGTACACTCAGGCTGTTCAAGCCAGATATCTGCTCCGACAGTGTCTGTATAGAACTCGACGACTGCCTCACGTTGCTCTGTGCTGAAAAAGACAATTCCGGACATCACCCCCAGCTACGAAAGGAGTCCATTTAGAAGACGGGGTTTGACACAGTTCTGGGCAAAAAAGTTTAATACGCTAACAAAATAGTCAAACCGTGAACAGACGGGGAATCAAAGAGGTACTCGATACGATTGGTGACGAGCACGCCCGACAGATACTCGCGGCAATCAGCAGGAAACCACGCGCGGCCAAAGAACTCGCCGAGGAGTGTGATTTGTCGCTACCGACAGTGTACCGCCGTATTGAGGACCTCAAAGAACAGGACCTCATCACTGAGCGGACCCAGATCGCTGACGACGGCAACGAATATAACGTGTACCAGTCTAACTTCGAGAGCACCGTTATTTCACTCGAAGACGACGAGTATCAGGTCCGTGTCTACAGAGACGATGACCTCTCATCTCGTTTCAGCCAGCTTTGGGACGAACTCTGTGCCGAGTGAGAGTGCTCAGTAGCTATGTTTATACCAACAGTTGGTCTATACCCGGTGACGGATGGTTGACATCGAGTTATTGGCACGAGGGGGACTGACACTGTTGCGGGTGTTTGTCTTTGGTCTCACACTTGGAATCACACTTATTAGCTTCCAAGCATATCAAAAACAGCAAACAGAACGACTTCAATACGCCTTTTTTGGCTTTGCGTTTATCAGCATGGGCGTCGCAGTAAGCACTGTCATTACGCGGTTTGGGTCCGACGCAGATACTCTGGTGTTGCTCTTTTTCGAAGCCGCCGAAACGATTCCGTTTATTGTCGGATTCAGCATGCTCTATCTTTCTCTGTACCGGTAAGAAACGTCACTGGTCGCTTTCTCGGTGTGAGGACCGCTTCAAAAGCCAGCTTGCTCCTTGTATTTCGTTCTATTTATGAGTCTGGGTCGTTATTAATTGTGCAATGACTGACTCGACGCACGCGACACGTCTGTTTGGTGGCCCGGGAAGCGGGAAGACAACCGCACTGCTCGACCGGGTCGAAACTCTCCTCGAATCTGAAGACGATGTCGAGGTTCGAGATGTGCTTGTTGTCTCCTATACACGTGCAGCCGCCGCCGAAATACGAGAGCGACTGGCTGAACGGCTTGATACAACGCCACGGTCACTTCGTGGGAACGTCTGTACGATGCACGCGAAAGCATACGACCTGCTGAACCTCTCTAGTGGCGATGTCGTTGGCGAGTCTGATAAAGAGGATTTCTGTGATGATTTCGGCATCGAGTACGAGGACGAATACGAGGGCTCACGCCGTCGTTCGGCTCGCTCGACGACACTCGGGAATAAGGTTATCGCGACAAGCCAATGGCTCCAGCGGACCAACCGAGAGGTTGGCGACTGGTACGATGTGCCGTTTAAGTGGGACGAAGAGGAGGTCCGCCTGCCGCCGGAAATTGACGACAATGCTCAGACCGGGAACAAGTACACGCCGACATGGCCAAGCGACGATGACCGACTCGATATCCCCGAAGCAATCCGTGCCTGGCGGTCCTGGAAGGGCAACCACGACCTTATCGGCTTCGCTGATATGCTCAAACGGGTCAAACAGCGCTCACAACTTCCGAGCGTCGACTACCTTGTCATCGACGAATTTCAGGACATTACCACGCTCCAGTACGGCGTCTTCGAGGAGTGGCGACAACACATGGAGCGTGTCCTCATCGCAGGTGACGACGACCAAGTCGTGTACGCTTGGCAGGGCGCAGACCCAGACCTCCTGCTTGACGAAGAGGTCGACGACGACGTTATTCTCCCAAACTCCTATCGACTTCCGTCGGAAATCCTGCATGCGGTCAATCAGGAGGTTAGCCACATCGACAAACGCAAAGAGAAAGACCTCGAACCTCGCAAGGAGGGCGGTGCGGTAGAGGCTGTGCGTAACCGGTCGATGCTCGACCTCTCACGGGAAGCTGTTCGGACGGTCGAGGAGACCGATGAGACAGTGATGATACTGTTCCGTGCTCGCTACCAGATGTTCCAGTTTATCGATGAGTTCATCGACGAAGGCATCCCGTTCAAATGTCTGACCGACCAGCGAATGTGGACCGACCGGCTCTGTCAGTACGTCTCGGCTATCGAGGGACTCGCCGAGGACGACCCCATCAACGGGCTAGAAGCCCGTCGGCTGGCAGATATGCTCGCCGACTCGGCGTTCGGGACGGGCGAACGTGATGACCTCTTCGACGACCTCGACGCCCGCGAGGAGGAGGCCGACGTGGACGATATCGTCAATATCAACGTCGAACCGGAGCTTATTCGCGAGCACGCACCGTTCGCGCCGGACCCACCGGCGGCTTCAGATATGCTCCGAAAGGTGACCCAGTTCCAGGAACGCAGCGTGAGCGCGTATTTCGACAGCCACTACGAGGGTATGGACCACGACCGCGTTCGCCTCGGCACAATTCACTCTGCAAAGGGTCGTGAGGCCGACCACGTCTTCGTCGGCACAGATCTGACCGAAAAGGTCGTCGAACAGATGGCCGCAACCGCCGAGCAGGAAGATAAACCCATCCCCGGTGACGTGGAGTTCACCAAACATACCAGTCCTGTCCCGACATTGACCGACAATGAGCGCCGTGTTTTCTACGTCGGGATGTCTCGTGCTCGTGAACGGCTTGTCCTGATGGAAGGACTCGTCGACGGTGCACCGACTCTCCCGATTGATGTCCTGCTGTACGACGAGCCACGTGAAGACCAGACTCTTGAAGAAGTGCTAGAAGATGTGACTGAGCCAAACGTTCCTGTCGCACAGCAGTAACCCCAGAAGATTCATTTCACCGGGTTCTGAATCGTTGATACATGCAACGACCACTCTTTTCGCGGTCTGACTGGAACCGGCGCTGGCTCTACGATAGCGCCCTTGCGCTTGGAACGATAAACGCGCTTCTCATCGGGAGTGGTGTCGACGATGGACTCTCTGGGGCTGGCATCTCCCCGGAGCTGAGCTTTGCTATAGCCCTCCTCTCGATGGTCCTCTGTGTCGTGGGTGCTGTGGCGCTGTTTCGAATTCCCGATAGTTGGATGCCAGCACGCCTCCCAGTGCTTAGAGCGACGCGAAGCCAGTTTCGACTGTTCAAGATACCTGCAGCAGTCGTGGTCCCGTGGTTCGGGGCGGTTGCTCTCGTGACACCAGTCCGAAATCTGTTCTCGCTACCAGTTGCTGTCGGCGTCGTGTTGGTTGTGGGGAACCTCACGGCGGTATTCTCGTGTTATCTCCTCGTGAGCAGACAACAGCGTCGACATCCGTCTGATGACTCCCAGTCTGTGTGAATCGCGCCCTGCGTGGTGGATAGACGGCGATTTCACTGACAGCGACACGCTGTTTATGATAAAAAGAGAGGCTGTGCGGGGTGCTGTGGCTGAAGAGGTTCGGAACAATAAAAAATCGAACGGCAGCGTTATTTGCGCGAGTTGTTGCTGGTAAGGCTCGGACGGTTACGCTCGGTTCCTTTGCCCTTCTGGCTGAGGCCGCGGTTTTGCGTACCTGCACTCGTGAGGCCACGGAACGCGCGGTTCTTGTGCGTATCGTCACAGATCCAGTTCAGGTCGTCGTCGTTCTCGATAGCGGGGTGTTCGGGGTCAACGAGAACCACTTCGAACCATTTCTGACTCCCATCTTCACCGACCCAGTAGGAGTTGAGCACACGCAGGTTCGGGAACTTCCGACTACAGCGTTCTTCGCCCATGCGCTGGATGTTTTTCCGTCGGGTGAGCTTATTAACACCCTGACGGACGCTCCGCCGTCCGGCCTTGTGTCGCTGCTTGCGAGCACCGCCTTTGCGGACGCTCACGCGGGCGAGGATGATACCCTGTTTTGCTTTGTATCCAAGAGAGCGAGCACGGTCGAGGCGGGTTGGTCGCTCAATACGTTCGATAGCGCCTTGGTCGCGCCACTCCTGTTGTCGTTCCCACTGAAGCTGTGCAACTTTGCCGTCGCCCGGGTTCTTCCATGCGTCCCGGATGTGTGAGTAGACACTTCGTGCCATTGTAGTCACCACGGGCGTTGCGTGGTTCAAACCTCGCGAGCGCCCCCTCGTCGAGGGTCTCGTGGTTCACATCCCGACCTGTGCCAAACAGGTGCCCACTGGTGCCCGTCGTCCAGTTAGCTACTCGTTTCTTTCTGGTTTGAGGACAAAAGGGCTTCGAAGCCGGGCTGTCAGCGCGTGGATTCCACAATGCAGAGACGGTTAGTTCCGGTCAAAAGTGGCATCGCTGGCAGGTTTACTCAGATAGACGGCCGATAATACGAGCGCTGCAATCGCGAAATCAAGTGTGTGCTCGATAACATGGTGATAAATCATCGGCACCCTGCCCGAGACGGTTCCGACCCCGACAAATGACCGCACGAGCAACGCACCGACAGCGACCGTAATGAGCGTGTAGCGAGGCGACCGGCGACGCAGACAGGTGACAGCGCTGGCGATAAACAAGAGTCCGGTACCGAGGCCCGCGAGCAGAATGATACCAAGCAACAGGAGCGACCCCTCGACGCCCGGCCACTCACTGCTCGAACTGAGTACTACTGTGAGAGTGGCGTCCATCATTAGTGAGTACGATACTTGTCGTTAAGAAAGTCCGGCTCTTGGGCCGTTCCCACTCTCAGAGAGCCAGTGAAACGCTCACAAATCCTAATTGATGAGTTACCGTGGGTGAAGCCGTTATATTAGGTCGTCGACGACAGTTGCGAACGCGACGTTTTCTTTGACCTGCTCGATTTCGATAGTTGGCTGGTCGCCGGGACGGGCACCGGGAACAATAACCACGTAGCCACGTTCAACCTTGGCGATACCATCGCCCTGATCACCAACAGATTCGATGGTGACTTCACGTCGCTCTCCCTCGTCAACCGGCGGTTCAGGTGGTCCAAGCTCACCGTCTTCAGGCTCAGGCTGGCTGTCAGCGGAATCAGATGTTACCTCCGCAGCATGTGGGAGAACAGCGACGCGGTATGTCTTGCCGGGCTGGGCCGCGTCGTTTTCTATCTCTGATTTGGGGACCTCAAGAACATAGCTGTCGTCACGCTCTTCGACGGTCGCAGTGAACAAACTCCGCAGGGAATCCGGAATTTCTACCATGTGATATGCGACATAATGAGGGACACCACATTAATTCCCGGGGTTTTTCACGAGTTGGTTTGGGGTACTGTCGCGCCGAACGAAACAAAAGAGCGTGTGTGCTGCTAGTGTGCAAGTTGGAACGGCTGTGTACCTCTGTGCGGTCCCTGCAGTTGTCGACGCTGTCTTGCTCCAAGCAGATTGTGTGCCGTTGCCGATAGCATTGAGGAGACGCTCGACATTACGCTCACAGGTGAAGATATTATCCCGGACCGTCCCGCGCCCGATGAGTACGCCGAAGTCGAACTCAGTGACGAACAGGTGGGAGTCACCATCGAGGCTGGCGGCGACGGACTCCACGAGACCGACCTTACTATCGAGGACCACACGCCGACAAGCGATCCGGATTATCTGATGAGTTCAGTCGTACGGTTCACTAACACGACTGCCTTCGACGAGGCGGCTGTGACCCTCTCACTCCCAAAGGAAACCGCTTCCTTCAAAACCCAGACAACCGCTGGCAATGGGACGGCAGGAAACATCACGACACAGACACAGACCCAGCAGGAGCCCCCGTACGTGATTTACCGCTGGGACCCGCGCACAGTCGAAGGTTGGGAGCCCCTCGACACCGACATCAACATGGACGAGGGCACCGCCACGGCAGAGCTAGACGGACCGGGCTATCTCGCCGTCCTCGACAAACCAGCGTGGAACGATGCGTTGACGGCGACGATTACGCTCGAAGATCGGCACTTCGCTGACAACCAGACGGCTGCAACGTGGGATTGGGAGGATAACAACTTCGAGACGGGATGGTACAACCCTAATTCCGGGAAATGGGTTATCAATGATGGTGTGGCTCGCTGGGAAGGGTCATTCGATAAGAAGCGATATCGTACTGATGAGATCAGCCAGCCTGTTGACGACCGGATTCGCCTCTCATTCGAGGGGAAAATTGACGGCAAATGGGCCAGCTATATCGACGTTACGCTGAGAAACGCGGCTGGCGAGCAACTACTTAGTGCCGGAATTGGCCATGACAACTACAACGGGTACGGTCCACTCGTCGAGTTCTCCGCAGCAACACTCGACCAGCGGAACCTGGTTACAGACGCCCACCTTTCGGCTGGGGAATGGGTCCAGACTGATATCTGGTACAACCCCCAAGCGGGAACCTGCCGAATTGTCGCGAGCGGCCCCACAACAAATATCGACGCGAACATTTCACCGTCAGCGTGCGAAGGTTCGATATCCGATGAGCGAATCGAATCTCTTGCAGTAAGTGGCTGGTCCCATAGTGGCGGCGACCAGGTTCGTAACGTACAGCTCAGTGTCTCCGAGGACGGGGGCGAAGTCCCGCCCAGCGAGCGGACACTCCGAGACACGAACGGTGACGGGATCCCCGACGCCGTCGCCGAGGCGAACCCACCGATTGAGGAGTTACTCATCCGTACTTCCGGCGAGCCAACCAACGTCCCTAGAATCAACATCGATCCAGTGGCGATTGATACCAGCGGGGACGGCATCCCCGACGCCGACACCATTGATGTCGACTACCAGGTCTACGAAGAAGACGGTGAGCTGAAGCTCGACACGAAGGTCACTAACGCCAAACATCACCCTGCCCGCGTCGACACGAACGGTGATAGTCTCACTGACCGCCAGGAGGTCGACGGCTGGGAAATCTCCGTGATTGATAGTCCGGTCAAAGCTCAGGAGATGATGGCCGCGATCGATGACCCTGACGTTGATGCTGACCCCGCCACGTTCTTCTCGAAACGCCCGACTCGGGCGAACCCGTTCGCTTACGATACTGACGGAGATGGTCTCGAAGATACAGCCGAGTTCGAACACGGGACTGATCCTATTCTCGGCGCAACGGTTGCTGATGGCGTCTCGGACACTGTAGCTATCGACAACCCACGCTATGACCCGACGGTTTTCAAAACTGCCCCGCCGGAAGTCACACTCTTGGACCACTGGAGTGGTTGGAAAGGTTGGATAGACCCCGAGTATGAGATGGGCTACCAGTATTTCGTGCTGGACCCACTCGGATTCTCCGAGGTCGAACTCTGGCATAACAACAAGCGAGTCGTCCATGAAGAGTTTGACTTTGACTGGGCGCATGGCGCCAATCTTACCAGCGAGTTCAAACTCAGACTTGCCGAGCGCGTTCTCGACCGGACTCGTGGGTTCGAGACTCGCATCGTTGTCGAGGATCTGGTCGGCAACAGACTCGAACGGCCACTGTATCAAGGAAACGACTTCGCTACGGACCTATCCGAGAAACACGACGTATTGAGTACAACCAATGCGGGTGTCCTCTCCGGATTCACCGACGGTGCGGCGGAACTCCCGGGCTTCGCGCTGTTGATGCTCCGCAACGGTGACGAAGTCATCAAGGAATTCCAGACGTTCCTCGACGAGCTGGACCGGGATTTGGTCGCCGATATGGTGAAGTCGTACCCGGACACTATTCACGCCCAGCAAGACCAATCAAACCCTAACGACCCACACGAGTCTCCCGAAGAGAATGCCAAAGCGTGCGGTGAAAACGGCTGGGACAGCAGCGAGTACTGCCAGTTCGCCTTTGGCTGGTATTCAGGCTACGGCGCGTTCGCAGTACTGGATATCGCCGTCGGCTCGAAAGGACTCGGGCGCATCTCTGATGTGGACGACCTCTCGACGACGCTGGGCCGGGCGACGGACAACCTCGACGACGTGCGCCACCGCCTCGCTGGCGGCCGCGTCGGCCAGACTAGCAAAGTCAACTACCGCCTGCTCACCGACGGTGGTCGTGACTTTGGCGACCTCGACGTTCGACTCCCTACCGCTGGCAAGAACGCGAAAGCCATCACGCAGTTCGCTCAGATCAGACATCTCGACGAACTGACGCCCGACGAGCAGACGGCACTGCTCGGGCAGTTGGCCGACGCCGCAGACTCGCGTGCGACGCGACAGTTCATCAACGATCTCGACGACGTTGACGACGTACGCTTCCTGCTTGACGAGGACGTGCCAACGCTCAATCGGCTGGCTCGCTGGTACACGAATCCGGACGCGCATCCGCACATTGACCCTGACCTCGCTGCGGACGACCTCGTTCATGTCGCCCGGAACGGTGATGTCTCTGAAACGCAACTTGTGGTGAAAGGCCCAGAGGGCAATACCAGATGGCTTCAGGAGGGTCAATACGCACCTGACTCGCCGAATACGGTGAGCAGTGGATGGGAGTATCTTGAACAGAGACATATTCAGGGAGACCAAATCTACGAAAAAAGTGCAACAGACTTTTGGCCAGTTGGCCAGACAGTAAAATCCAAGTCATTACCAAGGAGAATGACAAGCCAAGATATTCGAGATGCTATCTATACGGCAGTAAAAAATACCGAAACCGATAGCCAGGATGCGTTCAACTATGCCGACTTCAGTACTGAGTTTGTTGAAGAAACTGGTGTGTCAAGTATTAGAGTTATAATTCGAAACGGTAAAGTGAGAACAGCCTGGCCTAAGGATGGAGACAGTGTCTGGAAGTACGTTAGTGAAGGAGACGTTGGCTGGGTGGAACCATAACTCTATGACTGAACAGATACACGAGAGGGTCATCTTCGAGGCAACTCATCCCGAGGAAATGAAAGATTGGCTTCAGAACGGGAACATGCCGTCAACGGATATCCGAATATTCCCAGAAAAAGCCGCTGACTCGGTAGATAGACCCCACTCCGAAGATAGCCTATTCGGGTACACGCTTGCTGAGTTATCACAAGGGATTGCAAAGCTACTGAATGATGAACAAGTGTGCGTTGAACTGGATCGGACGTATCTCCGGTTGATTCCAGAACCCGAGAAGCACGCTATCTATGTATATTTCGACATTATGGATGTTCCCGAACAAAAGGTACAGCCAACGAAAGACCTGTATCATCGAGACAGATTCATCTCGGAGCTATACGAATTTTGTAGCGGCTGGTATACCAAAGCGTCTGAACTGAATCCAGATTTGGAAGAGAACGAATGGTTTCAAGAAATCGGAGAAGCGCTTGCAGAGGCTGAAGAGGCTCTTGAGAGAAACGGATTTGAGCTTTGATTGGACTCTACTCAACAGTATCGTCTTACTCAGAGCCCCCTGTGAAATCGGATTTTCTCAATTAACGGCTGAAGAGCGGGCATTTCCAAACGATGTCAATTAGTGGGACTGATGAATACGTGGTCAGTTGTTCAATTACAACAAACACCCTGGTCTGACCGATCCTCACTGATTGTCCCTGCACACTAACAACGAGGCACTCAACGCTATATAACAGAATGACGTGTTAATGGTTGGGAAAAGATTGCTCCACTTGATGAGTTCCTAGAAAATATACAATTCCCGAAATAGACATCGATAATGCGAATCGGGTTCTAGAGATAAGAACAGGCGACCCAGCGACAAACCTCGATCAGATAGAGAATACGATTCGGCAAGTTCTCGGAGACCGAAAAAATACTGAAGTAGACGAAATTCATATTGTTACAAACGATGGCAGCGAGAGAACAACCTCAGTTAAATCATGAATGAGACAAAATCCCCTCACGTTCCCATCTCCACTGACAGCGGTGTCACGTGGGAATTTATAATCCCCTCTTCGGCTAAATGGCTCTCTGAACAAACAAACGAAATGGTTGATCTTTCCACAAGTTTGTTCGAGGGGCCGTGTTTAATCACCTGAAGGGAGTGGAATCTCCTGTTCTGCGGCCTTCCTGATGTTGTATACTGCACACATCAGCGCAAGTTCACGGAATTCTCGATACC
>NZ_JAODIY010000011.1 GCF_026586665.1 Halovenus rubra
GGTGGGGGTGGGGGTGGGGTGGGGTGGAGGGATAGAACCGGAGAAGATTTATGCGTCCAAACTGGCTGAATCAGTCTCCGGTACTAAACTCAAACATGCGGAGACATATAAGATAGAAGCTGGGTTTCAGCTCGTGAAACACCGACAGATTAGAGCGACTGGTCGAAAAGCACTTATCAACCCCCGCAACAGCCCAAGAGTGCTAGTAAGTGTGAATAAGTTGGTGACATTCCGACACGCCACCGGACGAGTACAGCAATCAGACCATACCTGCACTTATCAGCAACTATAATCCTCAGTAGGGTGTACAGTCGATACTGTTCATGTCTCGACCAACAATACTGATTCCTGTCGCGTTTCCCGACCCTGCCCCGTACCCGTTGGCCGATATGCATCTGGAGGGCCTGTCAAGCTTTGAGATCGTCCTGTCCGGCTACTGGGAAGTTCCCAGCCAGCTCCCAGTGACAGAGGCGCGGGAGGCACACAAAACCGAGGCAGACGCTGTACTCTACGAGATGGCTACACACTTCAGTCGTGCGGGTGCACCGACCGAAATACAGTTACAGTTCGGTCGGCCCGGTGCTCCCAAACGGACCCATCAGACACGTCTCGCGAGGGAGATAGACGCTGACGGTGTTCTATTGGCGGCCGAACTGCCACCAGTCAGTAACATACTGGTTCCACTTCGTGATAGTCGACGCCAAACAGAGATTGTTGAGTTCGTGAGTAAGTTTCACTCCTCCGACCTCTTTGCCCTAGAACTGTACCACGTGACAGCCGACGAAACAGGCACTGAGCAAGCCAGAGAGATGCTCCAAACAGTCGAGGAAACACTTCTCTCTCGTGGGTTCTCGGAGGCAGATATTGAGATAACAGTCGAAAGCGCGAACGATCCGACCGCCGCGATTGCGGCAACCGCTCGCGACCACAATCTGGTTGTTATGGGAGAAACGGAACAACCAAACACCGAGGGCCAACTATTCGGTCCGGTCTGTTCGAGTATCGCCGACACTGCCGACCGCCCGATCGTTGTCGTTCGAAAGTAGCTGTCAGTGGTGTGCTCTCCTCACACTATCACGGTAGCCCACCGCCACCGAATCATAACAGTGCAACTGCACGAAGCTAGTGAGAAATAGTACTCAGGTTGTTGCTGGGCTCTGCACAGCAATTTGTTACGCTACTGTAGTGAGATTCGCGTTGCTTGTGCTATGTTCTCGTCGACAACCGCGGGTGCGTCTGTCGACGTTAGATGCTCAACAAGGGGCGAGAATAGAGAGAAGCTAACCGGGGTGCTTCCAAATGCTGGGTCTGGGATGATGAAAGAAAAGCAACTGCTGGCGTAACTATAAGTTGCTGGATTAATCAGATGTGAGTTCTTCTCCGAATTGCCGGACAGAGATTGAGTCCACAAAAAGCATACCGTACCGTAGCATTGTTTATCGGCTGATAGAACCATTCACACTGACTTAGTGCGATTATTTTCCTACGCACCCTCATCAGAGTGTGTGGTCTCCGCACGCGATACTCTCAGCGATGAGCAGCAGGTACTCGATGTTCGGTTCCCACTGCCCGGCCGAGCCGGACTGGAGTTGCTCTCGGTAGATATCCGCCCAGATTGCCGCGAGGTCGAAGGCGGCCAGCGTCCGGTAGAACCGGTCGTGCACAAAGGTGATACCAGTTTCAGCCTGGTAGCGCTCGACCAGCTCCCGACGTGTCGGGCTTCCTGGCTTTGTCGTGTAGGGCGCGATGCAAGGGGCATCATCGCCAGTCAGCTCTTCGGTGACTTCCGCTTGGGGGTGTCTCGCTGCAATCTCTTCGACTGGTGGTGTCGGGTCCGCCTCGTCGCGCCACCGGAGCAACAGATACCCGAGTTCAGTTCGCGGGTCGCCAAGCCACGTCGTCTCCCAGTCGATGACGCCACCCACTTGTGGTCTGTCTCCACCGACGAACAGGATGTTTCCCGGCCGAAAGTCACCGTGGCAGACCGCAGTCGTTGAATCCTCAGGGATGTTATCACGAAGCCACTCGGCCACTTCCCAGACTGCAGGGGGTTCGTGGCCAGTTTCTCTAGTGGCTGCTTCCATCCGGTTGATCACTTCCTCAACCTGGTCTCGGAGCGATTTCCGCTCACACACGTCACTGAAAGGCGCAGTATCGAGGTTGTGGAGGTCGGCAAGCGTCTCGACAACAGCTTCGCCAAATTGCTGTCGAGCGGCTGGGTATCGGAACCGGTCGGGCAGTAACGAACCGAGTGCTACTGCTTCCCCCTCGACGTAGGTCGTTATCAGAAACGGGTCCCCAAGTATCGTGTTGCCGTCACCGACAGCCACCGGTTTGGGGGCTGGAACTGGCGTGTGGTGGAGGTGCTCCAAAACGCCGTACTCCCGATGAACATCAAGAAAGCCATCGGAATTTCGGAACTTGTTCGGCCGCCGGAGGACGTAGGCGTCGTCCTTGGCTGCTGTGTCGATTCCGAGTGAGAGATTGAGGCCGTCGTGGAGTACTGTAACATCAACAACGTCCTCGCCAAGTGTTATCGACAAGTCAGATATAAGAACACCGACATCACATTCTACGGCGTCCATACGGTCCCAAACAAGAGAGGTGATATAAACACTGTCGTTCGGTTTTGAAATGACTGCTTGACCGATAGATACTGACGCAGTATGAACCTAGCAGGGCGGACACCAAGCGGTTGGCCAAAGTCCACGGGATAGAGCGCGTCCTCGGCGTCCAGTCGTTTTTCATCTTGCTTTTTGATCTCTACTGGAAGGAGTAGTGGGCTTTCGATATGATCAACTGATTCGGAAATTAAGAATATAATAAGCGTTGCTGGTGGAATGTTCGGTACGGATCCAGAACGACCAGCGTCTGCCCAGAAGACGGTATTTAGTTAAGCGTAAAACGTGAGGCGTGGAAATTTCTTGGTGTCCATGCCAGAAATCACGCGACTCAGTGGCAATAACGACTTGATTGATCTGGATTTTGTGGAGCGCGAGCGAACACCCCAGCAGGCGATGAATCTTGGTATTCAGATGTATCGTGCTGGACTATCGCTTTCGAATACCATCTCTGTACTTGCTGAATTGGGTATCCAACGCTCTTGAAAAGCCGTCCATGATTGGGTCCAGAAAGCCACTCTACAGCCCGGTGGCGGGACAGCTCCGAATCAGGTTGCGCTTGACGGGAGTGTGATTCGCATCACCGATCAGCAATACTGGTTGTACGCTGCCGTCGATCCCGAGACAAACAAATTTCTCCATATCCGTCTCTGTTCCACATATACTACCGGAGTAACCGAAAGATGTCTCCATGAACTCCGCGAGAAACATGACGTTGATGACGTCCCGAGAACTGCTCGCAGTTCTCGTGGGCTCACAAGACACGTCTTGCGAACGCCGTGTTTCTCGTCGATGACGCCAACTGGCTCCAAACAGCACTCCAACGACACGGCCTCGATTTCAGATACGACCGTCACGAAAATCGGAACAGCATTGAACGTGTTTTCCGAGAAGCAAAGCGACGAACCTCTTCATTTTCAAGCTGTTTTAGTCACGTCGAACCAGAGACCGCAGAAACGTGGTTACAAGCCTTCGCCCACTGGCACAATGCTGCTAACTAAACACTACTCATAAAGCCTACCGAAACCTTTAAAATCGGAATGGGCTCGGAGGGATTTGAACCCCCGATCGGCTGATATCTCCGGTATACAGTGCCTCGGTACCCCAGAGGGTCATCAGCGCGGGCGGTGATCAGCCGGCCGCTCAGTATATCAGGGGTGTCGTCACCGAGCACGTAAGCCTCTGGAGTCAGCCGCCTTCCCGGACTAGGCCACGAGCCCTCATGCACCCGTTGGACGATTCCCCGTAAATGGATTTCGATTGCCGGTCGGGAGAAAAGACATTCACCGGCTAGCTGCTGGGGCAAACCGGACGCTGTCAACGAATGCATACGCTCCCGTAGAGACACCAGGAAGCAACAGCCCAAAAGGCAGTACCGACGAAGTTGACCGGCTACTCGTCGCGGTCGGTCTCGCTCCACTCACACTCTTGGCATTTCCACCCGGTCACAAACGCCAGTGCTGATGGCATGTATCCGACAGTGAGCACGTCGCTGCCACATTCGGGACAGTCGCGGTCGGCGTCTTCGATAGGCTCTGCATCCATCACATCCGACCCTTCGATGAGCTCCGCCAGACGTTCGGGCGTAACCATTCGGCCCTGCACAACACGGTTCGTTCCCATATTGAGGTGCTGGCGCTCATTCCTCCTAAGACTTCGTGTTTCAGTGGGGTATCCCCGACTGGGTGTATAAATATTTTTTCCCACCTTTCAGAAGTGTTCGGGGTATATTTCCATTATAAGCATCAAGAGACTGTAGCGGAAGGCACTGATGTCAGGAGACACACCAACAGCCACACGACGAACGCTCATTTCTGGGGCCGCAGCCTTAGTTACCACAGCAGTGTCCGGGTCCACTGCGGGCTGTTTGAGTCTGCTACCTCCGGTTGGACAGGAAGTTCGGTACGGCCGCGTCGATACACCAACACCAATCGACACCGAGCCAGCATACCGAGAATGGATTCCTGTACAGGCCGAGCTACCGGCAGGTGAAGACCAACCGGATGTGCAAGACTTGGTCTGGGTCTCAGTAACTCCAGGCGAACTCGGTAGAGAAGCCATCGGTGCTGAGTTTAGAGTCGGTGCGGATGTAGCTATGTCCCCGCTGGATTATTTCGGGTACGCTTTCCAACACTACGACTACGTCCACGGACTCGGCGGCCTCGGCACAGTCGCCGAGGGAGATATCGAGACGGAAACGGTCACCAGTACGCTACAGAATAGCGGCTACAGTCACAACGGGACATACCACGGGTGGGAGTTGTTCGACCGAACAGATATACCCCGGACCGTCGCCGTTTCCAAGAGAGCAATCGTCCAGAGCTATGGCAATGAGCGGCGACCAATCATCGAAACGGTGCTTGATGCTGGCGATGGTCGTATCGCCCGGCATCACGAACAGGACAAGGTATTTGAGACATTCTCGGACTGGGTCGGGTCATCTCCGACAATACTAGAAGCGTTTGGATCCAGTTTTCCTGATTTTGAACCCAGCGAATCAGCGCTCGCCTACAACTTCGACGATGATGCAGCCTACTTCATCTATCACCAACAGTATGCTCACGGAGAGACACCGACAAAAGGCGAGATTCAAGAGGCACTGGAGAAATCAACTGAGCGGGCAATGCAAGCGTGGGCCGTCGATATCGAAATCGATGGGACACAGGTTGCCATTCAGATGCGGGTTGAAGAAGATGAGTTCCAAGATGACGCTGCCGAGGACCGGGCACCGTACCTGACGTGGGGTGTCGACGACCGTGCCGCGACCGTGACCATTCGTCACGAAGCAGGTGACACGATTCCGGTCGATCAAGTCGATATCGAACCGCAAAACGCTCTCGTCGATAAACCGGAGCCTGGGACACTGCTCGAACCTGGTGATGAATTGGAGTTTACAACCGCCAAATTCCCCGAGAGCGAGGATGACATTTCGGTATTTTATAACTACGCCGAGAACAGTAGTAATAGTATCGCGTTGCTCCATTATGAACCAAATGAGCTTGAGAGCGACGCGTGACGACTATGCTTTGCAGGTACGGTGATCTGGAACAAAACAATGTCTTGCAGACGCAGCCAGGGAGGCACAAACAGACCAAGGGGCACACCGTGAGTGATAACACAGAGCTGTCGACAGTAGTTGGCCTGCTTGACGATGAGTATGCACGACAGATACTACAAGCGACGAGTATCGACAGGCTATCAAAGACAGAGCTCGCCGAGGAGTGTGATGTGTCGGCACCGACCGTCTCCCGACGAATCGACCGCCTCGAATCTGTTGGCCTCGTCGAGGAGGAAACGCGCCTGCGCTCGGACGGCCATCATGACACAGTCTACGTGGCCACACTCGACAGGTTCGAAATACAACTGCGTGATGGTGAGTTCGAATACGACCTCCAGTGTATAGAACGTGACCTGAGTGATGAACTCGAACGCCTCTGGAGCAAGTTTTGATCATGAAATACATACCAGCTTCCACGATAGCACAGCTTCTCCCTGCCCGGACAATAGAAATCGTGACGCTCGCGTTTGCTGGCGGCTCCGCAGTCGTTGGCCTGTTTATCACATTTCTTGCAATCCGGGCACTCCGTCGCCACCAGAGCCGACAGATGCTCCTGTTGTCTGTCGGGATGGTGTTGCTCTTTGGAGCGGCCTATCTGGTTGCGATGGTCGGAACAGTGCTCATCCATGTCCGTGTGCTTACGCTCCCACAACAGAACTATGTCCGTCTGTTAGTACGGGCCCTCCAGTTCGTTGGCCTTGTGGCTATTGCTTCCTCGCTCGTATTGCGAGAATGAGATCCAAACCGCAACGTACGACCAACATCGGACTGGCGACACTCACAGCCAAGGAGGCCGGTCTTGGCCTGGGTTGGTTCCCGTGGTTGGGTCGGGGGTCTCGCTGTTGTTACATGTTGGCTCTGGCGACTGTTCTCTCCCGTCAGAAATCGGGGCCAGTGGGTATTCAGACAGGTCTGATTCGGTACCCCTTTGAGCAGAAGAGGAGGTGCGTTGCTTACCACTAGAAGTATCGGTGCGTGTCCCGGCGGGGCCGTCATGGTCAGTCATTTGCGTCTCGAATCCCGGATCGGGCGCGTCAGTTGGCTCACTGGTCGGGTCGAACGCGAGCAAGGCAGTGATACCGAGCACCAACAGCGCGACTGGAGCGTCAGATGGCAGATATCCAACAATCGAGACCGCTAACACACCGAGTGCAACTGCACTTCCAAACCGGAACCGGTCGAGTTCAACCACGTCTCTGAGCCATGGACTCGTCGCTGCAAGCACGAGTCCGAATGCGACGCCGACGCTCGCGGCGGCCATCGCGCGGGCAATGAGTTCCAGATCAGTCTGAACCACGAACGTCGCCTCACTTGGCGAGACAGTTGCGAGAAAGCCAAGTGCAATAACTAGGGCCGGACTGGGAAGGTACTCGGCAATCTGAGCGCTGGCGGTCGCTGCCGCAACCCCTAAGATGACGAGTGCTGCAAATCGCTCGAAAGTTGCCATGTCGATTGCGCTCTCGATAGTCGGTGCAAGTGTTGCTTGGATTCCGGCCCCTGCAATGACCACACTCCCGATGGCGAGAATAACCGCCATCGACTCTTTAGGCGGGCCGTCCATCTCTGCAAGGATAACGGCGACCATCGCGCTGCCGCCGAAAACCAAGAGACCGACTTCAACAATACCAAAAAGGCTGTCAAGCGCGCCGCCGAGGACGACTGCAACGAAGACGCCATCGACAAGTGGCAGACACAGGACAACCGCGAGCAGGCGGGTTGAGTCGCTTACCCACCGCTCAATGGAAAGGGCACGTGGATGCTGTGAGTTGCTCATGCGGTATTAATGCTGTGGCCGTTCACCCGTTGGCCGTGGGTACTCACGTTCGGAGCCATACTGCCGTCGTCTCCCTGCTTTGTTTGGCATGATTTGCCCAATAATAGCGTTGGCTCCATCTGACCGGGCGGCCCACGAACGTGTGTGACGACAACAGCCTGTCCGCATAGCTGTATTGAAGAGTCCCATGGCTCGTACGTTGGTCTGGTCATCGGAACCGATGACTGCTTCACGAGCGCTACTGACGGCAGTGGGAACTCCATACATCATACATGTTTTTTCGAGGCCGCGATTAATAGCCTTGTGTGAGATGCGTGGACACACTGCTCTGCCGTTGAGAGTGTCGTTATGCGTTGTTTTGGAATATCCGACAAGCCAAACTCGCAATGTTTTTCAGCCGGTGGGCTAGACGGTTGACATGGCGAACGATATCGACCATTTCTCGGAGAAACTGCAGGTACCGGAGGCACTGACGTTCGACGATGTGTTACTTAAGCCAAAGCAAAGCAACATCGAGCCGGATGAAGCCGGGACCACGACACAGGTTTCGACAAATGTCTCGCTTACTGTTCCTGTGCTCTCGGCAGCGATGGATACCGTGACTGAAAGCGGAATGGGGATTGCTATGGCCCGACACGGCGGTCTCGGAGTCCTTCACCGAAACATGGGGCTTGACCAGATGGTCGAAGAGATCGAGCGGGTCAAGAGCGCTGACGAACTCATCATTCCACTTGATGACGTGGTAACCGTCGACCCAGAGACGAGCGTCCGTGAAGCAGACAACAGAATGGCCAAGGAAGGTGTCGGCGGCGCACCGGTCATCAATACAAACGGCGAAGTTCAGGGCATTATCTCCTCGACTGACGTGCGACCACATCTCGAAGTCGACGAGAACGACCCCGTAACGAAGGCAATGACTGACGAAGTCATCACTGCACCACAGGATATCGACGCCCGCGAGGCGTTTGACCTGATGTACGAACATAAGATTGAGCGTGTTCCGGTCGTCGACGACGAGAATCTGCTCGTCGGCTTGGTCACGATGCAGGGTATTCTCCAGCGCAGAGAGTTTGACGAAGCAGTGCGCGACGAGAACGGCAAACTGCGCATCGGTGTCGCAGTCGGTCCCTTCGAAAAAGAACGAGCCGAGGCCGCCGACGAAGCGGGTGCTGACATGCTGTTTATTGACTGTGCACACGCGCACAACGAGAGCGTCATAGAAAGTGCCCGCGACATCAAACAGCGTGTCGAGGCCGACGTAATTGTTGGAAACATCGGCACACGCGAGGCCGCCGAAGATGTAGTTGACTTTGCCGACGGCGTAAAGGTCGGCATTGGACCGGGTTCAATCTGTACAACTCGTGTCGTCACGGGCGCAGGGATGCCCCAGATTACCGCTATTGCACAGGTAGCCGATGTAGCCAGCAAACACAACGTTCCGGTCATTGCCGACGGTGGCATCCGGTACTCCGGTGACGCTATTAAGGCAATTGCCGCCGGAGCCGACGCAGTGATGCTGGGCTCGTACTTCGCTGGCACCGACGAGGCTCCCGGCCGAGTCATTACGATGAACGGTAAGAAGTACAAACAGTACCGCGGTATGGGCAGTGTCGGCGCAATGCAATCAGGTGGCGGCGACCGCTATCTCAAAGACACCGACGAAGACGATGACTACGTTCCCGAAGGTGTCGAGGCCGCAACGCCATACAAGGGAACAGTACAGTCGGAACTGAACCAACTCGTCGGCGGGATGCAGTCAGGCATGGGATATGTCGGTGCTGAGACCATCCCAGAGTTTAAACAGCGGGCCGAGTTTGTCCGCGTTTCCGCAGCTGGGCAACAAGAGAGTCACCCCCACGACGTCGTCATCACTGACGAAGCACCAAACTACAAACCGAACAGCGACTAAGTCGATTTTCGGAGCGGGGACCCGGGTAGGTTCGTGCTGTGCAGGCAGATAGTGAAACGACAGTTCTCTGGGTTAGTCTCAGTCGAAACACACAGATTATAGGCCGACAAACGACCTGTTGATGAGTGAGTATGAAATCCGTCGGATACCGGGGGACGGTGAGTTATCTGACGCGTACGATGTGCGCCGGGACGTGTTTATCCAGGAACAAAACGTATCCGAGGCCGAAGAGTGGGACGGTAACGACGAGGATGCAGTGCATTATGTCGTCTACAACGACGGCTACCCAATCGGCACTGCACGGGTTCGTATTCCCGAAGCCCACCTTGCGAAAATTGAGCGGGTTGCGGTCCGGAAGCAGTACCGACAAGCGGGAATCGGACAGTTGTTGATGGAAACACTCGAAACAGAGGTCCGTGACCAGAATGCAACGGAGGTTCTCCTCCACGCACAGACGGCCGTCAAGCAGTTCTACGAGAAACTCGGGTATATGGCTACCAGTGACCACTTCAATGAGGCAGGTATTTCACACGTCAAGATGACAAAACGCCTCGACTGAGAAGCTCCTGTGCGAGCAACAGCAGTGCGAGCACGATGTGTTCGGCGTCGATAACAAAGCCATAGAAAAGGGGCCCTTTGTCTGTCGTCGCGACGAAACAGTAGCCAATCATATAGGCTGTATAGAGACACAAGAGGAGATAAACAGGACGGAGAACCTCAATTAGAACCAGTACAACAACCAGAAGTGAGATAATCACGGTGGCGAACGTCGAGAGTTGGCGTGTAACTGCTGGTCCATACAGGACGGGCAGTGTCGCAATACCGGCCTCACTGTCTCCTTCGATATCTTTGATGTCGAACACCGCTGCTGCAATTGTAAGCGTCGCTGTAATGAACCCAGTCATGAACAGGATATCAGTGGTCCAGAGAACGTCGTAGTAGACACCAACACCCGCGGGGATGAGTCCCCAAGAGAAACCGACCAAGAGATTCTTCACCAGCAGGACTCTCTTTAACCCTACTACGGAGTATAGCACCGCGACAAGCAGGGGGATGACCATTGCAGGTGCACCAGAAATCGATTGCTGGATTGCGAGACTGGTCGCGAGGAAGTAAAGAAGGCCACCGATAGCCAGCAGCCCTTTGCCATACTGTTCAACGAACGAGGCCCGTTTCGGGATGTTTTGTTTGTCCTCAGTAAAGTCCGAGATTCGGTTGTACGAGTAAACGAACATCGCCGCTGCAAAGACAATAAACAAGGGAAGCGAGTCAATCGATAGCTCGGCCAGAATAATCGTCGAGACGGCGACACTGGTTGCAGAGACCGAAATAAGGATATTCGAGTGAACAAGCGTCTCAATCAGAGACAAGAAAGCGTCCGGGATATCTTCGAAGCCAATATCAGTTCCCATTGGGTGTAGCTCGTAGCGTTGTACCGTTGGATACGTGCCTACAAAAAAGACATCACAGGACACAGGATCAACAATAAAAGAGAGAAACACCAGCGACAGTCCATTGACGCGTCACGTTGGTTCCTTGCAAAACAGGACGACACTCACTGTCTCGTTATTAGTTGACAGACCGTTGTACGGGCCGGGCGCGATTTGAACGACACGACCTCCCTCCGGCGGTTTCACCGCCTCCGGGAACCGCAGATGCGGATACCTGAGGGTCGCTGTTGGTGGACTGAGCGCAAGACCCACCATGACGACTAACCTCAAACCACTCGAACCGCAAGAAGCGAAGGACTGGTATCTCGAAAACCGCCGTGGCGAACTTGCCGATGCTACCTATCGAGCGCACAAGTACTGACTCTCTCCATTCGTTGAATGGTGCAACGGCGAAGGAAACGTGAGCAATATGAACGACCTCAGTGGTCGGTACTTCCACCAGTACAAGAAATGGCGACGGGAGAAAGGTGACTGCAACAAGGTCACGATGGCGACGCAACTGAGTACACTCAAAGTCTTCATCAACTTCTGCGAGAGCATTGACGCCGTCCAGCCTGGACTGTCCGATTACATCGACCCTCCGACGATGAAGAACAAGGAGGACGTGAACGACGACTACATAGACACCGACACCGCGCAGGCCATCATCGAATACCAGCGGAACTTCAACTACTCTCAACGCGAACACGTCATCTTCGAGCTACTGTGGCACACCGGGATGAGGAATGGCGCGCTCCGGGCTATCGACCTTGGCGACTACAACAACGAGGAACGAACTCTCGAAGTGCATCACCGTCCGGACGAAGAAACTCCGCTAAAGAACGGGAAAGAAGGCGAACGTGTCGTCTCTCTCAAGCCGAAAGTCAACCAGATTGTGCAGGACTACATCGACCATCATCGCTTCGCCAAAACGGACGAGTTTGGACGTAAACCGTTACTGACGACACGCCAAGGCCGTATCTCAAAGACCTCTATCCGAAGCAACTGCTATCGAGCTACCCGACCCTGCGATTATGGACTGGACTGCCCACACGGCCGAGACCCCCAAAACTGTGATGCGGCAAATTCCTATCACGCCGCCTCGAAGTGTCCATCATCCCATGCTTCCCATTCACTGCGGAAAGGTGCAATTACCCACGCTCGCCGCAGTGAAATCCCCATTGAGGCAGTTTCTGAACGAATGGACGTGAGCGCAGACGTGTTGAAGAAGCATTACGACAAGCGCACGAAGAAGCAGGAGATGAAGAACCGCCGAGGATACTTCGACAATATCTGACCCATGGAGGGCAATAAACAAAGGGGCATCTTCCGTGTCAAGCTACCACAGTAGCAAGCCACCGCCCAGAATCACCAACCACCGGAGAATTCGCACTTTAGACCTACTTTCTCCGGAAGTTCCGATACATATCGTTGCTTATCTTCGGCGCTTAGACCTGTGAATAAGTAATAGCCACCAGACACTCGCCGTTGTCCACTCATATTGGAGCCGTCCGGATGTTCGGGTTTGTCACTGAGGAGCGCACGACTCCCGCGTCCTGTACCCGGAATGTAGGGAATCTCAATCTCATCCACAAGCCCCTCCTCCCCAATTAGGTAGTTCGCGAGCGAAGCCATTGCGTCAGATTGCACGTCCTCATACTGATGGCTGTAAGTACGTGAAGATTCGAACTTGGTATTTTCTAACAGCGAGGCTCTTGCCTGGCGAATCAGGAACTAGCGATTCAAAGAATTACAGCCACCAGTATCAGTCACTCGAAATACCTCTCCTCCATTTCGGGTGAGGCGAATCACATATTTCTCGTTTTCTAATTCGTCGTCACCCTTGGGTGACTCTCGAACAACAGTTGTCCGGTGTGCTTGTTCCTCCAAAGTCTCAATCAGGTCATCGACGAATCCTTTCGCCTCATCTTCGACCTGTTGTGATACCGCGTTTCCAGCTACTTCTGTAACCAAAGCCGTCACGTCTTCTGCGAGGTCTTCTTTGTTCCCTCGGAGTGATGCGACCGCGTCATGCACTGCCTGAATCTTCTCTGCAATTTGTCGGGACTCCCCAGAGTCAATGGACTTACGCGAAAGAGCCTTCGAGCAAGCAGGGGAGTTCCAGCACTGTCGTAAGAATTCCGTAGCGTAGCTCATAGTCATCTCAGACCTCTTACTTTCTACGTCTGACTACGTCGCAGGGGAAAATCGTAAAGTAACGTCTGCTAATTCCCCCTCCATGCAGAGAATCGTGTGGTTCGACTTCCAGAGTTGGTGTTTGACGGTCAGAACAAGCTGAGACGATAGGCAAGATGACTATGGACTATCAGACGGAATACCCTCATAGCGAAGACCTCGCGTAATGAGTCTCACCTAAGCCGTTCGTGAATCCATCTGTCTCACATCTGCTCGAAGTAAGGGACTGCCGTCTCGGCGGAGAGGAGTTTCCGTTTGATAGCACATAGTCATCTCAGCATGGCAATCCCCTGTCCCCTCAAAAAAATGAATTAGTTGGGTTGATGTGCGATTTCTCTACTGGTACGCTCTTATCTGAACAACTCAGCAGGGTCAGTCGTAATACACCTCATGTCCAGCGCAATAACAATGATTAGGGAAGGTAGATGGGGCATTTTACCTGAAAAGTTCGTAATCCAAAGTAACATCAACTCTGTCATTGTCGAAATTTGTAGGCGGAGATGTACGACCCTTATTAGTATTATCTATGACAAGACAGTACTCAGTGTCACCACTGAGTTGAACTTCATTATTTGCAGATAGGGTATCAAGTTCACTTCCCGCCGGATAGTATTCCCACTCTGTTCCATCTTCGAAATACCGGAAATTTGCACTGTCCATCAGTATCACATCAATTCTTATATCATTCTGAACTCTGGCGTTGTAGGATAGTGTCGCTGCCTGTCTCGGACTAAATTGCAAATATTGGTAATAATCCTCGTTCAAATCATATGTTTCCCTCCCTTGATTGAACAATTCACTCCTGGTACTATCGGAAGGAAAGTCATCTTCAATATCAGGAACACCATCCCCATCCGAATCCACAGGGGTATCTTCTCCATCAGAATTCCCGTTACCACCACTAAGACTACCGTCGTTTCCATCGTCATTATTCTCCCCTTCGGTACATCCTGCGAAGCCGCCTACCATACCCACCGAGATTCCTGCGAGAAACCGTCGTCGAGTCTTTCTCAGTTTATCACCCATGTTTACCCCATTATTTGGTTTATACTTAATATTAATCAAAGATGACATCTAAAATGTTCTTATAGAATTTTGATACTTATATCTTCCTTAACTTGCCTTAGTCTTATTAGTATACTATTTACTTTCTGTATTATAATGAGAACAGACACAAACTGCCAGTAGGCAAGGTGTCTTACAGCGGTAGATTCTTTAGTTGAGTGTGATAATTTCTCTTTTGTATGAGTAGAGGCCAGCTTGAAAGCTATCTCGCAAGTGATGAAGAACTATTACTCGTATTTATCGCGGAGAGCGTTGTTCAAGGTAAAGATGGCCAGAATGGCAATCACGATTTCTCTGAATCGGAATATACCTTCGGCGCCACAGACCGAAGAGTCGTCTATTTGACTGAGTCCGGGGGTTTCAAAGATATTGATTATCAGCATGTTAGTTCAATAGAGACCGAAGTGGAGGAAGACAATTCCGACCAAGGGACTGTTTAGCTGTGGGTGTCTGTGGGGGTGTCATGTTACTTGGAGGGTTGAGTGCACTCGGTGACGAGCCGGGTACTGCGTTAGGGGGGCTTCTTTTGGGAGCTGGTCTCTTGGCTCTTGGAGTGAAAATATTACAAGATGCAGAGACTACCGAGAAGCAGAAAATCAAGTTCATTACTGGCGACGAGGCCCACCAACAAATCGAAGTTACACTGGGTTCAGGCGTCGATGACAGCGTTGGCGCAGAACTGAGTCGAATTCTACGTGAGCAAAGGTCATGAAATTCGATTTATTGTTATGTCATGGTAAATCTGAGCGTTGTCTCAGCTACAGTGGTTACCAATTTCCTCTTTGTACTCGATGTACAGGCATCCTCATAGGATGCGTAATTGCACTTCTAATTGAGATAATTGTAGGATTGCCTCCCATCATTTTTCTCCCACTGTACATCCTCTTGGGATTTCCTGCAACAATTGATGGAATAACTCAACTAATGCGGAACAGAGAAAGCAATAACCAAACTCGTCTTATCACGGGCATAGTTGGTGCCTTAGGGTTTATGCTATTCTTCCGGACCCTCAGATTCTTACTAAGGCTCTGAATTACAAGTGCTATACTCATATTGAACGATTTATAGTGAATTACTTCAAGAACACAGTGGTATCTACGTCAGGCTAATATCGGCTAAGATGCAACCACAGGACAGCGCGCACCCCAAACACATACGAAACGAACTAACACCAAAATCCCGGTCATATCCGAACCTTATAGTGACTCTAACCCTTACAAAGAGACAGTTCAGCCGCTAACAGTCTGACTCTGTATCCATCGTTCAGAAAGCGGGCCGGGCGCGATTTGAACACGCGACCGACGGATTAAGAGTCCGTCGCTCTGCCAAACTGAGCTACCGGCCCCAAGCAATCAGTGTTTATCGTACGTGATTAATATACGTTTCTTTCCCAGGACAAGCAATACATACATTCGAAGAATTATTCGAAATGTTTATGATGAGGAGCTTCGATTCGGTTGATACATGGTTGTTTCTGACATGTTTGGAGGGGTAAAGGAACTAGTTTCGGCGTCAGTTGCCGGAACGGCAGCACCACAGTCAGGCGGCAAGAGCGTGGGCGACACACTTAGTGATACTATCGACGAGTCACTGAAAGAGCTGGTTGCCTACTTTCCGGAGATAGTCGTGGCGTTGGTATTTCTGGGAGCCGGGTATGTGATTGGAACGCGGCTTGGTCCGTTTGTCACGAGATTAGTATACCGATTCGGCGTTGACAGTACACTACAGGGGACGTGGGTTGGTGAGACCATTCAAGAGCCACGGAGCGATGGCGGTGTGAATCCAAGCGAGTCACCACAAAACCAGGCTGCTACAAGGCAGCCTCCTGCCCCACGGTACGGTCCAGTTGCCAACGCGGCAGGGGAAGCCGTTAAATACTATGTTATCCTGTTTGCGGCGTTTCTGGCGGCTGACCGGCTGGGGGTTTCGGAACTCAGTCAGTGGATTGAGGGGATTATTGACTATGCTCCGGGCTTTGTCGCTGGCGCGGCAGTCATCATCATCGGACTGGTGTTTGCCGAGTACGCTGCGCGACAGACCGGAAACTCAGAGTTGACCGACCGGAGTGAGTACGGCGTCTGGATTACTAGTTTGGTTCGAGGTGTCCTATCCGCCGTTGTGCTGATTATCGGCCTAGAGATGTTTGGCTTTGAAATAGAGATTGTGTATATCATCACTGAGGGCATCGTGTCGACGATTGGTGTCGGTCTCACGTTTGCTATCGCGGTGGCGCTGGGCGTAGCCGGTGGCCTCGCGGCCAAGGACTACTACGAAGAGAACATGGCCTGACCGGCCGACTATTGGGCCGTCCGGATGACAATATCACACCTCAAGGCAATTTTTTTAGCGGCTATACGTGTCAACCGGGCAGTGGAATCTGCCTCGTAGGCTACATGAGTCTGCTGAGCTAGGTACTGAACAATAAGTACGGGAAATTGTCTCACGATTGCCTCGATGTCTACCTATGCGATTCTCGGGTGTGGAAGCGGCGGGCACGTCGTCGCCGATGAACTCGTCTCCGAAAGAAAGGAGCTTCATGAGTCTGGTACAGACATCCGAAACCGTGTCCGACATTCGTGGGCGCTCAAGACGTATTCAATAAATGCTGAGTCGTGGTCAGTTGCTTTCCTTTTTCAAAAGGCTGCTCATTCTTGGGACGAACGTGACTGTAAATATAAAACCAGAGGGGGCAGAACGGTCTAGACTCTGAAATGAGAGCAGAAATACGCTATTCTTACCCAAATTAGCTATATCGGGCCAGACGTGTAACGGCCAAAACCAACGAAGTGGAGGCTTACGCGGGCTGCTCAGACACCCAGCGGATATGCAGAACCGTTGAAAGAATTCCCAGAACAATCAATCCCGAAACCACTAGCGACCCAGTCGGGACGTTAAGTACACCAATTACTGAACTAGCAGTCGTTATGAGCCAGCCAACGAGTGTCACAAACGTCCCAACATACATAGATTGGATAGGCGCTGTTGTGGTCGCGTCCGCTGACTTGCTCTCCGGGGCCCCCGTTTCAGACTCGTCGATCTCAAGTCCCTGTCGCATCAACTGCCGCATCGCTGAGGACTTGTTTTCGTAGTCTTCCTTGAACTCGTCCCACGCTTCTGCAATCTCACCCGAGTCGTCGATACGGGTCCCGATTTGCCGTTTCCGGGGCACAATAGATTGTACTCGTGTGGGTGATTTACCAGTTCCGTTTCTGTTAACAAATGATTTAGTCTTAATCATTCTTCCGTTACAGAGGGTCCAGCAGCCTACTGACAGGGTTAACGGTTGCTACAACCTTGCAAAGGTTTTATTCAGCCTGTACGCCAATTACGGATGTGACCCGCCTGTCGAAGCTCAGGAGCCCAGTTATACTCGGCCCAATTTTAGGTATCATCACGTTTGGTATCGGATATATCCTCACGTACGGGATGTCAGTAGCAAACGGACAGTCCGACGCCACTGATGTGGGGTGGGTTTATTACAATGCACATTTCGTCAATGTGGAAACGAAATCCATGGTCGATACAGGGTGGGCGACCGCTTTTCACGACCAACAGTTCAACGTATTAGTTCAACATCTCAGTGGAAGTTCCATCCCCAGTGGACAGTTGGTTACGCCTTCTGATTTTTTCGCGTCAACGCTGATTCCTGCGGGTAGCTATCTCGTAATTCCGGTGGTTGTATTGCTGTTTGCCGGGTTCTTCCTGGCTCGTATATCAGGTGCCAGGACTCCTCTCGAATCAGCGTTGACCGCAGGAACAATCGCAGTCGGAACGAGCATTGCTGCGGCTACCGGGACCGTCCTGTTTACCTATGAAAGCGAACTACTCGTTCAGCCGGCCCTGCTAGAAAGTGTGTTGATGGCTGGGTTGTTCTATCCTCTGGTAATCTGTCCTGTCGGTGGTGTACTAGCATCAGTTGTATCTTTCGAGGGTAGTTCAACAAGAGTGGCAGTTCTATCACGTATGAAGTTGTTTACAAGCATGGATGAGGGCAGTACCGAGACTGCTGTTCAGACTGCGACTGCACCCACTTCATCAACACACGCTGACGAATAAAATCTACGACACCACATATAATCAGTAATCTGATATTTTTCGGCAGCCGCGACGAAGGAACGGTTGGTGAGACGTAAACAAAAATAGTGACAGTCTGCGACCAGAGAGTCGTTTTTCTTCTGTACGCAACTGACTATGCACCCCCACGGACCCAGACCCATATTAGCAAGAAATCTACTCAGCAACCAGTTATATCGTTTGTTAACAGCGTGTTTCAGCCCAACAGAAGACAACACGAACAAGATAGCAAGGTCGTATCAGCGGTTTGTGCTGCAGCTAGTAGATCCTACCTACGAAAAACATCAAAGGTTCTGATATATTATATAAACCAAAATACGCCCGTTAGAGATTTTCTATCGCCTGTTAACATGTGCTTGAGTCAGGAGTGACTGTGTTAACAAACGGTGAAATTCTGCAAAGCACTTATTCAACTCCACACAAAGAATAGGGTATGGAACGATTGCAGACACATCATCCGAAGAGACCAACTGCTCTGCGTTTGTGCAACCAATCTCAGACGCTGACCGAGACAACACAGCAGTCTGTCGAGGATGAGTGTTCTGGATACGATGAGATCAAAAAGGTACGCACTGGCTGTCCCACCAGAGCGCACCGCAACACCAGTTCGTCATTGCACCAGCATAGAAGTGACAAAATATCTATTAATAACAGAGGATAATGCAGATGGTGCAACAAACACGGAGACGATTTATCGGGGGAGTTGCGACAGCGGGCGCCATATTTTCTTCAGGCTGTCTTGGGCTAGTCGGACTCGGTAACGATAGCTCGGATTTCGACAGTCCAGAGTCAGTCGTCGATATGTACATCGATCTTCTCCCTACGCTTTACGGAGACACTGATAAATGGCTCAAGGAAGCACAGCCAGTATTTCACCCGCAGTCAACATTTCTGGATGGAGATGATGATGCTTTCGATTGGTTCCGTCGTGACAACGAGACGACGTCAGTCGAGGAAACCGCTACTAACACCGTCGACAAGAATCTGACCGAGTCGCAGATTCGTTCGCTCGATCTTACGACTGGTATTCAGGGTCCTGTTCAGGACCTGCTCTCTGCAGACACTGCGCTGGTCGACGCGAGTTACTCTCTCAAAGCAACCGAAATCGAGAGCCCGAACGATCTAGCCGACAACGAGATGCGGTTTTTTGTCGCAACAGACGAGGACCAATGGAAAATCATCGGAATAGTTTCAAATATACAACAATGAATAGAACAATTCAGGTTGCAGCTACCACTCTCCTTCTGGGTGGATTTGTCTGTGCTGTCTGCCTTTTATTCGCTGTTGTGCCCGCTGCAGGAGGAGATAGTAGCGTGTTCAATATCTCTGCGACAGTTGAAGAGAGAACTGTCTGGGTTGATGAAACAGTCGATATTACCGTCACGGTAAAAAATGACAGAGAGCGGAATCGTCGTCTTAAGAGTCTCACTGTTCGCGACCAGACCGGTGACGTTCGCGCAACCAAGGACATAAAGAGTAGACAACTACAGCCAAACGAAGGGCATACGTTCGTCGTTGAGGGGCTCCCGGTCGAAGAAGGAATTAACACTCTAACAATTGATGCAAACGACGGCAACAACAG
This sequence comes from Halovenus rubra, assembly GCF_026586665.1. GTDB lineage: Archaea > Halobacteriota > Halobacteria > Halobacteriales > Haloarculaceae > Halovenus > Halovenus rubra. Next base: position 19,710 of record NZ_JAODIY010000011.1, read on the forward strand.
ACAGGACACTGCCGAGGTCGAGATTGTTGCGACCGACCCCACCCCAGCACTTGACCTCGATGTCCAAGGTGAAACACTCACAGACCGTTCGCTCTCGCTGTCGGTCGGTAACCCACACGACGGCGATATTACCCGTGTTCGTGTTGCAGTCGGCCAGCCACAGAACACCACGCTCAGCGTCATAGACCAGACTGGGTCGCTTCCTCTGGTTGAGTCGGGACAGAGCCGCACCATCGAGTTTGAAATTCAAGAGGCCCCCTCCAACACGGTAGAGGTGCCCGTTACACTCTCGTTTGTCACAGCCGACGGTGAGCGCTGGGAACGTCAGCGTTCCCTTCTGGTAACGTTTGCTGATCCAACATCAACAGTTGATGCAAACGTTGCACCGATTCAACTTGACCTCTCGACACAACAAGAGTTCATCGCAACAGACCGGACCCTCTCGCTAACGGTCGGGAACCCACAGAAAAACCAGGTCAAGCGCGTCAAAGCTACACTCGAACAGCCGACAAATGCCTCTTTCGAAATAACTGATGGTACAGATATTTTGCCGGTTGTTGAGCCAGGAGAAACACGTGATATTAGCTTCAGCGTCCGCAGTGCCCCCGCTGGCCGGTTTGCGTTCCCAGTCACGCTTTCTTACGAGACAGAAACAGGAGAGTCAATAACAGTCTCAAAAACTCTCGATGCCGTGTTTGACGGGGCAGTTACCACCGTTGACCCCAATATTGCACCGGTACAACTAACCGAAATTTCTGTTGGCGGGACTGGGACGGTCATTATCGAAGGCAAGGTCGCGAATACGCGAGGCAGGAAAATTTCGGGTATCTCCGTTGGAGTCGTCGACAGAGATGGAGTCTCTCCTGCCGGGACTACTGAGTTCTTCGTCGGGTCGCTGGAGGGTGGAAAGTTCAACTCGTTTGACCCAATTAGAGTAGATGCCAGTTCTGACCGCGAAACGATTCCTCTCGAAATAACATACAGCGTCAACGGAACGCAGTACCGAACCGTCACTGAAATCCAACACAACAACGGTGGTTCGACTGGAGACACCGCCAGTACGGACCAGGATAGCTCCGCTCCACCGTTCAATGCTGGGGAGGAAACAGGAGATGAAGATGGTCCGCCGGTGGACAGTCAGACAGCAGTTCTTGTACTGGGTGGCTTAGCTGTGTTCGCTGTGATAGGCATCGCAGGTATCGTCTTCAGGCGGCGGTGAGTACTGATGTTGCTCACGGGAGAGAACCTCACAAAACGGTTTGCTGGCGGTAGTGGCACTGTAGACGCTCTCAACGGAATCAATGTCCAGATTAATACCGGTGAATTCGTCACCGTCGTCGGCCCGAGCGGAAGCGGCAAATCGACGCTGCTCAGTATCTTCGGCCTGCTAGATGTCCCGAGTAAAGGAACAGTATGTCTGCATGACACAGATATCGAACAGTATAATCATCGTGAGCGCACGCGTGTTCGCAAGGAGACAATCGGCTTTGTCTTCCAGAGCTATGGCCTGATTCCGACGCTTACAGCACTCGAGAATGTCGCTGTTCCTCGTCTCCTTGATTCTGATCCAGCAGCGACCGAACGGCGTGCCAAAGAGTTGCTTGGCAAGGTCGGTCTGAGTAACCGACTAAAGCACTACCCGGATGAACTCTCCGGTGGACAAAAACAGCGCGTCTCTATCGCCCGGGCACTGGTCAACGAACCGGCACTTGTGTTGGCTGACGAACCAACTGGTAATCTCGATCGTGACACCGGAGAGCGTGTGTTCAAGGAGTTGTTGGCTGTTACTGGCGACGATGTTACCATTGTTGCAGTGACCCACGACGAATATCTTGCAGAGTTCAGCGACCGAGTACTCAGGCTTATCGACGGCAGACTGAAAACATCAGGAACAGATACGGAGATACCAGTAAGCGAGCAGACTTCGGAGACACCAACAGATGGAGGCGTGAATCACCCGTGAGTTGGCTCCGCCGGTACTTTCCGCGGACCTACATGGCACAGCGTAACCTCCAGCGTGCGAAAGGGCGAACTGCGCTCGCAGTGTTGACGGTTGCGGTCGGGGTGCTTGCTGTTGGTGGACTTGGGGTCTTTGGACTGGCGTTCGAGGAAAATCAAACACAAAACCTGGGCGATATTGCCAACCAAGTTCGCGTTGAAGCGCCCGGTCAGTCTAGTTTTGCAATCGGGGATGGTGACCCACCAGAACTGAGCGAAAAACGACTTAACCAGATCAAGCGTATTGCCGGTAACGCAGAAACGACCGTTATCAGACAGGTAGACAGGAAACGAGTCCAGCCAGGAGAAAAAATGACCTCACCAACGAGAGTGCTTGGGGTGACCAACCCAAAAGCGACGTACAATGTTGTTCGGGGCGAGATTCCCGAGAACTGGGAGAGTGGTGTGATTATCGATACACAGTCTGCGACAATTTTCGAACTCGATATCGGCGACCCCATTACGATAGATGGGCGATTACAAGAAGTAACTGCAGTCGTAGAGCAACCGGGCGGGCGGTTCAGTGTCGAGCGGACCAGTGCCGCGGCGCTCGTCCCGCTTGACCTTGTCAGAAGTACAACCAACCCGTACCGTGGCGTTGTTATTCATGCCAAAAACTCGTTCGCGGCAGGTGAGATTGCGACGGAGCTAAAGAGTGAATTAAACGGCCCACTCTCTGAGAACGAGCAAACGTTCGAAGTTTCTTCTCGACAAGACGATATTGAAAGTATCGACCAGCAGTTTACGTCGACAAACACATTCCTCCTCGGCGTTGGGACTATTTCGCTAATAATTGCTGGTATCAGCATCGGGAACCTCCAGTTGATGAGCGCCCGCGAGCGCCGGGAAGAAATCGGTGTGCTCCGGGCCGTCGGCTATGGACGGACAGATATTCTCGCAATCATACTTATTGAGGCGGTTATTATGGGGCTGCTAGCCGCGATTTGTGGAGTTGGCCTGACCGTTGGGGCTGGTATGCTCATCAACAACCTGCTGCTCGCTGCCCCGCTGGCGTTCCAACCCGATACCGTCATCTATCTCGGCGTCGCGTTTGCTTTCGGGGTCGTTATCTGTGTACTCGCCGGGCTGTACCCTGCCTGGCGAGCCTCGCGCGAGCGGCCTGTCGAGGCACTCAGGGGGTGAAAGGAACAATCTCAGAATCGTGCGTGGGAATAACAGCTATCTCCGACCCAGCCGATTCAGCGCTGTTTTCCACACAATCAATCACAGTAACCCGTCGTAAGGTTTTCACTGCCGTTTCGGTGTTATTGCTCGAACACGACGAATGTGACGAACCTTGGTGTTATAAGGGATTAGGTCACACCTGTACACACTGATGAGTACAGGAACCGGCCTCACGATGGCCTCGATGTCTACCTATGCGATTCTCGGGTGTGGAAGCGTCGGGCACGTCGTCGCCGATGAACTCGTCGCCGAAGGAAAGGAGTTACTCATTGTCGACCACGACGAGGGGCGTGTCGAGGCACTTCGTGATCAAGACCTTGACGCCCGCCAGGGAAACATACAGAGTAACGAGGTTGCCGAGGAGATTGCCGACCGAGATGTTGTTCTCATTCTCTCCTCAGATGTCGAAGCGAACGTGCAGGCTATCGAAAACATCCGAAACCACAGCGATGAGCAGTTTATCGTTGCCCGAGCATCAGACCCTGTCTCGGGCGATGAGCTGACCAAGGCGGGCGCAGATGTCGTTATTAATCCCTCTGCCGTCATTGCAGACTCGGCACTGCGTGCGCTCGAAAGCGGCGAACTCGAACATCGTGCACACCAGCTTGCTGAGGTTATCGACGACACCGACACCGAGATGGCGATCCGCATCCATCGGAGTCCGGACCCGGACTCAATTGCAAGCGCCGCAGCGCTGAAAACCATCGCCGAGAGTCGCGAGGCAGACGCAGATATTATTTATGACGGCGAAATCGGCCATCAAGAAAATCGTGCGTTCGTCAACCTGCTTGGAATCGAACTTGTCTCGGTCGAAGAGACTGACGAAGGCGATTACGATACAATCGCGCTGGTCGACCATGCCAAAGCTGGTGAGCCCGAAGAGGAGTCGGGTGCCGACATCATTATCGACCACTACGAACACGACCACGACCACGAGTCGACGCTTACTGACATTCGTCCAAACGTCTCCTCAACATCGACAATTTTGACGAAGTACATTCAGGAACTCGACCTCACACTCGACCAAACAGTCGCGACTGCCCTGCTTTATGGAATTCGTGCGGAGACACTCGATTTTAAACGCGACACCACGCCGGCAGACCTTACTGCTGCAGCGTACCTCTACCCCTTTGCGGACCACGACACACTCGAACAGGTCGAATCCCCCTCGATGTCCGCGGAGACACTGGACGTACTCGCCGAAGCAATTCGTAACCGTGAGGTCGAAGGGTCCCATCTTGTCTCAAACGCCGGCTTCATCCATGACCGCGACGCACTCTCTCAGGCCGCCCAGCATCTTCTTAATCTCGAAGGAATTACCACAACAGCCGTCTTCGCTATCGCCGACGACGTAATTTACCTCGCGGCGCGCTCGAAAGATATCCGGATGGATATTGGAAAAGTACTCGAAGATGCCTTTGGGGATATCGCTGACGTGGCCGGGCACTCGACTGACGCTAGCGCAGAGATTCCATTGGGTATTTTCACAGGCATTGAAGTAAGCGAAGATAACCGCGAGACGCTGCTCGAACTAACCGAAGAAGCAGTCAAAACGAAGCTCTTCGAAGCGATGGGTGTCGAAAGTAGCAGCAACGGAAATAGTAGCTAATTAGGCTCTGACTTCTTCTTCCTCGTTTTGTTTTGCTTGCTGGACTCGCTCTGCAAGGTCGTTGACAATGACGACGTCGCCGACCGACTGAACCCACCTGAAAGGAACGATAACACCACGGGCGCTGGCAGCCTCTTCGGCAAACAGCTCATGGTTCAACTCGTGAAGAGCCAGCCCAGTTACCTGTTGTGTGTCCAACTCAAGACGGAGGTCCTCAATCTCTCCGAGAAAGACACCGTTGTTCGTGTAGACTTCTCGCCCGACAAGCGTCGTGATCTCCTGTGGAACGGAGTCGTTTTCCATATTTCTTATCTCGTGGGGTATTGTTTAAATTCTTGTGCTCGGCTCCACGATGTTACCAGAAAATGGTTCGATGGAGGAGCGATGACAGAGCCCCGAGAATGTGGTCGCTTACTGTTTTAATACAGGGGTACGGAGGACAATCTGCCAGCTCTCTTTTTCGTTGACGACGAGGTATCGTTCCTTCGCCGAGTTCTCGAACGTATTACTTTTGCCGTTGATTTCGGTTTCGATTTTTCTACTGTAGGCAGCATCAACGAGGGCTGTCTTGCGAGAGCCAAGGTCGTTTATTGTGCGGCTTTCGAGTTGGCTTTTTTGTTGTGGTCCCCGTTGTGCAAGTTCTCGTATCTGCCTGACTGTCAGCCCCTCTGTGGTAGTGCTGATTCCGTCGATACTGGTAATAGTCAGCTCTGCTTTTTCGAGAAACTGCGCGTTTTGCGACGACCCAATCTGGCTGACAGCGTCGTTGGACATCACCGTGTCAAGTTTCTCTTTTGTTGCTTCAGGATCGTCGTACAACTGCTCTTGTAGAGTAATGTACGAGTTAACAACCGCTTCAGGACTACTCGTATCGATAGTCTCGTCGGACCACGGGAGAGAATCGAGACAGCCGGCAGTTGCGGTCACAAACCCGACACCACAGCCAGCGAGGAGTTCTCGACGCTTCATACATCATGCCCACGGAAGCACGCTATTAGGGGGTTCTCCAGCGTTTCTGTGACAGCAACACCGGATGTCCGGGCTGATATAAACGAGGTAGGCGGTATCAGCTACGGAGTGCGTCAGCCGGCCGTTCCCGGGAGGCCTTCCAGGCTGGGAGAATCCCTGCGAGAATACAGATGAACACTCCAAAGCCAAAGGCACCAGCTAGATACCGCCAGCTGTTAGGTTGGAAAGCCATCGGGTCACCGAGTAACGCGTCGTTGATTATGGCTCCAGCACCCACAGCAAGGCTGACGCCGACGATAGCAGCGAGTAACCCCATAAAGACCGTCTCTATCATCATGATTGCGAGAATGTCTAGGCGTCCATAGCCAACAGCCCGGAGCACGCCGATTTCTTCCCGACGCTCGCGGGCGCTCATGAGTTGAACATTTATAATACTGACACCAGCGACGAGCAGCGCAATCGCGCCAACCCCGAGAAGGAACCGGTTGGTTGAGGTCAACTGCTGTTCGATTGTTTCGGCCTCCTTTTTCTTGTTCTCGACAGTGAACTTGTCTTGGTCCTTGCGAAGCGGTCCGTTCAGTTCGCGCTCGAGTTCTTTGGCTATCTCGTCTGCCTCGATTGCGTTTTCAGCATAGATGATAACGCCGCTGTATGGCTGGCGGGCGGGTTCAACCAGTTCAATCGGAAGCAACGCCGAACCTCCGGTATTTTCGAGCGATGAGAATCCTTCTGGCGATTCAATCAGTGCAACAATTCGCTGGAGACGCCCGCCGACTGTCACCGGGTCTCCGACTTCGAGTTCGTCGTACCGGGCGGTCCGCTGGTCGACCAATGCACCACTGTTCCAGTTGTCGGGAATCTCGCCTTCGACAACGTCGTAGGTTAGCTGTGGGTTGGTTACACCCATCGCCCGAGAGGGTATCTGAATCTCATCGGTCGAACCGCTCCTGGTTGCAGTTTCTCCTTGCCGAACGACAGTCATCTTTGCGTCCCCAGCAATCTCTCGAATGTCTGCCAAACTGCGCTCGTCAAGTTCTGGGGCATCCTTACCAGAGAAGAACTGCTGTGGGGATTCGATACGTACCTCGTTGCCGAGATCACCAAGGTTCTCCTGTTGGCTCGCTTCAAACGAGAGCCCAAAGATTCCGAGTCCACCAATAGCAACCACACCGATTGCAACGGTCAGAATCGCAAGCGCGGTCCGAACTTTTGCTCGGCGGAGATTCCGGCGTGCTAGATAGGTCCGAGGGAAATACCGCCGGAGGAAACTCATCGGCCCTCACCTCTGGTCGTGGAATCTGATGCAGGCTCGTTACTGTTACCGGTGGTTTGGGCTGTGCCAGTTGTCGGCGAGAGCTCAGCATTCAACTCAGCGTCGGAGGACTCACTCTGGCTGAGCGTTCCGTCGACAAGTTCGAGAACCCTGTCACTGAAGCTGGCGACGTACTCGTCGTGTGTGACGGCGACGACGGTAACGTCTTCCCCTGTACTCTCCAGCAACGTCGATAACACCTGTTTGCCGGTCTCTCGGTCGAGGTTACCGGTCGGTTCATCGGCCAGTATCAGGTCTGGGTCGTTTATCATAGAGCGCGCGATAGCGACTCGTTGTTTCTGCCCGCCGGAGAGTTCAGCGGGGTAGTGTTCAAGCCGGTCACCGAGTCCAACGGCATTCAATAACTCGTTTGCGCGCTGTTCGGTCGCTGACGGGTCCGGTTCGAGCATCCGAGGCACGGCGACGTTTTCGAGCGCAGTAAGCGTCGGAATCAGTCCATAGCTCTGGAAGACAAAGCCGATTGTCTCCTTACGAACGCCGGTCCGGTCACGGGCGCTGTAGCTCTCGATGTCGGTCCCTTTGAGCGTGACTGAGCCGGATGTCGGCGTGTCGAGTAGGCCAAGAAGATTCAACAACGTCGATTTCCCGCTTCCACTCGGACCGACAACGGTAACGAATTCGCCGGCTGTGATACTGAAGGAGACATCGTCGAGAGCACGGACGGTGTCAGCACCGCCAGCGAACTGCTTGCTAACGGAGTCGGCTGTGATGAGCATCTATCTATGACCGTCGTCTGTAAACAACTGCGCCAGCGACGAGCGCGAGGGTTACCAGTATACCACCCACCAGCTGAGGCGTGTCTGCGGGGAGTGAACTGCCACTTCCCCCGCCGCCATCTGTCCCTGCATCGAACTCGGGGAGTGACGAACTCCCTCCTTGTCCACCACCGGGACTGACACCGCTCTGTCCGCCGGTTTTGTGGTCTAATTCGACAACGCTAGTGTATTGGGTTCCTTTGTAGACGTAGCTGAGTTCCACCGGTATCGTGTCCCTGTCGCCCGAGACTGTCGCCGAAATCCGCTCAAGTGGCGTAAATGTCCCACTATCAATCGAGCCGGCGAAGAACTCTCCGGAATCGCCAGGCGAGACGCCGTTCTTCTCTGCGATACGAACAGTGACACCGGTTACAGGAGATTCTCGGGTGTTTGCCAGTTCGCCGCTGATACTGACGCTGTTGCTGCCGGCGATATTAAGATTCGTCAACTGGACTGGCGGGATGTTTCGTGGGCCCTCGTACGGTACCGACACTGTTGTCGACTGCGCGACACCGTCAATCTGGTACTGAATCTGCAGCGGGATACTCTTGCGGTTCGCACCCAGCGACGCCGTGAGGTCGAAGCTGCCGGTTCCCTGCCTTTCGACGCTGTTGATGTACGCCTGTGGTGATGGGCGGGTCGGCTCGACACCCTGTTCGTCAACAGGCGTTATCCGGACGTTCTGTGCGGTGATATTACCTTCAGTGTATAACGAGCCGTTGAGACGGACACCGTTTGGCGCAGCAATGACACTCGCCTCTGCGAGACCAATCTGGACGGATTCTCCCTGGTCAGGAAAGTCGACGCTAACTGGGTGCATTGTTTCCCACGATTCGCCATCAGACGTTTCGTATCGGAGTGAAACGTTGAATTCGTGAGTGCCGACCGGCACGTCCCGTACGGTAAACTTGAGATCTTTGCGTTCCGATGGGCCAAGAGACGTAATCACGTCTCGGGGGTTGACAATATCAATATCCATCGCGTCGGGCCCCGCAAGGTCAGCCTCGATACGTCGGAGCGACTCGTTGTGCGGGTTACCAACAGCCAATGAGACCGTGCGCTCGGTCCCACTGAGTGCTGGCTCGGCCGTCAAATCGACGACCGGTTCTGGATTCGACACCTCGATTTTGATGGATTTCTCGATGGTCTCGACTGCCCGCCCACGGTCTTTCTCGATTGCAAGAACTGCCCGAAACTCGGTAATTCCGGTGTCGTCAACAGTGATATCGTTAAATCTGACCGTATCTTCTGGATTTTCTCCCCCAACACGGAAGTTGAATATGTCGCGTTGTGCGTGTACTGTTCCGTCTCCGTCAACAATGGTAACAGTATCAACCAGATATGGCTTGTTGACATCGTTCTGGACTGTTATGCTCAAGTCGACCGAGCCACCAACCCACACGTTCTTGTCGTCGGCACTAACCGAGACATTCAGGTCTTCATCAGCGTCTGTCGCGCTTGCGGGAGCAACCCATATCAGCGAAAGGATGCCAGCTGCACAGACGACCGCTAGGACGGTGTAAAAAAGTCGTTGACTCTGTCCGCGATTCATATGCCCCACTTTCGAATACACCTCAAAAAACACCACTACGCCGTTTCCGACTCGGAAACAGCTACAGCCACAGGTTCGTCACTTGCACCCATATACCATGACCAGAACCCTCATTCCTGCAGGACGTAATATCCAGCTATGCCGTCGACAATCGTCCATATGGCGTTTGCGGCGCTGATTGCAGCCGCTCTTCTCGGACGGTCGTTCGACAGAAAATCGATGGTGATTGTGCTCGGGGCAGTGGGGATTATCGACTTCGATTCGTTTATCCCACTTGTTATCGGGTTTGGTCACCGAGCAATCTTTCATAACCTGTTGATTCCCGTTCTCGGAGCCGTACTGGTGGTTGCCGATGTTTACATCCGCGAGGAGTCAGTCCTGCTCAAAAGGTGGGGACGGTGGGGGGTTCGGGTTGCGTGGGTCGCGATTCTTTGCTATGCTTTCGCCGGTGTATTGCTCGATATGACTGACGGCGTCGTCAACCTGCTCTGGCCGGTGCACGACCAATTTTATACCCTCAGCGGGCAGATAGAGCTTTCCGACCAGCGCGGGTTGGTCCAAACGTTCATTGAATGGGGCGGCGAGGACGGTGCTCCCGCGCCCGAAGCGGTCGGCAGCACGGAGGAGGTTGATATCACGACTGGTGTTGACCCCGGTGGGCCAGCCACACCCGACGAGGACCCTGAACGAATCTTCCCAGTTATCGGCGCAACGTGGGAGTTACTTGTAGTTGTCACTGGAACGTTCGTCACTGCAGCCCGGTTTCAGCTCGACGAACGACCCGAGAAGTGAGCATAGGTCGATAACGACTGTCACTGCAATCGACGGGGAACGGTTATTGTACAGGCGGTCGGTGTATGCAGTATGGCAGATTCACCAATGACACGGTTCCCAGTACCTGCTGTCGAAGAGCTCCCCGAAGACATGCAAGAGCGCGTCCATGACGAGCGTGAGCGATCTGGTTTTATTCCAAACGTCTTCCTTGCCTTTGCATACAAACCAAAGCAAGCCCGCGCGTTCTTTGATTACTACGACGCCATTATCGACGACTCACCACTCGCACGCGAAGAGATTGAAATGGTTGTGGTCGCAGTAAGTGGCACCAACGACTGTCTGTACTGCGTTGTCGCTCACGGTGCACTGGCGCGCATCTACGGAGAGGACCCACATCTCGCCGAGCAGTTAGCGACAAACCACCGGACTGCAAATATTAGTGACCAACATAAGGCGATGTGCGACGTGGCGGTCACACTCACTGAAAATCCAGCTGCTGTTGACGAAAGCGATATTGAACGACTACGCCAACATGGCTTCTCGATGGAAGAGATATGGGATATCGCCAGCCTTACTTCGCTGTTCAATCTCTCGAATCGCATGGCACACTTCGCTGACTGGCGTCCCAACGACGAATTCTATCGGCTTGGCCGCGACCAAGGCGACGACTGACGGCCACCCGCAGTCTATTCTATGAATACACAGCCAACTAGCAGCAGTACAGGCCACTATTCTAAACAATACGATATAGTACAGAAATAAATTTCTGTGTTTATATTTATCTATGGCAAATAGCCGGTATCGAGAGCAATCGGAGTTGTATTTTAGATTAAACAGCCACTCAAGCCTAACAAAGCGTACTTTTACTTTTCTAACTCCCAGGCACGATTAGTAAGACATCATACACATCAAAAACAGATATTGTATACAAATCCGTCATTCGGTAGCACAACTCGGAAAGTGTTTTAACGGTGTAGCGTCTGGATATGATAATGAGTGGCGTAGATTGGGACGAAGACGACCCGTTCGAGGAACAACGGGAGAAAATCGAGAACCCCATGAAGCGGTTGTTCCGTGACTACGGGGAACCGTACTGGTGGGCCGGTCTGACTGGCATTCTGGCCTCGATATTCGCCCGTGTCCTCGATCTGTTGCCGCCGCTGTTTCTCGCGGTCGCTATCGATGCGATATTCACCGAGGAAGCGAGTTATGCGGAAGCGTTACCGTTCGGTGGCAACACACTAGAACCGTATATCCCCAACGAGCAAATAGAGCAGTTCTGGTTTACAATCGGCTTGTTGGCAGTTATCTTCATCTTCGCAGCCGTGTTCCACTGGATTCGGAACTGGGGATTCAATTACTTCGCACAGCACATCCAACATGATGTGCGGACTGATACCTATGATAAGATGCAGGCGCTGAACATGGACTTTTTCGCCGACAAGCAGACCGGTGAGATGATGTCCATCCTCTCGAACGACGCTAACCGATTGGAGCGATTCCTCAACGACGGGATGAACTCATTTTTCCGTCTGTCGGTGATGGTCGTCGGGATTGCCGTACTCTTGTTCGCGTACAACTGGCAACTGGCACTCGTGACGATGGCACCTGTACCGCTAATTGCCATCTTTACGTTCATCTTTATCAAACTCATCCAGCCAAAGTACGCCGAGGTCCGGTCGATGGTCGGGAAACTCAACAGTCGGCTAGAGAACAACCTCGGTGGTATCAAAGTCATCAAGTCAAGCGTCACCGAGAATTACGAGTCTGACCGTGTCAACGAAGTCTCCGATGACTATCTGGGTGCAAACTGGGGAGCTATCAACATCCGAATCAAGTTCTTCCCGGGCCTGCAATTGCTCTCTGGACTTGGGTTCGTCTTAACCTTTCTCGTCGGTGGGTTGTGGGTGCTTGAAGGCCCGCCTGGTCCGTTCTCGGGCGAACTCCGTGCCGGAACGTTCGTTGCATTCATCCTCTATAGCCAGCGGTTCATCTGGCCGATGGCGCAGTTCGGGCAGATTATCAACATGTATCAGCGGGCTCGCGCGTCTTCGGCTCGTATCTTCGGGCTGATGGACGAGCCAGACCGTCTCGAACAGCGCTCCGGTGCTGAGGACCTCGACGTGACCGACGGTGCTGTCGAGTACAACGACGTATCTTTCGGATACGACGATGAAGAGACAATTGTTGACGATATCGATGTCACGGTCAACGGTGGCGAGACACTCGCGCTTGTCGGCCCGACTGGAGCTGGCAAGTCGACGGTTCTCAAGCTTCTGTTGCGGATGTACGACGTTGACAAAGGAGAGATCACTATCGACGGACAGGATCTCAAGGATGTCCGACTGCGCTCGATTCGCCAGTCAATCGGCTACGTCAGCCAAGACACCTTCCTGTTCTATGGAACTGTCGAAGAGAACGTCAAATACGGCACATTCGAGGCTTCTCGCCGAGAGGTTATTGAGGCAGCCAAGATGGCCGAAGCCCATGAGTTCATCAAGAACTTGCCCGACGGTTACGATACTGAGGTTGGCGAGCGCGGCGTGAAGCTTTCTGGCGGACAGCGCCAACGGCTCTCGATTGCTCGCGCAATCCTCAAAGACCCTGACATCCTCATTCTCGATGAGGCGACGAGCGACGTCGATACGGAGACAGAGATGCTCATTCAGCGGTCACTCGACAAACTAACCCAGAATCGCACAACGTTCGCTATTGCCCACCGCCTTTCAACGATTAAGGATGCCGACCAGATTCTCGTGCTCGAAGGCGGCGAAATTGTCGAACGCGGAACCCACGGGGAACTGCTGGACAATGGCGGGCTGTATGCCCACCTCTGGGGAGTTCAGGCCGGCGAAATTGACGAACTCCCTGACGAGTTCATTGAGCGTGCACAGCGTCGACAAGCCCGTATCGAAGCCGAATCTGACGACGACGACGACTGACGGTACCGGCGGGTCCCGACCCGACCAATCACCTTTTGAGAGACGCTCCCTCAACGTGAGACATGAATGTCTTCGCTGTCGAGGGGCTACCAGAAATCAGGCCGGGCGACGACATCGCCGCGCTCATTGAACAGCAGGTTGATATCGAACCCGACGATGTCGTCTGCGTTGCGAGCACCATCGTCTCGAAAGCCGAAAGAAGACAAGCCGACCACGCGGACTTTCCTGCCGGGGAGCGGGCAAAGCAGATTGCTGCCAACATTGGCGAAATTGCCGGCGAAAAGAAAGACCCGCGGTTCGCACAGGCAGTACTTGAAGAGAGCGAAGAACTACTGCTCGAAGCACCGATGATGCTCGCTGTTACCCGATTCGGTCATATCACCGTAAACGCCGGTATCGACCGGTCGAACGTCCCTGACGCGGAGTTACTGCTGTTGCCTGAGGACCCCACCGCAAGTGCCAAACGCATCCATAACGAGCTTGATGTGCCCGTCGTTGTGACGGATACCTCCGGTCGACCGTTCCGACACGGCCAGCGCGGCGTCGCGCTGGGCTGGGCCGGACTTCCTGCTGCCCGTGACTGGCGAGGAACGCTCGACCGCGACGGCCGAGAAATGGACGTCACTGTGCAGGCTGTCGTCGACGAACTCGCCGCAGCGTCTAATCTTATTACTGGCGAAGGTGCTGGTGGAACACCGGTGGCGGTGGTCAGAGACTGGGAGTTCGGTGATTTCGACGGTAGTGATGCGTTGTTCCGTGAGGAAGAAGACGACCTCATCAGACCTGCACTCAAGGAGTGGTCCAATGCTCGGAATTGAACTGACACCCGAAAAGCCGGTCCCTCAACTCGTTGAGCACGCAACACATGCTGCTGACAGCGGCTTTGAGGCTGTCTTTTGCAGTCACCATTACAACAACCGCGACGAGTTTACTGCACTCGCGGCGATTGCACAGGCGACTGCCGATATCCGTCTTGGCCCGGGAATCACAAACCCATACGAGGCACACCCGGTTACACTCGCCTCGCGGATGGCGACGCTAGACGAACTCGCTGATGGTCGTGGTGTGTTTGGTATCGGTGCGGGCGACCCGTCGACGTTAGGCAACCTCGGCTTTGACCACGATGATGCACTTCGTCGAGTTCTTGAAACGATGCAGGTGAGTCGTCGCCTCTGGGACGGCGAACGCATCGACCAAGACGGAACCTTCGAAGCGACCGATGCAGGGTTGAATTACGAGGCTGGCGAGATACCGGTCTACGTCGGCGCACAAGGACCACATATGACCAGAATGGCTGCAAAGTATGCAGACGGCGTCCTCTTTAATGGTTCACATCCTCGTGATATTGAGTGGGCCGCCCAACGTGTGTCTGAGGGGCGACAACAACGTGATGACAAAACAGGGTCAACGACGTTCGACTTTGTGGCTTATGCCAGTGTCAGCGTCGCGGCCGACAGGGTGGCCGCGCGGGAGAGTGCGCGACCACCTGTCGCGTTTATCGCTGCCGGTGCGCCGCCGCCTGTCCGCTCGCGTCACGGTATCAACGATGCGGCCGCAAACGACATACAGGAGGCAATTTCGGCAGGTGAATTTACAGCGGCGTTCGATGCTGTAACCGAGCAGATGATTGATGCTTTCTGTGTTGCAGGGACACCTAAGGAAGTGACAGACAGGTTGAACAGGCTGGGAGAAACAGCCGACGGCGTCGTCATTGGGTCGCCAATCGGTCCCGATATCGAGAAAGCAATTACTCTTCTGGATGCTTCGAACCTATCTGTCCGGGAGTAACGAGGTCGAGACCGGCACCGAGGGTCAGATAGCCGAGTGCAATCGACGGAAGCACCACAAACATAGCACCGAACAGGACCAACACTCCTTCGGCTGGCCCCTGGGTCGCAACGTCGGCAAACTGTCCGGGCATTTTGGTGATGCTGTTAATCAGCTTCGTAGCTGGGTTCATGCTCGGATGTTTGGATGGATAGTATTTGTTGGTTCTGGTACTCCGGGCCAACCAGCATTGCTAAGGGACCGGAGCACCGACTCGACGGTATGGAAGAGACCTCACTCGACACGTTCGTGGAGTCACACAGTGAGGACGACACGCACAGCGCAACCACTGTCGAGTCCGCGACACCAACCGCGAGGTGGGCGAACGACGGACAGCACTGCCAGAAGTGTGACAGCCCGACACAGCGGCTGTGGAACGATGATGGCACGTTCGTTTGCTCTCAGTGCAAGAGCTGGTGAGTTTCCGTATGAGCAGTTCGGATGTATATAGCGAGAGAGCGGAAGCTATACGTGTGAAACCGGGTGATAGATAACCAGTGAGCATTGCGGTTGAGCGAATCGAGCGGTTACAGGAAC
Organism: Halovenus rubra; assembly: GCF_026586665.1. GTDB lineage: Archaea > Halobacteriota > Halobacteria > Halobacteriales > Haloarculaceae > Halovenus > Halovenus rubra. The sequence goes on from NZ_JAODIY010000011.1 coordinate 35,191, forward strand.
TGGCACGCAAAGCAGTTCAGGAGGGAAACAAAGCGCGTGCACAGCGGTACGTCCGGAGAGCAAAGCGTATTGCAGAGCGCAACCGGCTCAGACTTCCGCGTGAGTTTATCCGTTTCACCTGTGACCGGTGCGAGACGTACCTTATCCCGGGAACGAACGCACGCGTTCGGCTACAGGACGGTCACGTTGTCAGTACCTGTGACTGTGGGGAACAGCACCGTCATCCATACAAGTAACGCGGGCTGTGACCGGACTTTGCCCAACTATAAGGGGATATAGATGAAAACAGGGGTAACGATGAGTTCTGACGAGCTTCGAGAGAAGATGCATTCGCTTGATGCAACGCTTCGGGTCGGCAAGAACGGTATCGAGTCCGTCGCCGAAGAACTAGAGACACAGCTTGATGACCGACGGTTCGTGAAAGTGAAGTTCCATCGTGCCTCGCGAGCAGGAACCGATACCGAGGAGTTGGCCCAGAAGCTGGCTGACCGTGTCGGTGCGAGCGGTATCGAGACACGCGGGCATACGGCAGTGATTGCACGATGAGGAGCCTGACTGCCTTCGCCGATGTAGTGGGGGCCGTCATGCCGGTAGCAGACATCCTCAACAAGTTAAACATTCCATGGTCACGGACCCTCGCGCGAGTGATTGTCTTCGTGGCTGTTCTCGTTGGCGTCTATCATGTCGGCCAAAAGGTCCTCAGTCCGATGGCTGGCAGGATGATGGATGCCAAGAACCTCGACGCCCATGCACAGCGGCCACTACAGAAAGTTCTGAGCTTTGGCATTCTTTTTGCCGCGCTTTCGATGGCGTTTGGGCTGGCCAGGTTTGGGAACTTTCTTGAGTTACTGGCAACGATTGCTGCGGCAGCGACGCTTGCTATTGGCTTTGCGCTTCAGAATGTCATTCAGAACTTCGTCTCGGGAATCTTTATCTACGCAGACCGTCCATTCCGCCTCGGTGACTGGATTGAATGGAATGGTCATGCCGGTGTCGTCGAAGATATCAGCCTCCGGGTGACACGGGTCCGGACGTTCGACAATGAGTTGCTGACGGTCCCGAACGCCGAACTCACTGGCGGCGTTATCAAGAACCCGGTCGCAAACGACGAACTCCGTCTCAAAGTCGACTTTGGCATCGGATACGAGGATGATATCGACACAGCGGCCGAAATTATTGTCGAAGAAGCCCAAGACCACGATGACATCCTTGTTGACCCCGCCCCGTCAGTCCGACTGGTCGAACTCGGGAACTCCGATGTTGGCCTCCAATCGCGTATCTGGGTCTCGAACCCGAGTCGCGCAGATTTTGTCAAGGTTCGCGGCGAGTACGTCCAGGCTGTCAAAGAGCGCTTTGACGCGGAGGGAATCAACATCCCCTACCCCAACCGAACAATCGGCGGCGAACTCGAACTGTCAAACGTCGCTGACCTCATGGAAAACACCGACAACTGACTGGGACAGTATCGTCACTGCTACCCAGATTGGCGAGAGTAGGTTAACGATTACCCAGAAAAAATTTTTGTCCTAGTGAATGAAAGTGCTATTTTGGAAAAGATTTAAGTTGGAAGCAAGCCAACATATTGAATACAGGAAAACGTTTTCCCGGGCACTGAGCCCAACTTCAGTCCACAATGACCGACACCACCACGAGACGCTATGCGCGTGAAAACGAGGATGATGAGGAAGAGTCCGAACGCTCGTCCGACGAGACTGTTGATTGCCCAGAGTGTGGCGGCAATCTAACATCGGATGCAGAACACGGCGAAACTGTGTGTGAAGACTGCGGACTGGTCGTCGAGGAGGAAGAAATCGACCCTGGTCCGGAGTGGCGTGCGTTCGATTCCCGTGAAAAAGACGAGAAATCCCGCGTCGGTGCACCGACGACAAATATGATGCACGACAAGGGCCTGTCGACAAACATCGGCTGGCAAGACAAAGACGCGTACGGCAACGCGCTGTCGAGTCGCCAACGCGAGAAGATGCAACGGTTACGTACCTGGAATGAACGGTTCCGTACCCGTGACTCGCGGGAGCGGAACCTCAAGCAGGCTCTTGGCGAAATCGACCGGATGGCCTCCGCGCTTGGTCTGCCTGAGAATGTTCGGGAGACGTCGAGTGTCATCTACCGACGCGCGCTCGAAGACGACTTGCTTCCCGGCCGCTCTATCGAAGGGGTCGCGACCGCATCGTTGTACGCGGCCGCTCGGAAGGCCGGAACACCGCGCTCGCTCGACGAGTTGACGCAGGTGTCACGCGTCGAGAAAGACGAAATTGCGCGGACGTATCGATACGTTGTCAGGGAACTCCAACTCGAAATCGAGCCTGCCGACCCTGAGAGTTATGTTCCACGGTTTGTCTCTGAGCTGACTCTCTCTGAGGAAGTCGAACGGCGCGCGCGCCAACTGCTCAGCACCGCCAAAGAACAGGGTGTTCACTCGGGCAAGTCACCCGTTGGTCTCGCCGCTGCTGCCGTCTATGCGGCTTCGTTGCTGACAAACGAGAAAGTAACTCAGAGTGAGGTCAGTGAAGTGGCAAATATCTCCGAGGTTACGATTCGGAACCGCTACCACGAACTGCTTGAAGCCGAAGAGAACATCCACGGCCTCTAATTTTGCGGCGCTGATACTTTCGTGTCAACTTGTGTTCTGTGTTAGAAGATAACGATATACATATCTCTGTTGAGTCCAGAATGACTTGCAATGTCGACGATTCCTACGTCGGCGTTTGCTGAGCACGTTCAAACGCTAACTCACGACAGGTTTCAGGCGTTTGTGGCCGACCTCTGGTCTCTGGCTGGCTGGGAGACGACAATCGACGGAGCTGTTGTCGTCGCCCAACAGAGCGACCGCGAACAGCGGTTGCTGGTCCGGCCAACAGGTCGACTGGCCCGTTTGCGTTCGGACCCCCCGCCAGCAGACGTGTTTGACTGCGTAGTTTCACCACGTGTCGAGAACAGCGAGCGAACAACCATCGACGATACTGAGCAACCGCTGGTTGACGCGAGTGACCTCCGGAGTCGTCTTATCTACGGCTGTGATACCGTAGCGGCCGACCAGCTTTGGGCCACGTACTTTGAGACGGAGCTACGGGGCGGAGAGTGGATACAATCCGAGCGACGCTGGACGTGGCCACAGGCCACACTGGGTGGGATGGCACTGTTGCTTATTGTCGCTGCCCTTGCTGTGTTGGTCGTCGGTCTCCCGTTTCTGGAAAGTGAGACTGGCGGTGGAGTGACCGCTTCGACGCTCGATGGTGGGCTAGAGACGGAGCTAGATTTTGGCCCACCAGAGCGTAGTGTTGAGGAGCCACGCACTATTGCCTGGGGAAAGACGGTGTACATCGGCTCAGCCACAGGAAAAATCGCAGCCCTCGACGCCGAGACAGGAGAGACGTCTTGGTCCAGAAATCTCAGTGGGTTGCTCCGGTCACCGCTGGTCTCGAACGGAACGGTCTACGTTCGTTCCCCCGGGAAGATACACGCACTGGATGCAGTAACCGGCGACACCCAGTGGACAGACAGTACCAACGGCATCGAGTGGACCCACTACGAACTCGCTCACAGTTCGAGCACACGGTTAAGCATCGATAACGGGACACTCTATTTTACCGATAAAAGGGGGCTTGTTGCACTCGATGCCGCCACAGGAACAGAACAGTGGAACAGCTCGGTCCAGGGAACAGTCGGTGGCTCACCGACGGTTTTTAACGAGACAGTGTACGTCGGCACGATGAATGGGACTCTGTCAGCGTTTTCGGTTGGAACCGGTGAGCGCCAGTGGCGGAAAGTGAACAACGACGAGTCGTATCACACCAGCGGGACGCCAAGTGTGAATCAAAACGGGCCAGACTCGTTGCTCATCACTGGTGTGTCGGGAGTGTACAGCTTTGACACCGAGACTGGTGAGCAACACTTGCAGTTAAACAGCAGCGAATTCGGTCGGATGTCGCCACCTGTTGTGGTCGTCGACTCGGAGTTACGACAGACTGGAAAGAACACGACGGCCGAGCCAGTTGCCTACGCCGCAGAAGGGCGTGTGTATATGTACGCACTCAACCCAACCGACGGCGAACGGTACTGGACTTATAAGGAAAACAGTGCTACCATACACAACCCAATTGTTGGCGACCCCAGCGAGAACAGTTCAGCATCGTCAATCTATGCTGCCACGGAGTCGCCCATCACAAGTGTCAGTTCGACAATTGTGGCGATTAACGCCAACTCTGCGGAAGAACGGTGGCGCGTCAAAAGCGACGACCAAGAGGTGCTGGTGGTAAATGTATTCAATGACACGCTGTATGCCGGGACCGACGCGGGCGAGGTGATGGCACTGGAAACCGAGAACGGACGCGAGCAGTGGCGTGTCGACGCCTTCGACGGGCGTGCAACCGGAGCAGTAACTGTCGTGACTGAGCCACTTCATGGTGATAGTGTCGATACCCGGACTCGACTCGGTGTCGGAGGCCACCACGACTGGCTTACCGGCCGCGAGACAGCACGCTCCGCTCAAAACGAGACAGCCGCAATTATCGACACGAGCGTCTCTTCGGAGGTTGCCGCCAGCGAACGGGTTACACTGCGTGTCAGCCTCATGAACCGTGGAGAGCGTTCGAAAAGAATACCTGCCGCCATCGAACCGGAGTGGGTGACGACTGAGGGTGGACTCCTCCAGACAGCAATCAGGCTATCCCCCGGCGAGGCCAAAGAGCTCACTGTTTCGGTAACCGCGCCTGACGAACCGGGGAACTATTCGACAACAATACGTGCCGGAAACGAGAGCACGACGGAGACGACAACTGTCGCCGAGCGCCCGGACCACGATGTGACAGCGCTTGATGACTCAGAGACAGTCTGGCAGGAAGATGAGACGGAGGTTATTGCGGCAGTAAAAAACACGGGAACACTCACAGCGACGACGCCAATTGGCCTTGAGTTCAACGGTGAGGTAGTCGATTCGACACAGCGAACAATCGGCCCAAACGAGACGATATCGGTAACGTTCAGCCTTGCGCCCGAGAACGCTGGGGCTGGTGAGTACAATTACTCGGTTGCCACTAACGACAACGTGAAAACTGGCTCGCTTGAGGTGCTAACCGTCGACCGACGCGAAGACGCACTGCCGGTTGTCCGGCAAATATTTGGGTTCACTCTCCTCATCAGCGGTCTTGCGCTCGGCTGGCGTGTCATTACCGACATTCGTGGTCCGATATTCGGTCGGCGTGAACCCGAACACGAACAGTAAGAGACAGCTACGCAGTCGTTGACAGCATATACCCGTTGTCGGCGATTGTCAGTTGGCCAAGCGTCACAGCCCAGCCAAGTACCCGGTCGAGATAAACAGGTCCCGGGTCGGTGCGTTCAAGCCGGTCACGAGTGCGACCGTCGATACGATTAGCAACCTCGTCTCGCGTAAGCGCTCGGTCCGTAGCCTCAAAGACAGCTAGAACAGCCGGGACACCAAAGACATGCGAAACAAACTCGTCACCGAGTGTCGCTGCGTCGAGTGTTGTCTCTTGGCGATAATATCCAGCCCCGTCATCAGAGACACAGCCAACTGCAGTCAGAAAGACAAGCCACTGGCTGGCGTGTGTTCGCGTCTCGACAGTTGTCCGGCGACAGAGCCGTCGACAGCAGTCAGCAGTCTCGTCGGCGTCTCTCGGGACAGCCAAGTAGACAGATTCCAGGTCTGTGAGGTCTCCCACAGGGGGAAGCTGTCGGTACCGCATCAGAGTCCGAAGCTCTCTGCCAGAACGCTTTCGTCGGTTTCCCCGTAAACGTGGGTATCCCCGCCACGAACGTCGACAGTCACCTGTGCCGGGGCAAACAACTCGACTGGTAGGTCGCCGTATGCCCAATCAACAGACTCGAAAATGTCGACGAATGGGTCACCATACTCTGTCGGTGCAGTCGAGACGATTTGGGAAAATTTGTCGAAGGGCTCTTCGACGACAAGGTGAACCTGGCCACCGTAGGCGACTGCATCGTTCGTTCGGGCCATCGCTGTGGGTTCACTCTCAGCAACAGGCGCAAGTGGAGCCGAGGCGCTCACCGAAAGCACATCAAGCGGATCATACCCCAACTCAGCAAGCCGGAAGACAGCAAGCTCGGCCGCTCGCGAGCCGGCGACGGCACTCCCGGTGATACTTGCAGTCGAGAATGTCGGCAAGAAAATACTGCTCTCGGGAACGTTAGTGCGTTCGGCGACTGTTGACGCGACTTCAGCGGTCGGTAGCTGGTCGGATTCAACCGCCAGTACGGCGAAATCGAACTCATCTTCGAAGCCGATGTTCCGGAATATCTCTTCTTCAGCGACGAGTGCACGAGCTGGGCCGCTCCCGAGACCCTGAAAGTTCTCGGTTTCGAGCTCCCAGCCAGCTTTTCCCGAACACAGCAATGCCAGCGCCGGGTGGTCCGTGGTCACCTCGACGTGAGTAAGCGGTGCTCCAGCGAGTTCGTCGACGGTGCTCCCAACTGTAGCCAGCCCGGCAGTCTGGATTTCAGCGAGCAATAGGCCAGCCTCCAGAGCGCCCGGGAGGTCGACACCGAAGTCGAGTACCGTCGCCTCGTTTGGGAGCGTATGTGCGTCGATAGTAAGCTCCTCCGCGAAGTCGATGGCCTCGTCGACCAGTTCGGTTGCCATCCGATTGAGACTCTCCATACGGACATCTTCCGAGGGCCTCCCTTATCAACGCGTGGACTTTGTGACCAACAAAACTGCGCTACCGCTGCCCGCTGGCTTCACGACCAAGATGTTCTTCGACTGCGTCAACTTTTGCTGTTGCTGGGTCGTCAACTGTCCGCTTGTCGTCAATTTTGAGGAACGTGCCAACGCGGTCACTGTCGACCGCGCTGTGAGCAGCCTGCGCGGCGGCGAATATCTCCGATACGTCGTCAGCTTCGAGTATTGTTCCCATTGGCGTTGTCTCGTAAGACACATCGAACTGCTCTAAGGCTTCGACTGCCTTCGCTATCTCCGGGGCCATGCTTCCGTCGACGGTCGGTGAGACTGCAAGAAATGCAGTGACTGTCATACCTGAGCTAGTGTCACCAGTCCTAAAAGGCTACACAAAGAGTGTTGGTCGGCTGAACATGTCACAACTGATACTCACAGGTGAGACAAGGAAGGTATAAATAAGGTAAGCAGAATTTCACAAAAGAGAATAGCTCTGGGCGTAGATTCCACACAGCGTAGACAGTGAGAGACACTGTGTCTCAAAGATTGCACAGCAGCGACCACCGCCAACGGCAAGCGTGCGTGGCTGACTCGAGACCCAACGGTCTCTGGGCAGTTACCGTTCCAGCGAGACAGTCAGGTCAGTTGCAATCCAGCCGTCAGTGTTCCCATCCTCGGTGAAGACTGTGCGGTCGGGTGAACTCTGGTGGACCGACACACTGTTCTCCTCGTCTTGTGGGTCTGGCTGACTTGTCGGCTCCCGCTGTTGTCTGAATGAGTCCATTACTACTGATTAGGCATCCCTAAAAATAAAAGGATTTTGGTCTGCCTAAACTGTGAGACAGAGAACGACACCTCATGGCCCAATAGTTCACATTCATGAGAAATGGTATCACATTCTATGAAATTAATTTCAGTAGAGAATCCGACAGAAGTATAATTAAGCTTATATTTATACGTATGAGGCTATGACTAGGTACTGATGAAAGAACGATATCGCACTGCGATTTCGAATCTATCTCGCGCGGAGCATTTGCTGCTGGCGGTGAGCGCCGTGAGCGCTTGCGTCGTCGTCGCGACGAACCCGTTTGCGACCGCGTTGCCGATTGCTGGAACCGCTACGGTAGTTGGAATGATGTTTGGAATCGACAAGCTACAGCCGTTCGTGTCGAATACATCGGCACCGACCACAGACAGCGAGCCAACCAGTACGTCCGAGAGAAGCAACGCAACACCCTGTACTGCTGACGACTGACAACGACCTATTGAGAGACAATCGTGGTACGTTTTTGTATCGCGGGGGCATAGGATACGTATGAGCGACTCGGATTCCGACCCGGAGCTTTCACAGCTCCTGACAGACCTCACGACGACCCTCCGCGAGCTAGAACAGGAGGTAGAGTCCGAACGCCCACGGGGCCCGCGGCTACCGACCCCGAGCGAACTATCGCGATTTACGAGTGAGGTCGCGATTCCGGGCATTATTCTGGTTCTCCGGACAAACGTCCGTGCACTCCAATTACTACAGCGCGCTGTCCGGCTCGCAGATGGCCGGAAGCCGTCGCCTGACGGCGCGGTGTCAGAGGCACGGTCTCGTGCCGAAGAGGTCGGCAAGGCATCACTGTCACAGCTCGATGGCGTCTTGACAGACCTCCAGACGGCACTCGAATCCCGTCCTGAAAACGAGCAGGCCGATGAACTACTGTCACGTGCTAGAGAACTCCGTGAACAGGTCCAAGGCGAGTTGGCCGAAGACGAGACACAACCAGAGACACAACAAGACAGCGCAGGCCCGGAGATAGACCAGTCTGACGCTGTTGGTATCGACGTGGAATCGGAGCTTAAATCACTCAAAGACAACATTCAGGACGCCGAACAGCAGTACGATGACGACGGTGATGACGGAGATGATGGCGACGACAGCGGAAGTGATGCTACCGACGACACCGGGTCTGACCCAAACAGTTAGCTCGTCTCAGTTTCCGCTTCCCGTTCACGTTCTCTTTCGAGTTCGCGGTCGATATCGTTTCCAATTTTCGAGACAGATTCGACCGTAACGACGTTGCCACCACCAGGGTCGACGACGATAACTTCTTCCTCTTCCGATATTTCACCGTCCATGCTGCGAGCTTTGTAGTAGGGATTGAAACCGCCGTCAGAAAGTTTGATTTCACCTTTCGTCGGTGTCACGCGTTCAGTGACGCGTCCCGTCGACCCTCGGAGTGACGAGGAGTCTGAGGTTTTCCCTTTGCCGGGGCCACCCATTACGTCGAGTTGGCGATATGCCCACAGCGTCGCCAGCGAACTAAGAAGGACAACAATAGCCATCAAGAGGAGATTAATCGGTCCCGGCAACAGGAAGGCACCGAGAAACCCCACCAATCCAGCAGCCAGCAGCGCGACCCCAACGACAAAAAAATGCGCTCCGGGTGCGAACGCCTCAGCGATGACGAGGCCTGCACCGACCAGTATCAACAAAAGCGGCAGATTCGTCAGGGCGAGCTCCAGCACCATACGCTAAAGTTGGAGACCGTGGGGGAAAACAGTTCTGGGTTCTACGGTGGTGAGCCGTCTAGTTACCAGTACGCTGTGCGGCTCCAGCGCTTCCATGGGCGTCCCATCGCAGCAAAGACCAGCAGCGACAACACGACGATTCCAAGAGAAAAAAGCGCTGGCTGTTGCCATTGAGAGGAACGCAACAGCTTGTTTCCAAACAACACAAAGTTAGCAACGATACCCAACACTGCAAGGGAAACAGCCGTCACGACAGCCGTGCCCGCGAGCGTACGCCATTGCATCAACTGTTGCTACGGAGTCCCAATATAAAATCCCAAGGGTCCACACCCCTGAACGCTCTGTATGACTACCGTTGTTGTGCCGGCCGAGTTGGCCGATGAGGAGCCATTGCCCGCGTTACAGCCCGAGCCGTTGTCTCGGGAAGAAGCGTCGGTGCTGTACCGCGCTTCGCTGTTGGATGTATGTACCACGGTCCAGCACGGTGAGGCTGACCTGCTGGTGAACTATCCCGACGCCGAACGTGTGGCAAGTGACGCTCCTGAGACAGAGTTGCGTGACCTGCTGGCAGACGAACTGGCAAATCCGGATGCCGCCCGTTACGAGGTACAGGTCGGAGAGACCGACGATAGCCGCGTCGGGAACGCACTCACCTATCTACTCGAGACAGAATCCGAGCCAACAGCGGGTGTACTTGACCCGACTGTGCCACTTCTCCGGCGCGACCATATCGGAGCAATGGCAATGAAGCTCCGGGCAAGCGATGTTGTTCTTGGGCCAACCACGGACGGCGGACTCTACTTTGCTGGGTTTAGCGAGCCGGTTGACTTTACCGATAGCTACGACTCGCCTGCAGTTGAGACGATGACACAACGTGCAAGAGAGGCAGGGCTATCGGTCGAATACCTTCCTGTGTTACCGCGAATCGACACGCAATCTGGGCTGGCGACAACGGCTGCACTTATCCGTGCGCGAGACGCTGCCGAACGAATTGTCCCATCACGGACGACCGCCTGTCTCGAAGAGTTGGCCTTGCAAATTGACGACGGGACGGTCGCACCGAGTTCCGACAGGTCTTAGAAGGGGGAGAAAAAACGTTGGGGTGGAGCTTGGTGGGATAGCAAAGTGGCCTAATGCGCCTGCCTTGAGAGCAGGTGGGGCTTTGCCCCTCCTGGGTTCAAATCCCAGTCCCACCGTATTTTGCCACAAACAGAACGTGAGTTCTAACATCGTTCACTGAGAATTTGAACACGTGGAGTCCTCAGGGTTCGAAATTCGCCGTGCGCTTTTCAAGCCAGCCAGACAGCTTCGATTTCTGATGACGCCGAGCCAAAACAAATCGCCCGCCTTCTTTCGGTGCAATTTCAGTCCCAGCGCTTCTAAGCGAACAACCCACGGAGAGTGGGTAGGTTCCATCTGAAACCTGAAGCGCTGTCTCTCCTCGTACAATCGAGGGCGAAATGACTATACGTCAACGTGAAACACACAGTGATAGTGACGACTGCAATCGAAACACGAGGGTTGACCAAGCAGCTTGGCGACGTGTTGGCAGTTGACGACCTCGACCTCTCAATCTCGTCCGGGACGGTCTACGGTTTTGTTGGGCCAAACGGTGCTGGCAAAACGACGACAATACGAATGCTCGTCGGCCTTCTGTCTCCCGATGCCGGGACTGCATTAGTCGATGGAACCGCAGCTAGCAACCGAAAAGAGCTCACCGACACAGTTGGCTATCTTCCGGCAGAGGCACCATTGTACGACGAACTCACCGGCCGTGAGCAACTGCAGTACGCAGCCCAGTTTCGGCGACTTGACGATGGTGACCGGGTTGAGCACGCACTAGAGCGGTACGACCTCGTCGACGCCGCCGACCGCCGGGTTAGCGGTTACTCGACGGGAATGCGCCGGAAACTTGGCCTCGCGCAGGCGACGCTTCATGACCCCCCAATACTGATACTCGATGAGCCACTGAACGGTCTTGACCCGGGGGCGACGCGGACGGTCAGAGAACTCGTCAACGAGGTCAGTGATGACGGGACAACCGTGATGATTTCTTCTCACGACCTCGCCACCGTCGAATCAATCTGTGACCAGGTTGGCATCGTCAGCGATGGACGGCTGGTCGCCGACGCGTCGCCAGAATCACTCTCAGCAAGCGTCGCTGAGGACGCCGACCTCGAAGCTGCCGTCATCGAGCTAACGGACCAATGAGCGCCATAACGCCCCTTTACAACGCGCTTCTCGTTGCACGCTTGCAACTCCACCGGAGTTTGCGGCGCGCACTCGACCAGCCACGTACTCTCTTGTTACAAGTTGGCTTTTTTGTAGCGGTGTGGGTGTATGTGGTGTTTGCCGGGTCACAGATGCCCGGCGTAGAGGGGGCGACTGGAACGACAGGCGAGCTTGACCCAACCGAGCTTCGGAACGGCGTCCGCGGTGGAATCGTTGTTCTCTGGCTGTTCAACGTCGCCACCGCGCTAAAGGGAACGCCAACACACGCTAGTCAGGTCCCCGGCGGTGGGTTCTTGCTTCGCTCGGCAGATATTCGTCCGACGCTGTGGGGGACGATGCTCGCAGAGTATGCACGCCGTCTGGCATTGTACGGACTCTTTGCCATCACAGCAGTCGTTACACTCCTTTGGGGACTTGGCTTGCCAACCAGAGACCCGCTAGTGATGTTCTCGTTTTTGCTCTTATTTCTCACTGCCGAGCTAACCGGGATGACCCTCCGGTTGGGCGTGGCTGCCTCTGGATTCCGCCTTGGCGCTGTCGGGAGAGTTATCGTCGGTGGTGTCGGCATTGTTGTTGTTTCGTTTGCGCTTGGCTACCCGAATGCAACACTTACGGTTCTCTCACAGATACCGGTAGCAAACTTCGCTGAAGCGTTTCTCTCAGGAATTCCCGCAGTTACACCCGACAGGACGGCACTCGTTTGGACCATCGTGGTTAGCACTGCGACCATTCCGTTTATCGCAATTCTCATTGAGCGGCTTGCCCAGCGAACGTGGTTCAGCGGCGACCAGCGTCCCGCGCCGGGAACCAATCGGACCCAAGTCGGACAGTGGCTCGAATCCCTCGGTGTCGAAGGACCTGCCCGCGCAGTGGCTTGGCGACTCTGGCTCCAGTCACGGCGGAAACCAATGGTCCTCGGGCTGCTGGGTGTCCCGCTACTTATTGTCGGTCTGGCTGTTGTCGACCCCGAGGGAAGCCATTTCGCGTTGTTCCCCCTCTCAATGGGGCTGTACGCCGTCTGGATGACTGGGTTCGTGTTGACGCTCAATCCGCTCTCCTCAGAGGGTGGGACACTGCCACACCTACTTACTGCAAATGGGGACGAAATTGTCACCGGCTACGCGCTCACTGCCGCTGTTATCGGGCTTCCAGTCACGGTTGCGACAATCGTCGCCGGTGGGCTTCTCATCGGACCGCCATCGCTCATTTTGCCTGGGATGGTGGTCTGTATTGCGGTCTTCCTCGGGACGGTTCCAACCGGCATCGCGTTCGGCCTCATTCTCCCCCGTCTCGAAGCAGTCCCAATCGAGACTGACGGGCCACTTACGCCAGGCAAGTTCGCAATGGCCGGACATGGACTTGCTGTTGCAGTTCTGGCCGCTCCTGCGGTTATTGCTCTCTACGGGACACAAACATTCGTGCCTGAGTGGGTGGCTATCGTCGGGGTTACACTCACGTTGCTGTGTTCACTCGCTGCCGGTGTACTCTCCAGACGAAGTGCTGCACGACAACTGGACAGTCTAATGTTGGACTGACCCGAACAGTCTAACGACGACTCTCTGACATACATAGCGAGGGAAGTCACGTGATGCAAGCAAATGCAAGCGCTGAGAGTGTTCCGCGTCACAGGTATTGGCTGAGTGGGCCACGGAGAGTCAAGAGCTAATAAGGAAAACGAAACAGGCAGTGCGCGATCCGGGAATTGAACCCGGGCTATGAGCTTGGGAAGCTCATGTCCTACCACTAGACCAACCGCGCACATTGGAAATGCCATCCCGGGCGTACTTCAGTGTAGCGTTTCTTTCAGTGAACGAACGTCCATTTTTTTGTAAATCGGTCACAATTCTACTGGGTTCCGACCGGTTTATCACTGTTCACGCCAACTCACGGGCATGACGGACACCGCAAGCGCGGACAACCCTCTCGACCTCCGGTTCTCGAAAGCCGAACTGGAACGCCAGCGCGACCACATAACCTCGTTTATTACCGACACCTACAACGCGTCAGGGGCTGCATCAGCAGTCATCTGTCTCTCGGGTGGTATCGACAGCACGCTTACATCCCATCTTGCCGTCGAAGCTCTCGGCCAAGAGGCAGTCTACGGACTCGTCCTACCAAGCACTGTCAACATCGACGAGAATATGAGCGATGCCGAACGCGTCGCAAGCGAACTACTCGACATCGAATACGACATCGTCGAGATTAACCCACTTGTCGAGGCGTTTCTGGCTGCTAACCCGAACGTCGACCCCGACGAGATGGGAGACGACGCGGTACAGGTAGCCGTTGGAAACCTCCGAGCGCGTATCCGGGCAATCCTTGCCTTTTTCGAAGCGAACCGGCGTGGCGGGCTGGTCCTCGGTACGGGCAACCGGAGCGAGGCGGCGGTCGGCTACTACACGAAGTATGGAGACGGTGCAGTAGACTGTCACCCAATCGGTAACCTCTACAAACAGCAGGTCAGACAGCTCGCCGAACATCTCGGTGTTCCCGAGCGGATGGCGACCAAAACGGCAACTGCCGGGCTGTGGGACGACCAGACTGACGAGTCTGAGCTTGGCGTCGGCTACGACACGCTCGATTCAATCCTTGCGCTCCACATCGACGGGCCGGTCTCAGCACAGGCAACCGCGGACGAGATTGGTGTCGAAGAGTCGGCTATCGAGCATGTTCGGGACCTACACGAGAAAAGCTACCACAAACGAGCGATGCCACCGTCGCCGGAGCCACTCCGTTAGCTGTCGCTTGTCGTGTTCGAGCAACAGAGAACGAAGACCGTCTAGAGCCGACCGACGTCTTCGACGGAGACGCTTTCGACATCGTCAACAGTCGAAAATGCTTCTTCGACGGCTTCGGTTCCGCCCTCCTCGTCAGGAACGATAACCGTCGGAATAAGCGCGGTCAGGCCGAAAGCAACGTCATCAGTATTGACGCCGCTAATTTCTGCGCCTTCTGGAAGGGACTCCTCAAGTTGGTCTTGCAGGTCGTCTAGGTCGATTTCCGGGCTGTTCGGCATAACTTTGACTGCGGCTGCTACGTCACCCATCGTTATGGTCCTGTGAACCCGCAGTCTGGGCACTGATAGAGGTTGCTCTGTTTGCGACACTTGGCACAGCGATAGACTTGGTGGCCACACTCCGGACAGTCAAACTGTGCGGCGTTAGACCCTGCGACGTTGATGCCACAGGAGATACACTGATTTCTGATTTGCTCTTGCAGTCCGCTCATGTCGTCCCGTTTAGCGTCATGGCTTTTAACGCTTGTTAACTTCGACGAAAGTTCTGGTACTGGCTTACATGTCTCATTCGGCAGAGTCCGGACGATACTGTTCGTCCGGGATGGTTGGGTCTGCAAGCGCACTTCGCGTTGGAGTGTCGTCCTCCCAGATGTAGAATCCTTCTCCAGCTTCCTTGCCTGTCTGTCCCTCCTCGACAAGCGCAGTTAACATCGGTGGCGGCTCGAATCGCGAACCAAGCCGCTCGGAAAGCGATCGTAAGGTATCGTACCGCTCGTCGAGACCAACGCTATCTGCTCGTTCGAGCGGACCGACCTCGGAGCGATACGTGTGCTTGAATGCAGTATCGATGGCCTCAACACCAGCTACCCCCTCATCAAGCATCCGGATTGCGGCAACTTCGAGCGCGAGCGTGAGTCGCAACGAGAGGTTGCCGGGAGTGTCTCGAACAGAGACGCAGTCACTTGAGACACGCTCAGCGAGTTGCCAAGCAAGAGATGCAGCCTCCGAGCCGGTCTGCTCAGCCATGACAACCTCAACGAACGGCTCCGGAAAGCGGTGAAAGCGAAAGCCAACTGCTTGCTTGGGCTGTCGGAGCCCTGCTGCCGCGTTCGTGACAGAGATTGCTGAAACAGCGCTCGAAACAACGGCATCGTCAAGCAACTCCTCCAGTTTGGCAAACCGTGTCTGTAACGCTGAGACGTCCTGTGTTGTCGCGTCGATGACGATATCAACGTCAGTCACTGCGGCATCTAGTCCCGTTGTTCCTTCGAGGCGCTTGACAGCCATGTCCCGCCGGTCGGCGTCGACGTAGCCCGTATCGTATGCATCGTCGATATCTCGCTCGATAATGTCGATGCCGTCCATTACAGCAGTCGCGTCAGTAGCGTGGAGCCGGACTGTTTCACCAGCAAGGAGACAAGCACGCGCAATCTCTTGTGCCGCCCTGTCGGCACCCAGCACAGCAATGTCCATACTATCGTTCAGACACGGCTGGGGCTAAGCACTTGTGGCTCCGAGGCAGTATCAAATACAAAAATGGTAGGCATACATTTAATCGGTTTCCGGAGCTATCAAAAACAATGGCTGACAGGAAGAGTTCAGTACTACCATCGTTTATCCAGGGGAGTTATGCTGTCCAACTGGGCGTTGCTCTCGCTTTCGCTATTCTGGTGATGTTCGCATTCGGGACAATCATCAGCGTACAAGCGTCCAGTACGCTCGAAGATAATGTCGAGAAAGACACCAAAGAGTTAGCAAACTCTCAAGGTGGACAGCTTGATTCCTGGCTTCAAAGTACCGAGCGAAGCGTGAGAGCAAGTTCGGACAACCCGTTGTTGAACGGCGCTACAGAGGAGGAAATAAGCCAACAACTGAGTAGATGGGTCGAAAACAAACAGGTTTCCAAGCATGTTGCTGCTGTTCACTATCTCAATACAGAGACCATGACTATCGAGGCGAGTTCTAACGAGCAGTTTATTGGCGCAGACCCTAGTGAGCAGGGGGCCGCATTTGCCAAGAACCCGCCGACATTTTCCGGACCACACGATACACATATCACCGAGCCGTTTAGTGTTTCGCTGGCTGACCACCCAATTATTGCGGCTCTATCGCCAGTAACCGGCGAGCAAAACTATGTACTCGTCTATATGCCTGATATCCAAGCGAAGTCGAACTCGATTGCAGCCGACGCTGAAAACTCGAGTACTACGATCATCAATCAAGAAGGAACCTACGTTACGCACCCCGATGGGGACCGGATTCTCGAACAGTCAGCTATCGATGCCGAGAATTACGAGGGGGTTACAAGCGAAGAGAGTCGCTTCCTTGATGACGGAGAAGAACAACTACTGACCTTTACCGGGCTTGAATCAACCGACTGGGTTGTGGTCGTTGAGACGGACCGCGAGGCTGCGTTGGCGTTGAGTAATCAGATAAACTCCAACCTTCTTGGGCTTATTCTGTTTGCTATCATCAATCTTGGCCTAGTTGGTGTTACCGTCGGAACCAACACGATAACCTCACTCCGACGGCTGACCGAACGGGCCCAGCAGATGGGCAATGGCGACCTCGATGTGGAGCTGTCGACCTCTCGTGAAGACGAGTTTGGCGTTCTCTACAACTCATTTGACGATATGCGGTCGTCGTTACGCGAGAAGATTGGTGAGGCTGAAACCGCCCGAGAAGAAGCCGAAAAGGCGCGTGCACAAGCCGAGGAAGCCAAACAGGGAGCAGTCGAGGAAAGTGAGCGGATGCAACAGATAAACCAAGAGCTGGAATCAAAGGCAACAGAGTACCGGGAAGTGCTCGATGACGTTGCAGCGGGCAACCTCACCCGGCGGGTTGACCCTGACAGCGAGAACGAGGCGATGCAGTCTGTTGGTGAGGAGATAAACACGACGTTGGATGCGCTTGAAGAGATACTTTCGACGACAAAATCGTTCGCACGAGAGGTGTTGGACGCAAGCGACCGTGCCGGAGAGAACGCCATTGAAGTCGATACTGCCAGTCAGGAAGTGCGGGAATCAATCGAAGAAATCTTCGAGGGAGCCTCCGAGCAAAACGACCGACTGCAAGATGCAGCCTCAGACATGGAAGACCTATCGGCCATCGCCCAAGAGGTTGCTTCTTCTGCACAACAGGTCGCAAGCACCTCTCAGTCTGCCGCCGAAGTGGGAGAAACTGGCCGGGAAGCGGCACAGGAAGCTATCGACGAAATGAATGCAATTGACGAGGAAACCGACGAAACAGTAACCGAGATAAACGAACTCGCGGACGAACTCGACGAGATTGGGGATATCGTCGACCTCATTACCAATATCGTCGAGCAGACAAACATGCTCGCGTTGAACGCGTCAATCGAAGCTGCCCGTGCGGATGCGGGCGGAGACGGGTTTGCTGTTGTCGCTGACGAGGTCAAAAACCTCGCTGAGGAGACTCGCGAGGCAGCGGAGGATATCGAAGACCGAATCGCACGCATCCAGTCACAGACCGGCGAGACAGTCGAAACAATCGAAACGACGAGTCACCGTATCACCTCTGGTACCGAGACTGTCGGCGAAGCAGTCGACGCGCTCGAACGTATTGTCGAATACACTGAAGAGGTTGATGTTGGGATTCAAGAGATAGACGAGGCGACCGAACAACAGGCACGCACCTCACAGAACGTCATGGAAGTAATTGATGACCTCACGGACATCAGTCAGGAGACAGCACGTGAAGCCGATACGGTTGCCGATGCAGCAGAACAGCAGGCCGACTCCATTTCGGAGGTGTCTGATTCTGCAAATCAACTCCGAGAGCGGACAGAGGCACTTGACCAGCTACTCTCGCGCTTTACTGTCACCGGCGAGGAAGACGGTGTTGTCGCAGTGAGCGGAGGTGATGCATAATGGCTGGACTAAGCACCTGGTACACGCTGGGGACGATTGGGATGTTGGCTGGAACTCTTGGGCTTGCGTACGGCTTCCGACTGGTTCCCCGTTCGAACCGTCGTCGATACTCACTACTGGTTGCTGTCCCGTTTATTGCCGTTGTTGCGTATGCTCTAATGGCACTTGGATACGGGAGTATCGAAACACAAACCGGAGACAGCCTGTTCATCTACCGGTATATCGACTGGCTACTGACCACTCCCCTTCACGTCCTCTATTTAGGTCTGTTGGCCGGAGCGGCCACAAGAGCTGTCTATAAATCGATAGGGCTGATGGGCGCGACAATCGTTCTGGGCTTTGGCGGCGCGTACGCGGCCTCACCGCTCAAGTGGCTCCTCTTTGGCGCTGGAGGACTCACATTTGCCGGTGTCGTCTACTACACGTACGCCGAGTTTGACACGGCTGCACAGGGATCACCGGTACTTTCGACGTTCCGGAAGCTTCGGGCGTTCGTTATCGTGCTATGGCTCATATACCCGCTTATCTGGGTCTTTGCACCAGTCGGGCTTGGCCTGATCCAAATTGGAACATCGGCATTAGTCATCTCGTATCTCGATGTCGTCGCGAAAATCGGGTTCGGATTCATTGCGCTCTCCGGCCAGCTTTCGGTCCAAAGCACAACGACAACCACGCCAACAACTGCGGATTGACCCACAGAAAGTCAAGAACCGGTCAGTCTAGTTGTGAAACGCCAGTACCACTCTCGACAGCAGTAAGGTCGATAGCTCCTTCAGGCATCGGAACGCCGTCGTACGCGTGGTCAGCAAGCAACAGTGCACCATCAAGGTCCGCGTAGTCAACTAGCGGTGCCAGCTGACACGCGCCCGCAATCGATGCGTTACTCTCTGTCATACAGCCTAGCATAACGGACAGGTCGTGTGCATTCGCGGCGAGAATCTGGTTACGGGCGGGCCGGAGACCACCACATTTCATCAGCTTCACTACTACGATATCGACAGCATCAGCCACAGTCGGGACATCTGCCGCCGTAACACAGGACTCATCGGCTGCAACTGGAATGTTACCTTCGACTGAGACGCGGCGAAGCCCTTCGATGTCGTCAGCTGGGACTGGCTGCTCGACAAACTCGACACCGTAGTCAGCCAGCCATCTCGTGTTTGCGACAGCCTCCTCGGCGGTCCAGTCACAGTTAGCGTCAACACGGATTCGCGCGTCAGGTGCGCCTTCTCTGACTGCCTCGATCCGTTCCCGGTCCCCAGCGGTCCCGAGCTTGACCTTGAGCACGTCAAAGCCTCGGTCGACCGCTCGCCGAGCCCGGTCACGCATCTCTTCGGGCGAGTCGATGGCAACCGTATACGACGTGCTTGGGGCCCGACCAGGGTCGAGACCCCAGCGACGGTATAACGGTTCTTCAGCCTGTGTCGACGCAAGGTCGTGGACAGCAATCGAGACGGCAGCACGGGCAGCGGCCTCTTCGGGCGCGAGTTCGACCAGTCGGTCTGCAATAAGTTGCTGTGCGTGCGGGTCGCCTATGGCTTCGACAGCGTCGAGTAGTGTCGGTAGTGTTGCCGCCACGCTATCAGCTGTTTCGTTGTAGTACGAGGAAGGGCCAGCGGCGCCAACACCGACGCGCCCGGCATTGTCTGCAACTTCGACGGTTACCACAGGAGCCGCTTCGATTGTGCCCCGAGAGATGGTAAATGACTCTGCAAGGGAGAGCGTGTGGCGTTTGAATGCAGTTGAAGTGATCTCAGTGTCTGTCATTGCTATCTTAGATTGCACCGTATGGGTCGCCTTTCGATTCGTCAAGGCGTTCGAACTGCTCGTCTGAAAGCGAAACAGTCGCAGCCCGGAGGTTCTCTTCAAGCTGGTCGGTTGTCCGCGCACCGACGATTGGAGCTGTTATGTTTGGGTGGTGAAGCTGGAACGCGAGTGCAACCTGTGCTGGTGACGCGCCAGTATCGGCAGCGACAGCCCGAACATCATCAAGCACGTCGAAGTTTTCTTCAGTCAAGTAATTCTGTTCCCAGCGGTCAGAGTCAGAGGCAGTAGAGTCATCAGGCATGTCAGCGTCACGCTCGTACTTACCGGTCAAAAATCCTTGTCCGAGAGGACTCCATGGAGCGATACCGATATCGAGTTCGCGACACATTTCCATGTACTCTGCCTCGATTTCGCGGTTGACTAGATTGTAGCGAGGTTGGGTGATAGTAAACGGTTCCCAACCGTACTGGCGGGCAATCTCGTTGGCACGCGAAATACGCCAGCCGTTGGGTCGGAACGTCGACGCACCGAGGTAGTGGACTTTTCTGTCGTCGACCAATCCGTTCAGCGTCCGCATCAGTTCACGGGCTGGCGTCGCATCGTCCCACCGGTGGATGTATAGGACATCCAGATACTCCGTTCCGAGCCTGTCGAGCATGGCATCAATCTGATTGCGCAGATGCTTGCGGTTGAGGCCGCCAGCGTTTGGGTCGTCTTCACGCGTCGGCCAGAACACTTTCGAGGCGATAACGTACTCGTCGCGGTTGCGGTCAGCAAGCCACTCGCCAATCCATTCTTCGCTCACGCCTCCTCCATAGACATCTGCTGTGTCGATAAACCGCCCACCTGCTGTTTCGTACGTATCGAGTAGTTCGTGTCCGCGCTCCCGGCTAATTTCGAGGTTCCCAGCGGCCGTCTCGCGGCCAAAGCGCCACGTTCCGAACGCAATTTCGCTTACTTCTAGTCCAGTTCGTCCCATCGAGACGGTCTCAAGCTCAAGCTCCATATCGGTCAGTCGGCCGCCGACGATAGAAAGGTTCGGGGTACCGTTCACTCGAAAATGTATTTGAAACGAGTGAAAACGGCAAGAGCGACTGGGAGAGAAAACAGGGAGCGCAGACGACTACTCGAAGAGGTCCCGAGCAGCGTCGAGCGCCTCAACAAGGGCGTCGATTTCTTCGCGAGTGTTGTAGATATAGAATGAGGCCCGTGCCGATGCAGTTTTGCCGAGCTTGTCGTGGAGCGGCTGCGTACAGTGGTCACCCGCACGAATCGCGACGGAGTAATCGTTGAGAATCTCTGAAATGTCGTGTGGATGAACAGTGTCGAGTGTAAACGACACTAGCCCACCGCGCTGTTCGCCCGCCGATGGACCAAGAATGTCGATATCATCGAACGTTGAGAGCTGTTCGATGGTGTACTGAGCCAGCGCGTTCTCGTGGCGTTCAATGCGTTCCATTCCGATATCGTCGAGATAGTCCGCGGCTTTTGCCATCGCAATCCCTTCACAGATGGCCGGGGTCCCTGCTTCGTACTTCCAAGGCAGGTCGTGCCACGTCGTCTCTTCGAACTCGACTTTCCGAATCATCCCGCCACCGTACATGAACGGGTCCATCTCTTCGAGCAGGTGTTTTTTGCCATAGAGTCCGCCGATACCGGTTGGACCGACCATCTTGTGGCCGGAGAAGGCATAGAAGTCGGCATCGATGGCTTCGACATCAACCGGCATCGTCGGAACCGCCTGTGCGCCATCGACGAAGATGTATGCATCGTGGTCGTGTGCGAGGTCGGCAAGCTCACCGACCGGGTTGATAGTTCCCAGCGTGTTCGAGACGTGGAGCGCGCTTACCATCTGTGTGTCGTCAGTTATCAGCTCCGCAGCGTGGTCCATGTCGAGATGACCTTCCTCGTCAACACGGATGTAGCGGACTTCTGCACCGGTCCGCTCGGCGATCTGTTGCCACGTAACCAGCGAAGAGTGGTGCTCCATTTCGGTCATGACGACCTCGTCGCCGGGGCCAAGTTCGTTTAACCCCCAAGCGTAGGCAATCAAGTTCTCGGCTTCGGTCGTATTCCGGACGAACACCATCTCCTCGCGCCCACCGCTGGCCCCGATGAACTCGGCCAGACGGTCGTGTGCATCTTCGTATGCGACGCTTGCTTCCTGTGAAAGCTGGTGGAGGCCGCGGTGGATGTTCGCGTTCGTCTCGTAGTAGTACTCGGTAATCGCGTCGACAACCTGTTCCGGTGTCTGTGATGTCGCCGCGTTGTCGAGGTAGACGAGTTGTTTCCCACCGATATCCCGGTCGAGGATTGGAAAGTCATCACGAATACTCTCGACGTCAAGAATTTCCGATTCAGGCGTAGCCATTATATCGTGTTCAGGCCCGAGTAAGTAACTTTTTTTCGGTTTCCCAAAACTGTATTTCCGCCAGCGGCAACTTCCGCCGCATGTACAAGAAAAGAAACCTGAAACAGAGCGATCTTATAGCCACAGCAGCTGTGCGTGGCGGGTCCCATCGAAATCAAGGACATTCTCTTCCTCAACAAAGCCGTTCTTGATTGCGATTTCGACTGCGGTCGTACCGACGAGGTTGGCGACAGAGCAACTTGCGAGACTCTCGACAACGTCGTGTTCGTCAGCTGCCTCACCGTCGTAGAACTCCGGGTCAACAGTCAGCGAGGCAGCATCATTCTCGAACTCCTCGCCGAGTACGTCCGCATCACAGACGGAGACCAGCTGACCTTTCTCGGTCTCACGCTCGTTCAACAGTAGCCCAGCCATAGCTTATTCGAAAAGCTGCTGGTTTTGGTCGTCAGTCATCTGTTGACTGTGGTCATCTACCATTTGCTGGTCTTGGTCTTCTCGGATGGACTCAGCTTCGTCGGCAACCTCTTCGGCGCGCTCGTCTTCACCCAAGTCTTCAAGCGCGATAGCTTTCTCTTCGAGCAGGTCAGCACTGCGGTGACCCAGACGGATTGCGTTATCGAACGCATCCAGCGCGTCCTGCGCGAGACCTCGTTCGTTGAGGAACACGCCTCGGTTGTACCACGCCTGTGCGAAACGTGGGTCAATTTCGACGGCGCGTTCAGCGTGTTCGAGTGCCTCCTCGGTCCGACCGAACTCCCAGAGTGCATAGGCAAGGTTCGTCTCGGCGGTCGCGGCGTGGTCAGAGCTACCATCAATGTCGATAGCTTCCTTGTATGCACCCATGGCAG
The DNA here is from genome assembly GCF_026586665.1 of Halovenus rubra. Taxonomy (GTDB): domain Archaea; phylum Halobacteriota; class Halobacteria; order Halobacteriales; family Haloarculaceae; genus Halovenus; species Halovenus rubra. The sequence continues at coordinate 58,223 of NZ_JAODIY010000011.1, forward strand.
CGTCGTACTCCTCCAGTTCGGCATGTGCAACTCCTTTGTTCACCCACGCTTCCTGTTCAAGGCGGTCGTCGTCAGCGAACCGGGCAACACGTTCAAGCGAGTCAGTCGCCTGTTCGTACCGATTGAGTCGGATATACTCTAGTCCGATACCGAGAAGTTGCTCGGTGTCTACTGAATCGGTGTCGACGTTCTCTTCGTCAAGTACGTCCGGTAGTACGTGAGAGTCGACTGGGTCGACTGCATCAGGGTCAACAGCTAGGTCAGATGGGTCGAGGTCGAACGCATCGTACGGGTCATCAAACCCTTGCCCTTCTGAAAACTCGTGGTCCTGCGGGTCGTTTGTCATGAGTTTCTGTAGGCGTGGCGGACAATTAAGGCCTGCGTCACCAAGCTAAATGTATGCGACTGTTCGTCAGCGTTAGCCTCGACGAATTAGTCGGTGAGGTTGCCGACATACAAGAGCCATTCGTCGGGGTCGACGGTCTCCGGACAACCAATCCTGAGCAGGCCCATCTTACGTTGAAATTTCTGGGAGAGACAGAGGAGACGCGCCTTCGGGCACTCACTGATGGCGTTGACGCTGCCATTGCTGACACTGGCATCGAACCCTTCGAAGTATCGTTTGGCGGACTAGGTGTATTCCCGCACCTCAACTATATCAGGGTAATCTGGCTTGGTGTCCGGAATGGGAGCGAGACAGTGAGGCGGCTACACACAGCTATCGAAAAACGAGTGACCAAGTTTGGATTCGAACCTGCCAACTCTAACTTTACACCACATGTGACACTCGCTCGGATGGACCACGCGGGCAACAAAGAGCTAGTCAAAGACGAGGTCCGACAGAGCGATCCAGACGGAGGAACGATGACAGTTGAGGCGATTCAGTTAACCAAGAGTACGCTCACGGAACAAGGACCGGAGTACACGGCTATCGAGCGATTCAACCTCTAGAATCGGTCTTTGATAACTTCCAGACCGACGAAGACTTGTAGCTCATCGGTCATATCCGGCACCTCGATATTACCGTAGTTTGAGTGGTCGACAACTAAGTAGTGCGTGCCATCAAAATCAAGTGAATGTCGGCCACCGTCGGTCGGCATCTTTGCCTCGTACGCACCTTGCTCGCTGTTTTTCGCGGCGACTGCTCGGAGCGGTTGGTATCCGGTGGGAGGCTTTTCAGGCATCTCGTCACCACCGAGTGTGACCTTCTGGTACGTGGTAAAGGCTGCTGGGTCTCTAAAATAAAATACTTCGAACCGATTATGTTCCGAACGGATTGTATATTTGATTTCACCGGACCCATCAACATCTTCGATCTTTTCTATTAATCCGCGCTCGGGTGGGACGATTTCACTCTTATCGAGAGTGAGTACTGGTTTCCCATCAAGACACCCACTTAGGCCCACAGTCGCACCCAGTGCGGTCGTAGCAAGAAACGACCGTCTTTTCATATATGATATTTGTATACCCATTATATAGAGCTTGACGGCCTAGTTATAGACAATGATAACGGATGTCGCTCAAAGACACGTCCAGTAGTGCTATTAAAGAAGATGTTTAGCAATTACAGTCTATTGATACCATCAAAACGACAGCATTATCTGAATATCAAAACATATATCTAAAGAAGTCAGCTTGTCGCGTAGCTGTTTCTGAGAAACAATGAACCACCGAAGACGGAGTGGTACGCACCATATTTATTCCTGAGACTCACAGGAAGAGGACGACAGCCCCGAAGAGGCGTTGAGTGGTCGGCGGATGACGCAAAAAGAACACACATATAAGTCACGGCAGGGAAGGGAAGCACACTATGGGTAAAAATTCGAAAGCCAAGAAAAAGCGGCTGGCAAAGCTCGAAGAGCAAAACACACGAGTGCCGGCATGGGTTATCATGAAGACCGACCGGGACACGATTCGGAACCCCAAACGACGCAACTGGCGCAGGAGTGATACGGACGAATGAGTTCCAGTGATATTGACGAGCGGGTCATGACCGTCCCGCTCCGGAGTACGCTCGCAGGGTCGTCAAGCGACCAAGCCGACAGAGCACTGTCGGCCATCCGTGAACACCTCGCACAGCATTACTCGGTCGACGAAGATGCCGTCCGGATGGATCCGTCGATAAACGAGGCTGTGTGGGCGAACGGTCGAACGAACCCGCCAAGCAAGATTCGGGTTCGAGCGGCGCGTTTCGATGAGGACGGCGAAAGCGTCGTCGAAGCCGAAGCAGCAGAGTAACGTGTTCCGCACGGCCTTTGCTGGCTCGCCTTATATTGGCGTCTTCGCGCGGGCGACTGCTAACTGTCTCCTCATCCGTCCCGACATCAACGAGGATGTGTCCGACTCCTGTGCTGCCGAACTTGGCGTGTCGGCCGTAGCCACGACTGTAGGCGGCTCGGGCACTGTTGGCGCGCTGGCGACAGGCAATAGTAATGGACTGTTGGTGAGCAGCCGTATCTCAAGCCGAGAGCGAAAACAGATTACGGACGCAGTCGATGTCCCGGTCACTGAACTGCCGGGCCGTATCAACGCTGCCGGAAATGTCGTTCTGGTCAATGATAACGGCGCTTACGTCCACCCAGACCTGTCTCGAGAAGCAGTTCAAGCTGTGAAATCCGGCCTCAACGTCCCAGTTACCCGCGGCACAGTTGCCACTGTCGATACCGTCGGGACAGCTGCTGTTGCGACTAACGATGGTGTCCTCTGTCATCCGAAAACACCGGACGAACAGCTTGATGAGCTCGAATCTGTGTTGGACGTGCCTGCTGACATCGGGACGATCAATTACGGCGGCCCGCTTGTCGGCTCTGGCCTCCTCGCAAATGACGACGGCTACGTTGTTGGTGAGCGAACAACTGGTCCAGAGCTCGGTCGTATCGAGTCAACACTGGACTATATCGAAGACTAGCTCTCGTCGTTGGCCGTCGAAAATATCTATAACTCAGTTGTCAATTCGTAGTGTCCGGCTATCTGACCACCCATGATTAACCCTCTAAAAATAACAATGTTAGGTTGGGGCTTTATTATGAATCCCAACGAAAGAATACTGTGAACGAGTCCCAGCGAAAAAGAGGGAAAGCCATTCATCGGCAGACTGGCCAGACCTTCTACTATGCGACTCGGCTGTTACCGGAGCGAATCCGGGAGCAGACCTACGTCCTCTACGGGTTCTTTCGAGTCTCCGATGAAGTGGTCGATGGCGATACCGAGTTGCCTCCAGACGCCAAAGAAGAAAAGTTGAATGCCCTCCGAGCGGCTGCCCTTGGCGAACAGCCTGCCGAGGACCCGGTCGTCGAAGCGTTTTCCGAGCTTCGGGCCGAAACAGGCATCTCCGAACACGAGGTTGATGCATTCATCGACGCGATGCTCACCGACGTCGATACAGACCGCTACGAGACGTTTGAAGACCTCAGAGAATATACACGTGGCTCGGCAGCCGCGGTCGGGAATATGATGCTTGCCATCATGGATGCCGACGAACCTGATGCCGCGCGTGACCACGCGATGGCCTTGGGTGAAGCGTTCCAGTTAACGAACTTTATCCGAGATGTAGACGAGGACATCACGGACCTGGACCGCATCTACCTACCCATGGAAACGTTAAACCGGTACGATGTAACGTCTGACCAGCTCCGGCGCGGAGTGTGTACCCCTGAATTCCGACAGGCAATCCGGGTTGAGCTGTCTCGGGCCGAGCAACTTTATCGGAACGGCGTTCGTGGTATCAAATATCTTCCTGAAGACTGCCAGTTTCCAGTACTGCTCGCGGCAGTGCTCTACGCAGAGCACCACCGCCTGATTCGGGCACAGGAGTTTGATGTGCTCACGACGCGACCATCCCTATCACACCGCCGAAAGCTCTGGACGGTTGCTAAAACCTGGTGGAACTGGCGGCGCTTCCGTGACCCAGTGTCTGTCTTTGAGCGTGTCAGCGCGATTCCAGAAGATGCAGAATCCCCTGCTGGGGCGACAACTGAAGTAGAACATACCACGGCGTCAACGGACTAAAGAGCTATTGTACTCCTGCTCCAGTTCGAAATATGGACGCAGTTGATTACCGTACAGAAATCGAGTCGTTGCACACGTTTTTTGTTGACTGGTTTACCGGTGTTGCCAACAGCACCGCGTTCGACCAGGTTGAGCGAGCGCTTGCCCCGGATTACGAGATGGTGACACCATCAGGAGCTGTTCACGATAGAGACGCAACTTTGTCGAGTATTCGAGACTCTCATGCAGTATATGAGCCGGGTTCGTTCGATATCGATATTCGGAACGTCGAGATCATCTCTCAGCGTAGCGAAGTGAGCATCGTGCGATACGAAGAATGGCAACAGTACGAAGAAGTAACGGGTAGGCTCAGTACTGCTGTTTTCGCCCCTGTACAGACAGGAGCTGCCGATCAGCAAGCACTCGAATGGCGCTATCTGCAAGAGACATGGCTCGACGAATGATAGGTCGGGACAAGTGATATGTTGTCTCTGTCGTAACTCCGTGTATGCACGTCGTCGTTCTGGGAGCAGGGTATGCGGGGGTTACGCTGGTTCGAAAGCTGGAGCGGACACTGCCCAAGACAGCAGCGATTACACTCGTTGACAAACGTGAAACACATCTCGTCCAACACCTCCTGCACCGCGCTGTTCGGACACCAGAAATAGCAGACCAACTGTGTGTCCCGCTTGACGATTGCTGTGAGCGCGCCACTGTCCGGCACGCAACAGTCGATGCTGTCGAATATGACGCTGGACAGGTCACGCTCAGTGATGGAACCCTGGAGTTCGACGCCGGGGCTGTCTGTCTTGGCGCACAGACGGCCTACTACGGGCTGCCTGGTCTGGCTGAGCATGGAACACCGCTAAAACGCCCTGAAGACGCTGAAGACATCCGTAAGCGCTTCCTTGAGCTCTGTGAGACCGGTGGCCGCGTGGTAATCGGAGGAGCCGGGCTGTCAGGTATCCAAGTGGCTGGCGAGCTCGCGGAACTTGCCAATGATGAGCGTGCCGACGACACGGTGGCAGTCGAGCTGATTGAACAGCAACCAACGGTCGCACCCGGCTTTCCCGCTCCGTTTCAGGACGCTATTGCCGAGAAGCTGACTGAACGCGGTATCAGCATCAAGACAGATACGACAGTCAAATCAGCGACGGATGGCACACTCGATGTGGCCGATAGCTCGTCGATACCGTACGACCAACTCGTCTGGACAGGTGGTATTACCGGACCTGGTGCGCTCTCGAATGTACGGCCACAGGTCCGGTCAACACTCAGACTCGGCCAGCGAACGTTCGGCGTCGGCGACGCGGTCCGTGTCATCGATGACAACGGAACAATGGCGCCAGCGACCGCTCAGACGGCCGTACGGCAAGCTGCTATCGCCGCGGAGAATATCGAGGCGCTGGTCCGAAGAGATGGCGGTGGATTCGACCCGCGCTTGTCACGGTACGTATACGACTCGTTGGGGTGGGTAGCGACAGTTGGGGATGGCACTGTTGCACAGGTCGGCTCAAACGTTCTTACGGGGACGCCAGCAAAGACACTCAAGGCAACAATTGGGATTCAGCATCTCGCTGGTATCGGTGCCGTCGAGGAAGCAATCGATTTCGCTCAGGACACCTTCGGGACAGAGTCCTAATTTTACGCGTAGCGCTGGAGCGCAGGGTCGTCAAGGGACTCTAACACATCGGCTGCAGTCTCGTCAAGCAGGCTGTGACCGTCGGCAGTGACGGTTCGGCCCTCGCCTTCTGCAACTTCGACGTAGCCCGCTTCTTCGAGTTGCTGGAGGATTGTCCGGACGATGTTACCGGAGCCGTCGGACTTGTTTCGTGGTCGCACGCGATATCGCGTCGTCCCCTGCTTTGCGCTGCCGTACTCGGCTTTGAGGCTACCGACACCCACAGGTCCGTCAATAGCGACTTTGCGGAGAAGGCTTGCAGCACGGCGCGACCAGAAGTCTTCCTGTTCGGGCGGGAGCTCGCGGTCGACACCGGTGGTCGTAAACTGAAGCCATTCCGGTTCTTCGATAGCTGCTTGTGCCTGTAGCGTTTCAGTAAGCGCCTCGATAACGTCTTCGGCAGGCGCGTCGTAGAGACTTGTCATTGCCACGTTCTTCCCGATGCCGTCATTTAACTGTTGTGAACCGGACTTGCGGGAGGGCTCGCCGGCCATGATGACCGATGTTTTGTACGGGAGGGTGCTACGTGGCGTATGGACGAACCGGAGGCGCTTCGACGACTTTCCGAAGTCGTTCCCAACGCGGGTGACGACGCGGCCGTTGTCGATGGACTCATCGTCACCACAGATATGCTCCACGAGACGACGGACTTTCCAGACGGAACGACAGCGTACACGGCCGGGTGGCGCGCTGTGGGTGCCTCACTCTCCGATATTGCAGCGATGGGGGGTGTGCCCGTCGCAGCGGTTGCTGTCTACGGTGTGCCTGCCTTCGAGTGGGACGAGGTTTCTGCCTTCGTCGACGGCGCACAAGCCGTCTGCGCGCAGGTTGGCAGCGAGTACGTCGGTGGGGACCTCGATAGTCACAAGGAGTTTACCACGGCGACAACTGCAGTTGGTCGTGCCGACGAGCCAGTCCGTCGGTCCGGTGCAACCCCGGGAGAGATAGTCTGTGTGACCGGAACGCTTGGCCGGAGTGCAGTGGCGCTTGAACTATTCGAGCGCGGAGAGACTGAGCGGGCGAACCAGCTGTTCCAGTTCACGCCACGAACCGCTGCAGGACAGACACTCCGAACGTATGCAACTGCGATGATGGATAGTAGCGATGGCTTAGCCCGCTCGCTTTATCAGCTTGGGGATGCGAGCGACTGTGGGTTCGCAATCGAGACACCGTTACCCCTCGACGACCGCATCGGTGAGGTCGCTGACAGCCCAGAGCAGCGTCTGGAACACGGCTTGCACTTCGGAGAGGATTTCGAACTCGTCTGTACACTTCCCGAAGAGGCAGTCACACAAGCATCGGCGGAGCTTTCGGTGCCACTAACTCCAATCGGGAAAGTAACCGAGAGCAGTGTGACATTGGACGGCGAGTTGCTTCCGGACCGAGGCTACTCGCATTAACTCAGGCAGCAAGCTCCGCCGCGTCGACAATTTCTATTGGAATCGGTGTAAAACAAAGCGCCGCAAGAACGAACGTAACAATGCCAAGCACGAATCGCTTGCGGTCGATTTTGGCGTCTTCAATCGGCGTAACCGGGCCAGCGTAGGCCAGACCAATCGCGAAAATACCCCACAGAATCCAGATGGTCATTGACCGCCAACTAGAGGTAACGAACACGTACACTGCAAGGCCAAAAAGTGCGCCTGGGACCAACGTAGAGATTGTCCGGTGTCGCTCGCCGAACATGGCCCGGACGATGTGCCCGCCATCAAGTTGTCCGACCGGGAGCATATTTAGCAACGTTACTAACATACCGACCCAACCGCCAAAGACAACCGGATGAACGACACGGTTCTCAAGTTGCCCACTTGCGCCGACAACTCTGGCAATCAGTTCGAGCAATGGCGGATGGTTGAATAACACCACAGGCTCGTCACCAGCAGCCTGTGCGGGCTCTTGGACTGCAAGCGGGTCGAGATGGAGTCCAATTGCGGTGACAATAAACGTCGCTATCAATCCTGCAAGCGGCCCAGCAACGCCAATATCGAACAGTGCCTTCCGATTGGGGATTCGGCCCTTGATTTTAATAACCGCACCGAGCGAGCCGATGATAGTCGGAACTGGGATGAAGTAGGGCAAACTGGCGTCGACACCGTGATATCGACTCATAACGTAGTGGCCAAGCTCGTGGACACCAAGGACACCCATGATAGCGACGACAAACGGCCACGCTTCGAAAACACGCAAAGGGTGTTCGGTCAGTGGAACCTGATACCAGAAGACAGCACCGGCAAGCAACGTAGAGAAGGTAGTCATAACAAATAGGAGAAGATTCGTTCGCGGGATACCGCCACCACTGTCACTGGATTGTGGTTCCGCAATCAGGACGAACTCGCCACGAGAGAACTGGACATCATCCCCGCTGTATCCTCGTTGGAAACGAATCTTGTACCCATGGCTGTCAAAGAACTTCCAGAGTTTTCGTTCGAGTTCGTCACTGTGTGGTGTCGGGTCGCCGACATACAACACCTTGTCACCATCACGCTGAATTTCGTAGACATCAAAGAGAGTACTAAACTCCTCGGGGTTTGGCGGCGGGCCGGCCTCCTGGCTACCAGACATCAACTGCTGTAGGAAGTGTGTCGAGATAAATCCACGGCTACGGGTGCAATCTGGCTCTGCACAGCTTACATCGGCTCGACACGCCACGTGGTCGCGCTCGTGTACGACCACTTTTCGATTTCGAGGTCGGTTGCCGAATCTTTGAGCTTGACCATCAAGGCGCCAATCTCCTTGGGCGAAAGTTCAACTTCGTCTGCAATGAACTTGCTCTTGAAGTACATTTCTCCGTCCGATGCCTTCTGCTGGAGAAACGAACAAAGACGTTCCTCTTTCGAGCGAGTCTCGTTTTGGGAGGGCGTTGTAGCGCTCATTGTTTCCTCGTTTCTCTCATTGACCCCAGTAGGCATATAAATGGAAGAACGTTTGTGCGACTTCGGTTGCTTTCAGAGAAATACGAAGAATTCAATGAATTTACGAGTTGCTCTTAGATATTTAGACGTTTTATTACTGTACCTAAGACAGTTTCACTGATAGTAGTGCCACACATAATTTCACTTTTGCAAATAAGGAATAATGCTAGAGAAGGGTGTAAAAACAAGAAACGATTGCCGTTTCTATCCGACCACCACCTTTCTGTGGGGTAATGTCTTGACAACCCTTAATAGCCAATCGTTGCTACAGCGAGACAATGAAGGTCATTGTTTCTATCGGCGGGAGCGTCCTCGCACCGGAAGTCGGCTCGGAGCGAGTCGGCGCGTACGCGGACGCAATAGAGTCACTATCAGATGCAGGTCACGAGCTCGGTATTGTCGTCGGCGGTGGACCGACTGCACGCGAGTACATCGGCGCAGCCCGCGACCTCGGTGCCGACGAAATGGAACTGGACAACCTCGGCATCGCAGTCACACGGCTCAACGCCCGGCTGCTTATCGCTGCACTCGACAACCGCGCGGCGCCGACACCGCCGACCGACCACGAGACTGCACTCGAAGCGTTTAGGCACGATGATATCCCGGTCATGGGTGGAACAGTCGCCGGACACACGACAGATGCCGTCGCAACAGGGCTTGCCGAGTACGTCGACGCTGACCTGCTTGTCTACGCCACGAGTGTTCCAGGCGTCTTCGATGCCGACCCGAACGAGGACCCAGAAGCAACCAAGTACGATTCGCTGTCGGCGTCAGAGCTATTAGACGTGGTGTCAGGAATCGACCTCGACGCAGGAAGCAATGCTCCGGTCGATTTGTTGGCGACGAAGTTGCTCGAACGCTCGGGGCTGGCAGCAGTCGTTATTGACGGGAGTGACCCAGAGGGCCTTGCTTCCGCTATCGACGGAGACCACAGTGGCACTGACATTGTTCCCGACTCCACCGAACACCGATGACATCAGACATACCAGACACTGACCCATACGCCGTACTGAGCGATAGCGACCGTGCATTTTGGGCTGATGCTGTCGCTGACGCAATCGAAGATCGAGACCCCCAAGAGCCACTCGTTATCAAAGGGGGTGTCTCGCCGTCGGGGATACCACACATCGGTCACGTCAACGAAATTCTGCGGGCCTACTACGTGGCCGCGGTACTCAGAGAGCGCGGTTACGAGGTCAGGCAGGTATTCACTTCGGACGACCGCGACCGCCTCCGGAAGCTTCCCCGACAGCTCGCAGACCTAGATGGCAACATCGTCAGCCTCGGAGAGGTCGACGCCGGTGCGCTCGGCCGAAACCTTGGCCGTCCTTACACAGAGATTCCCGATCCGTTTGGAGTCAGCGACTCATACGGTGACCACTTCACCAAGTTGCTCAAGCAAAGCGTACAGGAACTCGATATCGATGTTGAGTTCGTCTCGAACACTAGTCTCTACAAAGAGGGTGTGTTCGACGAAGTCGTACAGCATGTCCTCAAAAACCAAGAGACTGCACGAGAGGTACTTACTGCCTATCAGGATAAGGTCGACGAGGACTACGTTCCCTTCTTTGCCATCTGTGAGGAGTGTGGTCAGTTGACAGAGACAATAACCGATGTGAATATCGAAGCTGGCGAAATTTCCTACACCTGTACCGACATCGAAACCGGAGACGACACCATTGCAGGCTGTGGACATGAGGGAACAACATCAGTGCGCGACGGAAAACTCCCGTGGCGGTTCGAGTGGCCCGCCCAATGGAAAGAACTCGACGTCGACTTCGAACCCTTTGGCAAAGACCACGCCGAGGGGTCCTGGCCAAGCGGTGTAGATGTTGCACAAAATGTTGTCGATATCGAGCCGCCGGTACCGATGGTCTATGAGTGGTTTACGCTCGAAGGGAAAGCTCTCTCCTCATCTAGCGGCCACGTCGTTCGGGTTGATGAGGTGCTTGACTTACTTGAACCCGAAGTACTTCGTTACTTCTTCGTGAAAGAGCCACTCAAGCAGCGCGACTTCAGTATCCAGCGTATTGACCAGTTGGTCGACGAGTTCGACCGCTTCGAAGCGACGTACTTCGGTGAACGCGACGCGACTGAGAGCGAACGTGCATTCGCCGACCGGGCGTACCCACTTGTTGTCGACGAGGTCCGCGAAGAGCGTGTCCGGATTCCATACACATTCGCTGCTGTGCTTGGCATGACAGAGGACGAACAACTCCGGGAAGACATTGCACGAAAACAAGGGCACATCACCGAGGATACGCCGGAGTGGGCAGTCGAGGAAGCACTGGCACGGGTCGAGCGTGCGCGAAACTGGGCACGCGAGACAGGCAACGAGTTCGATTACAAACTCAAGCGACAGGAGATGCCTGATGTGAGCTTCGGCGAAGCGATGGAAACTGCACTCGATGAACTCGCGGAGTTTGTCGCAGCAGGTCACGATGGTGAGGCGATTCAGTCTGAGATATACGAGACAGCAAAGCGCCATGACATCGACATGAGTGAGTTCTTTAGCGCAGGGTATCGGCTGTTTTTCGATGACGATGAGGGGCCACAGCTCGGGACATTCCTCGGAAACCTCGACAGAGAGTTCGTCGTCGGTCGCCTGCGCCGCGAAAAATAACCTTTGGGGTGCGTTGACAAGCTGTCGCACACCAAAGAAAAAGGTATAGCATAGTCGGCCCCACACCAAGGTATATGAGCAACTCCGACGTGACAGAGGACCGCGGCTTTGACCACGCGGCAATTGAGCCAAAATGGCAACAAGAGTGGGACAAAGCAGATGTCTTTCGTATCGAAGATGATGCCACGGACCCCGAGTACGTTCTGGCGATGTTCCCCTACCCCTCGGGAGAGATGCATATGGGGCATGTCAGAAACTACGCAATAACCGACGCACACGCCCGGTTCAAACGAATGCAAGGAGAAGACGTCCTCCATCCAATGGGGTGGGATTCGTTTGGGTTGCCTGCTGAGAACGCGGCAAACGACCGGGATACGAACCCCCGTGCGTGGACAATGGATTGTATCGACGATATGAAAGCGCAGATGAGCATGCTGGGGTTGGGCTTCAATTGGGACCGTGAAATTACGACCTGTGAGCCGGAGTACTACCGGTGGAACCAGTGGCTCTTCCAGCAGTTCCATGACGCGGGGCTGGTCGAACGCCAGACTGCCGAACTCAACTGGTGTCCGGACTGTGAGACAGTGTTAGCTGACGAAAACGTCGAGGGTGAAGACGAGCTATGCTGGCGGTGTGACACGCCAATCAACCGACGTGAGATGGACCAGTGGTTCTTTACGATTACCGACTACGCCGAGGAGCTTACCGAAGACCTTGACAGCCTCCATAACTGGCCGGACAACGTCCGAGAGATGCAACGCAACTGGATCGGGATACAAGAGGGTGCCTCCGTTGCCTTCGAGTTGACAACAGGCGACAGTGTTGATATCTTCACGACACGTCTAGACACCATCTACGGCGCGACATTTTTTGCCCTCTCACCCGGACACGAGGTCGCTCAGGAACTTGCCGAAGAGAACGACGCGATAGCGGACTACGTCGAGCGCGTTAAAGATGCAGACGAAGACGAGATTGAGCAGACATCAGGTGTCTTCACCGGCGAGTACGCAACCAACCCTGCAACTGGGGAAGAGATCCCTGTGTACGTCGCTGACTACGTTCTCGACGACATTGGCACGGGAGCGTTGTATGCAGTTCCGGGCCACGACGAGCGTGACCACGCGTTTGCAGAGGAACACGATATTGAGATTCAACAAGTCGTCGAGCCAACCAAAGACACAGCGGTCGACGCCGAGGAAATTGACGTACAGAGTAAGGCGTACACCAAAGACGGCAGACTGGTCAACAGTGGTGAGTTCGATGGACTGGCAAGCCAAGCGGCTCGCGAGCAGTTCGTCGAAGAGTTTGACGGCGAGTTCCGGACGACACACAGCCTTCGGGACTGGTGTATTTCCCGGCAGCGCTACTGGGGCACCCCGATTCCGTTCGTCAACTGCCCCGACTGTGGAGAGGTCCAGGTGCCTGAAACGGACCTGCCCGTCGAACTGCCGGAGTTTATCCAGACGACCGGTAATCCCCTCGACGCAGCCGACGAATGGAAAGCGACGACCTGTCCCGAGTGCGGTGGCAAAGCAACGCGCGAGACCGATACGATGAACACGTTCATCGATTCGTCGTGGTATTTCCTGCGGTTCATCTCACCCGGGTTCGAAGATGGTCCCTTCGACACCGAACAGGCAAGCACGTGGTTGCCTGTCGACCAGTACGTTGGCGGCATCGAGCACGCGACGATGCACCTACTGTATGCACGCTTTTTCACGAAAGTACTCGACGACATCGACCTACTGGAAGATTGCCGTGAGCCTTTCGAGAGTCTGTTGACTCAGGGGATGGTACTCGGTTCCAATGGGAATAAGATGTCAAAAAGTAAAGGAAACGGCGTCTCTCCAGTTCGTATCGTCGAAGAGTATGGAGCTGACACAGCTCGATTGTTCATTATGGAGGCAGCCCAGCCCGACAAGGATTTCCCGTGGGACCCTGAGGGCGTCGAGTCAGCATCACAGTTCCTGCAGAATGTCTATCGTCTGACCACATCGTTTACCGAAGGCGACATTGAGACCGGAGACGGTAGCACTGTCGACGACCAGATTACACAGGAAATTCAGGCGACAGCCGCGACTGCGACCACGGAGTTCGAGCAGATGCGGTACAACCACGCACTCCAAGCCGTTCGTGACCTGGTCTCACTGCTGTGGCAGTACGCCGAGTACACCGAGCCGGACGCCGAAACATTCGAACACGGCCTTTCGACGGTTGCAAAGTTGCTGTCACCGACTGCGCCACACCTCGCAGAGGAGGTCTGGCAGGCTCTTGGTAACGACACCGTGGTCGCAAAAGCAGCGTGGCCCGCCGTCGAGATGCCTGAAAACTATGAGATGGCGGACAAGTTAATCGAGAACACACAGGAGGACATCCGCGATATCATCGATGTTGCAAATATCGACGATGCCAGCCGTGTTGAGATTGCAGTCGCCCCCGAATGGAAACATCGCGTGCGTGAAATCGCAAAAGAAACCGACGGCGACGTGGTTGGTGCAGTGATGAGCGACGGCGACCTTAGAGAACACGGCGAGGCCGCCGCCGACTTCGCCAAGGAGTTTATTGGACAGGAACACTTCGACGAACAGCTCTCACCTGCCGAGGAGTCAACAGCGCTTGACCGCGCGATGTGGCTCATCGAGCGCGAGTTCGATGCTGACGTTACAGTGTACGGTCCAACGGAGAGTCCTGACTCGCTTGCGTCGAAAGCAACGCCGGGCCGTCCGGGTATCAATATCGAGGAGTAGCCCGAAACTAGCTGCGTGGCTTAGCGTGTGGCATGGTCGAGGAACATGTCGAACGCGCCACTTTCTGCGTGAAGATGTGAGTACGTCCCCAGCGTCGCGTACTCGGTGAGGCCGTCATGCTCGCCGTCGATTCCATCGCCACGTTGCATCGTGAACGCAAAGCTCGCATCTGCTGGGACCGATGCACTGGAGTAGTGAAACTCGTGGCCACGATAGGTATCACCGGTCGTTGCTGTCACTGTCTCCGTTCGAGCAACCAATTCGACGTGGTCGAGTGCCTGATATCGGTCGTGCATCTCAACAGCAGCAGGTAGCACACCAGCCATCTCGTAGGACTCCCCGTCGGCAGTCGTCAAGCTATCTGAGAGAGCCATTAGCCCACCGCACTCACCGAGTATCGGGAGTCCCGCAACTGCTCGGTCAGACAGCGTTTCGAGTGCCGGGCTGCGTGTGAGTTCCGGCCCGTGTAGCTCGGGGTACCCGCCCGGGAGATAGACACCGTCGCAGTCCGGAAGGTCATCTCCGTCGACGGGTGCGAACGTGACAACATCCGCATGCGTGTCGAGACGTTCGCGGACAGCCGGGTAGACAAACCGGAATGCGCTGTCGTGTGCGACCGCAATCGTGGGCATGTCGTCGGTTTCAGCTTGCAGCGAGCCATTCGCCTCAGGCTGGGGTGGTGTACGGGCAGTCTCGGCGATTCCATCGGCATCGATATACTGGGCAGCCTCGTCGAGCGTCGCCATCTCAAGCGGAGCTTCCGCTCCCATGTGGAGACCGAGGTGTCGCTCGGGAATCGAGAGGTCAGTCATCGGTGGCACGCGGCCGAAGTACTGGAGGCTGTCGGGAAGTGCATTCCGTATACCTCGCTCATGGCGGCCGCCGTGTGTCTGCTGGCTGATGACGCCAATCATCTCGATATCTCGGCCGGCCTGGCTAGCATACTGTTGGAAGCCATACGCAGTAGCAGCAACGCTCTCCATCCCGCCGCTCCCGTCGACAACGAGGATAACCGGAACGTCGAGTGTCTCTGCGACTGCAGCCGTGCTTGAGTGGTCGCCGTCGTACATTCCCATGACGCCTTCGACAACACAAATATCGCCTGAGCCGCGGTGATAGTTCCGGCGCAGTCCATCTTCGCCTTCGAGCCAACTGTCGAGCGTCCGAGAGGGTTTTCCCGCGACAGCAGCGTGATGGCTGGGGTCGATAAAGTCTGCCCCGGCCTTTGCAGGCTGGACTGTGTATCCTGCTTGCTCCAGCGCTTGGAGCGTCACAAGCGTGGCGACAGTCTTTCCGACACCCGACTCCGTCCCCGCAAGCACAAACCCGTCCATATGTACAACTGGTTTTGCACAACTGAAAGCAAAGATGTGTTGGATAGCCTGCCACGCGAAAACACGAAGTTTTTATCGCCAGGTTCGGTTCTTTCAGGCAATGGCATCTACTATCGGGCTCGTGGTTCCAGCGTACAAGCCCGACGTCGAACAGCTCTCTGCCTACATCGACGATATTGTTTCGGAGATTGAGCCGGAGACAGTTCGTATTGAGCTCGATGCGGCAACTGAAGAGACTGTCAATCAGCTCTCTGCCCTCCCTGCAGAGGTGGCATCAGTCCCGTATCGTCGGGGAAAAGGTGCGGCGGTTACGTCCGGCTTCGAAGCACTGGAAACGGACATTTTGTCGTTTGCCGACGCCGATGGTGCGACGCCGGCAGCCGAGCTTGCGCGAGTTGTCAACACGGTAAACGAACCGTACTGTGACCTCGCTGTTGGCTCCCGCCGCCACCCAGAGTCGACAGTAGCAACACACCAGACGTTCGCTCGACGGCATCTCGGAGATACGTTTGCCTGGATTGCCCGCAAACTACTGACTGTCGACATTCACGATTTCCAGTGTGGTGCAAAGGCAATTACAGCAGACGGGTGGGCCCAGGTACGGGACCACCTCTACAAGCCGGGGTTCGCCTGGGATATTGAGCTTATCGCGATAGCGGGCGCACAAGGCGTCCACGTCGAAGAGGTACCCATCGAGTGGCACGACAGGCCAAACTCGACGGTGTCACCGGTGAATGACTCGTTCCGACTGGCTCAGACACTCCTCGATGCTCGACACCGTGCGAAACAGCTCAGAGACAGCCGGCTACATACTGCAATCGCTGAGCATCGTGAACAGCCACCCGCACTTGTCGAACAGGAATGAGCAGTAACACGATGGAGACGCTGAATGCACTTCGGTCGCGTGCACGACTCGGTAAGTTCGTCTCGGTCGGTGTCGTCGGGTCGGTAAGCGATAACTCTGTGCTTGCGGTGCTCGGTCTTCTGTTTGGATTTCCAGAGATGCTGGCGAAGGTTGCTGGTATTCAGACCTCGATTCTGGTGATGTTTCTGGTCAACGAACATTGGACGTTCGCTGAGCAGGGTAAGCAGGGTGTCGTACCGTTCGCCAAGCGACTCGGGAAGTCACATCTGGTCCGCGCCGGTGGTGTGTCAGTCCAGCTCGTGGTCTACTGGGTGCTCACACAACGGCTTACGTTCGAACTGCAGGTGTTTGGGGCTGACCTCTGGTTTATTGCCGCAAGTCCGGTCGCCACCGCTTTCGCGATGACAGTCAACTATGTCTTCGAGAGCCTGTTCACGTGGCAGGTACACGCTGATAACTAAGAGGAAGAACCTGGTACTAATTCACAGACGGGACCCGAAACGCAATGCTTAAACAGTGACCTTGGTTAAAAGTAGGTAGCGGGATGGGATAGCTAGGAGATTCCGGCGGGCTCATAACCCGCAGACCGGTGGTTCAAATCCACTTCCCGCTACTTCTCAAGGGTAATTATACGACAATAGCTACTCAAAAGCGACAGTGAGTTCCTTAGAGAACACTCACAGTGATGGAAACTGGGCCGTAGAGTGAACGAAAAGAGTACTTCGAGGTCGTTTACAGCTACACCCGGTAATATTCTCTGAAATATCTATTTTGATAATTGCCAGAAGCGTTTATCTAATTCGGTATATAATAGATAACAAATGTCCCCGTCGCTGGGAATTGTCGGACAGGTGTATATAAGTATTTTTGCTCTCAGTGGAATTGTTTGTTTCGCTGCTATTAGACGGGCACAGAAGTTTGACAACCCAGACGTACGGCGTGGACTCGTCTGGTTACTTGCAACGGCAGGCAGTTGGGCACTGCTCAAGAGCGCATATTTCGTGTTGCCTTCCCCATTCGAAAGGGTGTCATATATTATCGGACTCGCCGTCGGGTTCGCAACTGTCTGGGCGTGGCTCTATTTCTGTTCAGCATACACTGGCCAAGACTACCACCGCAACAAGTCACTCCGACAACTCAGTGCGGCCGTTTTTCTTGTCGTGGTCTCGGTCAAAGTCACGAACTGGATACACGGACTGTACTTTACAACAACTGAGACGACAACACCCTTTGAGTATCTCGCAATCGAACATGGACTCCTTCACTGGGCGGCGACGGGCCTTGCGTACTCGCTGTCGATGATTGGCCTGTTCATGCTCTTTCAGCTGTTTCAGGAGTCAGGCTACGACACGCGTTCACTTGGGGTACTGACTGGGCTAATTGCCGTCCCTGTTATTTTCGATATTGCCGCACTGTTCATTCCGGGCGTAATCGAGATTATTTACGCGCCAATCGGTGTCGCAGCGTTTGCCGTCGGTGTTCTCTTCGTGTTTGAGCGCCGCTTTCTGGCAATACAACGAACCGCACGCGGTGACGATATCTCGATATATCTTGACGAAAGCGGGAGTATCCGCGACTATTCAAGCGCGACAGCAGAGATTCTCCCAGAAGTTGTGGGGGCGACAGGAAACCGTCTGGATGATGTTTTACCGGCAGTGACAGATGCACTGGACAGCGAGAACCAAATACTAGATTGTGAGAATTCAGGCAAGCAGCGATTCTACTTCGTTTCAAGTAGCACCGTCAAACTCGGAGATGTCGGTGCACAGGTCGTACAACTTTCCGATGTGACCAAGACCGAAAGCCAGCGTCAGGAACTTGTCGAACGCGAACAGAAACTCAACGAGCAAAACGAGCTATATCGCGCTGTCATCGACGCCAGTTTCGCGTCGGTGTTTCGTCTTGATCTTGATGGTATGTTCACCTTCATTTCCCCCTCTGTTGAAGATTTTCTTGGCTACACCCCAGTAGAACTTGAAGGCCAGCAGATGTCGGTTACGCATCCCGACGAGGAGATAACGGAACGTGCATGGAACCAAATCGAACCAATACTGCGCGGGGAATCCAACAGAGTGCATGGGTTCCCGCTGGAGACAAAGTCCGGGCGGACAGTGTACACAGATGTCCGTGGCGTCCCAATCTACAACGCAGAGGTGTCAGTTGAGAAACGGACGCCCGACGATATCGTCGGGATTCAATTGATGGTCCGTGATGCAACAGCACGTCGCCAACGAGAAGGACTCATCAGCGTTATCAATCGCGTGTTACGCCACAACTTGCGGAACAAAATGAGTATCATCACCAGCTATGCGGAGATGCTCGAGGCAAAACTTGAGGAAGATGATGAGGACAAGGCGACACATATCAGAGACACCGCAGACCGGTTGCTCGACCTCACCGAATCTGCACAAAAAATAGAAGAGAATCGAGAGCTATCGCCCGAATTGGAGCCAATCAACCTTCGCCCGATGCTGGACCGAACAATCTCACAGGTTGAGATGCAGTATCCGGATGTCTCTGTCACGGTTACTGGGCCGGAAACTGTCGTCGCACAGACACACAAGCGTCTGGAAACAGCCCTGTCTGAGATTATTGACAATGCTGCGAAACACGGCGACACCCCGCCGTCAGTCGATATCGAGATGCGTGTCGACGGCACGCAGATAGCGGTTGCAATCAGTGATAACGGGCCGGGGATTTCAGAGATGGAACGGGACGTACTGGAATCAAACACAGAGACACAACTCGTACACGGAGAAGGGCTTGGCCTCTGGCTTGTGTTCTGGATTGTGACGAGTCTTGACGGCGAAGTCGATGCAGCGGTGTCACCGGAAGGAACGACCGTAACTATCTGGCTCCCGAAGCCGTCATAACTGCTCCGTTGGTAGGCAAATGGCTGTACTGTACGTCGAATAGAAATCGGAGATTCTCCCGGCATTGTTCGAATGTCAGAGAGAATTCCATGTTCGGCGGTCAGTGTTAGAGAGATGTCTCGCTGCTGTGAGAGCACCGGATGAACGTCAAGTCGATGCCTGCATTGTGTAAAAACATGGTCTCGTGTGCTGAGTTACCGACAGAGAGCACTCTGGGAATTAAATTCCGCCAGCGCAGCGACACGACAGCATGGCCCGGGATTCGGTTGTTATAAATTCTCAACCGTCACCGGTCGACCGTATCTCGCGTCTATCAAGACACGTCGACATCGAAGTCAAACGAGTTACAGACAGCAACGACGTAAGAAACTGTACCGTCGTAGACGAAGTTTCGGATATAATCGGGGTTGAGTGTGTCGACGCTGTGGGTAGGAAACACAGTGTCGAAAGCATTCTCGAAGGCTGCGCGGTCGTCGCTGGTCTGTTCGAGCAAAACTCCGTTGTTGTCGAGAAACGTTACGTTATAGCTATCTCTTCGGTATAGTACGATCACTCCAATACTTTGAGGAGTTGGCTTCAGTTGCAGAAACTGCCGCCTAAAGCTGTTAGTGTCAGTCGTCTGCGTTGTCCTCAATTTCGCTGATGACCTCGTCAGGGTCTTTCATCTCCGCGTCCGATGCTGTTGGCCGTTCCGACTCCGGTCCGCCGAGGTTTGTTTCATCGAACTGGGCCAGAATCTCCTCGATTTCATCGAGACCGAGCATCTCGCGGGTCTCGTCGTCGAACTCTAAGCTTTCGAGTTCGTGTCCATTCTCTTTGATATCACTGCCTTGCAGGTGACGACCGTACCGTGACACCAGCGAGGTCAGTTCCTGTGGCAACACGAACGTGTTGGACTCGCCTTGGCCGATACCTTCGAGTGTCTCCATTCCTTTGTCGATGACCGCACGCTCGCCCATCGAGTCTGCTGCTTTCGCCCGCAGAACCGTCGAAACCGAGTCACCCTGTGCTTCGAGAATCTGGCTTTGCTTTTCACCTTGTGCGCGGATGATGTTCGACTGCTTTTCACCCTGGGCAGTCTCAATGGCGCTCCGGCGTTCACCTTGTGCTTCTAAAATCATCGCGCGGCGACGACGCTCGGCAGAGGTCTGTTCCTCCATGGCCCGCTGGACATCTGTCGACGGGTTGACTTCGCGGACCTCAACGCTCTCGACGCGAATCCCCCACTCGTCTGTTGGTTCGTCCAGTTCTGTCCGGATTTTCGCGTTGATTTGCTGACGTCGGCTGAGCGTGTCGTCGAGTTCCATATCACCAAGCACAGCCCGAAGCGTCGTCTGGGCAAGGTTCGACACCGCGCGCTTGTAGTCGTCCACTTCGAGGAACGCCTTCTCTGCGTCCATCACTTTGATGTAGACAACAGCGTCGGCTGTCACCGGTGAGTTGTCCCGTGTGATAGCTTCTTGATGAGGAACGTCAAGCGTCTGTGTCCGCATGTCGAACCGATACGTACGGTTGACAAACGGAACGACAAAGTGAATACCGGGGTCGAGCAACTTCTGGAACTTGCCGAAGATTGTCAGTGCTTCCTTGTCGTATGCTTCAACAATCTTGACGCTCGAACTAACCGTTACGAGCGCCAGCCCAAGCAAGAGAACTCCGATGACGACACCAGGGTTGGTGTCGATCGAGCCGCCGAACACCGGAATCCCGACAACGACAGCGAGGACGGCAACCAGTATAACACCGGCCAGCAGTGAATTCATATGTCGGAGGAACGCTCGCCGTGGGTCTTGTGGGTCGGCAGCCATATACAATCTAATCGGTAGTGAGGTGAAAACCCTCTCGTGGTCGCTCAGTCTCTGACAAGCGTCCAGTTTCACTTCAAATAGCGCGATTAACTGCCAGTTAGACACCAAAAGAAGATATTTATCGACAAAATAGTAGGAGTTAGCGTTTTTTGCCGAGCTACTCGACAGAGCGGACAGCGTCAACCATATCTGTTACACGCTCGGCGTCGACTCTCTGTTCGGTCTCCTCTTTGTGTTTAAGCGCCGTTCCGACGATAGCCCCGTCGGCCCGGTCGAGTAACGTCGCCGCGTTACTCAGAGTAACACCACTTCCGAGGAACACCGGGACATCACGGTCTGCCTCGTCGCGCGCAGCAAGCACCGTACGGAGGTCTTCGGTATCGGCCGGCTTACCGGTTTCTGGCCCGGAAACCACGAGTCCATCAGCAAGTCCTCGGTCGATTGTTTCCCGGGCAACCGCCGCCAGTTCGCGTGTCCCAAGTGGGGAAGCATGCTTCACGTCGATATCAGCAAGGATAGCCACATCAGCGTCCAGTTGTTCTCTGAGCCGGAGCGTCTTGTGTGCATCTCCTGACAGCAGTCCTTGGTCAGTCACCTGCGCGCCAGTGTGGACGTTGACCCGGATAAACGAGCCACCAGCTCCCGCGGCGATAGCTAGTGCAGCTTCGGCGTCATTTCGGAGGACGTTGACACCGAGAGGCGCGTCGACGGCAAGCGCGATTTCTCGGGTGATAGCAGTCATCTCGGCGACGACGTGTTTTGGCACGTCCTCGGGGTAGAACGGCGCATCACCGAAGTTCTCAATGAGAACGCTATCGAAACCGTTGGCGACGAGCGTTCTGGCGTCAGCGAGTGCATGCGCCCGAATTTCTTCACGGCTCCCGTCGTAGCCCGGTGCGCCGGGAAGCGATGGGAGGTGGACCATTCCGACAAGCGGCGTATTTGTGTCGAACAGCTGAGAAACCATCTTGTGGACGTTACGTTTCCCAGTAGTCGGGTTCGTTATCGGCTTTCCACTTGATTGAGCAGCCACGAGCGGGTTCGAACTCCTCGCTTTCGAGTTCCCCAGCGAGCAGGGCTTCGATGTGGTTTGCCATCTCACGTTCGGTCACCGTATCATCAGGGTTGACCCCATCGTCGAGTCGACCGTGATAGACCAGAGAAAAGCTGTCCCCATCATGTTCGAACAGGAATGGGTCAGGGGTGCATTTCGCCCCATACGCCGCTGCAGTTTGCTGTGATTCGTCGCGGAGATACGCGTCCCACTGTATTGTCCCCTTGTCGACGCGTTCGACCATCGTCTCAAAGTCGTCTTCAGGATACTCTTCGGCGTCGTTGGGGTTGATGCCAACGACGGCAACATCGTCGTAGTCCATAGTAAGCTGGTTCATTTCTTCGAACTTAGCTTTCGCGTACGGGCAGTGATTGCAGGTAAAGACAACAAGTAGTCCTTCATACTCTTGGAAGTCAGAAAGCGAGTAGGACTCGCCGTCAGTTCCATCGAGTTCGAACTCCGGTGCCTTGTCGCCAACAGTCAGAACTGCTTCCGATTCGAGTTCAACCATAGTCGGCAGTTTGACTGCCATCGTCTTACTCGTTCTGGCATTGTGACGGCACAGCGTCAGGGCGAGCTAGTCGACAGCGCACAGTGGCCCTATTCTAGACTCGCAACGGCCTGGTCAAACTGTTTTGCGGCCAGGTACACATCACTGTCCTCGTTGATGCGATAGCTTGCCTCGGAGTCAGCTGCCGAATTATCGACACGGTCAAGCATTCCGACAGATTCGAGATCGTCAAAAATATCGATTAGGTATAATGTTTTCAGAGGGACACCAGCAGCCTCAGCGATTTCGGACCTCGTGTACTCTCTGGCCGTATCAACCGAAAGTAGTCCAGCAATAACCGTTGCCGCCTCATCCTCGGCAGCAACCAGCTCCCACCCCGATGTTACAGTCTTGTCGTCCATCACCACAGAGTTTGCAACCGGCGAAAATAAGTAGGGTGGTTCCGGACGCGACAGGACGGCACTGTTTGGTCGAGGCTACGGTAGAGGACTGTTACAACTGGACAGTCTCGATGCTTTGATACATAGATAGTCTCTGTGCTGAAAAAGATAGGTAACGAGAGTATACGTTCGTCATAAGCAGCGTGCTAAAGCGATAAAACCAAACAACAGCACAGATAGAGGGATGAGAGATGGTTGCTATCACCAGGAACAAGGACAACCAGTTAGGTGATACTTACAGCACAAACTTTTTTCGTGTGTTTACAGTAATGAGTTCATAATGGCAATTGATGACCCCGGGGGGGAAGAAAATACTAGCACTGGGGGTGTTGTGAGCTTCGACGATAGCGTAGTCGTTGGAGAGTACTCGTGGAGCGACTTTCGCCGCGAAGAACATGAAGAAGGTCGGTTTGATCGGAGCAAATACCTGAAATTCGATCCACGGGAAGCGAGTGACCGGCTGACGTCTGGCGCAGGTCATGCAAAAACGCTACACAACGCTGTTGAACAGTATCGCGACCCAAGTGGACAGAGAATTGTCGTCGGACGCTACACCTGGGAACATTTCAAGCAGGAATACTATTATAACGAGGACGGCGAGCGACCCGAAGATGCCGACCCGTTCGATCCTGAAGAGTATCTGGGTTTCGACCCCGACGAGACAGAGAGTCGAATCAACAGCGCGCAATCTGCAGCGAGCACGCTCGCAAACCTCGTCGACAAACGGACAGTTGATGTAAACGCCGAGCTTGACGAGGACGAATTCTTCTCGACTCGTGACGAGACAGCAACAGTGGTCAACCGGTACGACCTCGAAAAGGCCGTCCCGATTGAAAAGAAGAGCCACTTCATCGAACAGCATCGTTACTGGGTCAACAAGCCTTACGCGTGTGTTATCGTTTTCAAATCACAGAAAGAAAACGAGATCAAGTATTACGTTATTGAACCACATCTCAACGATATCGAGGCGGACCTCCGTGAGTTCCTCTCACGGAAACTCAAAACCGCAATCAAGTACTCCGAAGATGATGTCATTGTTCAAGGGAGCGAACAGGACCGCGCCGAGGTTATCGAGCGCGAGTCAGAGCGCCTGCTACGGCGGTACAACATCTTCACCGGCGAGCGCACAGTCAAAGACGATGGCTCCGATGAGAGTTTCCTTGACTCAGTTAAGAGCCTGATTGGTGCTGGTGATGACGACGACGCTGATTGGGAGGAGCTTCCGGAACTGGATGGTGTCAAGTCACGGCCCGAACCGGCGGTACTGAAAGAGGACAGCGACACCCTCAACGAGTATCAAGTCGAGAAGATGTTGTACATGCTCAAGCGAGACTTCATCGGGTATGCAAATATCGATCCGATTAAACACGATATCAACGTCGAAGATATTTCATGTGATGGGTACAACAGCCGCGTCTTCGTCTATCACACAGACTACGAGCAGATTATTACAAACATCGAACACGGCGAAGAGGGCCTCGACGATTTCGTTGTGAAACTCGCTCAGCGGTCAGGCAAAGGTATCTCGAAACGTCAGCCACAGGTAGACGCGACACTACCAGACGGGTCGCGTGCGCAGTTGACTCTCGGAGCAGAGGTTTCTGACCACGGAACAAATTACACCATCCGTCAGTTCAAAGATGTGCCGTTCACGCCGGTTGACCTTATCAACTGGAATACATTTAATCTCGATGAGATGGCATTCCTGTGGCTCTGTATCGAGAATCATAAGTCACTGATTTTTGCCGGCGGTACAGCGTCAGGGAAAACGACGAGCCTCAATGCGGTCTCGTTGTTTATTCCATCTAGTGCCAAGATTGTCTCCATTGAGGATACACGGGAAGTTGAGTTGCCACAGCGAAACTGGGTCGCAAGTGTCACCCGTCCTTCCTTCGGTGAGGATGACAAGGGAGATGTTGACGAGTTCGACCTACTGGAAGCCGCACTGCGTCAACGTCCTGACTATATCGTGATGGGTGAGATTCGTGGTGAGGAAGGGCGTGTTCTCTTCCAGGTGATGTCAACAGGCCACACGACTTACACCACGTTCCACGCAGACACTGTCGGTGAAGTTATCAAGCGATTTACCACCGACCCGATTAATGTCTCAAAAACACTGTTCACCGCACTAGATCTGGTATCGATTCAGACTCAAACGCGGGTCGGCGGTCATAAGGTCCGGCGTAACAAGAAGCTGACCGAGATCAATGAGTATTCGCCGGAAAATGATGAAATCAACGTTCGAGATGTCTACGAGTGGCGCGCGGAAACCGACCAGTACCTCCAGATGGGGTCATCGAGCACGCTCCAAGAGATCAAGTTCGACCGAGGCTGGTCCCAAGACCGACTCGACAGGGAACTGTTCAAGCGGAAAGTTGTCTTGTCCTACCTCATCCAAAACGGCCTAAACTCATACACCGAGGTAGCCGCGACAGTGCAGGCGTTTATTAATGATCCCGAAACCATACTCGCCATTATCGCACAGGACCACCTCGAACGGTCCCTAGAAGACCTCCGCGAGATGGAGTCGGTTCAGATTGAAGTCGACCCCGAAAAAGAAGAACTCGTGCCACGGCCCGACCCGACCGACGCCGTCCACGAGGAAACCGAGGATATCTTGACAAGCGCAGAGCCGCTGCTCGAACAGTACCGCAAGATGGAGACGAGCGACCTTGTCTCGGCGTTGCAGGGCGGCGAAGACTCAAACACTGTCGAAGCCGACGAACAGAATGATATCGACTTTGGGCAGTTTGTTCCGAAGGCAGGGGCTGAAAATGATGGGGAATAATAAGAGATGAGTCTTGACAAACAGCGTGGTAGGCAGGTCAACGCTGGAGAAAGCTCGCTTGGCGGTGCGTTCTATCCGCTGTACCAGTGGCTGTTCGACGACGAGAGTGAGTTTGTCACGAGCGTCGAAGAAAAGCTGGCCCAGTCACGGATGTCCGACAACGTCGAGATGTTTCTCTCGCGGGCGCTTGCAGTCGGACTCATCGCCGGGCTCGGTCTGTGGGTTCTGGGGATGCTCATCGGCTGGCTATTCGTCCAAGTGCTTGTCGAGGGCGCACTTATTGGAATCCAACTACCCGAATCAGTGAGCTTTCTCCGGCTGCTCCGGACGCCGTTTATCGTGCTCTTTTCGGGTCTTCTCTTTGGCTCAATTGGCTTTGCCATTGGCTTCGGTTCAGTTGTCTCGATTCCGTACTTCCGTTCTGGCGGCCGCGAGCGTGAGATTAATACATTGATGCCTGACGGGATTGCGTTCATGTATGCGCTCTCGGTCGGAGGCATGAACCAGCTCGAAATCCTGAAAGCGATGGCAAAGGCTGACGACACTTACGGCGAGCTTTCCCGGGAGTTCCAGTCCATTGCACTGGAGACAGAGTATTTCGATACGGACTACCGGACAGCTGTCCGGAACCAAGCATTGACAACCCCGAGTGACGAGCTTGCACAGTTCCTGACTGATATGCTCTCTATTCTGGACTCGGGTGGAGATATGACCAATTTCCTCGAAGACCAGAAAGACAAACACCTCCGGACAGCAAAGCAAGAACAGCGTAAGTTGCTCGACACCCTCGAATTGTTCGGCGAAATGTACATGACGCTATCGTTGTTCCCGTTGTTGCTCATCATCATTCTGGTCATTATGAGCATGATGAATAGTGGCGACCAGACGACGTTGCTGTACGGAACCGTCTATGGGCTGATTCCGTTGATTGGCGTGGGCTTTCTCGTGATGGTCTCGACCGTTACCCACGACGAAGTCGGTGATGGCTACCTTCGACCTGACGCAGGCGAGGAGTTCACCGTTGACGAGGGGATTGGCGTGTTCAACCCGGGACTCGTCGAGGAATACACCGGCGAGCGGGACCTCTTTGACAAGATCAAACGGCAAGAAGGTACCCACGAGTTGATGGAGATTGTTACAGCCCCACACTTGTTCTTCCGGGACCACCCTACGCTGGTTTTGATTCTGACGCTGCCGCTAACACTGTTAGCCATGCTGGGTGCGCTGGCGAGCGGAAATATGCCACTTTCCATCGACGCGATGAAGGCTGATCCGGTAGTGGGAACGATAATGTGGGTGTACGTCCCACTGTACGTGAATTTATTGCCGCTTGCAATTTTTTACGAGTGGAACGTCCGTTCACGCAAAGCCATTCTGGACGACCTCTCGGAGAATCTGCGAAAGCTTGCGAGCGCAAACGACACCGGGATGACGCTGCTAGACTCGATTAAGGTCGTCTCTGAAACGTCTTCGGGCAAGCTATCACGGGAGTTCGAGACGATGCACTCAAAGGTGAACTACGGGACAAGCCTGAAAGATGCGATGCGGGAGTTCAATAATAAGTATCACGTTCCACGGCTGTCCCGCAGCATCAAACTCATCAGCGAGGCTCAAGAGGCATCCAGCCAAATCCATGATGTTCTTGCAACGGCAGCGACGGCCTCCGAAAACCAAGACGAAATCGAGCGCGAGCGCAAGGCACGGACGTTGATGCAGACAGTCATTATTATTATGACCTACCTCACACTGCTTGCTGTGATGGCACTGCTAAAAGTCCAGTTCTTGGAGACGATGGGTGGGCTGGCAAGCACCGGACAAGCAGCCGGAGAAAAAGGAGCCCAAGCAACTGGAGGGGGGGCTGGGGAGTTCGCTGGCGGCATTGATACCCAGTTCCTCTCGATGCTGTTCTTCCATGCAGTCACGCTGCAAGCGATTATTTCGTCGTTCATCGCAGGATACATCCGCAACGTCGAGTTGCTCTCAGGAGCCAAGTATGCAGTTGTTCTGTCGACAATTGCCCTCATTACGTGGATTATTGTCGAGCAGATAACCGGCGGTGGCGGAGAAGAGACAGCGGAGGCGTTGCTAGTGTTTGGAGTCGGGTCAGTCGGCTGGTCCGTCCGAGACCGAATTGAGTTGGCGTGGCGACAGCGAGATGAGCAGGAAACAAACACAGCCACAAACCACACGGGGAGGTGACTGTGGAAATGAGCGAACGTGCCCAGACGGTGAACGATTATCTGCTTGGAATTACAATTTTCCTCGTCTCAATAATCCTCGTTTTTGGGTACTTTCCAAATGTGTTTATGCCCTTTGAGGAGGAGGTTGGAAACGACGAATCGGTGATGGCCGAAAACATCGCTGCCGAACTTGTCGAGAACAGTTCGGTTGCCGAGGCAGAGCGAACAGTCGAGTTTGCCGCGCTCAATCGGAGCATGGACTCGCTTGCAAATGACGCCACACAAGTCGGCATTCCCGACTGGCTGCGCTGGAACGCCACAGTCCGCAACGGGACTGGGATGGTGGTAGAATCAGCTTCCGAGCGCCTGCAAAATGGGAGTGTCTGGCGGGATAAAACCGCAGCGACGACGATTCGGTTCGTCCGGATAGAACAACCTGGTGTGTGTGATGACGGCTGTCGACTAATTGTGAGGGTATGGTGACGATGGCAAAAGAACCAGACAGTACACAGACGCGAACGGATAGAGGACAGGCGTACTCGTTGGAAGGCGTTATTGGTGCGATTCTCATCGTCAGTGCGCTTGTACTCGGACTTCAGGCAGTCAGCGTCGCACCGTGGGCAGACAGCGGTTTCGAGCAGGGGACTGACATACGAGAGCAAATGGAGGACACGCTCGATATACTCGAAGACCAAGACGCGCTCCGGACCGGAGTACTTTGCCTAGGTGGTGAGAACGAAAGAACACCCCACGTTGGGGTAGTGTCAGCTGATCCAGCAGTGGACCCTTTCGGAACGGTACTGAACCAAACGGCAAGCACGACAACAGATTACAATATCTATGTTGATTACCCGTCGAACGGAAACGTTAATCGGACGCTACTGGGAACCCGCTCACAGCCAACTGGGTCAACCGTCACCGTGACGCGTGAGATTGCGCTTTTTGACTCCGACACGATGTTTGAATTTAATCCGAACACGCCTGCGTGTGTTGTGGATTCCCAGTACGACGACCTCGGAGATGTCCCGGACAGTGATATTTACCTCGAAAACCAGAATGAGGATACTGAACTCTACGCAGTCGTGCAAATCAGGGTGGTAGCATGGTAAACCAACGGGGGCAATTGATTCTGACTGCGGCGATTCTAGTCTCACTGACCATCGTCGCTTCCGCAATCCTGTTGAACGGCATCCATGCCTCTGCTGATGTAAACTCCTATCAGGAACGACAGGGCCTGTCGGAGACAGAGCGAAGCGTCGCGCAGGTACAGGAAAACTTGGAGACACTCTTTTTAGCAAACGGTTCACAGGAGAGTCTACCCTATGTCACCGACAAAAGCGCGTTCAAGTCGGCCATTCAAGAGTATCAAGAGCAGTATCTGAACCTATCAATCAAAGAGAGTTCAAGGTTTATGAATGTATCACTAGCTGGGGCAGATGATACTGGTGGCAATGCGATATGGCAAAATGAGACGAATACATTTCCATCAGGGCCTATCGTAAACGGAGCCCCAGAGAACTTGACAGCCATGTCATTCTCTTTTGTAGAAATTGACACGGAATTTACTATCGAGATCAAAGGCAGTGGATCGTTCCCGATAACGGTTCGGGATAACGAAGTCGAGATTGACGGAGAAGTCGTCTGTAACGGATACAGCGTAGATGCTGATAATCCAGTAGAGATAGAGCTAGCCCACGGGGAAGGGACAATCAGTGCAGACCAGCAGGTCTGTACAACAGTCTCGTTCGGTTCCGCATATCACAATACCAACAAGCACGTGACCTTCGATAATGTTGGCAATGATAAAGGAACATTCAGCATTGTGGCCGACGATGGAAACGTGCAGATGGCACAGGACCCCAGTAAGGACAGATACAAAAAAGAGAATGTTCTCATCAATCCGATAATTCATCTCACCATGCAAGACTCGCAGGTAACCTACGAAGGGAACAGTACGCTCTTTGGAGGAGGTTCGTAATGGTCGATAACAGGGCAGTCTCGATAGCCGTCGCACATGGATTGACACTTGCGATTACGACGATTCTCATTTCAGGGCTGCTCCTCGGGGCAGGCGATCTGCTTGAGGCACAGGAACAACGGGCTGCAAAGGCACAGTTCGACGAAATTGGAGGCGATCTTGTCGCACAGTTGAACACGCTCGACCGTCTCAATAGCACCGGCGACGAGGTCAACGTCACAGTCCAGCCAGAGTATCCCGAACAGGTCGCTAGTGGGAGGTGGAATCTTGAACTGCAAAGTGGCTCCGAGAGTTCCACATACACAACAGCGAGCGTCATACGAATCGAATCACCAAGCCATGACCGCACAATCGAGTATCCGCTCAGTAACAGTACCAGTATCAACTATGGCACGCCAGCAAACAGCTACAAGCCAGTTATCAGCCTCTGCAACGGCGAGATTACGTTTGGTGAGTGCTCATGAATCGACAACAGCCGCCGAATAACGGGAACGGAAAGCAAACCACAGAGCGTGGAGTCTCTGATGCGATTGGGTTTACCTTGATGTTCTCGATAATCATCGTCGGGGTTGGACTGATTTCGCTTGCAGGCGGGACCCAAATCACGGACTTGAGCGATGCCGAAGAGCTACACAGTGCAGAACGCGGGATGCAATCGACGGCAGCGACTCTTCAGCCAATGGCGACGAACGGTGACCTACAGCGGAGTTTCAGCCTTGCATTCTCTAACAGTAACATCTGGATGAACCAGAGTACACTAAACATAACGGCGGCTGATAACTCGGTGAACTATCCAGCGTTGGATATCAGTTCGTTCGAACAACGGTTTGACCGGTCAAATGGAGATATAACCATCCGCTACGAGGGTGGTGGTGTCTTCCGAGACAACGCAATTCCTGCGTATGACCCGATGTTTACGTGTCGAGAGGGCCCGGGGGGAACGAACACCGCGATTGTGACAGTAGTAAATCTCACGCTGGCAGAGCGAGATGGACTCTATATTTCTCAGGGATATAACCCGAACGTTCGGTTCAATGAGTTTGCTGGAACAGATGAAGCACCAGTGTCAAATACCGATAAAACATTGAATTTCGACGCAACACTGGTCAGTACAGAAGCAAACCGCTCGGAGAGCGATACCGAACTCTATGTGAACACCAGTCAGACCGCTGGTCCTGACCAGTGGGATATCTACTTCGAAAATAAAGAAAGCTGGGAGTCAAAAACGAACCCAGAGCACGTTCACAAGTGTGATGTTGACCAGACTCTTATCAGGGTAGTGACTATCGAAGTGGAGATTATCGAGCCGCGGTTCTCAAACTGACGATCGCAGTGTAGAACCGAAGAGTTTGTGGCTGCAGATATCGCATCTGAAAATAGTTGGTACAGGCCGGCAATTAGCGGTACCATAGATAATACTGGCATTAAGAATTTGCATTTTATCGCAGTAATGTGGTCCAAACGGCCAGAGCCTAGAGCAATTTGAAGACTCAATAGTATTAAATAGTTGAAGAACGCTAATTTCAGTAAGAATGGATATTCGCCACATCATTGATGATGAACGTGGTGTATCAGAAGTATACGGGGCATTCCTTATCATTTCGATTGTGGTGGTAATGGGTGTTCTTATAGTGGGATTAGGATTTCTCGCGTTCAATGATAGTACCGATAACGTAGACGATGACTTGGTCAAGCAGTCGATGCAGGAGTTCGATAGCCGTGTAAACGAATTGAGTGAAGCTGATGTAAGTGAAACCGTGACGATGGAGTTCCCGGAGGGAGCCGCGGATAAAATCGATGCACAACCAGACCATGGGACAGTCAATATCTCAATCAAGACGGGCGATATGTATTGGGATATCACCAACCCCAACGGTACGCTTCTCGATAATGCGAGTAGCCAGCAGAATACGACCGAAATTACGCTGGGAAGTCTTGTCTACGAGAACAAAGATGGGCAGATGACCGCGTTTCAGGGCGGTGCAGTCTGGCAAAAAGAGGGAGACAGCGTAACGATGGTCTCACCACCTGACCTCCATGTCAGCGACGGAACCGTTGACTTCTCGTTTGTCAATATTTCGGCAATTGATTTAGTACAGGAAGGACAAGAGGTTGCGCTAAAGAAAGACCCCAAAGCGTCAGCTGTCCGGTCAGAGTCAGTGATGCAAATCGTTGAGCAACAACTCTTGAGCCATTACCCCGATGGCCGGAACGTCGCAAACGCGACCATTTCGATGAACATCACCAGCAAGTTTGCCGAAGGGTGGAAGCAGTACGCAGATTCGAATCTTGAAGTCGCGGGTACAGAACTCCACGATGCAAGTGAGGTTGCTGGAGACCTTGATAAAGTGGAAATTACGATTGGAACGTACGGTGATGGGCTTGCAAACGTCGACGGTAATCGTACGTACGATACGAACGTCACCTACAGCGGTTACACTGAGTTTGCACAGGACCTCTACGATAACGGTACTGCTCACACCAGTTCGTCGTGGAACGCTAACATCACAAATAGTACAGCAAAGACGTTCAACGTCACAAAACCGGGATGGAATACCAACGAGTATACCGTCGGAGTGTTGCACAACAACGAGAGCCGCGGAAATGGGCCGGAGTGGTGGGCCTGGAACGGGTCACATTGGCGAAATGTCGAGGACCCACACGCAGCGCCGCTAGATTTACCCGATTTCTCTGCAGTAAACAGGGCACCGACAGGGAGCGGAAACGAATTTGAGTTCAATTCCTCAGAGACGTGGAGTTGTGTCGCCGCCACTGCAGATAAACACGACCCCGACGATTTCAGGGAGTTCATTCCAAACGAAACAGAGTACAAGAGCACGTCAGTCTCGAACGGTTGTCTTGCTGGACCTGCTGGAATCAACATTACGAAAAACGACGGCTGGAAAGATTATGTTGGAGATTTCAAGACAGATTTCAACATCACAGGGTTCGACGTAACTGTCAAAGATAAAAACGGGAACAAACTGTCAACCTTTGACCCGAAAAACGACTATCTCCAACCCGGGTACACGCTCAACATGACCGTGGAGGGCAAAAACGAGGGGTACCGTAACGCGACTAGCAACGAAATACCGCTTGGTGTCCTCTATGGCCAGAATTCAACCAGTAAAGCAAAGATAGCCGAGGACCCCCGGATAATCAACGGAACTCGGTTGGGGACGAACATGGGAGAGACATTCTCGCGAAGCTACACCTTCGATGTAAACGACGCAAACGACCAGTACTTCCTCGGCGTCGGCGCTGGCACGCCACACGATGCTGCTGGCTTTGCAGACAACTACACGGTTGAAGTAGTCACAAAAAGCAATTTCAACGTCACGATTACAGATAACAAGGTCGGTGGCTCAAACACTATCGAAGGAGATTCTGTCTCCGTTGGTCTCAATGTGACCAACGTGGGGCCAATTAAGGACAACCAGACGGTGTTCATCTGGGGAGAAAAAGAAAACCAAAAGGTGCTCACAACGTCGGAATTCTCGTTGAATCCTGGACAATCTAATACTACATCATTGACTTGGAAAACCGAGGTGGGCCGGGAAGCGAGCTGGACGAAAATAACTGCAAGTGCGCCATTATCGAAAGATTCGGTGAACAACGACACTGTCCCGCTTGACGTACAAAAGCCGCCAAATGGGCCCAAGTTCGACGTGACAATACTCGGGACGAACGCGACTGCGCCGACGCGGAGCGTAACGGAGGGAGAACAACTCACAGTCGATATCAAGGTCAAGAACACAGGTGATGCGCCGGGGAAGCCTACAGCAGTGCTGTATAACTCGACTGCCGGAGCGGACAAGCCCGTAGACGGCGTGGAAGCTCCCAAAATCGCGGATGGAAATACCTGGAGTACAACGCTCACGTGGTATACATTTGTCAACGACTCATCAGGAGACACGCACGTAAAAGTTGAAGTCGGCAGCGACACTGCCCAAAAGAATGTCACCATCGAACCACGGGAGCCAACTCGTAAACCAGCGGACGTGGTGTTCGCTATCGACGAAACTGGATCGATGGGAGAACCGGGAGGGTATCAGGACGACGTGGTATTCTATAATCCACCAACGCCAGTCAAAAAGGTCGTTCCAGATGACGAGATGTGGAAGGTTGAGGTTTATGAAAAGCCGTGTAATGGTAATGGTAATTGTCCCTACAACAAAGTCAACACAGACAAGTTCTTTGTCACCGGGCAAGTTGTCAATCTCACCGAGTACAACGTAGCCGACAGCAGCCGCGCGGTGCAAGTTATCAAATACGGCTACCCGGACGATTGGGACGATCAGGACAAAGACATCGAACGGATTCCGGCAATGTGGACCGCAATAGAGGCGATGAACACCTCGCTGGATCGGGGCGCAGCCCTGCAGTTCGATACCGAACAGTCGTTCCACCACAGCCTGACTTCGGACCTGACAGCACTGAACGAATCGCTCAGAGTCGACCCAGAAGGTGGTACGAATATTGGTGGCGGGTTGGGTGCCGCAATGACCGAACTCGTCGATGAAACAGCCCTTGACGTTGGAAACCCGGACCAGGATAGAGCGCAGGTCGTCATTCTGCTCACCGACGGACAGCACAACGATGGGACGAACCCGGTGTCGGTCGCAGAGGAAACGAATGTGACGAACGGCGATGATCCACTCGACCTGTCGGTATACACCGTCGGTTTCGGAAACGCCAACGAGGGACAGCTCAAGCAAGTTTCCAACATCGCTGGCAACGGCCAAGGCAACTTCACCTGGGCAGATAATCCAGAAGATATCGCAGGTATCTTCGAGGGACTCATCAAAGACGTCACCTCCGAACGCCCCAAAATCAAAATCACAGACATGACTCCCCTCGGCGGGAGCACAATCAAAGAAGGTGACTCGCTCACAGTCGAGGTAGAGGTCAAAAACGTCGGAAGCGGGACGGGAAAAGTTCCGATCATGCTCCGTGAGCAACTCACTACCACCGGCATCGGCATCCCAGTCAACGCGACGAGCGTCGATATCGCTCCAGGGAGTACAGAGACATTCAATCTGTCGTGGGATACCACCGGGGCAGTTGACCCCGGAAATAATGTGACCGACGGTATCGTCGTCGAATCACCGCAGAATGAAGATGGAACAACAATAACCGTCGAGAACCCCCTAGCGAGTTTCGTCGTCAACGACGTTGTGACAAACGCCGACGACGGCACAAATTCGATTACATCCGGTGAGGACCTTGTCGTCGATGTCAACGTCACCAATGCCGGCTCAAAGACAGAGAAACAGGACCTGATATTCAAACGGAACGATACGAATATAGGGAGTCCACTACCGATTACGACCAACAAAACGAAAACGTTCATCCCTGGCGAGACTTCCTGGGTTAATGGGACAGTCATTTCGTCGGCCGAGATAGTGGCAAACACCACGAAGCTCGTCGTCGAAACCGAGGACGGCAGCGTCGAAAAACAGGCCGTTAACATCACAACGAATACTGCCACAAACGTTACGGTGAGTATCGACCCGAACAATATTCCGCCAACTGATAGTTCACAGGCGGTCGACGCCGGCAAAACTGTCACTGTACCGGTCAATATAACGAACACCGCCAGCACCTCAATTACGGACAATCTCGTGGTTAGCCTCTACAAACAACTCGATGTTGCTGGCAGCCCGGAATCGCTGGCAAACATTACGACGGTGACACAAAATATCGGAGCTGGAAATAGCATCTTTGTGGATGTCGAGTGGGATACGACTGGCAATGGCTGGGAGGACGACCCGTGGGTGCTCACTGCTGAAGTCGAGACCGAGGCAGACACGGTCGATGTCTGGGTCAACGAAGCGGATGGACCCCCACTTAGTGGTCCTCAGTTCGGGAACGGTGGTTCGGGAATTAGCTTTGGAATCGAGGACATCGAGGTCGCTGACTGAAGGCTGTACGTCCCGGTCGGTTTCAAATCATTTATTCAAGACAACGTGGAAGCGACTGTATGGACACAGCCGAGCGTCTGGACCTCGTTACACAGTACGCCGAAGAGGTAATCGAGGAGGATGAGTTACGGGAACTGCTCGAGGCCGAAGACGACCCATCAGTGTACATCGGATACGCACCCACGGGCGAGATGCACATCGGCCACTTCACGACGATTCGGAAACTGGCCGACTTTCTACAGGCCGACCTCGACGTGACCGTTCTCGTCGCAGACCTCCATGCACATCTCGATGATGAGAAAAGCCCCTTCGATTTGCTCGACGCACGAACCGAGTACTACCAAGAAGCAATCGAAGGGATGGTCGAGGCCGCGGGAGCCAACCCCGACGATATCTCGTTCGTCCGTGGCATGGACTATCAGCTTGATGAAGAGTACTCGCTTGAACTGTATCGCATGGCGGCGGAGACGACACTCGCTCGTTCACAGCGCGCGGCCAGTGAAGTCGTCCGGGAAAGTGAGAGTCCAAACCTCGGCGGCGTCATCTACCCACTTATGCAGTCACTCGACGTGAAATCACTGGATGCCGATATCGCCTATGGAGGTATCGACCAGCGTGGTATCTACATGCTCAGCCGCGAGATGCTCCCAGAACATGGTCATGATAAGCCAGTCTGTCTGTTTGCCCCGCTGCTGGCCGGCCTGACTGGTGACAAAATGAGTTCTTCGAAAGACGCCTCAAAGGTAAACCTCACCGACGACCCCGATACTGTCGAGTCGAAAATTGACGACGCGTACTGTCCGATGGGTGAAGTTGAGGACAACGGTGTTCTTGAGTACGTCCGTTATCTTGTGTTTCCGGTGCTCGACGAGTGGGACGACTCGTTTGTCGTCGAGCGCCCAGAACAGTACGGCGGCGACCTCGTTTATGAGCGCTATGAAGAGCTCGAAGCCGATTTCGAAAGCGAGGAACTCCACCCGGCAGACCTCAAAAGCGCGACTGGAAGCTATATCTCCGAGGTTATCGACCCAGTTCGCAAGCGTTTGACCAGCCAATCCGACCTACTCGCCAAAGCCTACCCCGAAAGCCACGAGTAGGAGACAATGAAAGACGACCAGCAACAAGACACGATAGACGACCACCGCCAGCCAGCCCGTCTCCGTGCAGTCTACGACGATATCGCAGCCCACTTTTCAGAGACGCGTGCGTATCCCTGGCCAGAGGTCGAAACGTTTCTCGACTCAGTTTCGGGCGGAGCGGTCGGGCTTGACCTTGGCTGTGGAAACGGGCGGCATACAGAACTGCTCGATACCGTCGTCAAGCGGGCTGTTGGGTGCGATGTGAGCCGTGGACTCCTTCACGAAGCGATGACGAAAATGACTGAGAACAACTGGGAAGGCCAACTGCTTCACGGCAACGCCGCTACGCTGCCACTCGACGCGGACACAGTCGACGTGGGAGTGTACGTGGCGACGCTACATCACCTTCCTGACAAGGAGACACGAGTTGAAAGCTTACGGGAACTCTCCCGAGTTCTCTCGGCCAGTGGGCGTGCACTCGTGAGTGCATGGAGCACTGCACACGACCGGTTCAATGCTGACGCTGATGCCAAGACAGGGTTCGAAACTACCGTCGACTGGACGCTTCCCGGCGGTGAGACGGTGCCACGCTTCTATTATATTTACACACCGACAGAGTTCGAACGTGATCTCGAAGCGAGCGGTCTGGCAGTCGACGATTCGTTTGTTTCAAGTGGGAACTGCTACGCGACGGTACGAGCCACCGCTAATCGACAGTAGCGACGGCTGTTGTCTCTTTCGTGACTCAGAGCGAAGCTGTTAAAACAGCAATTTGGATATATTTTGTGAATATTTTATAAAAATTCGAGATAGTGGAAGGGCTGGGACCGAATAATATAAATAACACTCATTAGATAGTTGGAGTAGACCATGAGAAATGGTG
Source organism: Halovenus rubra (assembly GCF_026586665.1). Lineage (GTDB taxonomy): Archaea > Halobacteriota > Halobacteria > Halobacteriales > Haloarculaceae > Halovenus > Halovenus rubra. The sequence continues at coordinate 95,890 of NZ_JAODIY010000011.1, forward strand.
ACAAAACACTTGGGAGAGATTCGCAGAGCCGACGGCAGTTTCTCACTCGTGGATTGAGTGTAGCATCTGCAGGCGCAATGCTTGGCTTTGCAGGCTGTATCGGCGGAGACAGTGGTGACAGCGATGGGGTCCAGGTTGGCGGGATTCACGATTTGAGTGGCGCAACTTCGGACGTGGGCCAGCCGACCGGACGCGGGACAAGGGATGCTCTCAAATGGGTAAACCAAAACGAGGACCTCAGTTTCGATATCAACCATGACTGGGTCGACTACGCCTATGAGGTTCCACAGGCTCAAAACCAGTACGACAGCCTGACGTCGGGCGATAATCCACCGGTTATTATCGGCTGGGGAACAGCAGACACCGAAGCGCTGGCTCCGGACGTTGCCAACGACGAAATCGTCTACATTTCAGCGTCGTATTCGGACAAACTGCTGGCCGAGGATACACAGTACAACTTCTTTATCAATCTCGACTATACGAGTCAGGGCCGCGCTCACGCCAAATGGATTGCAGACAACGACCCTGACGCCAAAGTCGCGATGATTCACAACACCACGCCGTTCGGGAAGTCGCCTGTCGATGGGACAGAGTCCTACGCTGAGGAGCTTGGGCTTGATGTCGGCGATAACATCACGCTCGAACTCGCGGCGAATACAGCCGACACGCAGGTCGAACGAGCGATGGACAATGATATCGACTATCTCATTCATCAGAACACGGCCGCCCCGATGCAGGTGTTGTTGAGTTCAGTCAGCGACCTCGAAGCAGACCTGACAGTCATGGGCCTAACCTGGACTGTTGATGAGTTCCGGGCAACATCAGCCGCGGACGCATTCGAGGGCGTCCGATACGTCAACACCAACAAGACATGGGGCCAAGTCGAGGAAGCAGCCCCTGATGGCTGGCAAATCATCCAGGATTCCTTCGAACGGGAAGGTCACGATATGAGCAATCCCGAGATTGCGAATGTCAACTATGTTCGGGGCGTTGCCCACGCACTGTTGGCCGTCGAAGCAATCAAACGAGTCGACGATGACGGTGGAGATATCCGGTCAGGCGCTGCAGTCCGCGAGAAACTCCTCGAACTGGACGATTTCGATGCCCGAGGACTCCTGCCAGTTACGCTGGACTACCAAGAAGGCGACCGCCGAGCGACAATGTTCGGTCAGACATACGAAGTTAGCGACGGCAACATGGTTCCCGATCAAAACATAGAGCTGGACCGCCGCGAGGAGTGGTTGCCATAATATGAGTTCGGCACAAGAGGAAGAGCCACCGGTCATCGAGTTGGATAACGCCGAAATCGTCTATGACCGGAACTTTCTGGCGGTCCAAGGTGTCTCGATGGAAGCAGAGCGGGGCGATATCGTCGCATTACTCGGCCCAAACGGCGCAGGCAAGTCGACAATCCTGAAAATGATTTCAGGTATCGGGCGCAGCGAGCGCGGCGAAGTCACTCGCGGCTCAGTCTACTACGAAGGCGAGGGAGTGACAAACGCCGATACCAACGAGATGGTTGACCGAAACGTCACTCACATCCTTGAAGGGCGGCGTGTCTTTGAGGACCTGACTGTCGAAGAAAACCTCCGCTGTGGCCTCTATCGAGGCGGCCGGCGGGTCCGCTATAGCAAGTCAGATTATGACATCGCCTTCGAGTACTTTCCGCAACTAGAGGAACTGCTCGACACCGAAGCGGGCTACTGCAGCGGCGGTGAACAACAAATGCTCGTCATCGCGCGGGCACTCATTCATCGCCCAAACCTGCTGTTGCTCGATGAGCCATCACTGGGACTGGCTCCGAAGTTGGTCGTGGATATCTACGATACGCTTCGAGAGATAAACCGTGAGGAGAATATCACGATGATTATCGCCGACCAGAACGCCAAGGAGACGCTGGAAATCGCCGACTACGGCTATGTTCTCGAAAACGGGCAGGTCGAACTACACGACCCGGCAGGGGTCTTGATGGACCGCGAGGAAATCAAGGAGTTCTATCTTGGCACGAGTTCCGAAGAAAGTCGGTACTCGGAGATTCGGCACTACAAAATCCGCAAGAGGTGGAAATAGATGAGCGGACAACACGCTCCACCACCCGAAACGGGACTCCGAACTGGGCCGCCAATCGACCCGTCTGTGGCTGCACTTGGTTGTCAGAGCGTAACGAAGACGTTTGGCGCAATCACAGCAGTTGACGATGTCTCGATTGGCATCGACCAAGGTGAATGGGTATCGATTGTCGGCCCAAACGGGGCCGGCAAGACGACGTTACTCAACGTCTTGAACGGGTTCTACGACCCTGATACGGGTGGCAACATCTATCTCAGTGGTGAAGATGTGACAACCGAACCCTCGTATAAGCGCGCCCGGAAGGGCTTGGGTCGGACATTTCAGGGACTGGAGCTGTTCGAAGACGAAGACGTTCTCGAAAACATCATGACGACAAGAGCGGTCAAGCAGCGACCGAACCTGCTGTCCGCACTGTTGTTTTATGTCGGCGGTGGACGGCGGACCGAGGCCGAGAACATGCGCCGTGTCGAGGAGATTCTGGATTATCTGGAGCTGTGGGAATATCGTCACAGCACCATCGGGAGCCTCCCGCTTGGTATCCAACGCCGAGTCGACCTCGCGCGGTCGCTCGCACTGGAGCCAGATGTCCTGTTGCTTGATGAGGCGATGAGCGGACTAACCTTCGACGAGAAGTACGATATGGTCCGGTTTCTCGCCGACCTCCACGAGAAAGAGGGGCTAACGCTCGTCATGATTGAACACGACCTCGAAGTCGTCACGGATGTCTCCCAGCGGATGATCGTCCTCGACCAAGGAGCGATTATCGCTCGGGGCGAACCCGACAGTGTGGTCGACGACCCCGAGGTCCAGCGTATCTACACGGGGGTAGAATAAGATGGCAACAGAGATCTCAATTGACCAGATTGTGAGCGCACCGGATGGAGACACCGAAATTATCGACGATACCACGCTCCCTGAAATCATGCTCAACCACGTACAAGAACACGGGGATGAGGTGGCACTCCGGTGGAAGCGGTACGGCATTTGGGAGGAGTACGACTGGAACGAATACTACGAGCGCGTCAAGCACATCACGCTTGGACTGGAGACACTCGGGTTCGAGTCCGACGACATCCTCTTTACCATCGGCTACAACCGTCCCCATCAACTGTGGGCATGGCTGGCCGCACAGACGATGGGTGGGATGGCGGCTCCGAACTACGAGGATACCCTGCCCGAAGGTATTGGCGACCAACTTGAGCTGTTGTCGCCGAAAGTCGCCTACGCAGAGGACCAAGAGATGGTCGACAAGCTACTCCAGGTTGCCGACCGTGCACCCTCACTCGAAGCAATCGTTTACCGTGACGAGAAGGGGATGTTCCGCTACGACGACACGGTCGTTCCGGTTATGAGCTACGAGGAAATCGAAGACCGTGGTCGGGAGCGAGCAGGCAAGGAAGTAACCGACACCGAGTTCGAGGAGCGTATCCGATCGCTCGACCCCCAGTCGCCAGCGATGTTGCCCCCGACCTCGGGGACAACCGGGATGCCAAAGCGAGTGAAGCTCTCGCACTTTAATTTCGTCAATCTGGCGAACGCGGCAATCGAAATCGACCCGCTACCCGAAGGTTCAGATTATTTCTCGTATCTTCCGATGGCCTGGATTGGCGAGCAGATGATATTGATGGCCGCTGCCTTCCTTGGCGGCTGGACTGCCAACTTCCCAGAAGAACCTGAAACAGAGAGCGAGGACCTCCGGGAAATCGGTCCAGAAATCATCTTCTCGTCGCCGGGTGCCTACGAAGGCTGGGTGGCTGATATTAAGGCCCAAATAGAGAACACCACCTGGCTGAAACGGAAAGTCTACGAGACGGCAATGAACATCGGCGAACAGTACGCCGAGTACGTAAGCGGTGACAAACGCGACGAGGAACCCTCGTCGTGGCTCAAGTTCAAACACTGGGCCTCGTACTGGGTTGCGTATCGCCCGATTCTCGACAAAATCGGCCTCAAGCGGGCAAAGAACGTCTACACGGGCGGTGGTCCTCTCGGCGAGGACCACTTCCAGTACTACCACGCACTGGGTGTCCCCCTCAAACAGATATGGGGACAAAGCGAAGTCTGTGGGTTCGTGACGATGCACCGTGACAACGATATCCAGGTCGACACCGTCGGCGAGGTGTTCCCAAACGTCGAAGTCGGTATTACGCCGGGCGGGGAGTTGCTCGTCAGAGGACCAGTCGTCACCTCGGGTTACTACAATCAGCCCGAAAAGACAGAGGAAGCTCTCGAAGGCGAGTGGCTCCATACCGATGACTTCGGCGCAATCACCGACGATGGCCACATCAAAGTGTTCGACCGGATGGACGACGTGCTTGAACTAAACGACGGGTCAGCTGTTGCTCCAATCAGCGTCGAGACAAAGCTCAAATTCAACCCCTACATCAAGGAGGCACTAGTCGTTGGTGACAAGCGAGAGTCACTGGCGACAGTGCTCAATATCCGTTTCGACAACGTTTCAGAGTGGGCCGACCAGCGAGACATCCAGTACGCCGGCTATCGCGACCTGACACAGAAAGAGCCAGTGCTTGACCTGCTCAAAGGGGTCATCGAAGAGACCAACGAGAAACTGGACGAGCACAAAATCGAACGGTTTGTCATCCTGTTCAAGGAGTTCGACGCCGACGACGGAGAAATGACACGAACCGGAAAAATTCGGCGAGAAATCGTCACGAACCGGTACCAAGAGATTATCGACGGCATGTACGCCGGACAGGAGACAGTCGAGATGGATGTAACAATCACCTACCAAGACGGGCGAGAGTCGGTCGAGCATGGCGAAATGACGGTCGTTGACGTCCCGATAGCTACAGAGGCAATCGCCGACGGAGGTGGTGTCGATGGTTGATGTAGGTGCGCTGTTCAGCGTGCTGGTTACCGGTATCGGTGTCGGAGCGCTGTACTCTCTTATCGCGATTGGGTTCTCGCTTATCTACAAGATTACCGGCGTGTTGAACTTCGCTCAGGGCCAATTTGCTCTGCTCGGCGCGTTTCTCGTTGTAACACTGTCGACCTCGCTGCCGCTCTGGATGTTCGACGTGCAGGTTCCAGTGGTTGCGGCGCTGATACTGACAGTGCTCATCGGTGCAGCTCTTGGCCTGTTGCTCGAACGGTTCGTCTTCCGGTATTTCATCGGCGAACCGGTGCTGTCGGTCATCATCGTCACACTAGCATTTCTCAGCATCATCGACGGCGGTGTGCGGTTTTTCATCAGCTCGCAGTACCGAGCGTATCCTGATGCACTCCAGCCGGACTGGAGTGTATCGCTACCGTTCGATACAGCGGTGCAGGCACCGTTTGTTCTTGGTGTCGTGCTAGCGCTTTTAACGGTGGCCGGGCTGATGGCGTTCTTCCGATACACCGTCATGGGCTCAATTCTGCGGGCAAGCGCAAGCGACCAGCAGGCAGCGATGGTGCTTGGCGTCTCCATCGAGCGAACGATTGTCGTCGCGTGGGCGTTGTCGATTGCAATCACGTCTATCGGCGGCATTCTGCTCGCGATGTCTTCTGGTGGTGCCGGATTTACCATCGGAGACGTGACTATTCTCGTCTTTGCGGCCGTCGTCTTTGGCGGTCTCGATAGCATTCCAGGAGCGTTCATCGGCGGCCTCGTCGTCGGTGTCCTCCGACAGTTTGGCGTGTATCTTGAAGAGTTCCTGATGCCAGGGCTGGATTCTGTGTTGCCGATGGTGTTCCTGCTCGTGGTCATCATGGTGATGCCCTACGGACTGTTCGGAACTGAACGAATCGAGAGGTTGTAATCATGAAGGAACGATATCGCTCATGGACGAATCAGGAATCAACTGTCGCTGTCCCAACAGGAGGTGTGTGTGATGCCAAGTGGTGAGTATTTCACCTCCTACGAAGACCGGATGGGATTGTTACGCTGGCGTATCGAGTACGTCGCGTTCGCGCTCGGGTTGCCGATTCCGTTGCTCGCGCCGTTCGTGATGACGGGCCAGCTTGTCTCAGTATTCACGCTGGTGTTTATCTTTATCATCGGCGTGCTCGGGTTACACGTGATGTTGAGTTACGCCGGCGAAATTGTCCTCGCGCAAGGGGTATTTATGGGTATCGGCGCGTACACAGCCTCGCGTATTATCAACGAACTCGCGCTCGGTATCCTGCCAGCGATGCTCATTGCCGGCCTCGTTACAGCGTTTATCGCTCTCGTATTCGGGCTGCCAGCCTGGCGTGTCAAAGGGTTTTACGTCGCCATCTCGACGCTGGCGTTGCAGTTTATCGCTATCCAGTTTTTCTTCCGGCGCTCAGAGTTCGCAGTTATCCACGGCGGAACCCAACAGTCACTACCGAGTAACATCGGTCTTGTGACTGACGTGATAACAATCGGTTCAGCGACCGAAGAGTACTTTTTCGCCTTTGTAGTGATGGTCGTCTTTGCGGTACTGACGATGAATCTCAGTCGAACTGGCATCGGCCGAATGTTCCGTGCGCTCCACGAGAATGACCTTTCGGCACAGGTGCTTGGCATCAACCGTTTCCGGAACAAACTCATGGCCTACGCTATCGGCGGGTTCATGGTCGGTGTCTCCGGAGCACTCTATGCCATCTACATCGGCTTTATCACGCCTGAGTTCTACTCTATTGACATTACCCTGTTGCAGTACGTGATGTTGTTGCTGGGTGGGATGGGACGGGTCTGGGGTGTCATCCTCGGTGTCACCACCGTCGAACTGCTTAACCACTACCTCTTAGAGACGCTTATCAACGCGTTCCCCGAAGCGACCGCGCTTGAACCGGTCTTCTTCGGTGTCATCATCATCGTCGTACTTATCGTTGAGCCGAAAGGTATCATGGCCGCACTCGGGCAATTAAAGGAGTATTTACGCAAGTGGCCATACGCCTACTAAGACGTAGGCATCGACCCAGTGTATAGTTTTCAGACGGCCGATCTACCCAGTGTGACGGTCTAAGCGCAGACTAAATATTGCCACACAATGTCCACAGAAAGAACTCCATTCGAACCCGCAATCGACCCGCACACTCACCAGTTTCCCGAGCGACTCATGGATGCGATTCGGGGGTCACTGACCGAGGAAACTGGCTGGGAGTTCGACCACCCTGTCACACGGGCTGGCATCGAAGAAATTCTGGCCGCTGCAGGTGTTGAACGCTACGTGGCGTTGCCGTACGTCCACGAAGCAGGCATGGCAGCCGACCTGAACACATGGCTCTGTAAGCAGGCTACCGGCTCGGAACGATTGCTTCCCTTCGCGACGGTCCACCCAGAAGACGAAAATACCAAGCAAATCGTCCGAGATGCCTTCGAATCCGGCGCTCGCGGGTTGAAGTTTCACTGCCCGGTACAGGAGTGTGCCCCGGCAGACCCGCGTATCGAGCCTGCGCTGTCGGTCGCCGCCGAGTACAACGCACCGATTACGTATCACGGTGGCACAGCTCCGATGTTCGAGGATAATCCGTATGTTGGTGCAGACCTGTTCGAAGAGTTGCTCGATTCGTATCCCGAGATTCGGGTCTGTTGTGCCCACATGGGCACGTACGAAACTGACCGGTTCATCGAGTTTGCCCGTGAGTACGACAACGCCTATCTGGATACGACATTCGCGATGTCCACTCGGGCCGAGGAAACGATGAGTTTTGAGCCTGCTTCGATACCTGATGAGAGACTTATCGAGCTCTCCGAGTCGATTATGTACGGGAGCGACTTGCCGAACATTCCGTACCCGTACCGCGAGGAACGCGCCGGCTTACTGGCGCGTGATCTTGAAAAGGAGACGTATCGAGATCTGTTTTACCGGACTGCCGCCGAGTATCTCGGACTAGACGAGTAACATCATAAAGCCCACTTCAGACGGGAACGAGACTGGCAAGGTGGCGTTTCATCTGCTGGCGACCGCGACGTGAGAGCAGGTGTCGACAGACGCGGTCGGCCGACTGTGCGAGCCAGACAGCCTTGTAGAAAGACGCGAGTTCGGGATACTCGGCCGGGAGCGGCCGATGCTGTCGGTATCCTCTCCTAAGCGCGCTCCGAAGGCGCTTGCGTTCCTTAGCGGGAAACTGAAACCAGTCGACGAAGCGCATCTCAGCGCGAGCTAGTGCATAACTAGCCGTCGTGACCTGTGCATTTCCCCAGTCAAGAAGCGCCGTCACCGTGCCGTCTTTGTCTACAAGCAGGTTTCCGGGAAACAGGTCGCCGTGAGACAGAACAGGTACCCGGTCGCGGTCGCGATATGTGGGAGTGATGCCGACCAGTTCTCGCCCACGCTTGGGGAAGTTCAGTCCGTCAGGGTCACAGATACAGAGCGTGTCGGCGCTCCGCCCGAGTCCGCCAAGCCGGTCGAACTGGTGTTTCGCATGAAGCTGGCCAAGTATCGCGCCCGTCTCCGAGAGAATCCGGCGACGAACAGAGACAGCACGCGCATCAAACGGCGTCGGTGTCACTCCTTCCCGATGCTCGTAGACCGCCCAGTGTTTTTGAAACCCCGTTTCTTCGTCGAAGACACCCGTTGCGAGGACAGACGGCACCGGCAACTCAGTCGTCGAATTCACTAGTTGCGTTGCCAGCGGTTCGATCACGTCACCGGTTCGAACACTCGGCCCACCGATTTTGCAGACGGCTTGCCAGGGGGTGTCAGCTAGCTCTAACAGGTAGGTCTCTCCAATCCGGCCGTCCGCTGGCACCTCAACGGAGGAAACCGAGCAATCAAGCGAAGCTGCAATCAGGCTTTCGACGTGCGCTGGAACCGAATCCATTGAGCGTGATAACACCCACGGCGACCGCTTACTTAGTGATTCTCGTCTCTGGGTGTGACAAAGCTCTATTACCCCCTCGCCCGATTGCTACGCTATGGATTTGGAGGGTGTCACGATACTCGACCTCTCACAGCTGCTCCCGGGCCCATACGCGACCCAGTTGCTCGCTGACTTTGGGGCCGACGTAATCAAAATCGAGAAACCATCAACCGGTGATCCGGCACGGACGCTGTCGTTTTCGGATGGAGACCGGAGCCTATTCGAGACAGTCAACCGCGGCAAGCGAAGCGTCGCAATCGATCTCAAATCCAGAGAGGGGCAGGAGATATTTTACTCGCTTGTCGGTAACGCTGACGCTGTTCTTGAACAGTTCCGTCCTGGTGTTGTCGACCGGCTTGGCATCGATTACGGGACGCTCACCGACCACACTGACAATCTCGTTTATTGCTCGCTTTCGGGCTACGGACAGACAGGTCCTTACGCCGACCGTGCTGGCCACGATATCAACTTCGTTGGCCTCGCGGGACTCCTTGACGTGACTCGTGAGGACGAGGCAGCGAACCCACAGATACCCGGCTACCAAGTTGCCGACATGGCTGGTGGGCTGTTTGCTGCGTTTTCACTTCTCGGAGGCATCCTCTCGCAGGCACTTGGCAACGGTGGTGGCTATATCGACGTGTCGATGACTGATGTCGTCGCTTCCTTCTCACAGACACTTACCGCAGAAGCACTAAGCGAAGGGAATCCTCGCCCCGGCAAAACGCCACTCACCGGCGCGTTGCCGTGGTATGACAGCTACGAGACGGCCGACGGAGCGTATGTCACTCTCGGTGCGCTCGAACCAGTGTTCTGGGAGCAGTTCTGTCACGAAGTCGACCGCGATGACCTCGTCGCTGTTCACGGCACCGAAGACCCCGCCAAGCGTGAGGCCTTACGAGCCGAACTGGCTGACCTGTTCGCCCAGCAGCCCCGTGACGAGTGGGTCAAACGGTTGAGCAACGACACAACAACTGCACCAGTTCTCACGCCAGCGGAGGCTCTTGAGCATCCACAGATAGCCACCCGAGTCGTGAATCGTCCAGAAGCTGCGCCGCCACGTGTCGGCTTTCCAGCCTGTGGAAAAAGCCTTCCTGAAAGCGACGAATCGATTCCTGTCCATGGTGAACACACCGACGAGGTGCTCCACGAGGCCGGGTACGACGAGAACATAATCTCTCAGTTGCGCGAGAACGGCACAGTTGTGTAGGAGTTACACTCTCGTCCGGACCGGCCTCTCGTGGCCTGAAAAAAACGTCCGCTCGTACGTATTCGTGTCTCTCTTTTGGCGTGGGTATCGCACTGTTCACAGCCCGTCAGTACCGCTCGTCGACGACGCCGCTCTCGTCCAGTTCGGAGACGACTGTGACCTCGTCGGGTGAGATGAGCAACCGTTCGGACAGCGCCGCGTCAAGGTCGTCTTCATCGGCTTTCCCTTCACATGTGATTTCTAGATGGTCCGTCGAGTCGGGCCGAGTAGCACGGACGGCGTACTCGCCGGTTAAGCCGTCGAATCCCGCCAGTACTGCGGGAACCGCCTCGGGGTAAAATTTCACGCCTTTGATTTTGAGACGGTCATCGGTCCGCCCGATGACGCCGTCTGGTAACACGAGGTCGCCGTCGCGACGCTCAAGTTCCGCAAGATCGCCGGTCCGGTACCGGACAAGCGGGAACCCTTCTTTATGACGGTGTGTGACAACAACTTCGCCACGTTCGCCGAGTTCTAAGGGCTCGCCAGTATCCGGGTCGACGAGTTCGACAATAGCGTACTCTTCGACGACCGAAAGGCCGTCCTCTTGGGCGGTCTCACTAGCGATTGGCAATACCTGTCGGCTACCGAAATAATCCACCGCCGTCTCACAGTCGAGAGCTGCTTTCATCTCTTCGCGAAAGCCCGGAATCGACGTGAACGGTTCGCCCGCGCCGACAAACGTCTCGACGGTGGCTCCTTCCTCGGCAATTTTCATTGCAAAGCTGGGATTGCCGATGAGAACATCGACGTCGAACTGCTCGATAGTACCGGCGGCCTGCTCGGAGTCACCTGGACCGATAGGAAACACTTCGGCACCCAACTCTTCGAGCGCGCGGTGGAGGAGATACCCCGTACCGAACAGGTGATACCCGAAGGTGTTGATTACGCGATCTCCCGGCTCGATGCCGATATCCGCAAGCACATCAGCGTTAACTTTAGCCTCGTAGTCGAGGTCAGCCTGCGTGTCAAACATCGGGGCGAGGTCGTCGCCCAGCGGTGAGAACGAAATCATCGCACCCTCCGTGTACAGGGATCCCTCCGGTCCGTAGTCGTCAAAATCTGCTTTCAAATCGCTCGGCTCAGTGAACGGGACCTGCTGGAAGTCTTCCCAGCTCTCGATATCTGTCGGGTCGATACCAGCGTCCGCAAACGCCTGACTATACAGTTCGTGCTCGGACGCCCGTTCGAGCTGGTCCGTGAGGTCAGCTAGCACGTTACTATCGTACATTACACAGCCATACGGCGAATCGGTACTTAAAACCACCCCGGCCAGACACCACTGCCGGCTCAGCCGACCATCGTCAGCCCACCAGAAACGCTGAGTACCTGCCCTGTCACGAAGCCAGCATCATCGCTAGCAAGGAAGGCAACAACCCCAGCCACATCGTCGGGTTCAGTCATGCGGCCCAGCGGAGTTTGGTCTTCCATCGCGTCAAAAATCGACGTAGCGAGGTCAGATTCGTCCCGCATTCTGCGTGTCATTGGCGTGTCTGCCGGCCCGGGACAGACAACATTGCAGGTGACACCGTCACGGGCTAGTTCTCGGGCCAGTGTCTTTGTAAACGCGATGACCCCTCCTTTCGTCCCGGCGTAGACCGCTTCTCCCGAAGAGCCAACCCGGCCAGCGTCCGATGAGACGGCGATGAGAGTGCCACCCCCCTGTGCCGAAAACAGTTCACCAGCAGCGCGAGCGCAGTTAATCTGCCCCCTGAGGTTGACATCAAGAATCCGTCTCCACTTGTCGGGGTCCTGATCGAGAAACCAAGAGATACGGTCCCAGCCCGCGTTGTTGACCAGTACGTCCAGCCCCTGTTTTTCGTAGACATCTGTAACCATCGATTGGACAGCATCGAGGTCAGTTACGTCAGCAACTGCTGGGAATGCGTCGCCGCCCTCAGCGCGGATGGTGTCGACAGTTTCGTTGGCCCGTTGTTCGTCGATATCATTCACCGCAACTGTCACACCCTCCTCAGCAAGACGACGAGCAATTGCCGTGCCAAACCCACCACCACCGCCCGTTACGAGTGCTGTTTTCGAGTCTAAGCCGCGCATGCCCACGATATCGGCGCGTCATCATATAGTCCTACGGGCTCAACGAGAGGTTGTGTCTGGGTCGAAAGCTTGTGCTATTGCTATACTGACACCAGATTAAGACAGAAGACACGTCGTTACTGCTGGGCCTCGTTGATGCGTTCGGCGATAGCAGCCATCTCGTCGTCAGGCACTTCTTCCATATCGAACAGTCGGTGGATTGATTTCGGACCTCCTTCCGAACTCTGGGGCACGATGTGAAGGTGAGCGTGTGGTACCTCCTGGCCGGCATCCTCACCGTTGTTGATAGCAAGTGTTGTCGCCGTTGCATCCGTTGCTTCCTCGACGGCGTCAGCAATCTTGCCCGCTGTTGAGAACACGTCACCGATAACGTCGGGTGGCATGTCGTTCAGTCGCTCGTAGGGTTCTTTTGGGATAACTAGCGTGTGACCCGGCGCGAGCGGGTTCGCGTCGAGAAACGCGTAGGTTGTCTCGTCCTCGTAGATTGTATAGCTCGGTATCTCACCCTCGATTATCCGTGTAAAGATTGTTTCTTCGCTCATATCCGGGTGGTCGCTCTCCGGCCCAATGAATATTTTCCCCGAGAGACTCAGCGTTACCTGCGTGTGTTATTAAAATAGAGTGGTGTATTTACCAAATATGACCATAAACATCCGCCTCTAAAACAGTTGAGTTAATAACTATGGAAAACATACCCTCTCGTAATGACAGAATCAGCCGAGACAACGGATCCGGAGGTGACAACAGTCCGTATGAGTGTTCCTGACATGGATTGTGCCTCCTGTGCCGAGACAGTAGAGGAAGTCCTCGTCGACCGTAACGGTGTGTTGGCGGTTCAGCCGGCGGCTGCAACCGGTAGAGTCACTGTCGAGTACGATGCCGACACCGTCGAGGAGAAAACAGTCGTCGCGGCCATCGAAGGAGCCGGCTACAATGTGGTTGATGCATCGGGAACGGACGCGGCCCGGGGATTTAGGGATATCTGGCTGAGCCCCCGCGCCATTAAGACGTGGGTGAGTGGCCTGTTCCTGTTTGCAGGGTTAGCTGCAGTTGTCATCCCTACACTCGATGTCGAGCTGGTGACGGTACTTGGGACGCCACATAGGATCGGTGACATGCTCTTTGTTGTGGGGGCGGCCGTCGGCGGCGAGGTCATCCTTCGAAACGGAGTGGTGTCGGCAAGAAATCGGCAACTCGACATCGACTTCTTGATGAGCGTTGCCCTTCTCGGTGCCGTGACAGCAAGTCTCGGCTTTGGGGAAGCACTCTATTTTGAGGCGGCGACACTTGCGTTCCTGTTCAATATCGCGGAGTTGCTCGAATCCTACTCGATGGACCGCGCTCGGAACTCACTTCGGGAGCTGATGGACCTCTCGCCCGATGAGGCACGGGTTCGTCACAACGGGAAAGCCGTGACAGTGCCGGCCGAGGACGTCGAAGTCGGCGAGACAGTCATCGTCAAGCCGGGAGAGAAAATCCCCGTCGACGGCGAGGTACTTGACGGTGAAAGTGCTGTCGACCAATCACCGGTGACTGGCGAGAGCGTCCCAGTCGACAAGACAACCGGGGGCGAGGTCTATGCAGGCACACTCGCTGAGTCGGGGTATCTCGAGGTCGAAACGACAGCAGGTGCAGGCGAGCACACCCTCGCTCGCATCGTTGACCTCGTCGAGGACTCGGGAACCGGAACGACCGAGCGCGAACAGTTCGTCGACCGCTTTTCTGGCTATTATACGCCCGCTGTGGTTGGTCTCGCGATACTCGCAGCCGTTGGCGCACCGCTCATACTGGGTGGATGGCAGACCTGGTTCGTTCGGGGACTCACGCTGTTGGTTCTGGCTTGTCCCTGCGCTTTCGTCATCAGTACGCCCGTCTCTGTTGTCTCGGGAATCACCAGCGCTGCCCGCAACGGCGTCCTCATCAAAGGTGGCTCGCATCTAGAGGCCATGGGTGAGGTCAATGCAGTTGCGCTCGACAAGACAGGAACACTGACGAAAGGCGAATTGACTGTTACTGACGTGATTCCGCTCAACGGGAACTCCGAGGAAGATGTCCTCCGCTGTGCAAGCGGGCTCGAACGGCGCAGCGAGCATCCAATCGGTGAGGCAATCGTCGACCGCGCCGACGACAGAGACGTCCCGAAAACGGAGGTGAGCGAGTTCGAGGCTCTGACCGGAAAGGGCGTGCAAGCAACCGTCCGTGGTCGTCAGCACTACGCTGGAAAGCCCGCACTGTTCGAAGAGTTAGGCTTCGATCTGACACACGTTCATGCCGCAACCGACGGCGGTGTTATCACGACGCGTTCACGGGAGCTATGTGAGCACAACAACTGTCTCGACCTGCTCGCCGAGACGGTGCCACAGCTACAGGAAGACGGGAAGACAGTCGTTCTCGTCGGAACCGAGGACGAGATTGAGGGTGTCGTCGCGGTTGCTGATGAAATCCGTCCAGGTGGGCTAGAGATGGTCAACCAGCTTCGTAAATACGGAGTCGAACATGTCGTCATGCTCACAGGCGACAACAAGCGGACAGCGACTGCAATCGGGGCCGAGGTCGGTGTCGACGAGGTGAGGGCTGAACTTCTCCCCGAAGACAAGGCTGTGGTGCTCGAAGAGCTGTCGGAGACGTACGACGGCATTGCCATGGTCGGTGACGGAATCAACGACGCCCCAGCACTAGCAACCGCAACCGTTGGAGTGGCTATGGGAGCTGCCGGAACGGATACAGCAATCGAAACAGCAGATATCGCGCTGATGGGTGACGAGATATCGAAGCTCGGCTATCTGCGCTCGCTTTCGGGGCAAGCCAACGGCGTCATCAGGCAGAATATCTGGGCGAGCCTCGGGGTGAAAGCGTTGCTGGTTGTGTTGGTTCCATTCGGGATTGTGCCGATATGGGTCGCTGTACTGGTCGGCGACGCCGGGATGACCGTCAGCGTCACTGGAAACGCGATGCGTCTCTCTCAAATTGAACCCTAGTACGACCCAGTGCCAGCCACTCTACAAACCGTCTACAGGACCCATCTCTTGGTTGACTAGAACGAATACCAGTTACGGAAACCCGAGCCAAGTGGAGGTCCGGAACGCTGTGGCGAGGAGCCGAATCGTTAATACCCGGGCAAGCCAACACATGAGTAACTATCTACAGCGATGAAAGAGGGTGAAACACAGCTCACAGATCAAAAAGGGAAGTTCGCACAGGTCGTCAATGACGGCCGAAAAGTCCCGGACATCGAATGGGTTCCGGGCCGCATTCTGCTCTCGAATAAGCGGCTTATCCTCGCGAGCAAGCAGGGAAAGCGGATGATTCCCCTCCCAAAGCTCAGTAGCATCAAAAGCAGGGAGGACGCTGAAAACCCGCTAGCCAAAGTATCGAGCTATATTTCGTTGCAGGTCGATAGCGATGTTACCCTCATCTCGCCACAGCACCACCAGCAGTTTGAGCAGATACTCTACAATGCTGTCCTCGATCAACAGGTTATCGCTGTCAAACACCCCGCAGTCAAAGGGGGCGTCGTCCAGAATACAGGCTGGGAGAAGGCTCGTCTCGTCCCCGAGCTTGAAGAAGAGACAATTTCGCTGGCAATGACCAGTGGCCAGTTTGTCCAGGTTGAACTCAACGATGTTGGCATGGTCGAAGAAAACGAAGGAGACGTACTCGGCGATGAGCGGTTTTTTATCGAGGTCGAACACACACAGGAGAAAGCCGCCGTGCAGACGTACATTTCGGGCCCTAAACAGAAAGTAACAATACTCAAAGAATTGCTCAGAAAGAACGAGCAACAAAACGAGGTTGACGTTGAGCTTACCGAGGAGGAAAACGAAGTGTTGATGGCATTGTACTCCGGTGTCTCACCGTTCCAGATTCCGGAGTTTGTGGGCATGGAAATCGAGACTGTCGAAGCAATCTACGACGACCTCATCGACGCCGGAATTCTCCAAGAACAGCGAGTTCGTCGCGATGTACAGCTTAAAGCACGCGGGCGAAACATTGCAAGCGAAGCGATGGACGAAGAGTAAGCTGTGGTCCGAACACGGAGTGTGTGACGTGATAGAAGCATGTCGGCACAGTCACACGCTATTTCAGGCGTTGACGTCTTCGAGGTGGCGGTTGACAAGCACTTGCCCCTTTGGCGTAAGCTTCGTGCCGTCGCTCGAATCTACCACAAGTTCTTGCTCTTGGAGTTCGTTTAGGAGGTACGTCACCTCTGATGGGTCCATATCAAGGACTTGTGGGAGCGACAATCCTTTTTCGCCGGCCCCGGAGTAGATTGCGACGAGGAGCTCTTTTTCATCTTCGGAGGGCGAAAGGTCTTTGAGCTCGGACATCAAGTCAGAGTATTCGAGCCGGAGATACCGCCCGAGAATTGACATCTTTCGCGAAGAGTCTGTCGTTACCTGCGTCAGCAACGCGTCGCCAAAGGGCAGATGATGGACTTCGAGGACGGGACGTTTCGCTCCCCCAATTTGGCGTTTCATCTGGTCGAACTCGGTCACTGCTGAGAGCTTGATTGTGACCGTCTCGTCACTGTTTTTGAGTTCGACTTGCTGTGGCTTGAGAAACATTTTTGCCGCCTGAAACTCTGCGTCTGTCACGCGACCACCAACCCGTGCTGGGTGTTTGATTGTCATCTCAGTGCCGTTGAGCAGGGCTTTGAACAACACGTTTGAGAACTTTTCAATCTTATCGCTGTCTGCCTCAATTGCGGCAACAAAGCGCTTGTTGTTTTTCTCGAATGCGACAGTGACCGTCGATTCAAAGAAGCCATGGAGCTCATCAGGCACCTGACCAACTGCTACGTCGAAAATTGAGGTGAGCGGAATCGTGAGCTTGTCGGCATTGCGCACTGCTAACACCAGGCGCTTTTCGCTCAACAGCACCCGGCCTTTGACCGGCTCCGATGTCTTGAGCACGTTCGAGTCGAACGTACCGACGAAATCTGCAATGACTGACTCCGACATCCCTTGTTCCTACATATAAGTGGCCGAGTAATGAGCATTTCGTGCGAGTATCATCTGAAAGAACGGTTTTTGCGTGCCGCTGTCTGTGCACCACTCGGGCTGTGTTCCTGAAAACCGTTGGTTACGAGTTATCGCAGGTGGCAAGAAACTCTCTTTGTTGCTGTCAGCTATCAAGATCACGAGCGATATCGGTCAGTGTCGAATCTGGTGGGTCCGGCGGCGAGTAGACAACGCGCTCACCCGGACGCCGCAGTCCGAACGCGTAGCCGGTTCGTAACACGTCGAACATCAGCGCGTCGCCGTCGGCGAGAGTGTGTTTATCAAGCCACGCATGAAATGCATTCTCTCCATCCTGCGTCCGAGCAGCCTTGCGCGTCCGGAACGCTCCATTTATCGTCCACTTGCTGTCAAGTCCGGAATGCACCTGTGCGTGAACGCCATCTCCTTCGAGCGAGAGGTAAATCACATCTTCGAGCTCACAGTCGAGATCTGGAGGAAGCTGAAGCTGGAACCGTCCCGTTCGTCCAATTGTCGCAAGGTGAATGCGGCGGGATTCGACGGTAGTATGGTCCGATGGAATCCGGTCGCTCACGCGTTACTCGTCGTCGAGTAGTTCCTCGACTGGCTGGCCGCCGTGGTCGGTGATTTTCGCATTAATCTGGCGCGTATTGTCGCTAATCTCACGGCCACGGACGGTAACGCGCTTGCGTTCACCATCACGTGAGGGTTCATAGCCTGTCCCTCCTTCAAGCATGACTGATTGCAGGCTTGCTCCGCGCACATCGTCACGCATGGGTCGTCCAGCGTTGTCGGAGCCACCGGTCAGCTCAAGCGAGTAGCCGCTGAGACCGACGGCGCTGCCGTCGACTTCTTCGCCAAGGTCTCGTCCAATGAATCGGTTTGCGTCTTGATCCGATACGTCAACTTGGTAGGTCATGCCGTCTTCTGGGTCGGAAACGGTGACTGTGAATTCGGCCATATGTGTGACAGAATCAACCCGTAATCAAAAGCCCGTCGAACCGGTCCGAGGAGAGCACCGGGGCGTGACAGGCCGTTATCTTCACAGAAGAATCAAGGCGGATGCCACGGGGCTTGACCCCGAGGCCGTTGACTAGTTCGAACTGAAACGGAGCCGTGTGCCGAGACACCGTTTACCGCGACAAGATGAGAGAGTCATCTTCCCTCTTTCTGTGTCAGCTAAGAAAGGACAAACTGTTATACAGAATAAAGCGAGCGAGTGAGACGCTCATTACAGACGGCACACAGCCAGAGGAGCCCATCAAATCAAGCAAAAACGTTCAAATCAGAAACAATAATGACTAAATAGAGGAATAGGACGGCGGAGAGGTGACAAAAAACCAATTTATGTCAAAGTTTCAAATACATTGGCAAAAGAATTTGTAAGTTCAGTACAATTCCTAGCTGTTCATGGAACAGGATGTGGTCAATATTCTGCACGTCGACGATGAGCCAATAGCCACAGACCTGTGCAAGGAGCTTCTTGAGAGCAAAGACTTTGGTTTTGCTGTTGAAACAGCCAACAGTGCCAAAGACGGGCTAACAATACTGGACTCTCAGCCAGTCGACTGTATCGTCTCAGATTACAACATGCCCGGGACAGATGGGCTTGAGTTTCTGGCCTCTGTCCGTAACAAGTACCCGGAGTTGCCGTTTATTCTCTTTACCGGGAAGGGGAGCGAGGCGATAGCAAGCGAAGCAGTCTCAGCCGGAGTCACAGATTACCTTCAGAAGGGGGGCGGAACAGAGCAGTATGAACTGCTAGCCAACCGAATCCGTAACGCCGTCGAGCAACACCACTCAGAACAACAGCTCCAGGAGACACGTAAAGAGTACGCCGCTGTATTCAAGAACGCACGAAGCGGTCTGTTACTCATCGACGTGGAACCGAATTGCTTCAGATTCCGGCGGTGTAACCCACAGGCGAGCAATCTAACTGGCATAGATGAAGAACAGTTCATCGGCAAGACACCGCGTGAGTTACTCGGTCCAGAAGGCCACAAGAAAGTTACCGGGGCCTATCGGGCGTGTGTCAACCGACGTGAACCGGTCGAATACACAGTCACACTGGACCATCCAGTTGGAGAGGTTGTTCACGAAAGTATCGTCACGCCGGTCATCACTGCTGGCGAGGTCGAACAGCTAGTCGTCGCCTTCGTTAGTATCACCGACCGACGTGAATCACAAAAAGCATTGCGAGTCGAACGAGCCTTCAGCCAGCACGCACTGGACGCGCTCGCAGACCCATGTGCTATCATCGACACAGAAAACACGGTGGTTCGGTGGAACGACCGTATCCTCAGGCTGAGTGGCTACACTCCGCACGCACTCGATGAATCCAACATTCTTGAATTATTCCCCGAGAGCGAACGGCAAACAGTAACCGAGGCAATCAGATCGGGCGAACGAGATGGCGCTACGACGACCAAAACACGCTTACAAACCGCCGACGGTACGGGGATTGACTGCAGTGTTACGATTACTGCAATGACTGAAGACACTGACAATACTGTTGGGCTATTTATACGCTGGCAGAACGTGGAAAAATAGAAAACGGGAGCTACCGACCGGCTTAGTCTGGCTGGTCAGGAGTTCAAGCGTCGAGAATTTCGTCGGCCAGTCGCGGAACAAACGTGCCGATATCGGTGACCATCCCGACAGCCTGGCCGCTTCCCCGGTCAGCGAGTTGAGTGACGGTGGCCTGGTTGATATCCACACAGATTACCTTCGTCTTGGAGGGGAGACAGTTGCCCACAGCGACAGAATGGAGGAGAGTCGCCATCATGAGAACGAGGTCTGCTTCGTGAGCCTGCTTGCGGATAGCATTCTGTGCCTCGACCGCGTCGGTAATTGTGTCCGGGAGCGGACCATCGTCCCTAATCGACCCCGCAAGAACGTAGGGGACATCGTTGCGAACACACTGGTACATCACACCTTCATCGATAATGTCTGCTTCAATCGCCTCCTCAATGCCTCCGGCCCGGATGATTTGTGAGATAGTGTATATGTGGTGTTTGTGCCCTTTCCGTGGGTGGTCGAGGTCCTCTACATCCATGCCAAGCGAGGTTCCATAAAGGTCGCGTTCGAGGTCGTGGACTGCAAAGCCGTTGCCTGCAGAGAGGTAGTCAACGTAGCCAGCATCGACAAGTCTCGCGAGGTCATCACGAGCGCCAGAGTGGATGACCGCCGGGCCGGGGACAGCAAGAATATCACCGCCGGACTCGGTTGTTTCGACAATTGCTGTTGCAATATCTTCGATTAACGACTCTGAAGGACGCTCCGCGGAGACACCACCCTGCATGAAGCCAAAGGGTCCAGATGCATCACGGGGCCGTTCAGGGGGCTGGACGCGGATGCCCGCCTCACCCGTGACAACGAGGTCATCTTCCTCGATAGCGTTGAGCACTTTCGTGTACGCCCGTGTCCCATCTGCTTGGTCAGGCTCAACGACGATTGCACAGTCCATCTCGATCTGTTCAACCTCAACCCACTCGCCATCGTGGCGAATCTGGGTCGGGTGGTTCGTCGTGGAGTAGAACTGCCGCGGAACGACCTGATTGCGAGGGGCGGGCTCCAGTTGGGCATCGACCGGGTCCGCGATGTTTGCACCAGTCTGGTGGAGTTCGTGAAGAATAGGCTGGAGCTCTGCCTCAGTATCTGCAGAGACGGTCATCTGACAGTAGCTTGTCTCGTCTTTTCGGGTACCCACCTCGAATGTCTCGACATGGAAGGAACCACCCATATCCATCACGAGCCCGAATACACGCTGCATCATCCCTGAATCGATGATATGTCCCTCAAGCTCGACAGTCCGTGACGTGGCCATAGATGCTCCGATGTAGGGAGTAGATATGAGCGTTGGGGACATCCTCGGTACATACTGTCGAGAGGTCTGGCCAAGCTGAGCAAACCGCACTCGAAAGACTGGTAGGGTCAGCCGGCGATACCCAGATATGGACGTCGGACTCGTCATTCTTGACGGTTGGGGACTGAACCCTGACAGCAACACACGGGACGCAGTCGCTGCAGCCGAGACGCCCACAGTCGATGACCTTCGACAGCGTGGCGCAACCACGACCCTCGAAACCGATGGTCGGCGTGTCGGTCTCCCGACGGGACAGATGGGTAACAGCGAGGTCGGCCATCTCAACATCGGGGCCGGCCGCGTCGTCACACAGGAATCAGCCCGTATCACAGATGCTATTGCTCGCTGGCGTGGTGAGACAAGTACGTTTGATGCGCCTGCTGATCCACCACTTGACGAAAACGACGCCATCCAATCAGCGTTCGAGTATGCCAACGATAACGGGGGGCGTGTCCACCTGCTTGGATTGCTCAGTGATGGCGGCGTCCACTCCTATCAATCACATATTCAGGCACTCATCGACCTCGCCAGCGAGCACGGCGTAGAGGCGGTCACGCACGCGTTTACCGACGGGCGAGATACGTCACCCACAGGTGGCAAGCAGTACCTTCGCAAACTCGAATCCTACACGGCAGACGCCGGAACTGGCCGTGTCGGGACTGTCTGTGGCCGCTACCACGCGATGGATCGCGATGAGAACTGGGACCGAACGAAGCACGCCTACGACGCTATCGTGAATCGTAAAGCAGCTCACACCGCCCCATCGGCAGTCACAGCAATCGAGCAGTCCTATGAGCGTGGCGTGACCGACGAGTTCGTCGAGCCAACACTCGTCGAGGGTCGTCCGTCCGTACAGGCAGAAGATAGCGTTATTTTTGTCAACTTCCGGGCCGACCGCGCCCGACAACTGACACGGCTACTCGGGAACATCGAGCCGGTCTGGTCGTTCGAGACTAGCCCGCCCGAAGCCTGCTTCGTGACCATGACAGAGTACGATAGCAACTTTGAGCTCCCCATCGCGTTCCCGGCTATCCAGCCAGAACAGACGCTTGGAGAGGTGCTCGCCGACGCCGGGCGAACACAGCTCCGTATTGCCGAGACCGAAAAATACGCCCACGTTACCTACTTCCTCAACGGCGGCCGTGAGGTCGAGTTCCAAGGCGAGCGCCGAGAAATCGTCCAGAGCCCGGACGTGCCGACCTACGACGAGCGGCCGGCAATGAGCGCAGCCGGCGTGACTTCCCGTGCTATCGAAGTTATCGACGATGACAACCCCGATGTGGTGGTGTTGAACTACGCGAACCCGGATATGATTGGTCACACCGGCGACTTCGAGGCGGCTGTGACTGCCGTCGAGGCCGTCGACACACAACTCGCTCGGCTCGTCGATGCGATGCAGGCTGCTGGGGCTGATGTGCTTGTTACGGCCGACCACGGCAACGCCGATGAGATGGGAACAACAGAAAACCCCCATACCGCCCATACGACAAACCCAGTACCGTTCGTCTACGTTTCCGATGCCAACGACAACGGAGACCGGAACGTACGAGACGGTGGTGCACTCGAAGATATCGCACCGACTGTTCTCGACCTCCTCTCGCTGGCAAAGCCACCGGAGATGACCGGCGAGTCGCTACTGGAGTGACATGGGCTGTGGTGTACTGTTTGTGTCGGTGTTAGTAGCGAATGCTCCGACTCCGACAGGGACACTGTTTCAATATGGATAAGTAACGTTATTGTCTATATCTATACTTTACACTCTACTCTGTACGTGCCCAGAGACTTCCACTGGGTCACCGCATGCGACATGCTAAGGGGCATGCCAGTCGAAACCAGCCCATGCGCGCCTATCGTATCGCATACGACGGCCAGCCCTATCACGGCTTCCAGCGACAGCCTGACGTTGACACCGTCGAGGACCGACTTATTGCTGCCCTAACCGCCCTTGGCGTTACTGACGGCGAGGTGCCGCCCGGATACGCCGCTGCCGGTCGGACCGATGCCGGTGTCTCAGCGAAAGCACAGACGATTGCCTTCGACGCACCAGAGTGGCTCACACCACGGGCGCTCAACAGCGAACTACCTGAAACAGTGCAAGCCTGGGCATATACAGATGTCCCAACAGATTTCCATGCCACCCACGATGCGACCGAGCGGGAGTATACGTACTTCCTTTACGCAGCCGACAAGCACGAACACTTAGCTCGGAAAGCAGTCGATAGGCTCACAGGCGAACACGACTTCCATAATCTCACAGTTGATGAGGCTGGGACTGAACGGACTCTGCTCGCAGAACTGGACTGTGACGACTCGTGTTTTATACTCCGGTTCCGCGCCGGTGGCTTTCCCCGTCAGTTTGTCCGCCGAGCCGTCACGCTGGTACGACAGATTGCAGGTGGAAGCAGGGAACTACCATTTCTCGAGCGAGTTCTTGCGCCGGATGCACTTTCAGGGCCGGACGGTATCGGCCCTGCCCCGCCTGCGCCACTCGTTCTGACCGATGTTTCATATACCGGTATAGAGTTTATCACAGAACAAGAGGCCGTCGAGCGCACACAGCAGTATTTTGCCAAGAGGCACAGAGAATACGCGGCTAAGACGCGAATCACGGAGACACTTGCGCAGGTTGGAGTCGAGTCAGAAAGATGAGAGACGATTGAGAGAGACACCCAATACGTGCCCCCACTTAACCAAGAACACGTAGGTACGGCCGCCATCGCAGAGCTTTTCTTTGGGTAGTCCAAGTCTGAGGCGCAGTCAGAGGCACCCCGGTTCGACCTGATACCACTTTTTATTTTGCTGTCTGCAGACCAGTTCCGAACGACTGTTTCAGTAAGGATTGTTTGGGAGTATCTTCGAATCGCCCAGAGTCAAAGGCGCGGTACGCCCAGAAAGCTGTTTCAAAGGATTGGCAAAAACGTCCCCTAGGAGACGTGGGGATAAGCGGACAACAGAAACCGCCAGCAACAAACCGTCTCTAGACTGGCTTGTCCAACCAAGCGTCTTGACAGCAGACAGTTCCTTGCTCACAGCCGGCTTATTACGTCACTACTGTTGGGGTCACCGTCGCGGCGAGCCGTGTATACTGAGAACAGACCAGCGCGCCCGAAGGCGGTGGAGTCACTGTGACCGACGGACTGGAAGTTAGTGCTCGTCGAGAACGGCCTCACAGAGTTGCTCGTATAGCTCAGGCTCATGTGTCGCGAGTACATCAATATCAGCTTCGAGTTCACTGAGTCGATTGCGAACTCGACTACGAACTGTTGACCGGTAGGCGCTGTTCCCAGCCTGCTGCCCCAAAACATCACGTTCGCGCTCAGTCAACAATGCTCTAGTCGGCATAGGCAAGATATGGCCTCGACAGTAATAGCCCCTCTGGCGATGTGAGCTGTGCCAAGATCCGATACGAGAACGTCAGCAATGAGTTGCTGTTAATATTTTTCATAAACATCAATCGTTCAGTGCAAGCGTATCGAAGAAACAAGCGTCGTTGTCAGTGGATGTAGTCGGCATTAACTTCTAGGGAGAATGCTCAACAGTTCGGCCCACAGACCCCGTAGAACTGCGTTATATAAGCAGTAGTAGCGGTGAAGGAGACAAAGACAACAACAGCGATGAAGCGGGTCGTTCTACCGGTGTAGAGGCACCGAGCAACAAGGGTAAGAACTGAGCTAAGAAGTACTGCAGGAACAACAATCATAAAGATGAAACTGGGTGTAACCGTGTCAAGTCCGGTTGCGTCGAAACTAATCATGGAAACGAGTTGCACTGGAATAAGGAAAGCAAGAGACAGAAGCCCAGCGAGAGCAAATCCAGCATCTTGAACTCTAACATCATTGATGGAGAGTTGCTTCGACGACATGTGTAATCGATACAGTGGCGTGTATAAATGAGGATGGGGTGGGTGTGTCGACCATCCGAGCCAAAGAGATGACTTCTCATCTTTGGTACGAATTCGTTCTTACTCCGGGCGCTAATTGAGCAGATAATTCGGCGCTACCAGCGAGACCATCCTCTGTAGGAACTGTTCGATAACACCTACCCTGTAGAGAACGTAAAATAGCGGGCTGGAAAAGCCACAGATTGGCTGTACCAAGACGCTGGTCTATCGTTGAGATACCTCAAGCTGTAAGCAGTATTGTTACAGATATAAATCAAATAATGATATATAGAAAAGCAATCTGTCCCAAAACCTCAAAGAGTGCTAGACCTCAGCTAAGCATTTAACTGTTTTCAGTAGTTGTCAAGGCGACTTGGTGATTGCTGGCAGTGTATATCCCAGACAGTTTCGTATTGAATACCCTCTCATGGCTATGAGTTCAGAGGATACCCAGTTGTAGGCTTCATCCCTGTCCTAAAGCGGCGAGGCTTTTTTCGTGAAAGTTCTGTAAGGTGTGGATATAGTTGACTTCGGTGAGAACCTAGCTGGAATTACAACAGTTTTTGAATAATAGGTATATGGGTTGCCGATAAATACCATGGTATGGTGGAGGAAACGGTCGTCAGCCAGATAGTAATTCTCGTCGCTGGAGTCGGACTAACTGCACTTGCTGCTCAGATATACCGGTCAGAGCAAACGCCGGTCGGCCGGTCGTTCAGTGCGCTGCTCGTATTACTGGGGGCAACCGCATTCTGCCTCGGCATTACACGAGGGGAAGGAGTTACAAACAAACTGATCTGGCTGTTCACGAACCTCTCGATTCCACTCGCGTTGCTTGCGTTCAGTTTTGAGTACTACGGCATCACGCTTCGTGGCTCCCGTGCCAGAATAATCGCCGTTATGACACCGGCGGTGCTTGGCTTTATTGGTGGCACACTCGTCATCCTCGGGACACCCGCACAGAGTCCGGGGTCAGACGTTCCATTGGATGCCCTCGCTTCGCTCCCGAGTGGTGTGTTCGATACTGCAACGACATTTGATAGAGTCGGGCTCTACTATACTGCTGGTGTCGTCATCTTCGCGGTCGGGCTTGTAGCGGTGAACGTCTTCCGGTACGAACACCTCGACAACCGGCTCGCTGCGCTTATTGCTTTCATCGGGGCATGGCCTTGGCTCGGAAACTTCCTGTTTCCGGAGATAACACCGGTCTACGGTGCTGCTGCTGGGCTTGCCGTCTTGTCCGCAGGATACGCGACCGGTGGCATCGTCGCAGGGCTTGTAGTGAGCCCGCTTGGCTTATTTGACTCCTCACCTGCAGCCGGAAACGTCGGCCCAGACCGCGCACTCGATTCGATGACCGACGCCGTGGTTATCACCGACGACAGTGACAACGTGCTCCGCTTGAACAGCGTTGCCACTGAAACCTTTGATACCACAGAAGAGACTGCTGTCGGTCAGTCTCTTGAGACAGTCATTGACCACACAACGGACAACCTCGATAAAAAAGAGACAACAGAGTTAGAGACAGTAGACGGTCTTCGCCAGTTCGAGGTGACACAGTCACCGGTCACCGACGACAGTAGCTTCCGACGCGGTACTGTCCTTGTATTCCGTGATGTGACACAGCGCCAGACAAGAGAGCAGCGACTAGAAGTACTCAACCGTGTTCTTCGACATAACCTCCGGAACAACGCAACCAGTATTATCGGACGAGCACAGCTCATCAGCGATGGCGGCGATGTCGAGGGTGCTGCAGAGCAGATAATCGAAACGACCGAGAACTTGGTTGGGGTCGCCGAGAGTGCACGCAATATCGAGAACATGATGAGCACGTCGGACATCGACGGGTCCATAGCGGTGGCACCGGTTGTCGACAAAGTAGTCAACAATCTGTCGTATCCAGACGTCGAGCTTACCACTTCATTACCATCAGATGCCACCGCGGCAGTCGACGCACAGTCGCTCAAGATTGTTCTCTCCCAACTTGTCGAAAACGCCGCTAAACACAACGACAGTGAGGAGCCGTTCGTCATCATCTCAGGGGATATGACCGACAGTGGAAAGCTTCAGCTTGCCGTCTCAGATAACGGGCCCGGTATTCCTGAACACGAACGGGCAGTTCTCGACGCCGGCGAAGAAGACCAGCTTCAACACGGCAGCGGCCTCGGACTCTGGGCCGTTTACTGGGGAGTTACACAGATGGGCGGGACGCTATCTATTACGGACAATGACCCGCGAGGAACCACGGTCGTAGTTGCTGTCCCGTCCGGTGAACAAACAAAGTCAGACCAGCGTACCGAGAGCGAAGTTACGGCCTGAAAAATACAAGGAGTGACAGACTTGAGTCAGTAGAACTCGCGGACGAGGTCCATTGCACCTTCAGGTGCGCCCTCGGGGATATCCGCCATGTTCTCGTCGACGCCTTCGCGTTTTTCCCACGGGACGCTGTTCTCGTCTTGGTAGATAACACCCGTGTACTCGGTATCAGCTTCGACAACCTTCTCACGAGCCGCGTCCTTGTCGTGGCGGTCGTGGTCGGTCTCGCCGAGGTCAACAATACTGTCTCGGAAGTAATCGTAGGTGTCGACGTCATTGAACGTGACACACGGCGAGTAGACGTTGACGAAACCAAAGCCGTCGTGCTCGATTGCTTCTTTGACGATTTCGGTATGGCGCTGGCTGTCCGACGAGAACGACTGTGCGATAAAGGTCGCACCCGCAGACAGCGCAAGCGCGAGCGGGTTGACTGGGGGCATGCTGGTTCCCTCAGGCGACGTCGCTGTCTCGAAGTCCTCGCGAGAGGTCGGCGACGCCTGGCCTTTCGTCAGTCCGTAGATACGGTTATCCATGACAACATAAGACATATCGACGTTGCGCCGGACAGCGTGGACGAAGTGTCCGGCACCGATGGAGTACCCGTCACCGTCACCGCCTGCGACCATTACCTCAAGCTCGGGGTTAGCGAGTTTTGCACCGATGCCGACAGGCAGGGCGCGACCGTGGACGCCGTGGAGTGCATACGAGTGCATGTACGTCCCAATTTTGCCCGAACAGCCAATCCCTGCGACAACGAACGTGTCGTCAGGGTGGTTGCCAGTTTCGGCAAGTCCTTTCATCATGCCGTTCATGGTGCCGAAGTCACCGCACCCGGGGCACCACGTCGGCTGTTTGTCCGATTTGAAGTCAATGAAGCGAACGTCTGAGCTCATGCTTGTACCTCCTGTGGGGCGAGTACTGCCTCGATTTCGTTTGCAAGTTCGTCCGCCTTGAAGCGGACGCCGTTGTATTTGTTGATTCGCTCAACGCGTTCGAGAACATCGTGCTCGATTACGTCGGCGAGCTGACCAGTCGCGTTACATTCGACGACAATTGTCGTCTCTGCCTGTTCAATCGCGTCGCTGAGGTCTGGTCGTGGGAACAGGTACGGAACTGAGAGGAATCGGACATCGGTCTCACGCTCCGAGAGGATGTCCAGTGCCTCACGCATGGGTCCTTCGTTCGACCCCCACGAGATGACTAGTGTCTCCGCGTCTGTGTCGCCATACTCACGACACTCCCAGTCTTCGCGTTGTTTTGCCGTCTCAACTTTCTGCTGGCGCTTTTCGACTTGTTCGAGACGGACATCAGTATCTTCCGTCCGTCGACCAAGCGCGTCGTGCTCCAGACCGGTTGTCATGTGTGCACCGTCGTCGGTGCCAGGGAACGCCCGCGGGCTGATTCCATCAGCAGTCGAGAAATGCGGCTGGAAGCGACCCTGCTCGTCAAGCCAAGAGTCAATATCGGTCTCGTCGACAACGTTGCCCCGTTCGATTTCGACTTCATCCATATCGAACGCTTCTGGCGGGAACGTCTGTTCGGTAACTGCAAGCGAAAGGTCAGAGACGAGGAATACCGGAATCTGGTACTTTTCAGCGAGGTTGAATGCCTCGACAGTCTTCCAGAAGCACTCCGCGACCGTTGTTGGTGCAACCGCAAAGCGGTCGATTTCGCCGTGACCGCCGTAGAGCACCATATCGAGGTCACCCTGTTCCTGTTTGGTCGGCATTCCTGTCGATGGACCAGCGCGCATCACGTCACAGATGACAAGCGGCGTTTCGCTTGTTGCAACAAGTCCAAACGTTTCTGTCATCAGGTCGATTCCCGGCCCCGATGTGGCAGTCATCGCGCGTGCACCCGAACGGGCAGCCCCAAGCGCGAGATTGATTGCGGCGAGTTCGTCTTCGGCCTGAACGACTTTGCCACCGAACTCGTCGATACGACCGGTGAGATACGTCATCACGTCAGTTGCGGGCGTAATCGGGTAGCCAGCGTAGAACCGACAGCCTGCGGCGATTGCGCCCATCCCGATGGCTTGGTCACCGTTAAGCAGGACATAATCTTCGTCGGTTGTCTCGAGGTCGTAGTCGTACTCGTGATTGTACTCCTCGGCCGCATACTCCTGTCCGAGGCGCGCTGCCTTGCAGTTGTTCTCGACGATAGACTGTCCCTTGTCGGAGAATCGCTTTTCGAGCGCCGAATCGAGATTCTCGATGGGGAAATCAGCAACCTCACAGGCAACACCGAGCGCAACGATATTGCGCATGATGGCACCGCCAGCGTCCTCGGCGAGGCCCTTGAGTGGCACGTCGAGTCCAATCATCTCGTCGGGGATTTCCACGTCTTGCATCGTGGTCCGTTCGCCATCGTAGATGATGACACTCCCCTCGTGGAGTTCGTCCATATTTTCGTCGATAGTCCGCTCGGTCAACGCAATGAGGATGTCCAGGCGGTCGACGACACTCTCGACGCGGTCGACTGACGTCCGTACCTTATAAGCAGTGTACCCGCCTCGGATTCGCGATGCGAAATCCTTCGAGGTGAAGACGTGCCGGCCGGCGCGTGAGAGCGCCTGTGCAAAGATCTTCCCGGTGGAGTCGATTCCATCGCCGGCTTCACCGCCGATGGCCCAGTTCAGGTCTTCTGGCATGCTACTTTTTCACTCTGGTGGCCGGACGAAAAAACCTTCTGTCATCGCGCGCCACGTCCTGTATGATTGTTCATTCAATACCCCGGTAGAACCGCTGTGACTGACCATACGTCCGATTCTATAAGAGAGAAATCGGAATTGAAGACATTTGAATAACAGGTAAAAGAGGTGACGAAGCCGGTCTAGTGGTTCGCAATTTAAGAGCGATGAGCCCCTAGTGGTGGTATGGATTTGCTCGATGCGAGCATCATACCAGAAGAGGCTTGTTCTGTCAAACAAGAAGCGCGAGAATTTGCCAAAGAGCATATTGAACCGAATGCCGAGGAGTACTTCGAGCGCGGTGAGTACCCATGGGAGATTGTCGAAAAGGGGATGGAAGCGGGAC
Source organism: Halovenus rubra (assembly GCF_026586665.1). Taxonomy (GTDB): domain Archaea; phylum Halobacteriota; class Halobacteria; order Halobacteriales; family Haloarculaceae; genus Halovenus; species Halovenus rubra. The sequence goes on from NZ_JAODIY010000011.1 coordinate 126,110, forward strand.
TCGTTGGACAATCTATCTCCGAGGAGTACGGCGGGCGTGGCCTCTCGCTGTCCGAGATGCTTGCCATCGCTGAGGAGTTCTATCGTGCCGACGCCGGTATCGCACTGAGCCTGCAACTCGCCGAGTTCGGAACAAACATTCTCGAAAAACACGGAAACGATGAGCAGAAAGATGAGTATCTCAGGCCAGTCGCCGCAAATGAACAAATTTCTGGGCTGGCGGTTTCCGAACCTGATACCGGTAGCGATATGGCAGGGATGTCAACCTCGGCCGAGAAGCAAGGCGAAGAGTGGGTCCTCAACGGCGAGAAGTACTGGGTCGGGAACGGTGTCGAGGCCGACTGGATGACAGTCTACGCCAAAACTGGCGACGACCCCGACAACCGCTATGGCAATTACTCCGTGTTTATCGTCCCGACTGACGCGCCGGGGTATGAGGCCGAGCATATCCCCGAAAAGATGTGTTACCGTGCCTCCAAGCAGGCTCATATCACGTTCAACGACTGTCGAATTCCCGAGGAGAACCTCATTGGGACACAAGGGGCCGGATTCTACATGATCGCCGAGTTCTTCAATCACGGGCGAACCGTCGTAGCTGGCCACGGTCTTGGCCTCGCAGCGGCCGCAATTGAGGAAGCTTCGTCGTTCGTTCATGACCGAGAAGCGTTTGGCCGGACCGTCGACGAGTTCCAGGCTGTCCAACACGACCTCTCGGATATGCGCCTCGAATTCGAGTCTGCACGTGCATTGGCATGGCGGGCCGTCGACAAGGTCGAAACCAACGACAACGCTGGCTACTGGGCCGCGCTGGCTAAAACCCGGGCAACAGAAGCCGCAACCGAGTGCGCCGAGTTGGGAATGCAACTCCACGGGGGCCGGTCTGTCCTCGAAGAAAACAAAATATCGCGGGTGTACCGTGACGCTCGTGTGCCGGTTATCTACGAAGGTGCAAACCCCATCCAGCGCAACCTGATTTATCGTCAGGCCGAGCGGTAAGGAAAGCCCCCGAAGAGCGAAACGCCCTTGATGCTCTCACCGGAAAAGCGCGTATGGAGGAAACGCCTGCGGAGGTGAACGAAGTTCGTGATGTCGGGCCAGACGCAATCGCGCTCGATATCGAGTCGCCTGACGACTTCGATGCGGCACCCGGACAGTTCATCAAAGTCACACTTACTGTTGACGGCGACGAGGAATCCAGATTTTATACTATTTCCTCACCCAGCGTCGAGGATACGTTCGAGATGACCGTCGGTATCGATTCAGACGGCGAGGTCAGTCCCCAGTTGCGTGCTCTCAGTGCTGGCGACGAGCTCGTGTTGTCGGGTCCTTACGGGAACGCATACTACGAGGAAGAAGACCAAGTCTGTCTTATTGCGGGCGGACCCGGTATCGGCCCGTCTGTCGGGATTGCCGAGCGCGCGCTGACCGACGGCGGTGAAGCAGCCGTTGTCTACCGTGATGACGACCCAATCCACAGGGAGCGACTCGAGACCCTGACCGCAGACGGTGGCGATGTCCGTGTGCTTGACAGTGAAAGTTCGCTCTCGACGGCTGTGCGGGCCAGCCTAGATACGTTGAGTGGAGATATCGAGACAACACAAGTGTTTGTCTACGGCTTTGCTGAGTTCCTCGACGATGCGATGGACGCTATCGAGCGCGCTGGCGGGGAACCCGACGGCGCAAAGGTCGAAAATTTCGGCTGAGTTCGCTCAAATAGTACAGATTTTATTACGGTTCGTCACATCTTCTCATGTGAATGGTCTATCGCTGGCGGTGTCGTCACTGTGACTTCTCGGCGTGGGGGCAACGACGGGAGCAAGTCGCCAACCGTGTCAAACAGCACCTCGTCGAGCACAACCGACACAATATTTCCGACGGAGGAATGCAACTCCAATGGTCGTGCCCATACTGTGAGCGGACTGAACAGAGTACAGATGGTTCGCGTGCGCTGAACAGTTACAAAGAGCATCTGTTCGAGCATGTTGAGGCACTCATGGAGTCGGGCGTTCACGTCGCCGAAGATTTCGGCTACGTGGGAAGTGCAATGGTCGCCGCGCCACTCGAAGGGACCGGCGCGGACAACGCCCGTATCCATTTCCTATCACCGGGCGATATTATTGTGTTGGTCACGACAAACGCTGTGCGGCGGATACAGTTACTCCAACAAGAACTTTCGGAGCTGCCCGCCTGGATTGTCGTTGTAACTACGAATGATCAACCACTCAAAGCGATGCCAAAAGAAGAGCTTTCTTCGCTGCCAATAGAGGTCGTCCAACTCGACAAGCAACTCGGGTTGTCAGGACTGGGCGAGACGATTTCTCGTGTACTGAGCGAGCAAGAGAAGATGGACGGCAGAATCTCTTGTGGGTTCGATATCCTCCCAGACTTAGTCGAGACGTTCGACCTGCAAAAAGTGTTCCAGTTCCTGCACATTCTCACCAACCGTCTCGAAGATGCAAACGCCCTCTCACATTTTTATATTGACCCATCCTCGGGATACGAAGGAAGTGCAAACGTCCTCGAAGAGATGTTCGACCTACGGATTGACGCGACCGAGAACACGTTCGTCTCCGGGCCACAAGCCCCAAGCGGTAACTGATTGTTGGGCGGTCTCTAGGTGTCAGGTGCACCGTCGTCGTCATCCTCAGAGTAATCCTCGGGCTCACTAACGTACGTGTAATTAACGCCCGTCGAAACGAGTTCAGCGCCAGGGTCAGTACCAAGCTTATCCAGAACAAACTGCGTCCGGACCCATGGCTCTGAGCCACCCTCCTGTCGTTGCCGATACATCATGAGGCGCTTTTCGAGGTCTTTACCGCCAAGTTTGGCCAGCGTTGTTGCCGCGACTTGGGCCGTCGAGTCGTCCTCGTCGTCCAGTGCGTCAATAAGACATTCCTGTACTTGAGGATCAGCTTCATCAACTAGTCGGCCGATGAGCCAGATGGCGTTGCGTCGGATAGCCCACCGCTCGCTTTCGTTCAGAATATCAACGAGCTGTGGAACCACGTCAACCAACTCCAACGCTTCCAGCTGTTCGACAATCGTCGAGCGCATCTTATGACTTTTGTCCGACGGTGCTTGGACGAACAGCTCGATGAGCGAGATGATTGCAGTTCGACGGATTGGGCCTGATTCGTCCTCAAGTGCTCGTAATAACACGACAAGAGGTTCAATCGACCCGTACTGGCCAAGATTTTCGATGGCTATCTGGCGGACTTCCGGGTCGGCATCTCTGGCTGCTGGGATGAGTGCATCGAGGGCATTTTTCGTCCCGAGTGCACCAAGCGCGCTCGCTGCTTCCTTCTGGACCCGCGTGTCGGGGTCGGTCAGTCGTGTGGCAAGAGCCTCGACACAGCGATCGTCACCAATAGAGCCACACGCCCGGACGGCGCGAAGGCGAACGCGCGCGTCAGTATCAGTAAACGCGCTGACAAGGGCCGGCAACGTCTCCTCGCCACCAAACCAGCCAATGCCTGTCGCGGCGACCAGTCGGAACTCCGGTCGGTCCATTTCGAGCCATTCGACAAGGTTCTCGGCGATGAGCCATCCGGGTGCGCTTGAGACATCAAAATCCGCAAAACGGTTGATAAGCCGTTTGAGCGGTTCGTCACCGAACCGAACCAGCGAGTCGACAGCCTGTGAACGGACGTCTTCGTCGTCACACTGCTGGACTGTTACAATGAGTTCGGTAATAACCTCTTCTCGGCCCTGCTCTTCGGAAAGGTCCGAAAAATCACCCAGTAACTCGGCGGCACGCTGGCGGACCACAGGGCTGGACCCCCGTTTCATGTAGCCGATAAGTTTGGTCGTCTCACCGGCGCGGGCGAGTTCATAGAGGAACGTCTCTCCTTTGGAGTTCTCGAATGACATCCGTCGCTTCGCTTAAATCTACGGGAAGAGCCCGCATAAATGTACGTCTCTGCGGTCCGATATGTGTCACACTCGAACGTCCCAATACGAGACAGACGCAAGCGGGCCACCAGCGGGTGTCTTCCCAATAGCTTTATCGACTGTCCGGAAACCAGATGCGAAGACGTTTGGCAACTCGCGGTAGAACCCATACGGGAACACCCAGTCGTGTTCCGCGGCAACGAGGTCGAGGTCAGCGCCGTCGAGAAGGTTTCTAACTTCCGAGTTAGAGTAGAGCCGCGACCCCATTGGGAGTGCCCATGTGTACAGTGACCGTGCTGATTTCCGGTTGAACGTGTCGAAGAAAATTTGATTCTGCGAGACACGTTGCATTTCCTGCATGAACTCCGCTGGTTCGTGCATGAGGTGGAAAAACCGCATTGCCACAACAGTATCGAAGTGGTTATCCGGGAAGGGAAGCCGAGCGGCATCGCCACGCATGTACTCTAGTTTGCCGTCGACGCCAGCAGCTTGCGCCCGTTCGCGTCCTTGTTGGAGCATCGCTGCCGAGATATCGAGACCGACGATATCCGCACCACGCTCTGCAAGCATAGCCGTAAAGCGCCCGGTTCCACACGCAATTTCGAGGACTTTGCTATCCTCAACCGGAGTGACCGCCTGCAACACTGCCCGCTTCTCGCGGTCGTTGATGAGGCGACCACCCTGTGAGAACCGCTTGTCATCGTAGGCCTCGGCAACGTCCTCGGCCTGGTACCACTCCTGTCCTTTCACGTTAGGTGCTCTTCATTCCCCCTGCATTAATAATGAACCGATACCGGCTGAACGCGAGGTAGCTGGGATGAGGTTACCGACAGAGATGAGGCCAAACGATGGCGGCGGATGGGCGGGGTTTTTTACTGCCGGCACCGACGCGACGAGTATGCGTGTCGCGATAGTTGCACTCGAAACGACCCGCCACACTGACGCCGAGAGTGTTCGACACGTCGAACAGATTGCTCGGCTGCTCGCCGACCGTGGCCACGATGTGACGGTGTTCTGTGGACAGTGGTGGGATGACTACCGCGACGAGTTCGTCGTCGATGGAGTGCGGTACCGTGCGGTGAGTTACGGTACCTCACCCGCTTCGTTCTGTACGCGTCTGCCTGCACTGCTAGGGATGTACCGTCCGGACGTGATTCATGCGGCAGTGCTCCCACCCCAACAGGTATTGGCCGCGCTGGCCGGCGGACAGTTCGCACGTGCCCCTGTTGTCGTCGAATGGTATGGGACCGAAACACTCGACGCGGACGACCGCTATGTGGGGTCGATAACTGGACAGGCCGACTGTATCATCACTCCCTCGGAGTTCGTCCGCACGAACGTCCGGGAGTGCGGAGCAACCGATGAGAACACAGCCGTTATTCCCGAAAGTATCGACTTTTCGCTAACGGAGACGGTTGAACCAGCAGATGGCGTCGACCTTGTCTATGCCCATCAACTCGATGAGACGGCAAACCTCGACGACTTCTTGCTCGGACTTGCAGAACTCAGAGAGCGCGACTGGCAGGCAACCATCATCGGCGATGGGCCGCTCCGTGAGGAGTACGAAGACGAAGCCACAAAGCTTCGTATTGACGACCGTGTCAGCTTTGTTGGGGAATGTAATCGTAAACGCCGGGTGAGTCTTTACCGCGGTGCTCACGCGTTTGTTCAGACGGCAAGCCGTGAACAGTACGCGACGGAACTGCTGTGGGCGCTTGCGGCTGGCTGTATTGGCATCGTCCAGTATCAGGCCGAATCCAGCGCACACGAACTCGTCGAACACCATGAGCGCGGCTTTGGCGTCACCAACCCACAGCAGATTGCCAACGCAATTGCTGACGCCGGGGAGTACCCACACCTAACGACCGACGACGTATGGGAAGAGTACGATCATAGTGCCGTCGTCAGCCAGTATCTTGAGTTGTATCGGAAACAATGAGAGCCGCTGGGAAGGCTACGAACGGTCGTCCCGAGACGTGCGACCCTCGATTGTGAACTCGTATCCGAGGTCGTGTTTCAGCGTTCTGAGGCCATCGAGCACCGAACCCATCGTCTCGCTGTCCGGGAACGGGACCCGCGGTGGTGGGTCCGCCGATTCGGAGCGAAGTACCCACCGGGCAAGTCGGTCGAGCCACGACGCCGACGAGGACGATTCCCAGTCACAGGAGAGCACTGGCCGGTCAGACACCGTGGAAACGCGCCGAAGCCGAGTCAGTTCGAACCGCCTCACTCTTTCGCTGTCGGTCTCATGTCGCCGGAGTGCATCCCAGGCCAGTTCGTACCGGTGTGATTTTACACCCCAGGAGGCGAGTCCCTCGGCAGGAACCAGCGCCGACCCGGGAACGCCAGCCAGTTCGGCGACAAGGGCATCGTACAGTGGATCGCGACCAGCCGTATTGACACGCCGGCAGTGACTATGGTGTGGGACCGACCAGTAGCGCCACACCTCGCCGTCCACGACCGCGAACTCCTCGACGTTGAACATGCGGTCGATCCAGGCGTCGGAGTCGTCCGGGTCGACCGCGAGGAGTGACCTGACAAGGTCGCGGTCCTCGAGAAGCGTCGCGTAGTACTCGGGACCCGAGGTCTGGAACAACTGCGTCCCTTCCTCTGCCCGCGCAAGCCGTTGCTTGATGCGGTCGAGTTCCTCCGTTTCGGCCGAGAGCCGGACGTGAACGCGGTCCCCGTATCCCATGACAACCTCGACGACCCGATTCTCGACCCGAATCTGCCCCACTTCGTCCCAATCTTTTCGTGGGTTCAGTCGGGTAACAACTCGATGAGTTGTCTCACTATCACCGTACGGGTCGACCAATTCCATAGTTCACTGTTCGTTGGTTCCGTTCCGTGCGGCCTCGACAACATCGACAGCCGCGACGTTGGCGTCCACATCGTGAACGCGGACGATGTCCGCACCGCGGTCGGCGGCGAGTGTAGTTGCCGCGATGGTCGGCTCGTAGCGCTCGTCGGCATCGCGGTCGACGTGGCCAAACATCGACTTGTGAGAGTGGCCGACCAACACTGGACAGCCAAGGCCGGCGAACTCCTCTAAGCGGTCGAGTAACTCGAAGCTCTCGGCGGCGGACTTGCCAAAGCCCAACCCCGGGTCGATGATAATCTGTGGCCGGTCAAGACCTGCCTTTTCAGCCAGTAGCACTCGCTCGGTGAGTTCATCGATAACATCCTCGACAACGTCGTCGTAATAGATATCGCGTTCAGGGACCACGGGCGTATCGATAGAGTGCATCACGACAACAGGCACATCGTATTCTGCGGCGAGTAAGCGCATCTCAGGGTCCTCTAGCCCAGAGACATCGTTAAGAATGTCCGCCCCCGCATCAAGTGCACTACGAGCGACGCCTGCCTTTCGGGTGTCGACTGAGACTAACACATCAGACTCAGCAAGCGCCTCAATGACTGGGACAACCCGCTGGCGTTCGGTTTCGGCGTCGACCGGGTCTGCACCGGGACGAGTCGACTCACCGCCTACGTCAACGATATCGACTCCCGCCTCAACCATCTCCTCTGCCCGCTCGATTGCGTCTTCACGAGCCTTGTACTCGCCACCATCGTGGAAGCTGTCTGGTGTCGCGTTCAGGATCCCCATTACTGCTGTGTCACCCTCCCACGGATAAGTTGGTGGCTCGGTTCCAATCCCAAGCGTCTCGCGAATCTCATCAGCCAGCGGTGACAAGCCGTATGGCTGGTCGTCGAGTTTGTCACAGAGGCGTTGGAACTGGGCCATCGTCCCCATCAACACGACAGTCCGTTTCTCTTTGTGGTGAGTAAGCCCCGAAACAGCACACTCGCCCCCAAGCGAGAGTAATTCTTCTTTGAGGGACTGGGCCTGTCGGGGTTGGACGCGGGTCTTGAGCAGGCGGTGGACTGCGTTCTCTTGCATCCGCCATACACCGGGTTCGGTGACATGGGTGTCTTCGAGAAGCGACGCCGCTGTCTGGACCGAGTCCGCACGCTTTGGCACAGAGGTCCGACTCCAGAGTGTTCGAGCCTCGCCAACGGTGTACAACGAGCCAGTTACGACGACTGCGTCCTCGTCACCGGCCGATTCGAGCGTGTCGCCGACTGCGCCAGCAACGTCTGTGCGGGTCGTAACAGTCGCGTCAGTCGTTTCGGTGAATGCCTGAGCGAGTGCGTCGTTGTCGGCAGCGCGGTCGCTGTCTGGTTCGCAGGTGACGACAGTATCTGCCACGTCGAGGGCTGCAGCCATCTCCTGATGGGGTTTGTCAGCCATCGCGCCGAAGACCAGATGCAACGAGTCAAAGGAAAACTCCGAGAGTGTCTCGGCGAGGACAGCAGCGCCACCGGGATTGTGGGCTCCATCGAGAACGACAAGCGGGTCTTGTCTCATGATTTCGAACCGACCCGGCCAATGGGCGTTCCGCAGGCCGCGAGCGACCGATTCCTCCGAGACAGATGTCTCGTGAACCGTCTCGATTTGCTGTGCAAGTGCAGACGCAACCCCAGCATTTCGAGCCTGATGCTCACCGAGCAGTGGGAGCCGCGCATCGATATCCCAGTTGCCGCCGTCAATACTGACCTCGCCCTCGATGCCGACTCGCCCACCGTAGTCGACAGTTACCGTTTTTTTGGACTCTCTGTTAGTCACTCCATCGTCGTGCTGGACAACTCGAACAGTGTCGCCAGCAATCGGTTGGATTGCCCCGAAAGCGTCACCCTCGACACCCGTGACGAGTGGTCGGTCCGTCGGGGCAACATGTGCCATGTCTCGCGCAATCGTTTCGACATCTTCGCCAAGAAAGTCGGTGTGTTCGAGCGCGACCGACGTGACCGCACTGGCAACCGGATCGACGACGCTTGTCGCATCCTTCTCGCCACCAATACCCACTTCGAGGATTGCGACGTCAACATTCTGGCGGTCGAACTCCCAGAGTGCAAGCGCAGTAACTGTCTCAAAAAACGTTGGCGCGTCACCGTGTGCAGCACAGTCGACGATATACTCCTGTGTTGTCTCGATAAACTCACCGAGCGCACGCTCAGAGAGTTGTCGGCCGTTGACTGTGATGCGCTCGCGGATATCGTCAAGATGTGGTGAGGTGTAGAGACCGACATCGAGTCCTGCCTCCCGCAAGATTGACTCAACCATACGGGCGGTCGACCCTTTCCCGTTGCTCCCAGCAATCTGTACGCAGTCGAGGCGTTCATGTGGCTCCCCGAGTTCTGAGAGGAGCGCGACCGTGGCATCGGTCTCCGGACGGGACGGAAACCGCTGTAAATCGAAAAGGAAGTTTGCCGCCTCCTGAAAGTTCATGCCTGACGGATACGGTGCTGTCTGCTTTATACTGACGGATACGCTTCCAGTACTCAGCGAGCGATACCGTCGGGTTGTCCTCCTCAGAGTGACCGTTCCTCGACAGCAGGGTCGATTCCCGCAGCGGCGAGGTCCTCACAGATTCGTTCCCGTAGCGGTGCCGGAACGTTACTCCGAGCAACCGGGACAGCTGCCGCGTCGACTTCTTCGGGAGGTACCTTCCAGTAGAGGACACAGTCGCTGGGGTGGTAGTATTCGATACTGTAGCGGTCGGTCGCACCGCTGTAGTGGACGCGTGCGGCGTGGTTCTCGACACGCCACCCTTCCTGTTTGCCGAGGGCGTTGAGAGTTGATTGTTCGCTGCCGTCGCTCATATGGTGTTTTCAGCGGCAAGAAGCCTACCGATTACGGTCGTGGGACAGCAACGGCGGCTTGGCTTGCCAAATGGCGCGGGCTATGCTGTACACGCAACCCTTACCAAGTCTCGATACGATCCGCCTCAATATCCTCGACACAGCTTTCACAGTCGGGGTGGTCGGCGTCGTAGCAGGCGGGTCGACCGCCACCGTCAATGTTGACAGCTCGCTTTTCGGCGTGTCGTCGACAAACCAGCTTCACTCGTCCCCGGTTATCGGTCGGCAGGTCCTCAGGCGGTTCGTACATCCCTCTGTAGAACTCGCTTCTGGCCTCCTCGTACTGGCGGCCCACATCCTGTAGCTTCGTCCGGAGAAAGCGAGCCAGTCGGTCCCCGTCGCTCATGGTCGCAGTACGTGGTGTATCCTGATATGCCTGTCTCACGACACAAGGACACTGCTGTTATTTGAGTCTCGTTCCGGGGACTCTAAGAGAACAGGACACTCAGGCGTCGGCAGACGCGAACGCGTCCTCAATATCGTCAGCCTGCGTGACGCCGACGAACCGCTCGACGACACCGTCATCGTTCTCGACGATAAGTGTCGGAAGCGAACGGACCTGATACTCGTTTGCGACATCCTGGTTCTCGTCTACATCGATTTTCTCGAATGTGACATCGCTGTACTCTTCTTCAAGCTCCTCCAGAATCGGGTCCTGCGTCTTGCACGGACCACACCAGTCGGCATAGAAGTCTTTAATTGTGACAGTCATCGTTGCGCCCATAGATAGCTTATCGGCAGTCATAAGCGTTATTCTCTTATGCAAAAACTGTACACGCGCGTTTTCGCTACGGTGAGAAAAAAGCAATTACGCCGGGTAGAGACAAGACAGACGGGCAGACTGAAATCGTGCAGTTGTCTACTGCGATGGTGACCAGCATATTACACTGAATAGACCAACAGTAGAGAGGCTTCTCAGTTAGGTCCCACGTTTATACACAAGTAGTCGTAACGGAGGTAATGCCAGAAATCGCTGTCGTCGGCGGTGGCATCGGCGGCCTCTCAGCAGCACACGAACTCGTCGACCGCGGGTTCGATGTCACTGTCTTCGAGGCTAACGACCGGTTCGGCGGAAAAGCACGGTCGATGGATGCGACCGATGGTCCGAACCCGCTCCATGGTGAGCACGGCTTTCGCTTTTTTCCAGCGTTTTACCGCCACGTCTTCGAGACGATGGAACGGATACCCGACGGCAACGGCACCGTTGCCGACAACCTCGTCGAAACCGAGCAGACACTCATTGCCGCCGTCGACGGGCCAGAGCGTGTCGCAAGCAGTGCGACCCCTGATTCGATACAAGGCTGGCTCGACGCTGCGCGGCCAGCGTTTGCAGAAGACCTCCCGCGGACTGACGTGGCTTTTTTGCTCGAACGGCTACTGTACCTACTGACAGCGTGTGAGAGTCGTCGTGAAGAGGAACTCGATGAAGTGTCTTGGTGGGAGTTTATCGATGCTGAAAACCGGTCGCCTGAATTCCGCGACCGGCTCGGCTACGCCGTGCAATCACTGGTTGCCCTGCGCCCTCAAGTCGGGAGCGCGCGGACAGTCGGCTCAATTTATACGCAACTGTTGTTCGGACAGATGAATCCACAACGTCCGACCGAGCAGATTCTGAATGCACCGACGAGCGAAGCCTGGATTGAGCCGTGGGTCGACTATCTCGATGCACATGGTGTTACACTACATTCAGGACGGCCAGCCCAAGCGTTTGAGGCCAGCGGCGAGCGTATCGATACTCTCGTCCTCGCTGATGGTGAGCGGATCAGCGCCGATGCATTCGTACTCGCGGTCCCCGTCGAGGTCGCGCCGTCGTTCGTTTCGTCAGAGATGGCGGCGGCCGCGCCCGAGCTCTCGGACATCGACCGGCTCGATACCGCATGGATGAACGGAGTTCAGTTCTATCTCACCGAAGACGTACAGCTCTCGCGCGGTCATCAGGTGTATGCTGATGCCCCCTGGGCGCTGACTTCCATCTCACAGCGCCAGTTCTGGCCCGAGTATGATATTGAAGGACGCGGTCCCGACGCAGTCGAGGGTGTACTCTCGGTGATTGCCTCAGATTGGGACACACCGGGTATCCTCCACGGTAAACCGGCACGAGAGTGTACCCGCGAAGAGATACAATCCGAGATATGGGCACAACTGAAGACCCACCTCAACACCGAGGAAAGTCGTCTCAGCGATGAAATGCTCGTCGACACCTTCCTCGACCCGGCAATTGTCGAGAGTACTAGTGGCGTTACAAATCAGTCACCACTGCTCATCAACACGGTCGGCTCGCTCAAGAATCGACCGCCAGCCAACGTTGGTATCGACAACCTCGTTGTTGCCAGCGATTACGTTCGGACAAACTCGGATTTGGCGTCAATGGAGTCAGCCAACGAAGCGGGGCGTCGGGCAGCGAACGCATTATTCGAGCAGTATGGAATCGGTGACCGCGCGCAGGTGTGGGAACTACAGGAGCCATCCATCTTCGAGCCATTCAAGCGTCAAGACCGCCTGCGTTACCGTCTTGGATTACCACATCCGGCCGAGGTTACACAGTCGCTTCGTTCTGTTTCAAGTCGTCTGCTTGGGTCGGCATAAGCGAACATCGTCGCTACGGCTGCATAATGTATCCGTCGGTTCAGCCGTCACGGGCCGGTGGTACTGCTCTTCAGTATACGGGCGTGATGGGATTTGAACCCACGACCGTCGGATTAGAAGTCCGACGCTCTATCCGGGCTGAGCTACACGCCCCTGCGTTTGAGTCCGAACTTCTCACAAATAGAGATTTGGATTTCCATAGAGCCGTTACTGTTGTATCTGTGATTGTCGTTGTGTCCACGATTCGGCAACGGCAAACGAGAGGGTGCTGGCGACACCGAGCAATGTCCCGCCTGTAAGCATAAACGCAAGGAACTCAAGCGAGGCTTCATCGAGGAAGAAGCCACTCACTCCCGAGAGCACAGCAGCGATAGCGACGATATAGAACGGCGCGTTGAGATAGCGCCAGTGGAACTCACCGCTGATATACTCGTCAGTGACGCGGCCAAGGCTGCTCATGACACCAGCGGCGGCGAACCACTGGACCGAACCAAACAACAGCGCGGCAATCACTTCGACGACACCAAGCGACTGCGTTGTGGCCTCCCGCGTTGCTTCGAGCTCTTGCATCCCGCCGACCCCACCGATAACGAGCAACGCGAGGGCAACGACAGAGGTGATTAACGTTACTCGACCGGTAAACAGGCCCGTCCGCACGCGCTCGACCACCCAGTCAATCCACTCCATAACGCCGAACCCACGGGCAAGCAAATAGAGCCCCAGTAACCCCGACGCAAACCCAAACACGGTCCCGGGCAGACCGACGAGATTGGCGAGAATCGTCAGTGGATAGATAAGCAACAGGATACCTAGTGGCACCAGCAGTGTCCCCCGTGTCTCGGGGTCATCAAGCACCTGCTTGATAGTGTAATACATTGATTCAAGGTCTTGTGCCTGCCGGACAACGACGCGCCGAACGCTATCGATGTACACCCGCGAGCGGATAACTGGGAGCACCGACTCGTCCTGTGCGCCGTCAGTAACGACGACAGCACGCACATCCTCACCCGTGTCGAGTTCAGCGAGCACGCGGTCAACTTCGTTACCGACTTCTCGGTTAGCTTCGACCTCACGACCGTCGATGCCGGCAACTGCGGCGACCTCGATTTCCTCATCGTCGATTGAGTCAATGAGATGGAGCCCCTCAAACAACACGTTCACGTCACTGTCTTCTGGGTCAGCAATAGCGAGCGCGACTGCTGCTTTTCGGACTTCCTCTCGGCCAATTACCGGCGTCTCCATTCCAGTTTTGCGTCCGAGGTCGTTATCGAGGTCGACACACAGCACCAGCAGCATAGACGTGGCTACGCCAGCCCGGTTTATCTGCTTTCGGGAGTCGGTGGCTCGTCACGCTACCCCGACGTGTTGCCGGTTCGGCCCCCAAGTTTCGAGAGCGCGGAGAAAGCGCGTTTTCGAACCTCTTGATCATCTGTGTCGTCGAGCAGGTTCTCTATCTCACGAGCCGTCTCTTCGTCACCGATTTTTCCGAGCGTAAACAGCGCCTGTGCTCTGGCTTCGCTGTCGTGTTCATCGTTGGTTGCAAGTGAGAGTAATTCTGCCTCGGCGTAGGTGCCGCCGATTTCGGCCAGACTTGTCGCCGCAAACTGTCGGGTCATCTGCTGACCGTCTTCGAGTGCGACGAGCAGTGCATCGACGGCATCGCGGTTGGACTCGTCGTCAAGTACACGTCCAAGAAGCCATGCCGTATTCCGCCGCTGTGAGGGTTGTGTCCCCTGTTCCAGAATTTCGACAAGGGGCGTAACAACAGTACCGTCCTCAGTTGCCGCTAGCCGATCAACGACCGTCTCGCGTATCTCATGGCTCTCTTCTGTCGGGACGTTCGATAGCAACTCGATAAGCGAGAAAACGGCTGTCCGACGGACAGCCGCAGAGTCGTCAGCAAGCGAGGTAACAAGATATTCGACCGGACTGTCGTTGCTGAACTTCCCAAACCCGTTGACTGCGATACGACGGACGCGTTCGTCGTTGTCTTCGTAAAGTTGTAACAGCGCAGAGAGAGCCTGCCGGTTCCCGATTCGCCCGAGTGACTCGGCAGCTTCGAGCCGGACAGTTGGTTTTGAGTCGCTCAACAGTGATTCGAGACCATCAGTTGCTCGCGCATCAGTTATCAGGCCAACTGCCCGGGCAGAACGAGCGCGGACACGCGGATCAGGGTCCCGGAACCGCTCGATAAGATCCGGAACAGCATCACCCTCACCAAGCTCACCGAGGCCATTTGCGGCAGCCATCCGGAGTTCGGGGATGTCGGCTGACAGCCCGCGCATGAATGCTTTGGCGCGGACCCACTCCGCCCCTTCCTCAAACTCAATATCGGCCATCGTCGCCATCAGTTGCGTGAGAGCGTCCTGTCCGAGATTGTTGAGCGAGTCGACCGCCACAGCAACGACGGCGTCGGAATCGTCCTCGTTAACGGTCGTAATCAATGCGCGGATGATATCATCTCTGTCATCGTGTTCTTCAAACCGACCAAGCAATTTTGCTGCGCGCTCCCTGATGTTCGTGTTCTCCGAAGAGTTGAGAGTGCGGATTATTTCTTGTGCGTTACCGTTTCGTTCGTACTCGTAGAGGGACATGAATTACGTACGCTGGTAGATGCGTTGTTTCTTGTGTACGGGGTCGAAATGTTCGCGGCTCACCGTCGGAAGGGTCTCTGTCATACCAATCATAAGATAGCCGCCGTCACGGAGCGATTTCCGTATCGTCTCGAAAATCGGTTCCTTGTACGAGGCATCAATGTAGATGAGTAGATTGCGACACAATACGAGGTCGAAGTCTCGTTTTGACTCGCCCCGAATGAGGTCGTGTTGCTCGAAGGTGACCAAATCCTTGACGCGGTCGCGGACCTCGAAACGGTTCTCATCTTTGTCGATATACGGCGAATAGTCAGTCAGTGGTTCGAGTTCCTCTGCAATGTCACTCGTCTGTGATGTCTCGTAGACCCCACGCCGTGCAGTTTCGAGGATATCCGGGTTAATATCGGTGCCAAGAATATCGATACGGCGCTGGTTGATATCATCGTCGTCCAGTGCGAGCATCGCAAGCGAGTACGGTTCTCTTCCGTCAGCACTGGGGGCACTCCAGATATTGACACGACGATTCGACTCAGTAAGGTCACGCAGGACCTCCCGCAGTTTCTCCCACGCTTCGGGATTCCTGAAAAAGCCGGTGACATTTATCGATAAGGAATCTAACAGGAGTTCCTGTTCTTCAGGGTTGCTCTTGAGCAAGCGCTGGTAGGTCTTGTAGTCGTCATGGTCGGTACGCCGCATCCGAGCGGTAATCCGTCGGTCCAGGTACGCGTCGTTGTAGAACCCGGACTCGAAGTTCATGTTCTGTTCGATATACTCAAGCAGGTCGGAAAACGAACGGTCGTCGCCTCGGTTCATAGCGTCACCACGTCAAGGATATGGACAATATTGCCGTCGCCGAGGACAGCCGTTCCGGAAAGACCGGGCGTACCACTGAGAATGCCTTCAAGTGGCTTGACGACGACTTCTTCCTGAGAGTTGACCGCGTCACAGCGTAACGCTACCTGACGCTCAGATTCACGGATGCGGACAAGCATCTCGCCACCCTCGACACCGCCGTCAGCGGTGGCCCGTCGGGGCACTTCAAACCGTTTGCCGAGGTTGATGACAGGATAAATTTCTTCGTTGTGTTTGATGACCTCCTGCCCGTTTACGTGTTTCATCTCGTCTGCACTCGTAATTTCGTCGACGTTCTTGATAGGCACGCCGTACTCCTCGTCGCCAACCTGCACGAACAGAACTTTGACGATTGCCATGGTCACCGGCAGTCGGAGAGAGACGGTCGAGCCTTCGCCGGGTGTACTGTCGACATCGACCGACCCGTCTAGTTGAGTCACAGTATCGTGGACAACGTCCATCCCAACTCCACGCCCGCTGGTGTCGGTCACTTCCTCTGCCGTCGAAAAGCCAGGATGGAAAACCAGATCGTAAATATCCGAGTTGTCCATCATTTCTAACTCTTCAGGGGAGCGGACATTGCGCTCGATTGCGGTCTGTTTGATTTCTTCGACATCGAGACCAGCACCGTCATCAGCCACTTCGATTGTGACATGGTCACGTTGCCGGGACGCACGCAGCGTGACCTGTCCTTCGGTTGGTTTGCCTGCCTCGACCCGTTGTTCTGGGGACTCGATACCGTGGTCGAGTGCGTTCCGGATGATATGCATCAGTGGGTCGGAGATTTCGGTGAGGATTGTCCGGTCAAGTTCGATGTCCTCGCCCTCGATTTCGAAGTTCACCTCCTTGTCCAGTTCACGCGAGAGGTCACGCACCATCCGAGGGAACTTACCGACGACCTTCTTTAACGGAATGAGTCGCATATCCATCACGGTGTTCTGGAGGTTTGCCGTGATTTTGTCGAGTTCGTTCAGCGTATCGCTCGCAGAGTCAAGATTGTTCTCCTCGACGGCGCGCCGGAGCTTGATACGACTGGTGACCAGTTGTTCGACCAGCCCATGAAGGTCGTCAAGCTTGTCTACATCAACCCTGACAGACTTGATTTCGTCAACCTCGTGTTCGTCAGTCGAGCCAGTCAGTGAAACGCTGTTTTCCTCCTCTAAGACTTCATCTGTTACGTTGTCGACAGCAGCGTCATGGACACGACCCAGTGCCTCCAACTCGTCAGCCACTGCACCAGTGTCATCGGCGTCGAGCAAGAGCGTAAAGGCATCCTCGAAATCACCATTTTCGATGTCCTCGCGGTCGGGAATCGCATCAATGATATCGAACGCTTCTTCGACCGATTCAAGAATGAACATCGAGTCGACACCGGGCATATCGCTGTCCCCGAGGTCGACAACGGCATGAACGACCTGACTGCTTACTTCTTCTTTGTCGACATCGACGGCAGAAAGGTCGACTTCCTGAGAGTTGTTGTCGGTCCCAGTGGTGGAATTTTCTTCGGTATCAACGGAGCTAGTTCCTTCCTCTAGGACAGCCCGAAGTTGGGAGACAGTCTCCGACGTATCTAGTGAGGCTTCGCCTTCTTCCTCAATTTCTTTGACGATAGCCTCAATCTGGTCAACCCCGGCGAAGATCAGGTCCATTACCTCCGATGTCACGCTCATGTTGCCCTCGCGCATCTCGTCAAGGAGGTCTTCCATTGCGTGCGCGAGATTCGACGCATCGTCGAATCCCATTGCGCCGAAGTTACCTTTCAGCGTATGTGCTGTCCGGAATATCTGGTCCATCGCTTCCTGTGCGTTTGGATCAGATTCCAACTCCAGCAGCGAGTTGTTCAGTTTCGTTATCTCCTCTTCGCTCTCCCGAATGAACGCATCGAGGTACTGGTCGTCCATCGTTAGTTCACCTCTTGTTGTCGTTTCATAAGTGTTCCCTGGTGCTACTGTTCAGATTGTGTCCCATGCTCGTCTGGCCGTGCAGCACGGATGATACCGTCCGCGATGTCGTCGATAGCGAGGACCTCATCGACGTATCCTGTCTCGATAGCGCGCTTTGGCATACCGAACACAGCCGAAGTCTCCTCGTTCTGTGCAATCGTGATTCCGTCGACCGCTTTGACGGATTTGATGCCTGCAGCCCCATCTTCTCCCATCCCGGTGAGGATAACCCCGATGAGAGGGTCCCGTATGACCTCTGCGGCACTCGACATGGTCATGTCGACAGCTGGCCGAACACTGTTGACTGGTGGGTCCTCTGTCAGTTTCACTCGAAGCCGCCCGCTACGGTAGTTCGAGACGACCATGTGTTTACCACCAGAAGCAACGAGGGCCTCACCATCGCCGATACGGTCCCCGTCAGATGCCTCACTGACATCGTACTCACTACGGGAGTCGATCCGCTTTGCAAACCGTTCGGTGAAGCCGTCTGGCATGTGTTGAACAATAAGAACACGAAAGCCAGCCGCAGGCGGTAGCGTCGAGAGGACGCGTTCGACCATTTTCGGTCCGCCAGTCGACGAGCCAATAAGCAGTGTTGGATTGTCGACGAACTCTTGGGACGTTGGTTCGTCGGGCGTCGGAGCGGCGCTAGTCTTGTTCTCTTTTGAGAAGTCCACATTAGCAACCGACGTGACCATCTCGACGAGTTGATCTTCGAGCCGAGACATCTCCATCGAGACCTCTCCACCGGGTTTGGTAAAGAAGTCAACTGCACCCTTGTCGAGTGCACGGAATGTCACGTCGGCATCATCGTCGGTGTGAGCTGACAACATCAACACTGGTGTTGGTCGCGTCTCCATGATTTGCTCGACCGCCTCAATACCATCCATCTCTGGCATCTCGACGTCCATGGTGACCACATCTGGCTCGTGCTCGGTTACGGCGTCGACGGCTTCTACCCCGTTACGAGCCTGTGCCACAACCTCGACACCACCGTCCTCAAGAATGTCAGTGATGACACTCCGCATGAAATGCGAGTCGTCTGAGACCACAGCGCGTGTTCCTGACATCTATGGGTACCTGCTGGAATACCGTTGTGACACTCCCTCTCTTACTCGTCTCCCCACTTCGCTTCCGGTCGAAGCGCACACAGCACCCGGACAACGGTCACTTCGCTGCATTCACACTCAGTACTGCGGCAAGTATCTAAATAAAGACTCCGGCGCTGTAATCAATCATGATAGTCTGGTGGGCAGATTTAAGTTACCCTGCACCAACTTTTTTCCTACGTGAACCGGTCGACAGGACCAGCACAGGCGAACAAGATTCGACAGACAATACGACAGAGAGGAGAGCACAATCGATGAAAACGACCGGACAGGTTCTCGAATTCAAGCTCGAGGAGGAAACGTACTGCGTAAGTATCGACTATGTGACAGAGATTGTGGATATTGGTGAGTTAACCACAGTTCCGAACTCACCGCCACACATTCAAGGGGTAATGGACCTTCGTGGGCGAACGACTTCCATTGTGGACCCCAAGGCAGTGTTCGACATTGATTCGGACCGAGAGCCAGCTCGCATCATTGTCTTTGACCCTGAGATTGTCAACGACCAAGCTGCAGCAGGGTGGCTCGTCGACGAGGTCAATCAAGTTGTACAGGTTGATGACGACGACGTAGACGAGTCTCCTGCGGAAGATGACGAAGCAATCTACGGTGTCATCAAAAGCGAGGGAGAAAAGTACGTTATCTGGGTCGACCCTGCAGCGGTACACAGGGCTTAACAAACAGGGACTTTTTTATCGCCCGCGGGCACTACAGTCAACTATTAGATTATGGTGGAGCTAACCAAAACCGGCATTGATGGACTCGACGAAATTCTTAACGGAGGTATTGTCAAGAACTCGACAACGCTCGTGAGTGGGAATCCGGGAGCAGGCAAGAGTATTCTTGGTCTCCAGTACATCTACAACGGCGTCGAACAGTTTGATGAGAAAGGCGTGTTCCTTTCGTTTGAAGAAAATGAACAAGACCTGCGGGAGGCCGCAGAGTCAATTGGCTTCGAAAATTGGGGAGATCACGTCGAAGAAGGTAACATCAAAATCTACGACAAAAAAGAGTTGTTGCGGGAAAATGACTTCAATTCCTCGCTCGAACTGTTGCTTGGCGAACTTGACGGAGACGATTACGAACGACTCGTGTTGGACTCACTAACAATGTTCCAACTATTTTTCGACAGCGAACGCGAGAAGCGGACGTATCTGCTGAAGTTCACAGATATTCTCAGTGAGAACAATCTTACCACGCTGATGACCAACGAGCAAGGCACCGTCTTCCCTGAGACCGACATCGGACTGGAGAACTTCCTGACCGATGGGAACATTTTCCTACTCCAGACACCAACCGACTCCGGCGTCAACCGATACGCGTGGGTTGCAAAAATGCGGAAGAAAAATATTGACACAGATATTTTCCCGATGGAGATACTGGAAGGAAACGGTATCACAGTTCACGAGAATGCCAGCGCGTTCTCTATGATGAACGACAACGACTCACCGCTGTAACGTGGTGAAATCGATGTTTGGTTTTCGTTATTGCGTACAAAAACGATAGTTTTACGGCCTAATATCGAATATATCGCCAGATTTGAGGCTTCGTCGGGTGATTCAATATACCAATACGGCTGCCGATAGATTTATGGTTCTCGTAATTTATAATTTGATAATAAATGTCATCAGTGGATCTGTTACAGACCCTTGGGAACAAATACAGCGCGGAGATACTTGATGCAACAGACGAACCGCGTTCGGCCCAAGAGTTGAGCGATGAGCTTGATATTCCTATCGCTACGTGTTATCGGCGAATCGACGAACTCACCGAACACAACTTGCTCGAGCTTCACGATAATATTCTCTCGGATGACAGACGGCGAATCAAGGTGTATCGCCGAAACGTCGAGGCAGTCCGTGTCGAATTTGAGGAGAATGAGTTGTTTGTCGATATTGAGGAACGCTCTGAGGTGACAAATACCCTCGACGAGGCGTGGAAGACTCTTTCAGAGGGCTAGCTGTCCCACTCTGGCTCTAATACTGTACTGTGTTTTTGCAATGCCAATGAGTTTGATATGCGAGAGAATTATAGCAGATTATCAACGAAAATATTCACGTAAGTGGATTTAAGACGAGTGGGACAGTATACAGTACCAGTGGCGTCAATAATTGAGCTCCTGTATGCTGTGGTGACGCTCGTATTTATCATTGCGAGCCTGACAATGGTTGGAATGGCGGTGCGTGCATATGTTCAGACAGCACGGACAGCAATGCTTCACCTCGCCGTCGGATTCTCGCTGGCTGTCGCCGGTGCCGCGGCGACACTCATCAGTGCCTTTTATAGTGGGTTTGAGAACGCACAGATGTTGCTGCTCGTCAAGAGTTCTTTCTTTACCATCGGCTTTCTGTTCGTTATTTATAGCCTACTCGTCTACGAGTAGCGAGGATTGTTCTCCAGCGCGCCCACACGCAAGCTGATTTTTTATTGTTAGTCCGACCACCACCCACAGGGCTGAACTAGACACTTTCATAATCGGACCCCAGAGTTAAGTTATCAATATCAAAATTCTGTTTTTAGAAGGAGGTCAGAATTACTGCAATAAATATTTACCAGTATCTAGAGTTTCAGGCCCTAAGGACCAGTTTTTTACCATCTCGGAGAAGATTATCAGTCATTGAAGTATCGTATTTTACCCCCAATATCTATTTTCAATACCGATAATTTGGAGCACACCCTTATTAGGGTGGCTAGGAGATGATGAGATAAGTCTGGTAGAGCCCAGACAGATAAACCATGTTAGGAAACGACAAAGAAACGGAACCCAATCGTGCCCAAGTTGGAATTGGCACGCTTATTGTGTTCATTGCGATGGTGCTTGTTGCTGCAATTGCCGCCGGTGTACTCATCAACACTGCCGGCTTCCTGCAGACTCAAGCCGAGGATACTGGGACAGAGAGTACATCACAAGTCGCCGACAATCTCAAAGTTATTACGGAAGTCGGTAACGTGAGTGCGGATGACAAGATAGATCAAGTCCGGCTGGGTGTCCAGCCCGCTGCCGGTGCTGGAGATGTCAATCTCGCTCAACTCACCTTGCAGTGGGTGAGCGACGATGAGTTTGCGAACATTATTGTTGGTAATGATACCAGCGACGGCAGCGATGCAGGTGGCACCGCTTCCGGTGATACAGACCCAACGGACATTGCGGTTCTGAACGGAACTGGAGGAGTCCCAGAGAACGGGCAAGAGCGGTACGGAATTCAGGTTATCAAGGCAGAAAATGAAGACGATGTCGTGATGACTGATAGCTCCGACCGCTATGAGATTATTGTCCCACTCAATCACACAGCTGACAGCAACTTCAATAGCGGTGATTTCAACGGGAAGTTGCGGGCACTCGATGAGGGTGAGAGCGTCGAAGTGACTATCACGAACGAAGTCGGTGCACAGACCGTCTCGTTCCTGCAGGTCCCCGACTCACTCTCGGGAGACTCCGAGGGCTCAAACGTTAACCTCTGAGGTGAACAGGCATGAAACAACTACTCTTCGACACGGACGAATCGACTGACCGCTCACGCGCACAGGTTGGTATCGGCACCCTCATCGTGTTCATCGCGATGGTGCTTGTTGCCGCAATCGCCGCTGGTGTGCTCATCAACACTGCCGGCTTCCTGCAAACGCAAGCCGAAGACACGGGAACCGAGAGTACCTCACAGGTCGCCGACAACCTCAAAGTTATCACCGAGGTTGGCAACGTGAGCGAAGGTGACAAAATCAATTCAGTCCGGCTGGGTGTCCAGCCCGCTGCCGGTGCTGGAGATGTGAATCTCGCTCAACTCACCTTGCAGTGGGTGAGTCAAGACGAGTTCGCTAATATCATCATTGGCAACGAGAGTGGCGGGGCCGACGAGCTTGCGACAGGTGACGTTGCACCCGGCAACGTTGTTCTGGAGAACGACAATGGTACATACAACAACGGCGAGCAGTACCTCGTCGATGTCATCAAGGCCGAAAACGAGGATGATATCGTCATGACCGACAGCTCCGACCGCTATGAGATTGTTGTTCCACTCGCCGCGGCCGCAGTTGATGCCAGTGATATAGACCAATCGAGCACAACTAGTCCTTTCGACCAGGGAACGCTCAAAGAGTTAGACGAGGGGGAGACAATTGAAGTGACTATCACGAACGAAGTTGGTGCACAGACCGTCTCGTTCCTGCAGGTCCCTGACTCACTCTCTGGAGACTCTGCGGACTCAAACGTTAACCTCTGAGGTGAACACACATGAAACAACTACTCTTCGACACGGACGAATCGACTGACCGCTCACGCGCACAGGTTGGTATCGGCACCCTCATCGTGTTCATCGCGATGGTGCTTGTTGCCGCAATCGCCGCCGGTGTCCTCATCAACACTGCTGGCTTCCTGCAAACACAAGCCGAGGACACGGGAACCGAGAGTACCTCACAAGTTGCCGATAATCTCAAAGTCATCACCGAGATTGGCAACGTGAGTAGTGGAGACCAGATTAACCAGGTCCGGCTGGGTGTCCAGCCCGCCGCCGGTGCCGGTGATGTGAACCTCGCTCAACTCACCTTGCAGTGGGTGAGCGATGATGATTTCGCCAACATCATCGTTGGCAACGAGAGTGGGCAAAACAATCTTGCAACTGGTGACGTCAGGCCAGGAAATGTGGTCCTCGAAGATACTAATGGAGACTTCGGTGAGCAGTACCTCGTCGATGTTGTCAAGGCCGAAAACGAGGACGATATCGTGATGACTGATAGCTCCGACCGCTACGAGATTATCGTCCCGCTGGCCAATGAGACAGTTAGTGGTGATGAGCTAGATGGGAGTGATTCCTTCCTCGGTGAACTCAACCCGCTCGAAGAAGGTGAGAGCGTCGAAGTGACCATCACGAACGAAGTCGGTGCACAGACCGTCTCGTTCCTGCAGGTCCCCGACTCACTCTCGGGAGACTCCGAGGACTCAAACGTTAACCTCTGAGGTGAACACATATGAAACAACTACTCTTCGACACGGACGAATCGACTGACCGCTCACGCGCACAGGTTGGTATCGGCACCCTCATCGTGTTCATCGCGATGGTGCTTGTTGCCGCAATCGCCGCCGGTGTGCTCATCAACACTGCCGGATTCCTGCAAACACAGGCCGAGGATACTGGGACTGAGAGTACCTCACAGGTCGCTGACAACCTCAAAGTCATCACCGAGGTTGGCAACGTGAGCGAGGGTGACAAAATCAATTCAGTCCGGCTGGGCGTCCAGCCCGCCGCCGGTGCTGGAGATGTGAATCTCGCCCAGCTCACCTTGCAGTGGGTGAGTGACAACGAGTTTGCCAATATTATCGTTGGTAACGAAAGTTCACAAAACAAGCTTGCAGCTGGCGACGTCGCACCCGGTGACATTGTCCTAGAAGACACTGATGGCACCGTGAATAGTAACGGTGAACAGTACCTCATCGACGTCATCAAAGCCGAAAACCAGGACGATGTCGTCATGACCGACAGCTCCGACCGCTACGAGCTTGTCATCCCGTTAGCCCCAGCAGCAGCTGGCGACGCAGAACGAGACGCTACTAGTGACTTCAATCAGGGCTCGCTGGAGGCACTGGATGAGGGTGAGAGCGTCGAAGTGACTATCACGAACGAGGTCGGCGCACAGACTGTCTCGTTCCTGCAGGTTCCCGACTCACTCTCTGGGGACACCGCGGACTCAAACGTTAACCTCTGAGGTGAACACATATGAGACAACTACTCTTCGACACGGACGAATCGACTGACCGCTCACGCGCACAGGTTGGTATCGGCACCCTCATCGTGTTCATCGCGATGGTTCTGGTCGCCGCAATCGCCGCCGGTGTGCTCATCAACACTGCCGGTTTCCTGCAAACACAAGCCGAAGACACGGGAACCGAGAGTACCTCACAGGTCGCCGACAACCTCAAAGTCATCACCGAGGTTGGCAACGTGAGTGGCAGCGACCAAATCAATTCAGTCCGGCTGGGCGTCCAGCCTGCCGCCGGTGCCGGTGATGTGAACCTCGCTCAACTCACCTTGCAGTGGGTGAGCGATGACGAGTTCGCCAATATCATCGTTGGCAACGAGAGTGGAGAAACGGGCTTGGCAGCAGGCGATGTTTCCCCCTCAAACGTTGTCCTCGGGAACGCCAGTTCACAGGAGCAGTACATTATCGATGTCATCAAAGCCGAAAACGAGGATGATATCGTCATGACCGACAGCTCCGACCGTTACGAGCTTGTTATTCCGTTAGAGCAAGCAGCGATTGAAAGCGCTGATATCGATGGCGGTACCACTGGCGACATCGATCAAGGGTCACTGGCTCCGCTTGACGAGGGAACGAGCGCTGAGGTGACCATCACGAACGAAGTCGGTGCACAGACCGTCTCGTTCCTCCAGGTCCCTGACTCGCTTTCTGGAGACTCCGAAGGATCAACCGTCAACCTCTGAGGTGAACCCGTATGAATTCACTAAGTATGGACAGGCAAGACAGCGCTGAGACACGTGCACAAGTGGGTATTGGTACCCTTATTGTGTTCATTGCGATGGTGCTTGTTGCCGCAATCGCCGCCGGTGTGCTCATCAACACTGCTGGCTTCCTGCAAACGCAAGCCGAAGACACGGGAACCGAGAGTACCTCACAGGTCGCCGACAGCCTTACTGTCATCACGACGGCAGGGAACGTCAGCGAAGACGACACGATTAACGCCCTTCGGATTGGGGTGCAACCAGCCGCTGGAGCGGGTGACATCAACCTTGCTCAGTTCACCATGCAGTACGTCGCCGACGAGCAGTTTGCCAATATCGTCGTCGGCAACGAATCGACTAAACAGGCAGAAGGGGACACGAACCCGGACAGTATCGGTCTGACCAGCCAGAACGTCGAGAACAGAGCTGAGTTCTTGGTGGATGTCATCAAGGCCGAAAACGAGGATGATATCGTCATGACCGACAGCTCCGACCGCTACGAGATTGTCATCCCGCTCGACGATACGTTGAACAGCACGACCTACCCGGTGTACGATAAAAGTGGAAGCTCAGTGGGTGACAGCTATATCGCTGGACAGGGTGCACTCCCACCAGGCCTCGACGAAGGTGAGAGTTCAGAGATTACCATTACCACCGAAGTTGGCGCACAGGCCGTGACGTTCATCCAAGTTCCGGACTCGCTGGCCGGTGAGGATGCTGGAAATATAATTAGCGTCTGAACAGCCACTACGCGGTCTGTTACAGTATTTTGACGATCCTGTAACGAGGTTCTGGCTGTGGTATCAACCCATGAGTAGATATGTCTTACTTGCGTGGTCGACGAAAGGCAGTTCGCTGCTCTGTTAACAGTGTTGTACTACGGACAGATATCACAGAGTGACCTGTGACGGAGACACGTTTTTGTCCGTTCAAAATAAACACTATGTCATGGCTGATCGGTCGGGAGACGACGTCGAGAACCTCGACGACATCGATGAGGGTCCCGCAAACGAGGGACGTATCCTCTCGCCCGAGGAACTCGACATCAGCAAAAGCGAACACGTCGAGGAGCTCGAAGAGGGGCGGTTCGTCGTCTCACCCGACGGTCCGCCGGATCCCGGACCGGCAAAGCGCGAGGAGACATCATCATCGGACTCGCGTAACAGACAGTCAGAGTCACCACGGCAAGACGATGACCCGTCAGATTTTACACAGCAGTCAGAGACACAGCGAGGCCACAGTGAGACACAGCCACAGGGCGGTGGTCAATCACGGCGACAACCACGGAACGAACAGCCCCAACAAGAGCCACGCTCAGCGCCGTCACAGCGACAACAATCCGAGCCACAACAAAACACTGAGCTGACACAGGAACAGGTTCACCAGTGGCTGCAGGCAAGTTTTGAGAACGGTAATTCCACGTACGGGTTCGACGTAACTGCCACCTTCGAAGGGTCGACCAGCCAGCGCCGGATGGCCTCAAACGATGTCGTGACTATTTTTGAGAGTCTTATGCTCTGGTATGCCCAACAGGTCGACAACAATACACCTGTCGAGGAGATTCTTGGCATCCTGCTAATGGAGTCAAACGTTCCCGTCCGCTACCCGCCCGAAAGCCTCCATCAGCTTATCAAGTCATCGAATCTGACACCTGAAGATTCCATTGGCGACCTGCTCGAAGAGATTGACGACGGTGTTCAGTTCTGAGAACGAGACACGGGAGATATCAACGCCGATAATTACCGGGAAGGTTTTATTTACGTCATCGCAGTACAATGTGGTGAGAGACATGGCAGAAGTGCTCATAGCCGACGACTCCGAATTCATGCGAAACCTCCTTCGAGAGATTCTGGAGGAAGACCATGATATCATCGACGAGGTTGAAAACGGCGTCGAGGCCGTTGAGGTCTTCAAAGAACAGCAACCTGACCTAGTTATGATGGATATTGTGATGCCGATACGGGACGGCATCGAAGCAACCGACGAAATTAAAAACGAGTTCCCAAACTCGAATGTCATCATGTGTACTAGCGTTGGTCAGGAAGAAAAAATGAAAGAGGCGGTCAAAGCGGGGGCTGACGGGTATATCACGAAACCGTTCCAGAAACCGAGCGTGATAGAGGCAATCAAAGACGTCGTGCCCTCATAGCAATGAAGATCGACGTTCAATCGCTCGACACATTCAATAAACTTGCACACGAGGGGGCGGAGGAAGCAACACGCTCGATGACCCAGATGACGGGTATCGAAGCAACAGTCGAAGTGACGAAAATCTCACTTGTCGATAGAGAGGACCTCGGAGAGGAGTTTGGAAGAGAAACCGAGTTTGTCGGTGTCCAGTTCGGGTTCGAAGGTGCGCTTACTGGCAAGACAGTGCTCATCTTCGAACGAGAACGGAGTTCCGAAATCGTCGAGGCGCTCGTTCCGGGCGGGAACGCAGACGAATCGATGGCCCAAAGCAGTGTCGAGGAGATCGGCAATATCATGATGAGTGGGTTCATCGACGGCTGGGCCGAGTATCTGGGGACCACCATCGACCACTCGCCGCCAACGTACATCGAACGGACAGGGAAAGACATCCTGCCGGGAAGTCCCGACACAAACGAACGCGACCAGGTGTTCGTCTTCAGCAGTGAGATACAGTGGGAAGGAGAGAATGTCTCCTTCTATATATACATGGTGCCGGAGTACGAGCCGTTGACGAAGCTGATGTCCGAGCATCGGGACGAAGAGGCCGATGCGATTCCTGTTGAGAAACTCGCTGCGTTTAATCAGATGACCCGCGAGGGGACACAGCGTGCGGCCGAAAACGTCGAGATGATGTCAGGCATCGAGACGGAGGCAGAGGTCTCACAGATATCATTTGCACCGATTGAGGACGTGCCAAAACAGTTCGGCGAGGAAACTTACGTGGGGACTGCAGTAGAGTTTACCGGCATCCCAAGTGGGTTTTTACTCGTGCTCTTCGACGAGCAGTCAGCAATAACCGTTGCTGAGGGGCTGATGCCGATGGAGATGGAAAGTAGTGAGCTAACAGACAAGCACAAAGCTGCAATCGAGGAACTCGGTAACATCATGACAAGTGGGTTCGTCGACGGCTGGGCCAACGTCCTACAGCGGTCGGTTGAGCACACACCGCCTCGGTTAGTCCATGACATGGGGCAAGCAATCCTCGATCCACTCGCAGCACAACTGGGGCAACATCAGCGTCACGCGTTTATGATCGATTCAAAGATGAAAACCGAGGATCTAGAGTTCGAAAGCAAGATTCACGCACTTCCGAACGAGCAGGAACTCCGTGAGACGCTGGATGACCTTGACCTTGACAGGGCAGATCAGACCGAGGCCAATGTTGACCAACTCTTCTAAGCATGAAGGTCTATGATGGGAGTGAGACAGACAGCTCACAGGAAGAAGAGCCAGAGCGTGTTAAGGTCGGTATCGCCGAGTACGAGGTGACAACCGACAGTGCAACGCTGACCACTAGTGGGCTTGGCTCGTGTGTCGGCGTTGGCCTCTACGATACGAAAACCGGAGCAGCCGGGCTCGTTCACGTGATGCTCCCAGTCGCCGAAGAGATGGACGACGGAAAGCCAGCGAAGTTTGCAGATACAGGAACGGAGCTCCTGATAGAAGAACTCGAAGCGACTGGGTCACGCAGGCGAGACCTTGTGGCGAAAATCGCTGGCGGCAGCGATATGCTCGACTTCTCTGAAGGTGGCTCCGGTATTGGCGACCGGAATATCGACAAAGTAAAAGAAACTCTCGAAGGCTACAATATTTCGCTCGTCGGCGAAGATGTTGGCGGCGACCACGGACGCTCAGTCCAACTCAAATCCGTGGATGGGGATTTTCTCGTCAAAAGTGCAAACCGAGACGATAGGACACTGTGATAACGGATCTCTTCGGAGAAACGCTCCAATGACAAAAAGAGCTGGTGCGCTCCCGTCAGACAGCCGGCAGACTCAATTTCAGTAATTGATAGATAGTTACCTTCTCTCGACAGACTGGCAGAGAAACTAACGTCAGACGCATTTTCCAGAGAATATAGGTTGAATTTACATATAAATATAGAAAAAATGTATTTATTATCAGTTATGATATGTGAAACAATACATTCAAGGGCATGAGAGCGGATCTTATATGTAATGAGTAGCTTCGTGTCTGCGTTGTTGCTACAGGCTGCTGTGCCCGATGCTGCAACAATGACCGTAGTGTTTGTGCTTCTTTCTGGTGGGCTTGCTGGGATGAGTATCCGTAACATGTTCGAGTCGATCATGTCTGAAGAGGAGGAAGGGGATGCCGGTGACTTATCACAGGGAGACGACGGTGGCGACGGGCTTGGGGGTGGCGGTGGACTGGATGGTGGTGACGACCTCGGTGGCGGTCTGATGGACGACGAAGGGGGTGACGATGACGAAAACCTCGATGGCCTTGGTGGGCTCGAAGACGACGACCTCGGCGGGCTTGACGATGACGGATTCGACGATATGGGTGGTGGTAGCGGCGGCGGTGGTGGCGGAAATGTTGACGAGCTTGAGCATCGCCTCGACGAGCTCGAAAACGAAGTTGGCAGCCTCTCATCAACAGTCAACACTGTCCGAAACGAGAACGAGCAAATCTCGGAAACTGTCGGGGAGGTCGAAGAAAACGTCCGAAAACTGCTTGATATTTACGAGATGGTGACTCGTGGTGTCAACCCGTTTGCCGACGATATCGACGCGGGAATGGGTGGTGGCGGTGGTGGCATGGGTGATGGTTCGTTCGGTCTGTTCGACGACGGAGAAGAAGAAGAGGGAAGTGATGTT
Organism: Halovenus rubra; assembly: GCF_026586665.1. Classification (GTDB taxonomy): domain Archaea; phylum Halobacteriota; class Halobacteria; order Halobacteriales; family Haloarculaceae; genus Halovenus; species Halovenus rubra. The sequence goes on from NZ_JAODIY010000011.1 coordinate 156,047, forward strand.
GACGATGATATCGCGGAAGCCGAGGCAGAGGGCTTTTTCGATGATGACCTCATCGAAGAAGATGACGGGATGGAGATGGACACCGGAGGCGGTGACATGCTCGGCGAGAGTGACAGTACCAGCGCCGACGAGAGTGCCGACGCGTTTCAGGAAAGTTTCGAGGACGACTTCGATGAGGAAGATTTCGACATGAGCGATTCGGCAGCTGATGCTGACTTTGGCGATGAGTCAGCCCAAGAGTCGGATGACGGCGGCGACGGTGGGGGCGGCTCCTCGTTCGAGGACCTAAAGGAGGAATACGACTCGGGCGATGCCGAGTGGGCCGAAGAGGAAGAAGGCGACGCCATGGACGACGCCTTCGGCGAGAGTGAGGGCGTGGATGATTCCCTCGATGAGAGTGTAGAGATGGACGAGTCGTTCGAAGACGAGAGCGGAGGTGACGACGAGTTCGGTGACGATGAACTGTTCGACGATGTCATCGAAGAGGACAAATCCGACACCGAAGAGGAACCCGAGACCACAAAAGACAGCGAAGCGGAGGTGACGACTGAAGTCGAGTCAACAACCGAGCCGACGACCGAACAGCCTGTCGAAGAGCCAGAGTCTGCGCCAGAATCGGCTCAAGAGCCAACGACGACCGGAGAGACAGAGCCGACAACGACCGAGGAGACAGATTCCACGACGACCAAACAGACGGCGTCAGAGACAACCGAGCAGGCTGTCGAGGAGCCAGTGACTGACAATACCGGAACAGAGACGAGCAGTTCAGACGATGGAAAACCGTACCTATCGACGGTTCCTGATGGTTTCGCTTCTGAACTTATCGTTGTGGAGTGGCTCGAATTTCTCGTCGACGAGGCGGGTGTTCGTGGCACCGCAAAAGCAATCGATTACTACGAGAGTATCGACTGGGTAGATGAGCAAGTCGCCGAAGACCTGCAGTCTTATCTCAGAGGGTTTGACAGCACGGGTTCCGGTTCGCTAACAATTGACCACCACACGCAGAGTCTGGAATACATCGGCCAGCTAAACGGCGACGGCGTGGCCGCTACATACGGACTCGGGCACGGGGGTGGAAGCAATGGGCTTCAGCGTTAGCGGCTCGGCGGCGATTATTTTCCTCAGCCTATTCATCGCCTTCGGGATGTTGTATACGACCGCCGATAATTCGTTCAACAGCGTATTCGACGCCCAAGACGACCAGACAGACGGAGCACTGGAGATGAAGAATACGAATATTACCGTGGGTTCGACAGACTACAGTGACCCCAGTGATGAGCTGACGATTACAGCGAACAACACAGGTGCAACGGCACTCTCACTGAACGCCACCAGCCTACTGGTTGACAACAGCCTTGCACAGGGTTGGGAAGCCAATGCAAGCGTCGACAGCAACGAGAAAACTGATCTCTGGTTACCCGGGGAAACGGTGACAATTACTGTATCGAAGACGAGCCAACCGGCGCGAGTCTCACTGACAACGGCCTCAGGTGTCTCGGCAACAGCTGAGGTGGCAACATGAACGGAGGTGTCTGCAATGGGATTTAGCACAAGCGCCAGCCTCCTGATCATCTTTTTTGGTGCATTTATCGCACTCGGGACAGTGTACACGGTGGCGTCGAATACGACCGAGGATGTCTCAACCGCCTACAGTGACGATTTTTCCGCAGAGTCAGCCATCGTCGAGACTGGACTGTCTGTTGAAGCAACCTACCACGAGACTGATGGAAATCTCACACTCCGAGCCGATAATGACGGGGCCACAGACCTCATCGTCTCGGAGATGGATGTGCTGGTTGACGGCGTCTTCCGTCCACTGTCGTCATTTGATATTGTGGCTGTTGACGACCGTGGGACCGACCTCTGGAAAACGGGCGAACAGCTCCGTATCGAAAACACGTCCGCGAGTGCCACGCGAGTCAAAGTGATAACAGATACAGGCGTCGCCGCGACTGCGCCGGTCACTGTGGTTGGCTTTACGAACGACTCTGCACGAACTCTCGACCGAACCGGAAACGGAACGGACTCGACAATTTCGTTCGATATCGAGACGAGCTACGCCGAAAATGTGACACTACAGAGCGTCAGCGTTGACACGGTTGCGGGTGCGGGGCCGACGACGCTCAACTACGCGAAGAATGGGTCACTCTCGGAGTTAAACATTACAATCGGACCCAACCATGGCACAGCAAACGCAACTGCTGACGGAGAGTTCAGTATTGGGGAGACGATTAGCCACAATGCCATCAGCTTGGGGCCCGAAGAGACGGCACGGTATCGCCTCGGTGAGTTTCGGGATGCAAGCGGTAGCCCTGTGGCGATGCCTTCAACAACGGTGTCAGTGACGATTACCTTCGAGGACCCCTACGGCGTCGAACGGACCTTTAGCTTCACGGAGGCGGGATTTTAATGAATGATAGCCTCGGCGACAACCATACAAGCGCTAGCCTGCTACTAGAGGTGAACAACTAATGGCGAGTGTTTCTGTCTCTCATCTCATCTTGTTCATCGCCAGCATGATCATCGCAGCTGGGGTCGCTGGTGTGTTCACGACCAGCGTCGAGGACCTGTCGAATGCGATCGACGAACGAGGCGTTCAGATAAGTGATAACGTCCGAACGAGTGTCGATATCATCAGCGACAGCGGAAGCAGCAATATCTATGACGGCACAAGCAACACGACGACAATCTACGTCAAGAATACGGGGTCACAGAGCTTGAACCCAGTGGTGCGCCAGATTGACATTCTGGTCAATGGCAGCTTCAAAACGAGCGATGACGTATCTGCCACTGTGCTCAGTGAGGGGAACCCAGACACCTGGGACACAAACGAGGTTATCGAGTTGCAGATAAACGACCATCTCAGCACTGGCGATCACCGAATACTGGTTATCGTCAATGGTGACGAAGAAACGTTCAAATTCAGAGTGGAGGACAACACATGAGTATCTCACGTAACGAACTGTATTCAATCGGCCTAGACGAACGAGATCGCTTGGATAAAGAACTCGGCGGCGGCTTTCCACCCGGTAGTATCGTCCTCATTGAGGGCGATTACGGGTCCGGAAAGTCCGCGATGAGCCAGCGGTTTTCGTATGGTCTCTGTGAAGAGGACCACTCTGTGACGCTACTATCGACGGAGCTAACGGTCGGTAGTTATCTCGAACAGATGAATTCGCTAAATTACGGAATGGTGAATCATCTACTGGAGGAGGATATTTTGTTCCTCCACGCAGATATCGGCGAGTCGAAGAGCTCGTTCACTGACAACGGCGACGACGAAGAGGAACGGATGGACCTCCTCAAACGACTAATGGAGGCCAAAGTCATGTGGGACTCGGACGTTGTCATCATCGATACGTTCGACGCCATCCTCAGAAACGACCCCACGTTCGAGGCCCTGGTTCGGCAAAACGAAGAGCGCCAAGCCGCACTAGAGATCATCTCCTTTTTCAGGGATGTTATCTCCGACGGGAAAGTCATCATGCTGACCGTTGACCCGACGACCTTGGATGAGGAAGCTTTGGGACCGTTCCGTTCTATCGCCGATGTGTTCCTCGAACTAGAGATGGTCGAAGTTGGTAACGATGTCCGTCGGCAGATCAGCGTGTTGCGATTTGCCGGAATGGGCGAACAGGTCGGGGATACAATTGGATACTCGGTGCGCTCAGGAACAGGAATCGTGATCGAAAGCCGCAGCGTTGCATAACAATCCATGACAGACCACGGAAGACCCAACCCCTCAGACGAACTCAGACAACACGCAGCCCGGAGGCCACATCTGCGTGAGCATCTCCAAAAATTCAAGCAGATAACTGGAGAGTTCCCACTGTTCATCGATGAGGCTGACGACGACTACGAGAGCAACAGACCAAACGTCATCTACCCTGTCGGTGGTCCAATTTATGCCCACGTCTACGGCGATGTCGGGCAAGACACGAAGTACTACGCAATTGAGCCAGACCTCTCTGAAGACGAAAGTGGGCTGTTCAATACGGTTCGGGACCGCTTGCTTGAATTGAGCGTGACAAAGCCCGCACCACAGGACGAGGCCGAGTACGACGACCGTATCGAGGAGTTACTTCAGGAGACGACGAAAGTCAAGAGTGCCGAAGAAGAACGCGGCGGCGTGCTTACACGGCTATCAAATATTACGGAAGTCGGGAAAGTCGAAGTGACTGAACAGACATACGAGAACATCCGATACCGACTCAACCGCGATATCGTGGGTCTCGGTCCGCTAGAGCCAGTGATGCGTGACCCGGCAAATGAGGATATTCACGTTATCGGTCATACCGAGTGCCACGTTGACCACGGCGTCTACAGCATGCTTGAGACAACCGTCGAGTGGGATGACCCCGAACACTTCGACCAATGGCTCAAGAACATGGGCGAGCGGATGGGCGACCCTGTGAGTGACTCGGACCCAGTTGTCGACTCAACGCTCCCCGACGGCTCACGCCTCAATCTTATTTACTCAGACGACGTGAGTCTGAAAGGTCCCTCACTCACCATTCGTCAGGGTGACGATGTGCCACTATCTATCTTCCAGATTACCGCTTGGAACACGCTCAGTCCAGAGCTGTCGGCATACCTCTGGCTCTGTCTTGAAAACGAGCAGACGGTGTTCGTCGTCGGGGAGACCGCATCAGGGAAGACAACAACGTTGAATTCCATCATGTCGTTCATCCCGCGAGATTCCAAAATTTACACCGCAGAGGACACCGCAGAGGTGCTCCCGCCACACAACACATGGCAACAGCTGTTGACACGAGAGGGAGACGACGAAGACACGTCAATCGACATGTTCGATTTGGTTGCAGCAGCACTGCGGTCCCGTCCAGACTACATTATTGTGGGTGAGGTTCGTGGCGAGGAGGGTCGGATGGCCTTCCAGGCTGCACAGACCGGTCACCCGGTGATGCTTACGTTCCACGCCAGCGATATCGTTTCGATGATTCAGCGCTTTACCGGTGAGCCAATTAATGTCCCGGAGACGTTCATGGACGTTGCTGACGTTGCACTGTTCCAGAACCGTGTCAAACAAGGCGACGATGTGCTCCGTCGTGTCACATCTGTTCAGGAAATCGAGGGTTACTCCAAGGAGATGGATGGTGTCGTCACTCGTCAGAGCTTCTTTTGGGACCCCGTCGAAGACGAGATTAATTTCCAGGGCCGGAACAACTCTTATGTCCTCGAAGAGCAGATTGCGACGCTGCTGGGGTATGAGGAAACGCGTGATATCTACAACGACCTTGACTTCCGGGCGCGGCTTATCGAGCGCGCTATTCAGGAAGGAATTACCGGGTATCACGAAGTCAACGAACTCATCACTGACTTCCAACGGGATGGCATCGAGGGGCTTCCCTTCGACATTGTGCGCCAGGACTAATGTCTACTGACAGCTCAGACGCAACGCTCGACCTAACAATCTCCGAGAACATCCAGTCGCTGCTAAAGTCCTACCGGAAGATGCAGATGCCGATGGGGCAGTACGTCTCCTTTATTATGGTCCCATCAGTGGGATTTTTGATTGTGACGGGTATTCTCGCGTTCGTCCTGCCGTTGCCAATGAGTATCCGGTTGCCCATTCCGTTGCTAGGGATGCTAGCATTTTTGTCGGCGGTCTTTTACCCGAAGATACTGTTGAGCCAGCGCAAGCGTCAGCTCAACAACCGCTTTCATCTGATGGTCACACATATGACGATTCTGGCGACGACAAAAATCGACCGGATGGAGGTGTTTCGGACGCTGGCCGAAGAAGACGAGTATGGTGAACTCGCAAACGAGTTGCGCCGTGTTGTCGAACTCGTCGATACCTGGAACCAGAGCCTCGACGACGCTCTCCGGCGACGGTCAAATGAGGTACCAAGCGATACGCTTTCAGACTTTTTTGAACGTCTTGCCTACACAATGGGAGCCGGACAGTCACTCCGGAAGTACCTGCTGACCGAGCAAGAGCAGATTCTAGAAAACTACGCGACAGTGTATGAATCGTCACTCGATAATCTCGAAGTGATGAAAGACCTCTACCTGTCGATGGTCCTGTCGATGACGTTCGCGCTGGTGTTCGCGGTCGTCCTACCGGTGCTGACCGGGACAGAGCCAACGATGACTGTGAGTGCCGTCATCCTGCTTTACATCTTTATCCAGACAGCCTTCTTCCTCGCAATGCGGTCGTTGTCACCATACGACCCTGTGTGGTACCACCCCGAATCGAAACCGTCAGCCGTCGAGTCAAAGATTACCCGGAGCTTCTATTTTGGAGTTGGGCTCACAGCAGTGTTGATGGTCATCTCGGTTACCGGCATCATCGGCCTCAGTCCCATCGGGCTGGCCACGTTCATTCCAGGTATTAGTGACCCACTCCCGCTCCCGTTTTACGCTGTTATCCCGGTAACGCCGCTTATCGTTCCGGGATTTGTTCTCAACCGGGCCGAAAAGCGGGTCAAAGCCCGCGATCAAGAGTATCCCAGCTTCATCCGGGCACTGGGAACCACCGAGGCAGTCAAACAGTCTACAAGTTCGGACGTGCTCAGCACGCTTCGGAACAAAGACTTTGGTCCGCTCACGAACAACGTTGACGACCTCTACAAGCGTCTCAATATGCGCATCGAACCGACTGAGGCGTGGCGATATTTCACCGCGGACTGTCGCTCGTATCTGATTCAGACGTTCAGTGAGATGTATCTTATGGGCCGAGAAATGGGAGGTGACCCACAGCTACTTGGCGAGCTTATCTCAGAGAATATGAACCGGTCGCTCCAACTCCGCGAGCAGCGCAACCAGGCGTCGACAACGCTCATCGGCCTGCTTTACGGTATCACTGCCGCATCAACCTTTGCCTTCTTTATTGGGCTGGAAGTTGTCAATGTCATCTCCGAATTGGGCCTCGACCTAGATACTGGTGCAGGCATCGATGTCGGGCAGATTATTCAGCCGGATGTGTACAATATCCCTCTTATCGAGTTCTTACTCATCGTCGTCATCATGTTCTCGGCGATGCTCTCATCGCTGATGGTCCGAACGGTCGACGGTGGCCACAAAATTAACACGTACCTGCATTTCGTGTTACTGGCGTGGATTTCGGCCCTCGTCGCCACATTTACTCGGTGGCTCATCAACACGTTCCTCGCAGTCGGATGATGCGGTAACTTTCTTGCATCCGGGACCCAAACGCGATATATGTAACCATATGACACACGTAACAATTGTTGGCGGTGGTCCCGCCGGTCTGAGCGCGGCACTGTTCGTCGAAAAAAACGGGCTTGACGCGACAGTATTCGACATGGACGAGACATGGATGCACAAAGCCCACCTGTTCAACTATCCTGGTATCGGCTCGATTGATGGCTCGTCATACTTGGAGGTTCTCCGGTCACAGGCCGACAGTTTTGGTGTCGACCGACACCAAGAGACCGAGGTTACGGGAGTCACTGCCAACGGTGACAGGTTTACCGTCTCGACTGAAAACGACAGCCACGACACAGCGTATCTCGTGTTAGCGACGGGAGCGAATCGAGACCTCGCAAAGGAGTTAGACTGTGCGTTCGACGGCGACGTGGTTGACGTGGACGTGACAATGGAGACAAGCGTTACCGATGCCTACGCGACAGGCGCGATGGTTCGCGACCAAGAGTGGCAGGCCGTCATTTCCGCCGGTGACGGCACAGCAGCTGCACTGAACATCCTCTCGAAGGAGAAAGGTGAGCACTTCCACGATTTCGATGTGCCTGCAGACGCTGCCAGCGTCTTTGGCGGGCTGGCAGAGGAGTAGCGTACGTCAGCCTTGCAACCGGTTTCAGCAGTCTTATTCGGCCGGGCGGCCGAATGCGTGCCATGAACGCAAAACGAGAGGCGTTTCTGGCTGGCAAGCGGCCAGATGATGTCCACGTCTACATTGACACCAGCGCTGTCTCGAATCCTGAGGCACTCGAAGCACACGGCGAACGTGTTGACGGTGGAATCGTCTTGCTGATGGACGGCGACCAAGCCAGATCAGTGTTTCAGAGCGCAACAGGTATCGACCCGATGGCACTCGCACAGGATGCGATGGCAACCGACGGCGACGTGACTGAGGACTGTGCCGGCGGCATCTGTCCGGACGGTGACCACGAGCCGAAATTCATCTTTTCGTTCGCAGAAGAGCAAAACGAGGAGGTCGGCGGCCTCTATGCGGACGGTGACGTTATTCACGCCTACGTCGCTTGCGACTGCGGTGAGCGCTACTCTGATAAGTGGGTTGCCAGCGAGCAGTAAGCGACCACGCGACAGTGCGACTCCGGAGAAAATATCACAGTGCCGAGCAACTGCGTTGCAAATGCCAGACCAACACAAAATCCCAAACTACGACGACAAGTACACTGCAGATGCGTTGTTTTCGCCGATAGATGCAATGGACGTGCAAGGACAAGGAGTCCCAGATGTACCGCCTACGGTCATTCTTGGCTATCAAGAAGCGTTGACCGCGGAGGTTCGTGACCGTGCCAGCGGAGTTGTCGACATTGTCCGGTCACAGCAGTGTTATCTCCTCTCGGATGCCGTCGGATACGTTCCAGTCCACGAATCAGGCGTCGGTGCGCCAGTCACTGCGATGATTGTCGAAAACGTTATCGCTGCAGGTGCAGGTGCGGTTGTGATGCTCGGTGGCTGTGCCTGTCTCCAGACAGAGATATCGCCACATGCAGCGATTCTACCGACCGAAACAATCCGCGACGAAGGTGTCTCGTATCATTACGTGCCTGCTGAAGAGGGGGTCGTGGCGACGGAGCCACTGGTAGACGAACTGGAGACAGCGTTGTCGGCCGCCGGGTTCGAGACGCCGCGTGGACGGACGTGGACGACAAGCGCGATGTATCGGGAAACCGTGCCCGAAATCGAGCAGTACCAGAACGATGGCGTCGTTTCGCTGTGTATGGAATCTGCAGCAATTTGGGCAGTTTGTCAGTATCGCGGCGTCGACGCCGCGACAGTCCACAAGATAGGCGACTATCTCAACCCAGGCGAATGGGTACCAGACTCTGGTGATAAAAAGGGGTTACCTGACATGTTGACGCCGACTATCGACGCGCTGACCGAGCACGTCGAGTCGGCATAGCTGGCGGTCAGTCTACCAGTGGGAGAACAACGCCAAAAACCAGCGGCGAGAAGAACCCGACGACTGTCCCGATTATTTCAGCGTAGAGAAAAAGGGTGTGTTCCCACCCAGGCACCGGTGTCTGGAGCCCTGGTGCAATAATGCCTCCGAGTGCGCCAGAAACAAACAGTGCAATTCCTAAAAAGAACCCACTCTTTGCCAGCTTGGCGTAGTTGGTAGTGCTGTATTGTGTCATAGCAGTAAATCGATGAGTGGTATTTGAGAACTTTTCGATTTCGCTGTCGGATCCGCTTACTCGTCGCTTGCGTTATCGGATTCAGTCTCGGTGTCGTCCGCAAGGCGCTGAAATGCACCAATGATAGCCTGTTTGGCAACTGCGCCCTGTGTCGTCCAGTGGTGAGCGTAATCGAGCATGTCATCATAGATATCGGGCTTACAGCCTGCCGCTTTTGGATGACCACCACCGTTGACCTGTGCGGCTACCTCGTGACAGCGTTCGAATGTCTCTGTCCCACGAATCGAGGCAGAGCCAGCTGGTTTGACGATAACCGCGGCATCGGACCCTTGCTCGCGAAGTGCCTCGGCAACCTCGTTCTGTGAGCACCGTCCGTACGTGACACCGATAGTCCAAGGACCGGCCTCGCGCATCTCGGCGCGCTCGATTGCTTTCTCGATAAGGGCTTCTTTCTCGATGCGTTGCTCGGCGAGGAACTCGTCAACTTCAGCAGGGAAATCCACACCGTGTTCAAGAACCGTCTCGACGTACTCTTCGGGGTCAGTCCAGTAGGCGTAATCAGCGAGGTCGTCCGAGCGTTCGTCGTCGCGTATCCAGAGGTCATGGTCACGAGTCACCGCAGCGAGTTCCTCAAAGCGGTCATCGAACGTGTGGTCCAGTTCGTTGAGAGCGACATCTGCGGTACAGACTTCGTCTGACTCACCGACAGTCAGGTCGACGCCTGTCTCCCTGACCTGTGTTGCCAGGTCGTCATCCCACTGGTGGTGGTCGTACCACGAGAACGACGCAAGTCGTGAGACAGCATCCGGAAGCGCGTCGATATCACTCTCGCTGTCGGGACAGAGGTCACAGACGTAGACCGTCGCCTCAGGGTTAGCGTACTCGGCGACCCATTCAAGCGCTTCTTCGAGTTCGTGTGGTCCCGCCGGGAGCAACGCACCCTCACCGTGGACCAGACGGACCAGTGCAGTGCAGGCAAGTCCGTCAGCATCTGGGTCTGCAACTACAACCACATCGCTGCCGGTAAGCGTTTCTTCGGCTTCGCGTTCAGCTTCCTGTTCTTCCAGCGAATCAGGATAAAAAAAGCCCGCTCCGGGGAGCACAGATTTTCGACCAATAGAGAGTTGTTCGTCCTCGATAAGCCAGTCTTGCATACCTTGCCGTTATGGCCAATAGCAAAGAACTCCTCGCTTTTGTTCAGTTATCGGCCAGCTAACAAAGATTACTCCAGTTGGCGGACAGTCAATACGGGGATAGGCGACCGCCGGACAACAGCCTCGGCGACGCTTCCGAGCAGGTAGGCATGCTCGCCGTGACGGCCACGAGTCCCCATGGCGATAACATCAGCTCCAACCGCCTCACCATACTCGATAAGCTCGCTTGCAGGGCTTCCCTCTCTGACAGCGGTGACAACTTCCATATCCCCTTGTTGGGCAGCCTCGTCACGAACCGTGGCTAACGCATCCTCACCAGTCGACTCGATAGCATCGTGTAACTGGTCGCGGACTTCTTCGGGTGAGGCAGCAATCTCGTTTTCATCGATGACGTACACTGCGTGAACGGTCGCGTCGAACCGGGAAGCGACATCAAGTGCGGTTCGGATACCGCGCTTTGTGCTTTCGGACCCGTCCGTCGCGATGACGACCGTTTCGAACATACTACGAGCTAACCGGGGAACGATAAAAAAGCCGCGTGATTCCTCCTGTCGGACCGGCGGGTTTTTTGTTGAGCGCCTAGGAGTAGCAAGCGATGGCGCTCGACATCGACCTTGTCCTCGTGGCGGTCGACGGCAGCGATGAATCCCAAGAAGCTGCGGAGTCAGCAGCTGCTCTCGCCGAGCAATACGAGGCAGAGCTTCACCTCCTGCATTTCGTCGACAACCGGGTAATGCGAGGTATTCAGACAGGAGACCTCTCACCGGAGACGGTTGCAGGCGAACAACAGGCCCTGAGTTCGGCCATCCGTGAGATGTTGGCCGACAGTATACCGCTCTCGTTCTCTGGAGCGACAGGCTATTCGACGACGAAACTCGGACAGACACCCGGAAACATCGTCCTCGACGTCGCCGAAGAACTCAGCGCAGACTTTCTTGTCGTCCCCCGTGAGACACCGAGTGGGGACCCCGACAAGGTTGTCGGTAAGGCTGCTCTCCATGTCCTCGAGTACGCCAGTCAGCCGGTGCTCTCGGTCTGAGTCTCTCTAAAACCGGTGTGGATTTGCCGTTACAGTAGTTACTCTGGTGTGGCGAGTCTGAGTGACATCTCCAGTTCGAAGCTGTCGTCGCCGGTTCGTTCGAAGCCAATTTTCTCATAGAGTGCAATAGCCGAACGGTTCCAGCGTTCAACGGTAAGCCAGATGCACTCGAGGCCTTCCCGTTGTGCTAGACCGAGCGCCGTTCTGACAAGTTCGGTCCCGATATGTGCACCCTGATACCCCTGGAGGACAAAAATAGCGAGTTCGGAGGCTCCGTCGCGATCAGGGACCAACATTACGTGGCCGACCGCCGAGTCGTCGTGTCTAGCAACGGTATTCAACGCGTCTTCGTCCATAACAACGTCGAGCCATTCGTTGATTCCCGACTCGTCGCCAGGAGGGATGCCCTGTGCACGGTCTTCTGGGTCAAAGTCGAGATACATTGCGGTGAGGGCATCCCTATCTTCGTGTTTCGCTTGGCGGTACCTAATGTCTCGGCTTTCCCGGTCAGTGGCCGTTCGTGGCGGCGCGGGAAAGCCATCGACTGAGTCATCTGGGAATCGTACTGTCATCGTATCAGTGTTACTGTCGTGTGGGCGTTTAGCAGGACGAACTCGATAACGGGGTCGAACTGTATCTTGCCAAGCGGACTAGTCTGTCCTCCGGCAAGCACGATACGGTCATACCCATCCGACTCGGAGAGTTCGACGAGCTGACTGCCCGGGTTATCTTCAAGCGTCTCGACTGTCGCGTCGAAATCGAGGGTATCGAGGCGTTCTCTGACGGTCGCCTCTGCACCAGCGAGTGAGCCCGAACTGTCGTAGACTGCGACGGTGATAGCGTCACCGGCTTGTCTTGCACGGGAGACGACTTCCTCAAGTCCCGCCATCGCGCGCTCGCTCGCATCGACGCCGACGATAAGTCGCATGTCTCGGCTGACGGTCGGAGACTACTAAAACGCACCGTCCCAGCCTGAGTTACAGCGATGGCAAGCCGAAATCTCACCGGTTTTGATTAGAGGGAAATCACTCGGTGAGTTGTACTGGCTGGGCAGTCCAGACGTCCTGCTCGTAGTCGAGCCACGTCACCACGACCACGTGTGGCACTGTCAGCGCGGCGATAAGGACAAGATACAGACCGACCCACTCCGAAAGTGTTCCGGGTGAGACGGGGACGAACCAGTAGAAAATACCGAGAAAGGCCAACGATATGGCTGTTAGTGGGGCGGCGTCCCGCCCAAATCGAGCTAGTGCCGTACCATACTGTCTGGCGTTGAGCGCCCGGCGGGCACCCGGGTCGATAGCGAGTAGACGACCAATATGCCGGAGTGAATGCCAGCATGTAAAGTAAAGCCCCACAGCGAGTATTGGCGGAACGAGCGCAAAAAAGCCAACAAGCAAACACACCTCCGCCACATCGACAATCCAGTCGCGTCGGCGCGTAGCGCGATGGTACCCGACTGCAAGCGAGGCGATAAGTAACGTTGTCACCAACAGTCCCACGACGAATCGCCCGGTCGGGCTAAAAACGATATCTATCGGACCGAGTGTCGATGCAGCGAACAGGCCGACTAGGGTCTTGGCAATCAACTGATACTGGTCGGGAAAGGCTACAAGCGGGACAAGCATCGGTAGCGTTCCTCGGGCGAGGCCAGTCAGCGCTCGCTGGGACGGCGTCCCAAGATGCTCAAGCCCAAGCAGCGCCAAAAGAGAGTGTACCTCACCCTGCCCCCAGTGGAGCCACGTGACCATAATAAAGCTCACAAAACCAACGATAGGCACAACGAACCAGATAACAGCGTAGAGTCCACCGACGACAGCATAAAGAGCGCCAACGGCAACAAATGAACGGCCAGTCGCCGTCCGGCCACGAACGCGGGTCGGAGCGAGATGGTCAACTGCACCATGGGGTAGGCCAAGCAGCGCAACGCTGGCCACGAGTGGGACGAACTGGTATTCAAGCGGGAGTGTGAGGCCGGCAGCAAAAAGTAAGGTAACAGCAACGAGGATGACCCAGCCGGGCACAATGGTTACCCTGATGAGTTGCCGTCGTACGTTCTCAGTGTGCCCGGTCATCAGTTACTGTCTTCAGCAGCGACCAATCCACGAAGAGGAGTGAGCGCGGCTATCGGTGTCACGGTCGACCACTGTGCTACAAGCCAGAGAAAGAGGACGTATCCCTGCACGACAAAGATATTTGTGAGGAGGAAAAAAATCGCTTCCTCAACGGGAAAGCCAAACGGTGCAATTCCGACAGTGTGAGTTGTCGAAATCGTCCAGAGACCAGCGGAAATCGCAAACCAATCGATTACCCAGAAATATAGCGTTGGGAGCGCGATGGCGATACTGACAGGCCGACGGGCGCGCCAGAGGTGTGGCCAGCCAAACGCCCACTGGATTGCCAACACAGGGCCACCCCAAGCCAGCATTGAGCCGAGATAAAGCCATGAGCTCCCTGAAAGCAGTAGAGCGATTCCGAGAATACACAGCCCGAAGCCAGCGGCCAGCCCAACGAAACGGTCCCAGAGGGCGACACTGAGGTCAGTATCGGTCGGCACCGATAGCAGACAGAGAACGAGGACTGTGGCGATTGGTTGTATCACAAAAAACAGGTACTCGCCGACCGGTGCAGCCCAGATAGTCGCCCAGACAACGTCTTCGCCGTACCACCAGACATCCGCCTCAATAAGAAGATTATCCCAGGGAGTCGTGTATCCGACAGCGAGTATAAGGATAACAGCAAGCCCAGCGACTCTTTTCCGTGTTGCGAGGTGGGTTCCGCGTCGCCACGAAACAACAAGTAACAGGGCTATAATTGGGAGGGTAAACAGGAGGTGAAACTGGAAATACGTATCCGGTGAAATCATGTGAGCAGGATATCCCTCAAGGGTCCACGAGTTGGCAAACGTGGCCAGTATCGAGAGGAGACACTCTGTATGTTACACCTAAACACCCCAGTATAATAGTCATATGCCAAACTAGTCAGGGAGCAGGCGAAAAACGGACAGTTACCGGCTCCAGGGAAGACGGTCGCGCGTCGACTCTCTTCGACGTTCGATAACCGATTCGGCCCAGCTGATAGCTTCATCAAGTACCTCGGTCGGCTCTTCGTCGAACTCGAACTTGCGAATGTGAGACGAGTTTCCGTCTTCGTGGCCGCCAATCATATGCGTCGTCTGGCGCTCATTGTCGGCTGGAACGAGGTATGCCAGCACATTGTTGTGTGCCTTGGCAGTCTCGTACTCTGTGAGGCGACGTGAGGAGTCGTAGTCGACAAGGACCGAGAACTTCGAGAGCATCATGTAGATAGCGCGTTTTTCCTCAGCGGGCCGGCCTTCAACATCCGGGAGGCCAGTCGCCTGCCGCGTGTCGTACCCGTGATTGGTGAGGCGCGTCTCGACCTCATCAAGATGTCCACCCTCATCAGCGCTTGCCTCCATGAGTAACACGGAGTTATCAATCGTGTCGACGACGGTATCTAGCGCGTCACCGAACTCTGCGAGGTCACCGCCTTCGTCAGAGAGTGCATCCAAGTAGCCGGCATCGGCAACGCTTCGCAACGCCTCAATCTGCGTGCGGAGGTCTTCACGATTCTTTGGCTGGCCCCAGTACTCCTGAAGTTTGGGTCGCTCATCAATCGGTTCAACATCGATTGGCTCCTCAGAGTGCCGAATCGCCTCTAGCCCTGCCTGTGCACTCTCGATTGTCGAGAAGTACGGTGTGTCTTCCTCAACACAAATTTCGAGCACATCGCGGTCACGTGTCAAGACGAAGTCAATCTCACCAGAGCGAAGCGCGTTCTCGAGGTCGTCGTCATCCTCAAAGTCGCTAAAGTCGACAGCATCAAAGAACTCGGTGTAGCCAACGACCGGCAAATCTACGAGCGCAGTCCCTTCCTTGGGGATTGGCCGACCGCGTGACATCTGTGCTTTCTCGTAGGCCTTGCCAAACGTTTGTGCGGTGCCCATCACTTCCCCGGTCGATTTCATCTCCGGACCGAGCCGAGGGTCGCTGCCAGGGAGGCGGTCAAACGGCAACACGACATCTTTGACACTGACTTCGTCTGGAATCTGTTCTTCGTAATCGAGGTCGTCGAGCGACTCGCCGGCCATGACTTTTGCAGCGATTTTCGCAATTGGAACGCCGGTTGCCTTCGAAACGAATGGGACAGTCCGGGATGAACGTGGATTCGCTTCGAGGACGTACACCTCGCCGTCCCTGACCGCGAGTTGGACGTTCAACAGACCGACCGTATCGAGTGCCTCTGCAATATCTTCGACGACTTCGCGGACGCGACGATTGACATCTCGACCAAGCGAACGAGGTGGGATCATACAGGCCGAGTCGCCAGAGTGAACGCCAGCAGTCTCGACGTGTTCCATTACGCCACCGATGAGGACGTTCTCGCCGTCGGACACAGCGTCTACGTCAAGTTCGACTGCGTCGGAGAGGAACTCGTCAATAAGGATTGGCTTCTCGGGGGAGACACGAACGGCCTCCTCAATGTACGTTTCGAGGTCTTCATCATTGTAAACGACCTCCATTGCTCGGCCACCGAGCACATACGACGGACGGACCAACACGGGATACCCAATATCATGAGCGAGGTCAAGCGCTTCTTCTCTGCTGGTCGCAGTCGCGCCGTCGGCCTGAGCAATGCCAAGGTTACCCATCAGCTTGTTGAAGCGGTCCCGGTCCTCTGCAAGGTCCATTGCGTCGACTGATGTCCCGAGTATCTCGCAGTCGAGACCGCGGCGGTCGAGTTCCTGTTCTAGGGGGTGACCAATATCGACACTGGTCTGCCCGCCGAACTGAACCATTACGCCATCCGCATTCGTTGACTCGATAACATCTGCGACTTCCTCCGCGGTAATTGGCTCGAAGAAAAGCCCGTCAGAGGTGTCGTAGTCCGTCGAGACGGTTTCAGGGTTGTTGTTGACGACGTGAGCGTCGATACCCATCTCACGGAGCGCGCGGATAGCGTGTACTGAGCAGTAGTCGAACTCAACCCCTTGTCCAATTCTGATGGGGCCACCGCCGACAACCACAACGCTTTCGATGTCACGGTCAACCATGAGTTCATCCCGGCTAAGCTCCGAAACAGGGTCACGCGCCGAGTAGTAGTACGGTGTCGATGCAGCAAACTCACCGGCACAAGTGTCAACCAGTTTGAAATCGCGGTCAACAGTCTTCTCTTCGACGCTATCAACAGTGGCGACAGTCCCGCCGTCAGACCGCGGTTCTGATGAGTGTTGCTCACCGCCGTCAGGAGCAGGGTTCCCCTCGACAGTTCCTCGTTTGTCAAGCAGAGAATCCGGTAACCAAGATGCGTGTGTATCGTTGAATTCCCCACCAGCAAGGGCAGTTATTTCATGGTCAGTGAATCCAACGTTCGCCGCTGACTCAAAGTCGCCGTCGGCTGGAGCACCAGCGGCCTCTGCAATTCGTTTGTAACGCTCGACGTACCACTCTCTGATTTCGGTCAGTTCAACAACCTCGTCAACAGAGAAGTCCCGTTCGAACGCTTCAAACATTGCGTAAGGGCGATCTGGTGTCGGCGACGTGAGGAATTCCGTTTCTAGTTCCTCGTCCGAGACCTCACTCCAGTCCGCAGCAGGGTCGTACTCCGAAGAGCGCAGCGCCTTGAGCAGCGATTCCTCAAACGTCCGACCGATAGCCATCGCCTCACCGGTTGACTTCATCGCTGGCCCAAGTTCGAAGTCAACGTCAGGGAACTTGTCTTTGGGCCATCGAGGCACTTTTGTCACGATGTAGTCGATAGCCGGTTCGAAAGCAGCGGTCGTCTCGCCAGTAATCTCGTTTTTGATTTCGTGGAGGCGCTTGCCAAGTGCAACCTTGGCGGTCACACGGGCGATTGGGTACCCAGTTGCTTTCGAGGCAAGTGCTGAAGACCGGGAGACACGGGGGTTGACCTCGACAACGCGGTACTCACCACCTGGCGTACCGTCATCATGCCAAGCGAACTGGATGTTACAACCGCCTTGAATGCCGAGTTCACGGATGACTTTCAGGGCTGTATCGCGCATCTCTTGATGGCCTTCGTCTGGGATAACTTGAGATGGCGTGACGACAACTGATTCCCCAGTGTGAATACCCATGGGGTCGATATTCTCCATGTTGCAGATAATAATGCAGGAGTCGTCAGCGTCGCGCATCACTTCGTATTCGAGTTCAATCCAGCCATCGATAGATTCCGTAATCATCACGCGATTGTCCCGTGAGAGACTGAGTCCCTTGCGAACTGCATCCTTGAGTTCGTCCATATCGCCGATGACGCCCGAACCGGCACCGCCGAGCGTGTACGTTGTGCGCATGATAACCGGCAGTCCGCCCACAGCCTCGACGGCTTCTTCGACTTCAGCCATGGATTCGATTGTCACCGACGCTGGCACCGGCTCGTCGATAGCCTCCATTCGTTGGCGGAACTCGTCGCGGTCTTCGGTCGCGTAAATCGTATCCAACGGTGTGCCCATAACGTCAACATCGTACTCGTCGAGAACCCCTTCCTCGGCGAGTTCAGCGGTGACGTTCAACCCAGTCTGACCTCCCAGACCAGCGATGACACCATCAGGCTGTTCTTTCCGGATGATCTCGGTAATAGCCTCGGTGTTGATTGGCTCAATGTATACCTCGTCTGCCATATCCGGATCGGTCATAATCGTTGCCGGGTTGGAGTTGACCAACACGACGCGCGCGCCCTCCTCTTGGAGTGCCCGGCAGGCCTGTGCCCCTGAATAGTCGAACTCTGCCGCCTGTCCTATCTGTATCGGGCCACTCCCGATGAGCAGAATTGTCCGGTCTTCTCCCTCTGTCATTACCGGTGACAGTCCGTACATCGTAATAAGCCCGACGAAATTATACGAAACTCGAAGGTGTGTTTCGAATATCGTACACCTGATGACGAATTTCACAGCGCTGAAGAAATCGAGTACAACGACGAGCAACTGAGAGAAGGAAAACGTTTTTGTAGGATTTTGGTTATATTCTACGAATATATGAGGCGTTTCGGTTGTGTGCTGGCGGTCGTCGGAATTGTTGTACTGGCAGGTTGTGCAGGCCTGTCAGGAGTTACAGAACAAGAGACCCCTCACGAGTCTACGCCAGAAAGGAATGCTACCGAACAGCAGACGGTAGTAACACCGACGCAAGTATCCACGGTGACACCAGATCCAAAGCCTACATCGACACCCACACCCGAGTGGGAAAAAGATGCTGTCGCATCAAGTATCGAGAATCCGACCAAAGTAGCAATAAAGACTTACGCCCACAATCGGTCGGAGGCGTTGGTGAGAGCGACCGTCACTGTCTATGACGGGACCGGTACGCAGCAGCAGTCGTTCGCGCTCAACGGTAGCTCAAAACATACGATTAGCAATCTGGAGCCAGGGACGAATTATACCGCCCGAATCACAGAGATTGGGTGGCAGGATATGCCACCTGTGGAGTCTTCGTTTGATCCTGGACAGACCGACATGGTTGAGGTATTTACACTCCCAAACTTCCAGCAGACACAGAAATTCAAGTGGAAATGGAGACATATTCATCATGCATACGTAAATGACAAGACGCTCGAAATGAAGAACACCTCTAGATTAGTCGAAGAAAGAGAGCAGATTATCGGCGGAGGAACATACGACAACGGAGATTGGGTGAGTGAACTTAATTTATTGTGGGTTATAAAGAGTGAAAAGTTCACTCCGGTGAAGACTGCTTCCATCCAAAACGAGCTTCAACTTCGTAACTGGAACGGGAATTGGGAGAATGCCAAAAGATTTGCATTCAATCCAAAATACAAGCCAGCATTTGATCCAGTTCGAGGTAACCTAATTGGTATGGAAAGCATCTCGCTTAAATATGTAGACACGCAGAAATTGAACGATTCAACAGTTCCAGAACCGATTCAATTCCACTCAATTCCCAAACAAAATAAAGGAGAAAAGGTGCATATTTTTAATATTAGTATGAGGGGCTATTCTGAATGGGCGGATAGTGATTATGTATTTGGGCCCCGTAATCAGGCGCGCATCTATGTAGATGTCAAAACTGGACATGTCCTTCGATGGGAAGCACGAGAGCGCCTTGCAAACAAAGCTGGGTATTTTGATAAATATCAGGGGATGAATCCTAGTATCCACATCATTGACTTCTACGACCACGGAAACCAGAGTATCGGAATTGATGCTGAAGACTTCCCCTCGCCTAAAGAATGCAGAGCAGTACTAACGGATAAATTCAGTAAGCCCTGCCGGAAGATCGATTAACCGATACCTCAAGACTTCGTAATGAGTGTGGGCTTTTCTTATAGACGTGATCTTGAGACTTCAGAGCAGTATCTTCACTTATACCTGGAGTGGTGATTTTTTTTCGGTTGCGAGTGAAAGTTGGATTATTTATTTCAGCTTCTGCTTTCTTTTTTTGCCCCCTTTCTGCTCCGTACCAGCTAGGACCCACTGTTTTTCCCTTCGAATGTTCAAGCTCTACCTTGACTTGCCCGTTGTTAATTTGGTTAGGTCCTACAGGGATAGTCCCGTCATCCCGGACATCATACACTGTTCCATCCTCAGCAACAAACTCCACGTTATGTTCCTCTGGAGCAATAGCTATATTTTCGAGGTTTACATCACCGGGTGCCTCTAGAGCAATCTCGGTTTTCATCTGCTCCCCATCAACATAGACATTAGCGTCAAGTTCGCTGAACATGAATGCACAGTCTATTTTTTTCGAGCAAACTTGCGCTCCGGCGAGTGATTCAACCGATGCCTCTTGACTGTCGGAGTCGTTGGCCGTCCGAGCAACGAATTCGTGTGTTCCTACATCACCAGACGTGGTTTTCCACCGAAACTCAACGGTCTCCTCTGTCTCCGATGCTAGTGATACAACCGTACTGTTAACTGGAGTCCCATCGCGCATGAGCGAAACATTTTGTGTGGCGGCGCCGTCACCGACATTTTCGATATTGGTGGTTACGGTAAGGGAGTCACCTGCCGGAACGGGCGTATCAATGTTGGTGATATCGACCGTGAAGTGTGGCTTGGGTTTGGTAACGCGGACGGTCATTCCGTCGCTGGCCTGATACCCTAACTCGTCGGCTACCGTCGCGTTGACCGGGTACACACCAGGCTCAGTGAACGTGAGTGTCGTCTCTTCATGTATCGACCGCGACCCAGAGAATGATGCATCATCGTGGTGCGCGCCATCATGTCGCCACAACAGCGACGAGAGTGGTTCTTCGGTCGCCGTCGCTTCTGCGGTGTACGTCGCTGTCTCGCCGACGACCACCTCCGATGGACCGCTGACCGACAGTTCTGGAGGCTTGTAGGCCTCGACCTCAACGTGGAGTGTGTCAGAGTCTGTCTGGTTTGTATTGTCAGTTACTGAAACTGTTACCTCGTACGTACCGGTTGTGTTGGCTACAAATGAGGTTGTGATACATGTCGAGCACTTTGGCTGGAGTGTCTTACCAGCGGGCGTCTCAATACGCCACTTATACTCAGTGATACGTCCGTCGGGCGCAGTCGAACCGCCCGCATCTAAGTAGACTGTGCTCCCCTCTGTTGTTGTCTGGTCGAGACCAGCATCAGCGAGGGGCCTACTTTCGGCTACGCTACTGACAGCGCCGACCCCACCGGCGAGGATGGTTCCCAATCCAACTACAACAACAAGAATCCCAATTCCTGCTTTTGTCCACATCTTACCACCGAGTTGTCACGTCATAGCATATAAAACACAGGATATATTCATAAAATAATACCAAGACACAGGTTTCTCGGCGGTATCGAATGCGCGTTATTTATACTTGCTTCCAAAGAGACAGTATATATGAAGGTCGGTCGAGCGGTCATCGAGCAACTTGCGACGAATGGTATCGAAACACTGTTTGGAATCCCAGGGAAGCAAACCCTACCACTAAATGAGGCAATCGGTAATCGGGAGGATATTGATTTCATCGTCGCGCGCCACGAGACGGCAGTTTCCCATGCTGCATGGGGCTACGCAGAAACGAGTGGCAGGCCCGCTGCTACAGTCGTCATTCCCGGGCCTGGAGATATGAACGCAATGAACGGATTAAAAAACGCACTCAACGACTGTACACCACTCATCCATATCGCTGTCGAGACAAGCCCTGAAATCCGTGGCGGTGACGGCATCCACGAAACACCACCTGATACCTACGATAACGTCGTCAAAGAAAACATAGTCGTCGATAGCCCCGAAAGCACGCTTGTCAATCTACAGGAAGCTATCGACACCGCGATGACAGCCCCAAAGGGTCCGGTCCGCGTCGGCATTCCGAAAAACTTCCTTAAACAAGACCGGAAACTCTCTCAGCCAGCAACGTACTCCAGAGAGCATATTACAGATGTGCCGATGGAGGATATCACTGATGGGGCAGAGGTCTTGGCGACGAGTGATGAGCCAGTAATCCTTGCCGGCGGTGGTGTCCGAGCGTCCGGGGCAAGCGACCAAGTGCTGACTATCGCCGAAACATTAAATGCGCCCATCGTAACGACCTACAAGGGTAAGGGTGCAGTCCCTGATGCTGACGACCGAGTTGCCGGTGCGCTCTCCGGTAGTGCCAGTCCAGAGTTGCTTGACTGTCTCGCCAACGCTGACACGCTCCTCGCTGTCGGAACGGACTTCGACGCCGTTGGCACGCGCGCGTGGTCGATCGATATGCCCGCTGATATCATCCATGTGACCCTCTCGCCTGACGACCTCGGGACAGGTTACGACCCAACGGTTGGAATTATCGCTGACGCTGCTGACACGCTCGAAGCGCTCGAAGAGCAGCTTTCAGGCCGGGACATCCCTGACGCAAGCGGTGTCGAGCGAGCACAAGCTGTGCGTACAGGAACTGAAGAACGTATCGAGCCACTGCTTGATGACGAGCCACCATTGACCTCTGTTCGAGCACTCCGGGCCATTCGTGACGAGTTACCTGACGAGACAGTGGTCGCCGCTGACGCCGGCGGGTTCCGTGTATGGGGCCTCAACGTCTTCGAGGCAGCAGGTCCCCGTTCGTACGTTAACCCCGGCTCGTGGGCAACGATGGGGACCGGTCTTCCCTCAGGTCTCGGCGCGCAACTCGCCAATCCTGACGACGATGTGGTTGTCCTGACTGGTGATGGTGGGCTGATGATGTGCCTTCATGAACTACATACTGCTGCCGCCGAAAAAATTCCCGTGACGATTGTCGTGTTCAATAACAGCGATTACGCCATTATCAGCGAGGAGGCGGGTCGGTCATTCGATCTCCCTAAAGAAGCCTACAGCTGGGCCGACGCACCACTTGATTTTGCGACGATTGCTGACGGTATGGGACTGGAAACGATCCAAGCGAGTCGGCCAGCCGAGATATCGGACGCGCTTGCAGACGCGCTTGCTACCGATGCCCCAACGCTCATCGAAGTTCCGACAGACCCAACGGAGCCACAAGCAGGTACCTGGATGTCCCAGGAGTAAGCTCACAACGGAAGACGCGAGCGAACCCACCCAATGATACCGTCGCTATCTGCCGTTTCAGATTTTTCGGGTTCGCTATCTACTTCGATCCAATTGAATTCAGCTGGTGAGTCAATTTCCTCACGGACGTCTTCAAGAATGTAGTCCGACCGGTTTGCAGGGAGTGCAGGCTTTTCGTCATCGCTTTGCTGTGGACTCGTTTCCTCCGCCGACGCGAACGGAACATGCTCGTTAGTTGCGGTTGTCTCTGCCGTTTCATCAGCGTCATTCTCGGATTCTGTCGAGAGTGTTTCCCACTGCACAGTTTCGTCTGTGTCAGTACTGTCGTCGGTCGGAGCTTCTGTAGACGACGTTCGTTCCGTGTCGGCTCCGGTTGTTGAGTGAGACTGGTCGGCAGTTTGTTCACTGTGTTGTGTTTCTTGAATTGATCTGCCAACGGCAGATGCCTCTTGTGTCTCCGGCGGTGCGTTGGCTGTATTCTCGGTCGTCATCACCGATGTCGTCTCGTCGTCAGTCGACGCTCTCTCAGTGCCGTCATTGGTCCGTTCGATATCTGGGTCGATACTAGTGACTGTTTCGACAGTATTTCCATCTTGCTTTGCCACGATAGTTGCGTAGCTAATAAAGTCGACAAGAGATGAGATATCCACACGCTTGATTCCGTATACTGTTTCAATTTGCTCCCTTCCGCCGATTTCGGTACTAAAATGAAGGCGTGAGTCCTCAAACACCCAACCATCAGCCAAGTAATTCGAGGTGAAACTGAGGTGGGTTGTTGTGAGCGCGTCAGGGACAGTTTGCTGGTAATCGACGGTAATCGCTTCCTCCCGGAGGTTTTTCATGATAAGCTTGACCGCGACATAGGACTCCCGACGGTAGAGTGTTATTTGACAGGCAAGCGTGTCCCCGCCGTTTGGTCGTGTCTGTTCTGTCATCGCTCAGTTGTACTGTCACTCGTAACGCGGTCCTCAGTCATCCGTGAACATTTTCAACGCACCTGTTACTTTTTCCCGCCAGCTCTGTAGCGTGCTGACCTCGGCTTCTAGGTCGTCGACAGTCTCTTCCATTGCGGTCACGTCCTCACTCACGTCGTCGACTTCTTGTTCGACGGAACCCAGACGCGGTTCGACCGTTTCCTGCCACTCTGTGTTCGTTTCGACATCGTCACTGAGCGTCCCAACCTCTGATTCGACGCGGTCAAGTCGGTCTTGGAACTCCCCGAATACTTCCGCAGGTGCCCCGTGTTGTTCGAGCACAGCCTCCATCGAGGCGCTGAACGCTTCGATATCGCTCATCCGAGACTGGAGGTTTGCAATCCGCGCATCATGGGCACCGCTACCGCCACTGGTTGCAGGGTCGACAGTGCCGAGCTGGCGGCGCTGTTGCTCCGAGAGCTCGCCCTCGTCGAGACGTGTGCGTAGCTCCGCAACCAGTTCGTCTGTCGAAACCGACGATACATCAGTCTCGTCTTGCTCGTGTGCAGTCATCTCTGCATTGTCTGAGTCTTGTGTTGTCATATTATCATCCTCATATGACGATGCCGTCATTTCAGTGGTTGTATCACGCTCATCCCCAGACGACTGGGGTTCGACTGTCTCATCAACCAAGCTTTCGTCAAGTGTCGATGTCAGGTCTGTTGTATCGTCGTCAGTCGGTTCAGACTCCTCGTGGTTGCCAGACCCAGTCTCAGTTTCGGAGTCAGAGTCAACAGAATCACTAACGTCCTCAGCATCAATGAGTGGGTCAGCTGTCTCATTTGACAGTTCATCTTCCGGGTCAACGAGAATATCATCCGGGTTAGTACCAATCTCTGCCGTTTCCGCCTCTTTGTTTTCTTGATCGTGTGTCGACTCAAATCCGCTCGCAGACAGTGCATCAGACGTATCTGATGGCTCGCTAGCATCACTCACCTGTTCTTCTGGCGGCGAGTCGTCGGTTTCGGCGTTGGTTGGCAGGGAGTCAACCGGCGTGACGGCAGTGATTTCACAACCTTCGAGAGTTTGTGTCGCAGTGGCTTCATCGCCATTCTGTATCAAATAGAGCGTCGTGAGCGTCGTATCGGGGTCGATTTCAGCTTCGAAGGTCAGATAATCTTCACCGATGGTCCAGGACTCAGCTTCGAAGTCGGGATGGAATCCAATACGGTCAGCGTCAACATTCGGGAGTCGGAGTTGGACACTTGTCCGCTCGGGCCGCATCGAGACAAGCTTTAGAACTACCGCAGGTGACTCAAATTCATCTTCGGTGTAGAGCTGGTACACAGTGATTCCGTCGGCTGATACGGTCGCGTCCCGATCATACGAACGCTCTCCCATACCGTATACTGTCACTCTACTGGGTCAAAATGGTGGCGGTGTACTGCTGATATCGTCATCTCTCGGCTCCGTAAGCGTCGGTTATGCGTGCGAGACCTGTTCGATTTGAATCCTGTGTCCGCCTTCACGTTTCGAGACACCAAGGGTCCAACCACAGTTAGCAACCTGTTGTTGGATCGTCTCCAACTCAGCACGTTGTTGGGACGTAACCAGCGCATCCTTCGTTTGGCTTGTTGGTTCGTTACCGAGGAGAGAGGCCGTACAGTCAAGGTAGATTCCGTTTTCGGTGGTTCCAACCCGAACGACCTGTCGTCTCGCTGTCTCCCGCTGTGGAGTGTATCCTCCGTCGTTTTCCAGGGTAATGTCGCTTTCAGGGTTTCTGTCCTGTGCACGGAGTGCAATTGCCTTGCTTGTAAACACTTGGTTTGTACGCTGACCGGTTTCAGTGTGGCTGCCAACGACTGCTTGGATGAGATTCTGGAGTGTTGACTCAAGTTGTTCCCCGTCGGTTCGGAGTCGTCGCGAGTCGATAATCTCCAACACAACCGACTGCGTTTCAACTGCTTCCCACGAAGATTCGACAACGCTAGCGAGCGATGTCGCCGACGAGTCCGTAGATTGGACCTCAGTCTGTCGCTGTGTCCCGCCTTCCATACTGCTATCTGAATGCTGAGTCGTACCCACTGAGGCAGTCTGTGATTGGCTTTTTGTTTTGTGTGACGAGGTGGTCGTATCTGTCTCCTGTGAGGCAGACCGTGACGTTGGTGTTGACGACGGTGTCGTTTCAGCTGCAGTATCACCAGTTGACTCAGTTGTCTCCGCAGACGACGAATCCTCAGTAGCGGTCGAAATTTCTTGTTTGACCGTCTCTAACTGGT
Source organism: Halovenus rubra (assembly GCF_026586665.1). Classification (GTDB taxonomy): domain Archaea; phylum Halobacteriota; class Halobacteria; order Halobacteriales; family Haloarculaceae; genus Halovenus; species Halovenus rubra. The sequence goes on from NZ_JAODIY010000011.1 coordinate 182,248, forward strand.
TCTGTGTCTGCTCGAACTGACGGCGATACGACGTTGTCTTTTTTTGTTGCTGTTCGACCTGTTGTTCAAGCGCTTTCTGCTGGGTTTGTAACCGAGTGATATGCCGATAGAGGACAACCACGACACCCACTGTGACCAGCCCAAAAGTTCCGATACCAGCTCCAGCCAGTGGCGTCAGTAATATTCCAGACGCTACAGCCACGACGAAAGCAACATTTAGCCCGCCAACAGCTATCAGTGTCTCGCGGTTCATTGTAAGCTCTTACAGCATTATTGATACCCTACCACATCAAATACCTAGTCTTTTTGTCATACGTGCGTCAGACACCTCTTATCTTAGTAGCACGACAGAGTCAGCAATCGCCAGCAATTTCATCGTCGAATCTATCCAGAAACGACTCCACGAATGCACTTCGGTCGTCGGCAAGTTCCCGGCCAATATCGGTGTACATCCGGCTGGGGAGGTCAAGGATTTTCTTATAGAAGTGATTGTACTGGTCAGCACCCGCTGTGGTTTCGTCGGCAGATACTGGCACTGTTGGGTCGTATATTGTCTCACCACGCTCACCCCCGTAGCTGAAACAGCGGGCGACACCGATAGCACCGAGCGCGTCAAGATTATCAGCGTCACAGAGAATTTTAGCCTCCAGTGTCTCGGGTTCCAGCGCGTTTGAGTAGCGGTGCACCCGAATCGCGTGACAGACCGCATCGATATGTTCATCATCGACAGGACGGTTTGTGAGGAGGTCCCGCGCTTCCTGAGCGCCCCACATGGCGTGGTCGTCAATATCTCCGCGGTCCTCACGCGCTCTGCCAATGTCGTGCAACAAAACCGCATGGCGGACGACTGATTCGTCGGCCTCGTAGTGGTCGAGAAGAGTTTCAGCAAGGTTTTCGACGCGCTGGACGTGGTGCCAGTCGTGTGCTGGGTTCATTTCTGCGGTAAAATACGACCGAGCAACGGTGCGAATATCGTCCATGGCTGTGCGGATTTCCCCCCGCTCAATAACGGTTGCGGTGCCGATCAGGGTCGTGGGGGCTCGCCGTCGTAGGCGTTCATGTCGCCATAGAAGTTCAATAATCCGAACTTGAGTTTCGAGGGGTCGACATCAATCATCTCTTTGCGCTCCTCTGTGGGGAACGTTCCGCGGACAGCATACTCTGGCATTTCAATTTCGGCCCGCTCGGTGTACCGTGCGTCAAGTAGGATTCTCGCACCAAAATCGTCTGGGGAACGGACAACCCGCCCAAGTGCCTGTCGCGTTTTGCGGACGGTAGGAATCTCGACAGCGTACCGCCAACCGGCATCGTCGCCAGAATTGGTTGGATCGTCGTTCCCGAACTCTGTCTTGTAGGCCTGCTGGACCGCATCCATCCGGTTGTCCAAGTGGGGGTACGGGACACCGACAACCACGACAGTCCGTGCGTCATCCCCGTCATAGCTCACGCCTTCACCGAGTGTGCCCCATAGTGAGGTGAACAGGAGGCCGTCGTCGTCGCTAGCGAACTGCTCTCGAAGGTCGTTGGCCGCCGTCCCAGGCTCGTCGAGATAGGTCGTACCAGTTGTAATGCGGTCATGATACCGCTCAGCTTCGCCGTAGCTCGGAAAGAACGCAAGCGTGTTTCCAGGTGTCATCCGGGCTGTGTCTTCGAGGACAGTTGTAACGGTCTCCTGTACATCTCGGTCGCCACGGTTACTGGAAAACAGTGCGGGACCGTCGACCGCATAGGTCCGTCGACGGTCGTCGGGGAACTGTGCCCCGTAGGCCATCGTTTTCGGTTCTTCTAGTCCCAGTACGTCTTCGGTCACGTCGAACGGCCGCAAGGTTGCACTCATCAGGACGCCTGCATGGAGGTCATCGAACAGCGATTGTGTCACCTGCTCGGGGATGCAAGTGTACAGTTCTACGCGCCCGTAGATATCACCTTGCGTGTCGTTGATTCGCTCATCAATATCACCAGACTCACCGCGTTGTTCGCGGCGGACACTCGCGACCGGATACATACCACTGTCATCGCTCTCATCGAGCCACGATTTGAGGAAGGTAGCGGCCTGGAGCGTCTGGCACTCCTTGCGGACGCTCGTTTCACCGTTCTTGTAGGCCTCGTTGTACTGGCTGTCGAGTTCGCGGCCGAGTTCAACCGCCTCTTCGAGTTCCTGCTCGTAGCCCGGCCCGGAGTACGACTGGAGGAACGCAAGCGTCAGGTCGTCACGTCGGCCCTCGTTCGCGATGGAGAGGTCCGTCCAGTGTTCATCGACCTGCTCGGGACCCGGAATATCGGTGTCGTAGGACCCTTTGTTCAGATGGTCATCGTAGGTTTCTCGAAGCGCTCGCAGGAACGTCGAGATAATGTTGTATGCGCTATCGGAGCGCCGGTCATCAGTACCGTCTCCAGGGCCATCCCCGCTTGACGTTTCCGAGACGCGATGGGTCTCGCCATCTAGCTCGTCGAGCGCGCTCTCGATGGTGTTCTCGGTGACTGTCCGCCGGGCGTGGTCGCGGGCAGCATCTTCGACGTTGTGGGCCTCGTCGAAGATAGCGATAACATCCTCAGGGTCCCGACCCAGCCACCGGAAGAACTGCTCGCGTATCATCGGGTCAAGCAGATGGTGGTAGTTACAGACCACGAGGTCGACCCCTTCAACGCCCTCCTTGAGGAGTTCGTACCCACAGAAGCCCCGTTCGTGAGCGAACTCATAGATTTCGTCGGGCGTGCGCACGTCATCGTATAGCCATGCGAAGAAGTCGGTCGTGTCACCGGTCAAGTTCCGGTAGTAGTGGTCGCAGGTGGCACGATCCTCGAACTCCGCGAGGTCAGACTCGGCGGCGTCGAGTTCGTCCATGAGGGCCGAGCGGGCTTCGGTCGCTTCACTATCACCCTGCTGGCTCCGCTCGAGGAGGTCACGTTGTTTGCCTTCGAGTTCGGCAACCTCCTGTTCGGTGTCAACCAGTTCGCGCGTGGTGTCGCGCAGGGCCTGGCACTCCTCGTAGCCCACGTCGATGTGACACATCGAGTTTTTCCCCCGGAAGACGACCGCCCGCACGTCCTCGGTATCGGCGATGGCGCTGGCTTCACGGCGAAACTGGCGCATCTGCTGGTGGACGTTCGTGGTGATGACGACCGTTTTGTCGGTTTCGCGGGCGTATTCGAGCGCCGGCGTCAGTGACGCCAGCGTCTTTCCCGTCCCTGTTGCCCCCTCAAAGAGCATATCTGTCCCGTCTTCGAGCGCGTCGTACACCTGGGCCATGGCCTCACGCTGGTGGTCGTAGGGAGCATCGTACGGGAAGTACCGTAGGTACGACGGATCTGGCACGGGCAGTGCTACGGTGTTCTGGGATATAAACGACAGCCTCGAAGTGGCTGTATCCCTTTCATCCGAACCATTATTTTGATGTAGACAAAATATGTGATATGGTGGCATGCCACACGAGACGGCAAACACTCCAAGCGGGGGTTTCTCTTGCCGGAGCCATTGCAGGAGGTGGCTGTCTCTCTGGCAGGTCGTCATCCACAGACGATGTTCTCACGCTGCGGGTTGGTTCGAAAACTTTCATAGAAAGTGATTTTCTGGGCCACCTCTGTATCGAACTTTTAAAAGAGAGAGACGACGCTAGCATCATCAACCGTCTTAGTTACTCGTCGCCGACACTCGGGGTTTGGAAAGGACTGACATCTGGGGAGATCGATGTTTACTGGGAGTACTCTGGGACACTCTGGCACGAAATCCCACCTAACCGCGACACGCAGTACTACGAACTAGACGAGATGTACCGGCACGCGAAAACGCTCACAGAAGACAAGTACGATGTCGAGGTGTTGTCGATGGCCCCGTTCAACAACTCTTATAGCCTCATCACAACCGAGGCGTGGGCGGACAGAACTGGTGTCCGCTCGGTCAGCGATTTTGCCGCCTACCTGAACGCGGGCAACACCGATACCGTCGCCGGCGTCAGCCCGGGAACGTACGAACGCGAGGATGCTTGGCCGGGAATGTTATCTCACTACGATATCCGCCGGGAAACCATCGAGGAGTGGGACGAAAAGCGCCAGAACGTGCTGTTGCTCCCAACCGGGGAAATCTATTCGCGACTCGTCCGTGGGAGTGTCAACGTTGCGCTTCGGTTTACCTCCGACCCCCAAATCGAGCACTACGATCTGGTCGTCCTCGATGACGACGGCAACTACTGGTCGGTATACAGCCCTGCGCCGGTCGTTCCGGCGTGGCTGTCTGCCGATTATCCCGAGATTCATGCGCTTCTCGACCAGCTCGGTCCTGCGATCGGTGGCGTCGACACCATCCGCCGGCTGACATCCGAGTTGCTATTCGACGACCGGGACGCGAGTGAGGTTGCTCGTGAGTTTCTCGCACAAGCCGGCCTGTTGTAGTTTTATCTGACTGTCATCGAAGACGGGCGCGTGTCTCGGCCCTCGGCGGTCGTGTCTGGCCGGTGCAGTGTGATACAGACAACTGAACCGTGAGGGACCCGCTTGTTGATTGTCATGTGTCCACCGGATTCACCGACGACCCACCGGACCATCCACAGGCCGACTCCACTGGAATGTTGGAGTTGGTCGGCATTCTTCTCACCCATGATGAGAGCCCGTTCTCTCTCGGGGATTCCCGGTCCGTTGTCTTCGACGTATACCTCGACTTTCTCGTTTTCTACTTCGACGCGAACGACGATTCTCGGGTTCTCTGTGTCGTTGTGTCGAATAGCGTTGTCGACTAACTCATCGACTGCTTCGACGAATATCGGCAGCGCCACGGCCTCGGCCGACTGTAATCCCTTGAAGGTAATCTCTGCGGATGGATGCTCTGTGGCGACGCGGCGACAGAGCGACACGATATCCGTCCCGACATCGGTCGGCTGTGGTGTCATGTTCTGTGCAAGCGCTACCGTAATCAGTCGTTGTTTGTTGACTTTCTCGATGATGTCATCGATTGTCCGTTCCAGCGTCTGTATCTCTTTTTTCACGTCGTCCGAGCAGAGTTCACCGGCGCGTTCGGCGTTCAGCTTTGCGACGGTGAGCCTGTTATAGATGTTATGACGGAGTAGCCGGTCGACTAGCTGGAGGTGTTCGTTCGTCTGCTCGACTTTCCTGCGTGCGGCTTTCGCCTCTTCTATCTGACTGACCAACTCAATCCGCATCCCGTCAATCGATTTGTACAGTGTGCCGAGTTCGTCCGACCGGTCGCTCTCTAATTCGACATCGTAGTCACCTGCTTCGATGGTCGCTGCCTTCGCCGAAAGCGTCCGAACCGACTGGACCGTTCCCCGCCCGATAGTCAACCCGAACACCAACAGTCCGAGAAGCGCACCGCCAAGCAAGATGAGCAGTCCCCATTCGACGGTCGTTTGAATCTGGTATGCGTCTTCGGCAGGCACGTGTTTGATGACGGTCCAGTCGGTTCCCTCGACCGGCGCATATCCGACGACAAACCGCTGGTCTAGTTCCGCGTTCTTTTGATGCTCTTCGAGAAAGCCACGCTCACCTGTGACTCCTCGCCGGACGGCTGTCGACCTGCTGGGCGCTGAGACATATGGCCCGAGATCAGGTTTCTCGTTCGAGGCAAATATGACTATTCCGCTAGAGTCGACAACCGTCGTAAAAGAATTTTTGAAGGCCTGTGTCGCCTCTTTGCGTTCATCTACCGGTGTCAGCAAAACCAGGAGTCGCCCCGGAACTTCGTTGACTGGGCTGATAAACGCCATCACGTCTCGGCCAGTGGCGTCGGTGTATGGGGCGGAAATGAATACGTCGTCGAGAGTGTTGAACTGGAGACGCGGATGCCATGGCTGCTCGGGGAGTTGCGCTGTTGAGTTTTCACTGCTTGCTAACACCGTTCTGTTTCTGAAATCTACGTAATGAATCTCGTAAGATGGGTCCTGTAGCCGCTCGTCGCGAACCGATTCGAGATAGGTATCGAGTTCAGTGGCGTTGTCTCTGGCAAAGATACCGTTGGCACTTGCCAACCGGGTTGCCCGTTCATTACCGTCAATCCACCGGGTGTGCTCCCTGGCTTCGAGCGTTGCGAGGTTCACAACCGTCTCTTCAACATTCGCGTCAAGTGTCTCCGATGTCTGGACGAAGATACCGGTCCCGAGTACCGCAACGAGGCTAAGAATCAACACAAGTGCGAGCGCAACCTTCAACAGATACGAGCTACGAACGGCTGCCGGCAGCCGTCGCAACCGCCTTATTCCACGCAATTGCTCCCCTTGCTCTGCTCCGCCCGCGTTACTCACGTTCTCTCTTTCCACTGTCCCCCGCTACCGGAAAGTAATTAGTCAAACAACTTATTGTTTTGTGTTACCGTGTAACATAAATTACCCGTAAACGCTATCACGACGGCGGACGGCGGGCGACATATGGTTGAGGAGTGGCAGGCGTCGGCAATTGGAGGCGGGTCGTCGGAAGAATATCCCGTCACAGTCCCGGGTAAGCCCGAAGTGCTGACCGGCCACGACGCTGTCAAATATACAACGCGCTTTCCGGATCCCCGCGGACCCGACGACGACGTGGCAGTCCTCGAGTTGCGCGGTCTCTATGCACACGCCGAGATAGAGGTGACAGGGGTACGAGTCGACGGCGAAGGAGCCGTCGAACACGACACCTACTTCAAGCCGTGCCGAATTGCGTTTGCACCCCACGAAGACAATGAGCTGGCTGTGACCTGTCGACAGCCGGCAGACCGGTTCGGCGGTATTTACGATACTGAGAGTGTCCCTGAACGCGAACGTGTTCCGGGAATCTGGTGGGGAGCAGAGCTTACGGGACGACCGCTCCCATATATCGAGGAGATGCGTGTCCGGCCCGAAATTACCGAAGCGGGAGTACACCTTCACGTTCAGACAACGGTTGTCAGCGACGAGCCTCTCTCGGAACGAGTGACGTACTCACTCAAGCCCGAAGGAAGGTCTCGCCAGTCCGGGATGATGGAACGTGCACGTGTGGAGACGGACGCCCCGGGGCGGAACCAAGTCGAACACACCATCGAAGTTCGTGACCCCGATCGCTGGTGGCCTCGAGAGTTGGGTGAACAGAATCGCTACACACTGCGAGCAACGCTCGGTGACTCCGAATACTCGGTTACCACTGGTATCTGTGAGATCAGTCGCGACGGCCAAACGTTACGTGTTAACGGCGAGCCAGTTTCGATACGTGGCGTCAATCTTGTTGGCGGTACCGAAGACGATATCGAACGTGCTCGAAGTCTCAACGCGACTGTTATTAGGGCGCATGCGGCTGTCCTTCCGGAGGTGTGTTACGAACGGTGTGACAAGGAGGGTCTATTGGTCTGGCAGGATTTACCGTTGACCGGTTCCGGAACGTTCGACACCGGGCGCGCGAAGAAACTCGCTCGGCAACTCGCACGACAGCGTGCTCACAACCCGAGTATGGCTGTCTATACCGTCCACGATGACCCAGCCGACCCGTTCGGAGATGGACTCGGCACAGGGTTGTTTGACCGGCTTCGACTGCGCTGGCGTGCTTGGCGGTCCAGTTACGACCACACAGCCGCCAATGCGGTTGCCGATGCGTTTCCGGCGAATCGACCCGTGGTCCCTGTCGTGGGAGCACCCGGCATCGGCGCAGATGCTGGCTCGTACTATCCCGGGTGGACCTACGGCAAGGGTTCGGATATCGAGAGTGTGCTCAGCCGGTACCCGACAGACATCGTCGCCGAGTTTGGAGCCGGCTCGGTGGTCGAAGGGAGCCAAAAAGCCCAATCGATTGCAGGATTCGACGCTGCGAAGCAGCCCAACGACGCGAAGACACCGGCAGACTCACAGACATATCAGGCTGAACTTCTCCAGACAGTTACCGAACAGCTCCGGATAACAGACGTTGGCGCACTTGCGTTTGCGCTCCGGGACACCGACGATGGAGGAATGGGAGTCTACGGTATTGACGGGACAGCGAAACCCGCTGTTGAGACGTTATCAAACGCCTTTCAGCCGATACAGTCGTTCTTAGCCGATCCAAGTCCCGGCGAGAGCGAGGTCGTAATCATCAACGACCTACCAACATCGTTCGACGTGACACTTTCGTGGACCGCTGGTGATGAAAGCGGCGAGTTTTCACAGACTGTTGGTGAGGCCAGTCGGTGGCGTGGTGGGCCAGTGCCGACTCCGCAAGGAGAGACGGTCAAGCTTGTACTGTCAGTTGGAGACCACCATATCGAAAATCAGTACGATTTGTAGCCCCGCTGTGTCACATTGTTTCTCTACATGATTTTCTCCCACACAGACAAACAGTTGCAACTACGGGCAGGTTGTGAGGGCTAAAACAGTAGTTGGTAAACATATGCGAACAACCGTCACACGGGGTGTCGACCGGAATATTTAAACGCTATCCGAAAGAAGTAGCAGTTACCAGAACGTCCCAGCGTTCGGGAAGTACAGTTCGACGACCGACATGACAGGCAACAATTGTTATCGGCGTCAGCAACTCAGTAGCTGTATTGCCGCCCACGGGACGGATATGGCATCGACCCATAATCAGAGGGACAATCATGTCAAAGGTACTCGAAGAAGCAAACAACATCGAAGTAACAGAAGAACAACTCGAAAACAACTCCAAAGGCGAACTTATCAAGCTTGCAGGGAAGCTCCGAGACCGACGAAACGAGCTAAACCAGCTGGCTTCAGAAAAAGCCTCTGCCCGTGACGACCTCAACGCGAAGACGCGAGAAAAGGTCGACAAGGCCCAAGAGCATCGTGAGAAGCGCGATGAGCTCAACGAGCAAGTCCAAGAGCACAAAGAGGAACGCAACGAGCTCAACGCCGAAGCCAATGATCTCTTCGAGCAGGTCGAACAGCGCAAAGACGACCTCAAAATCGATGAGGGCAAGCAGATAGAGGAACTCGAAGAGGAGATTGAGGACCTCGAATTTAAGCAACAGACAGAGGTACTCGACTCCGAGGACGAGCGCGAACTCATCGAGAAAATTGAGGAAAAGCGTGAAGAACTGCAGGAAAAACGCGAGAAGCTCAACCAGAGCGGTGACCTCGAAGAAATTGAAGAGGAAGCCGAAGAAGTGCGCGCCGAAGCCTCAGAGCACCACCAGAAGGTGACTGAGCTTGCCGACGAGGCCCAGGAACATCACAACCAGATGATAGAGGCCTACCGCGAAGCCGATGACATTCGTGACGAAGCCGACGAAAAACACGAGGAATTCGTCGAAGTGCAGGAAGCCGCCGACCAGCACCACGAGGACTTCGTTCGTGTCCAGAAACGCCTGCGCGAACTCGACAAGCAGGAAGAAGAAGAAGAGCGGGCAGAGCGCGAGGAAAAGGAAGAAGCAGCGCGCGAAGAAGCCGAGGAGATCTATCAGAAGTTCAAAGAAGGCGAAACCCTCGACACCGAGGACCTGATGAAGCTCCAGAAAACGGGACTTCTGTAACGCGATTGTCCCTCGCAAACGGTGGGGTGTGCCATTCCGTGTCGACAGCAATTCTGTAACCGACGGTCGTCTCGACCGTCTGACGCCACCCCGTTTATCACTCTAGTCCAATTAGAGTGGACTTCTCTCATCTGTGAGGCGAGGCTCCGTAATAATTGCCTCGGGGACCTCTCTCGTTTCAGTCTCCTAGAAGTCAACGTGGCTGTTTAGCTCAGTAAGTCGGTCGTCACTCAGGTGTGAACTACTACACAGATATCGATGTTACATCGACGACAGTCACGGCATTGGTCACACAGCGACGAGTACAACAACCTTCCCATCAAGTTCTAATTTTCGGATACGGAGTGTTCCGCTTGCAGGTTGCCACTCCGGTGTCTGATCCCAGAGATTTCTTCGCACCTCACTGACCGCACCGTGCAGGTCAGCTTCAGTGAGTCCAGCAAACTGTGGACGATTTAGTGCCACCGAGGGTGGTGTTCCATCAAGGAGTGCAAACAGTGCTGCCTGTTTGGTTGTGTTGCTCACGGCAGCAACCGGAGTAATTGGTCCGAACGTGATAGACGCATGTGCAGTTCCACCACCATTTCGCATCGAGAGTCGAGACATGTCAACCCGAACTTCCTCTGCGTCATGCTCGTAGCTGGCTCCGGCGACCTCCGTACTCCCAGCGACTCTATCGATGGTGTTAGCCACAGCAGTTGCATCCGGCGGCGGTTGTGTTGGAAGCGAGAGAGCAACACTGGCGATAGCGATTGTCGCAAACGCAACACCGAGCCACATATACCAGGCGTCAATTGGTGTCTCAAACTCCATACTGCCATTTGCACGAGGTATCGTATTTAAAAGAGCGGCTCTCTCAACCCCCTTTCGTGTCTTCTGTACAGTTAGCACTGTATGCTGGGTCAATCGCTCCAACAGAGGGGTAGGTTGGCGAACACTCGGGATTCTCACTATCACGGTCACCGACGCCAACACCCGGCGGCGTGATCACGACGAGTACCGACTGACTGTCGAATGTGATTGCATCGACCGAGCCAAGCGTACGTTCCACACCTCCGATTTCATAGCTGACGGTGTGGTTCTCACGGACGTAGGTGAGTTGTGGTCCGTCAGCAGGCGTCCCGATAGTAGCGGAAACCTCAAAACGGGCATATTCACCCGCAACATCGATTACCCACGCGTTCGTGGTTGCGACCCACTGTCCCGGAATTGGCAGGAGTGGTAAGCCTGCCGGAACCCGTGCAGCACGGTTCACTGTTCTATCAGTATTTCCCAGCCAACGCTCGCCGACAGCTGTACCGATGGCTTCACCTGCACGAGAAACGCGCTCTTTGACGAGATCTGTCGTAGCCGTTCCAAGTGCTGCCTGAATTCGCTCGTCGATCTTTTTTGCCTGTTTCGCACTGCCAATTTTGACTGAGCGGCCGCTGGCATGGATAACAGACGATCTGACTGCTGCACCGACAAGTGGCGTCCACTGGCTACTGTTGTATCGTTCCTCAAAAGCGTTGTACTCGTAATACTCCCCATCAGCAAGCTGTCGGGTTACGTTGTCGACAATATACTCCGTCGCATTTCCGCTGCCAACCAGTAGTGCTGCAGTCTCAGTATCGTACGGATTGAGCGAATTATTAACGGCGTCTTCGACTGCCACTCTCGCGTCGGTAACGATTGATTCGAGCCCGTTGTGTTCGGCTGAGTGGTTGTGACATGTCCTTTTCTCTGATGGTCTGTCGACCGTTACTGAACTGGAAAGGAGACACTCAACCGGGGCGCTTGGATACAATCGTGTGACGGTATGTGTTGCAACCTCCCGGGAAAACGCGTCGAGAGCCTCATTGACATTTGTTTCGAACGCCTTGATATCATGCTCAAATGTCTCAAGATCAGAAAGATACGTATCCTGTCGGTTCACGTGCTCTGCCTGTTTGTGAGCATCCACAGCGAGCTCTCCGGCCGCAAGAACGTCGCCAGCCATTCGGAACGTCACTTCCGCATCAGGTGTAGAAGTCCTTCCAAAAATCGCCGCTATTGCTTTTGTGAGTATCCCGTCAATGACCTTGTCATACGGCATTTCAACAGCATTCTCGTTTTTTATTGCCATCGGCGCAAACGTGGTACCCTGATCAACCGCTGGTACGCGTTCAGTATCAACTGTCTGTCCCGCACGCAAATACGTCGGTGCGCCCGACACCTCATATGAGATACTGTCAGTTAGTTCGGAAGTGGCGAACGCATCCGGATCTGTCTCCTGCTGTTGGATACCTTGTGTGAGAAATCGGGTAGCATTCCTAAGGGAATTGTCAATCTTTGCGATTCGATTGTCGAGTTCCGAGGTCGCTGTCTCGTGTGCGGCTGCGAGGTCATTTAGATGATTGACAAGAGTGAGGTAGTACTGGTACCGCGTTTCGTAGATTACTTTCTCCCCCACGTTTTCGTACGGTTTTCCTTGTTTATCGATGTACCTGTCTTTGAGTTCTACAGCCACAGCATCGAGCAACTGACTCGTTGGATTACCTGTAACAATCTCTCGTCGTTCGTATTCAGCAGAGATGTTTGCCGCGATTGCCTGTAAGTCCACGATATCATCGGTCAATTTAGCGGTGAGTTTAAATTCACTGAGGAATTTATCAGGGTCCAGTTCGACAGTTTTGGTTTTTTCAAATACCCGATCAGAAGGTGGATACTCCGCGTAGTTGGCCCGCTCCAGCATACTACTGAGCCACTGTTCGTGCGCCCCCGTGTTGATTCCGCCAAAAAATGCTCTCGTCACTTCATCTTTTGCCCCATCGTAGTTGTTGAATTTGCCCCACTTCGAAGGACCAGGGTCGTACTTATGCTCAGAGTCAATCTGACTGGATGGGTTCACCTCGTCTATTTTCGCGGTGGGACTCACTGACTGCTCACCGACTGTCGTACTAATATCAAGGCTATAGCTGTCGGTATCGCGTTTCTGTATCGTCTCATTTGCTCCCCGTTTGTGACACGTTCGCTGTGCAGTAACAGCCACAGTGACCTGGGAGTCGTACTCGTAGTACTGATTGTCGTCGTGTTTGAGTTCCTCGCGATTCGTGGTCGTAACGTAGTGCGAGCCCTCTCGGGAAACGGGTCCGCCACGATATGCACGGGTGCAGTCGATATCGAAATCAAGATAGCCCGAAATATCAATATTGGCGTCGACAGAGCCTTCTATCGTAAATATCCGCTGAATTGCTTTCTCGAAAGACGCATTAGCTGTTGAGTTACGCATCTCGGTCAGCGGGAGGAACGCACTCTCCCCGACTTCGATTGTTTTGGTCTCCTGTAACCGGTTTGGCCCGTCAAACAGGTCGGTGACTGTGGGTGTTTGAGGTTTATTATCGGTTGTCTGGGCAAGCAGTGATTGTGCGCCGTCACAGAGGTTACCGATGCCGCTGGGCGTATCAATTGTCTGGGAGCGGCTGGTTTTGTTCCGAGCTCGTTCAAATGGGAACGCAGCGCTGTTTGTGTTATTTTGTTCCCCAGTATACACGTCAGCTGTTGCCTTGCCGTCTTTCAGTGCCATACAGGCCCAACCAAGACGGACCGCATTCTTGAGATCGGGGTCGGCAGCGCCGAAGACATCTTGCTGGGTTCGATAGAGTGCTGAGTTCGCTGACGGTTCGATATGCCGATTAGCTAACACTTCCGCAATTGGAGCCTGATAGTTCTGTGCCCAGCCACGCGCCCAACCAATTGCGTACGTCCGGGCGTTAAACCGCTGTTTGAACCCCTGTTCGGTTACAGCTGCTTTATCGATTGCGTGCTGGTAGGTGGAGACTTTTTTGTGCAGTTCCAAGACCGGTGTGAGAACAGTCACTTCAATAGTCAGCTCGCGCTGTTCAATAACCTCACCGGCGTACGTCGCGGTGATTGTGACATTCGAGAGCCTGACTGTAAGCTCGGTCCCATTGTCTGTGATATTGACCCGGCGAATCGCTGCCCCGAATTCGTCTGGATTGTTGACTGCTGGCAGAGTTACATGTGTCGTCACTTGTCTCTCTTCTTGTCCAGCAATGCCCAAGTCCTGTTTTACTTCCATATAAATAAGGCCCCGAAGATAATTCTCGAATGGATTGCCCGAAAACGCACCGCTCGACCGGGTAAGTATGTTACCCCACGGAGAATCTGCAGTACTAGTCAACGGTTCCGCCGCCGCCATCTCAGCTGCCCGCTGTGTACTGTCACGGATAACCGTCTGCATCGTCGCTTCAGTCCGATCAAGAGCAAGGGTCGCGTCTACATCAGTGTCCGGTTCCGCTCTCGTGTCGATATACCCGACGATGAGCAGACTCGAAATGAGGAGGAACGCACCAATCACCGCTAGTGGGACCATCGCTCGTTCACTGCTTGTCAACTGCCCGATTTTTCGTGGTATTGAATTATCGTTAGTCATGTCCAGGTATTGACTGTTAATGTGACAGTTCCTGTTGAGACGTGTTTTGCAGCCTCCATCGCGTTTTCATAGCGGTTGCCATGGAGGGACTGAAGCTGTGATTTGAATATCGCTGTGAGACGCTGGCTGAGATACGCGTTCGCAGCGCCAGCATCTGCATGAGAGGGGTTGAGCCAATCGTGTTCCGCAAAAACAGACGGGTCACCGTCACTCACTGTTGCCAGCCGCTTGTACCGGTATCGAGTAAGCTGGGAATCGACACCGGTTCGCTCTAGCGCTAGCTGTGTTTCACGTTCGGGAAAGTAGCCCGAAATAGTCGCATTAGCGACCGCCCGAGCGACAGCATCGTAGGCCTGTGGTCCAGTAACTGCCTCGATGGCTGCCTGACGGGCATCAGGTATTCCGCTCGGCACTGCAATTGTTGTCGTGCTCACGTCAGCCCCGGGTGGTGGCTGCTCACCCAGCAACGCATCTCCCTGCATCACAGCACCGCCAAACGGTGTCCAAACTGCTGAGACACCCATCTCAAACCGGGAACCGACCAGCCGAGTCTGAAGCGCCTCCTCAACGGCACGCTCGTAGTCGCCCACCCCCTTCAAGAGCTGTTGCCCGCCAATACTACTGTTTGCCACTGCGATATCCGCAATCAGTGACGCGACTGGTTCGTGTGCGACGCGTTCAACGGCGTCGTCATCGGTGGAATTTATCGTCGACTGGGTTTCGTAATGTCGATCCATAGCTGGCAAAAGCGTGTAAGAGACGTTCATCGTCGACGCGGCAATGGTTTGAACGCTGTATTCCGTCTGTTGTGGATTATGTTTAGTTGCGTTACCCCCCGCAAAGGCAGCGAGAACACCGACCGCGGCGACAACAAGAACAAGCGCCAAGCTCACGTCGGCAACCGTACTAATGCCTCTGTTAGGCCTCATCCGAAACCACCACCGTGAGCGTCCCTGGCCGTATATCGCCGGTCTGATACTGTATCGGAATTGGACGGCTGAACGTCTCGCCGTCTGGAAGAGACATTGTCGATTGAACTGCGCCGTGGTCATCGAACCCTGCCCGCCCTCTCTCGACGAGATACCCCTGTGGCCCGAGGAATGTAATGTTGACTGTGACATGCTGACCCTGTGGCAGGTCTGTGGGGCCAATTGCTGTCGACAGGTTGGCATCAGCCGGGTAGATTCCGTCTTCACTGATGGCCTCCCAGATTCGTTCACCAGTTACCTCGGCGAGTTCCCGGTCACTGTGTAGTTCTGGAACCACTCCCATCACAACGGTCGCATACACTGAAACAGCAAGGCAAAACAGTGAAACGGCGACAAGAGCTGCCAGTGGCTCTGTTTGGCCGCGTCCAACCGACTGAGACCGGCTCTTATGTATCTGAGATAGGGCCATCTCGGAACTCAACACGGACTGGTCCCATGTTGGTACATAAATGTAAGTATCGCTGACTATGCTGGCCGCCACGGACCATTTGCCTGTGACAGGCAAATAGAAGGCACAACAAAGGCCAACAGTATCCAAGTATAGCTTGTTGAGTGGACCTACTCGGACAACCAACAAAACTTGATTATCCTCATGTACGCGGCAATAGATAGCGAGCAGTATTGTGGAAATATGCGCACAGTCGCGTCGTTTACCCACAACCCACGTGAGAGCACAGCGGCTGTCGATGTTCTGTTACCACCGAAACGCAAATAATCTGTGAATGGTCGGCAATGAAGCGGTATAGGCGCAGTACACAGCAGAAGCCACGCGGATTACCAACCGTCACGAACTTGACAACGCTCTGTAGACACGCCATCCAGAATCACGGTTCGTCCTGCAAGCCAATCCTCACCTGGACAACAGGTTTATGCCCACTATCGGAGACGAGTTCGAGAACAAGAGTCAGAGAGGAGCTCCCGCTTATGTCGAGCGTCGCTGTGTCGTCTGCCGCGTTCACGAGCGGGACATCGAGGAATACTGTATTAGTCGGTCGTCCATCTATCTTGTATCGAACGGCAGTCCAGTTGGACTCAGTAACCGGTTCAAATCGGAGGGTCTCGATATCTTCGGTAGTAAATCCGCCAGGCGGAATCTCAATGTCGAGAACACGGCGTGGCGGCGGGATGTCACCCGAAACAGGATCGTCATAGGCCAGCAGTGATACCGCAGCACGCTCGATATCGGTGATTGCACCCTCGACTTGTGTTTCAGTGCGGACCACAGCAACCTCTTGAACTGCAATGAGCCCGATACCAAGCAATGCTGTCGTCAACAGGACCGCAAGCACATACCGGATCATCCAGACAAGGTGGCTTTGCCATCATACCTAAACATCGGGACGACCGTCAGAGCCAGAGCGACCGGATATTTATCTATCAACGGGCGACCAGCGCCAGCATGGCGTTCGTTATTGGACGAGAGACAAATAGAGACGAGAGCGGACCGACAGGACGACTCGGCAGCTACAGAGCTCTTGATGGGAGCGACGGTGCGAGTCTTCGTCTTGACGTCGATACCCCCCACGCGATTCTCGTCGTCGGGAAGCGCGGGTACGGCAAGTCGTACACGCTAGGGGTCATCGCCGAGGAGCTTGCGTGTACAGGGGGTGTTGCACCGATACTGATCGATCCGATGGGAGTATTCGATACACTTACCGACCAGGTCAAAAGCGAGTCAGTTCCCGCAGAAGTTATCCAGAACCCCACTGTTATGCCAGACGTACTCGACCCGAAGTCGTGGTGCTCGCTGCTCGGGCTTTCTCCCGAAAGTGGTGCTGGTGGATTGGTCTGGAAGGCTGCACAGGAATCTACAACGGTCGAAGGGATGAAAGCGAACGTCCGCGAGGCGACCGCAGCCGACCGAGACGTTCGTAGTGCACACAACCATCTGTCACTGGCTGACTCGTGGGATGTCTTCGACAGTGACGGACTGAATGCCGATACCCTTTCAACTGGCAAGGTAACCGTGGTCGACGTATCGGGCCACGATGACGCACCGATGAATGCAATCTGCCGTGGCGTTGGCAACGCGTTGTACCGGGCTCGTCTCTCAAATACTATCGACCGTCTTCCTTGGCTACTCGTTGATGAAGCACACGCCTTCTTTGGAGGTGTTGCAAACGAAACATTACAGTTACTTCTCACCCGTGGCCGTGCCCCGGGTGTGAGCCTTGTCACTGCAACCCAGCGTCCGAGCGCGATTCCAGCAGTTGGGATTTCACAGTCAGATATACTCATTTCCCATCGTCTCACCGCACAGTCTGACCTCGCAGCACTCGAATCGGCCAAGCCAACCTATTTGCAGGGTGAGTTCGGTGAACGGATGCCAACCACACCAGGGGATGTCGTTATCATCGACGACGCAACAGAAACTGTACATGGAGCACGGATTCGAAACCGGAAGACATCCCACGGCGGTAAGAGCCCTCGCGCCAGCACCGCAATGCGCAACTGATAGAAGAGTCGAGCCGAACACCCCGATATGCAATCGTACGCTCGCGAGCACGTGCGTGGGCTAGCGGCTGTCCTGTCCGCTCTCTCGCTCGCGCTCGTCTTTGGTGCTGTGGGCGGTTACGTCCCGGATGGGCTGTTGCCGCGGCTCGATCCATTAGTTGAGATGATTCCACACATTAACGTGGTCATCAGTGCGACCGCTATCGGGACAATTCTCCGAGGAGTCCGGGCCATTCGACGCCGCGATATCAAGACACACCGACAGTCTATGCTTGCTAGCGCGGCCCTGTTCGCGCTCTTTTTACTGTTGTACCTCTACCGTATCTCTCTGACCGGTCCAACCGAGTTTGGGGGACCTGATATCGTCTACCAGTTCATCTATCTGCCGATGCTGGCGATACACATTCTGTTCGCAATTATCGCTGTGCCACTGGTCTACTACGCCCTCCTTTTAGCGACGACACACTCACTATCCGAGCTGCCGGGAACGGGACATGCCCGCATCGGCCGCGTGGCGGCAACCCTCTGGCTCGTCTCGTTTGCGCTCGGTATTTGTGTGTGGCTCATGATTCACATCCTGTTTTGACGCCTCGTTGCGGTCATCGGTTTTGCTGACTGCTGCTATTCCAGTGCTGTCTCGTCGTGAGCTACTGGTCATCCGCATACAGTGCTCGTCCAAAAAACACAAGCAGGCCGCCAGCCCCACCAAAGAAAAGCGGATAGATCGCACCTGCAAGAATGACGGCCCGTCCAAACGCCGGCCCGACTTCAAGGAGCAGGGCCTCACCGAAAACAGTAATCTCAAACGTGGCGATGGACGCGATGGCGGCGACGCCTGGAAAGTAACCAAGAGCAACAGTCATACCAGCAGTTGCCGCACTCCCGGGACTCCTCGAAACACGGCGTGCAGTCACAAAAGCTCCGGCCACCACGAGCAAAGCTGGCAGAAGAAATTGGAGGTTCGACGCTGTTGGTAGTAACGTTTCGACGTACTCACTCGTCCAGCTTGCAGCACCAAAGAGATCGCCAACAGCCGCTGAGACGGGGACCTGATGGTTTTCGAAGAACTCCCAGCTCAGAAAATAATACCAGTCAGGAATGACGTCTGACGCCACCGCACCAGCGATGCCCTCGGCATCGCGAACCGCCATAACACGGTCGCGGCTCCCGCGGACATCCGAGAAGAGGAACGTGGCAAGAAGTCCGAAACCAAGGGTGACGAGGCCGGCGATGAACCCAGCAACGGGGTCCGTCCAGTCCCGAGGTGGTCGGGATACCTGCTCCTCAGCGTCTGGAAGTGCGGTCCCACAGTTAGAACAGTTGCCGGTCATCCCGGCCGTCGCTGTTCCACACTCTGGACAGTGTGACATACCTTCGGTACCGCCCCAACAAACAAGAACATACCGCCCCAAAGAAATTCCGGCAGAGATTGTTACTAATCCGTGTGTTATGCTGACACGGCTGCTTTCTGGCGGGCGAAAAGGAGAGTGTTAAGTAGCTTCACCAAGTATCGTATCGCACTATGGCAAACGGCAAGTACGCCGCGCGCAAGCTGAAGAAAGACCGCCAGAAAAACCGGTGGTCTGACTCAGATTATGCGCGACGGGAGCGGGGTCTCCGCGAAAAGGCGGACCCTCTCGAAGGCGCACCGCAGGCACGTGGCATCGTCCTTGAAAAGATCGGTATCGAAGCGAAACAGCCCAACTCTGCAATCCGGAAATGTGTTGGTGTTCAGCTTATCAAAAACGGGAAGCAGGTTACCGCCTTCTGTCCCGGTGACGGCGCAATTTCGTTCATCGACGAGCACGACGAAGTCACCATCGCCGGTATCGGTGGCGCAAAGGGTGGTGCAATGGGTGACATCGGTGGCGTCCGCTACAAAGTCGAGAAAGTAAACGGCGTGTCACTAATTGAATTGGTTCGTGGAAACGCGGAGAAACCTGTCCGATAATTATGTCCACGGAACAACAAGACACCGATGCCCCGGCTGACGCCGAAGAGTCGAGTGCACTGCTGTTCGGTGAGTGGGGAACCGACGAAATCGAATTTAGCGATGCCTCGACAGAGCGATACATCACAGTCACACCAATCGCTCACACGATGGGCCGTCACGCTGACAAACAGTTCAAGAAAAGCCAAATTTCTGTCGTCGAGCGCCTCATCAACCGATTGATGCAAACTGACGAGAATACTGGCAAAAAACAACTGACAATTAGCATCACGCAGGATGCCTTCGAGATTATCCATGACCGGACCGACGAGAACCCTGTGCAGGTGCTCGTTCGTGCGGTCGAACACTCGGCACCGCGTGAGGAGACTGTCCGCCTGAAATACGGTGGTATCTCTGTGCCCAAGGCCGTCGACGTTGCACCCCAGCGCCGCGTCGACCAGGCACTGAAATTCATCGCCGAAGGCGTCCACGGTGACTCCTTCAAGACGGAGACTGACGCAGCTGATGCCCTTGCACGCCAGCTTATGGGTGCAGCAGACAACGACGTCGACACCTATGCAGTCTCACAGAAAGAAGAAAACGAGCGCGTCGCGGCGGCTGCCAGATAAGCTCGACGATATTCTTATTTTCTACCGTTTTTGTCGTCCGTAGCTACGCCACCGTACCGTCAGCGTCAACGATACGGCGAGAGCCCGGTAGATTTGAATGTTTACCCTCCAAAAACATAACCAAGAAGTAAATTACGTTTTCCATAGATTTTATCACGAGTTCAGTCATATCGGGTAGTTGTATGTGTCCAAGAGACGTGACACTTGAGGTTGGTGACAAGAACTTCCCGGGCCGGCTCAACGTCCCTGACAGGTCGTCAGAACACGGAGTCCTGATGGTTCCGGGGTCGGGACACGGCCCCTTTGGCGATATCTTTCTCAGATTCGCCAGAACGGCGGCGAAAGATGGCCACCACGTCGCTCGGTTCGAGACGTGGCCGTTTCCGGAGGTCCTCGAAGAGAAGACAGAAGAAGATTTTAGCCGTGAAATCGATGCCAGCGTCGATTTTCTCCAGTCTCAGGGCTGTTCGACGGTTACAGTCGTCGCAAAGAGCTTCGGTGGCAGGGTTGTACTCGAACACCTGCCCGAAACCGTCGACCGGCTCGTGCTCTGGGCGCCAGCAATCATGGCCGGTGACTACGAGGAGAAACCGTCGCTGACTGAAGAAGAACTGGCAGACATTGATATCCCGGTACGGATTCTACAGGGTGACGAAGACGAGGTCGTGTCCGTCGAGAACGCGGCGAGCCTTGTAGATGGGTTGCCTAATGGTGAACTCGTCGAGCTATCCGGAGAGAACCACTCGTTCCGGGGCGACTACGAGCGGATTATCGACGAGACGATGGCGTTCCTGCCGGACCAGCCCTCCTGACAGAACGACTGTTCCGTCCGGCAGTGTGGACTTGAACGCTGTAAACCGTAGAAGTTATCACAGTTGACAGCACAGAGAGCGGTATGGCAGGACAGTACGAGTCCGTCAAACTCGTGGGGGACAACATAGTAGAGTACTTTGCGATGGCAGTCATCGTCGCTACGTTGACTGGGGCGTTCGCACAGGTTGCGTTTCCGTACCCGTTCTCGCCGGTACCGGTTACCTTACAGACCGTCGGGGTGTATCTGGGAGGGCTGTTGCTTGGGCCGGTCTGGGGTGGGCTGGCGCTTCTGTTGTACGCGCTTGTTGGGACAGCAGGCGCGCCAGTGTTTGCGAACTTTGGTGCCGGCCTTGGAGTTATCACCGGTCCCACTGGTGGCTACATCGTCAGCTTCCCGATTGCAGCCGCCGTTATCGGTGGTCTTGTTCACCGACGAGTTAAGCCGCGGCCACTCGATACAGTCTCAATACCGCTGCAGGTGATTGGGATGCTGGTCGGTCTCACGGTTATTTACGCCATCGGCTCGGTCTGGCTCGCTGCCTCGACCGACCAATCACTCGTTAGTGGCCTCATCGAGGGTGGCGTCGTTTTTGTCCCGGGAGACTTGCTCAAGGCAGTCGCTGTTATCTCGCTTGTCACCGGTGGCCACCTCGCACGCATCTCCTTTGTCGAGTAACCGATGATTCACATCGAGAACTTGACCGCAACGTACGGGGATGTGACTGCGGTTGACGATGTCTCCGTGAGTATCGACGACGGACAGTTCGTCCTGATTGTCGGCGCAAACGGCAGCGGGAAGACAACGTTCGTCCGTCATCTCAATGCCTTGCTCGAACCAGAGAAAGGAGTTGTAGAGATTGACGGCACCAGCGTCACGGACAACCCAATCGCTGCTCGGGCAAACATCGGGATGGTCTTTCAGCAGCCTCGCGACCAGTTCGTTGCCGCGACAATCGGCGCTGACGTTGCATTCGGGCCGGAAAATCTTGGATTCGACCGCAACGAGGTCGACCGCCGTGTGGAGTCAGCGCTCAACGCGGTCAATCTCGATAGTCGCCAGACGGACCGCATTGACGAACTGTCTGGTGGCGAGCAGGCCCGCGTCGCAATTGCGGGCGCGCTGGCCATGGAGCCATCCTATCTCGTCCTCGACGAGCCTTTCACCGGCCTCGACCAGCCCGCACGAGAGTCAGTGCTTGACCAGCTCGACACACTCCACGCTGACGGCACCGGAATACTCGTCGTCACTCACGATATCCGTGACCTCCACAATCGGGCTGACCGTCTGCTCGGGTTGCACAACGGGGAAATTGTAGTCGACGGCCCACCCCGAGACGTTGCCGGAGAGTTGTCAGGAATCGACGTCCGGGTTGTCGACCGTCTCAACAGTCAACCCTCATGATAACGTACGAATATGGGACAACGCTGTTACACCAGCTCGACCCGCGGTCAAAGCTTCTCGTGCAGTTTGGCTTTGCGTTTGCGGCTGTCACGACAACCGAGCCAGCAGCCCTCGTCACGCTAACCTTGCTGGCGATTGTGGCGCTTACACTCGCTCGACTCTCGGTGTTCCGTGTGCTCTGGACGTACCGGTTTGTTCTGTTGCTTTTGGGTCTTGCACCGCTGTTTGCGAGTCTGAAGTTTGGCTCGCCGTGGATTGCTTTGGAACAGGCACCGCCCTCCATCCTGGCAGGCTATCAGGTGGTCCTTGTGTTGTTTATCTCGGCGGCGTACGTCAAGACAACACCAGTACGAGAGACACGGGCTGCCATCCAGCGACACGTTCCCGGGAAAGCCGGGCAGTTACTCGGCGTTGGTGTCGGCCTCGTGTTCCGCTTTTTCCCGGTCCTTCTCCGTGACGTTCGGCGGGCGAGACTGGCACTCCGTGCCCGGGGCGGGGATGTACTGTCGACCCGCGAGCGAGTGCGGCGACTCTCGCTTCTCACTATCGAGCAGGCGTTCTCACGGGGGGAGCGGTTGGCGCTCGCACTCCGCGCACGGTGTTTCTCATGGAACCCGACCCTGCCACAGCTGGCGTTTACCGCTCCGGATTATCTATTCGTAGTTATCGGGCTGGTGCTTGTCGGCTGGGGCGTCTTGCAGGTCTGACACACCAGTATCGGAGCCAAACAGAGTCAGCAGTTGATCACAACGGTGGAGATTTCTCGCCGGCTGGGACAATGATATCTAGCCAGTTCTCTTCGGGCGGTAACGGACAGGCAAATGTCTCGCTGTAAGCACAAAACGGCGAGTACGCAAGATTGAAATCAATCTCGATGCTGTCGCCGTCAGTAAGGTCCTGTTCGGTTTCGAGTTCGATGTAGCGACCATCTGTGTACGTCTGCTGACCGGTCGTTTTGTCACGAAACGGCACGAAAATTGCGTCCTCGGGCTGCTGACGGTAACCTGCGAGTGTCTGTGTCTGCCCACGTAGTTCAAACGAAAACTCAAATAGTCGGCTATATCGAACCGACCGACCGTCAGAAGTGTCGAGTTCGACTGTCTCGGGCTCCGAAAATCGTGTTACGTCGGCCTCGGCACGATACTCCATATCAGGGTCAAAATAGTCGAGACTGTCGAATGTGTCGCGGTGCTCTGGAGGGATAGGCGACTGGCGGTGCGTGGCGAAAAACTCGTTTTTCTCTGCACGTTTCTCGCGTAGCGTCCGGGCGTAACTCTCTTTGTCTGCATCCGTGGTTGAATCGTCCATGTCCGTTTGTCGGTGGCAAGCCGTATGAGAGTGACGTTGGGATAAAACAGGTCGACAAGTATCTTTATATTTGTCCCAGACCTGCGAGTAGTATGAGTACGCCGAGCCAAGTCGGTGTAGATGTCGGCGGCACGTTTACTGATGTTGTCCTCGTCGCTGAGGGGACAGTTACAACAGCGAAAGTCCCGACAACCGACGACCAGAGTGTTGGTGTCGTCCACGGCATTGACGTTGCCTGCAAACAGGCTGGTGTCGAGCCAGCAAACATCAAGCAGTTCAGGCATGCGATGACCGTGGCGACGAACGCGATGCTCGAAGACACCGGTGCGAAGACGGCCCTGGTCACGACAGCAGGCTTTCGTGACGTGCTCGAAATCGGGCGACAAGACAGACCTGCCCTGTACGACCACTCAGTCAAACGACCCGAGCCACTTGTCCCAGCAGAGCGACGATACGAACTCGACGAGCGGGCAACACCAGACGGCATCGAGACTCCGGTCGACCCTGACGATGTACGTGATATCGCGGCGAGCCTCAATGAGCCAGAGAGTGTGGCAATTTCTTTCCTACACGCCTACGCGACACCCGAAAACGAAAAAGTAGCCGCAGATGTACTCCGCGAGGAACTCGATATTCCAGTGGTTGCCTCCCACGAGACGCTCACAGAGTTCCGAGAGTACGAGCGTACGTCGACGACTGTCGTCGATGCTTACGTCACGCCGACAATCGCGGCATATCTCGACCACCTCACCGAGCGCGCAGCCGACCGTCATCTTGACCCGCCAGCGGTCATGCAGTCAAACGGCGGAATCACCGATAGTGACACGCTCACCGAACATGCGGTGACGACAGTTCTGTCCGGTCCTGCAGCAGGCGTCGTCGGGGCGTCACTGTTCGAGTCCGGGCACGATGGAATCATCACGTTCGATATGGGCGGTACGTCGAGTGACGTGGGGCTCGTTTGTGACGGCGATATCGAACGAACAAGCGAGGCGACAATCGCTGGGTATCCGGTCCACGTTCCGATGGTCGACATCGAGACAGTTGGGGCAGGCGGCGGGTCGATTGCATGGGTCGACGACGGCGGTGCTTTACGTGTTGGCCCAAAGTCGGCGGGGGCAAAACCTGGGCCTGCATGTTATGGCCACGGTGGCGATAAACCAACGGTTACCGACGCGAACCTCGTGCTGGGGTATCTTGGCGCGGACACGGAGCTTGGCGAAGGACTCACACTCGACAAATCGGTCGCTCACGATGTTGTATCGGACCTTGCAACCGAGGCAGACCTCACCGATGCAGTAGCAGCCGCACGAGGTGTCCATCGCGTCGCAAACGCGACGATGGCACGGACAATCCGAACGGCGACAGTTGAGCGGGGTGACGACCCCCGAGAGTTTGGACTGGTTGCATTTGGGGGTGCGGGTCCGATGCACGCTGCCACGCTCGCTGCCGACCTCGGTATCGAGAGCGTCCGGGTCCCGCGTGCCAGTGGCGTCCTTTCGGCACTCGGGTTGCTGGCGGCAGATGAACGTCACGACAGCTCTCGAACGTTCCGTGGCACGCTGGCAGACCTCGACAATGCTGCTATCGAGGAGCGTTACACGGACCTAGAAGAGGCGGTCGGCACCACAAGCACTACTGATGGGCTGTCAATCACACGGCAAGCAGACCTGCGCTATGCAGGCCAGAGCTACGAGCTGACCATCGACATCTCTGGGACATTCGACAGAGATGCAGTTGAAGCACGATTCCATGACGCCCATGAGCGAGTTCGTGGGTACCGACTAGACGAAAAGCACGTCGAACTGGTTACCCTCCGTGTTACAGGCTCAGTCTCAAACCCGGCTCCGGAGCTTGCACATAATGGCAAAGAAGATATGCCGGTTGGGAGCCGCGAGGCGTTTTTTGATGGAGAGTTCCGCGAGACGCCAGTGTACGACCGGATGACACTCGCACCCGAAACAGCAGTTGACGGCCCAGCGCTGTTCGAGGGTGGTGAGAGTACCGTTGTGTTACCACCAGGGTGGACAGCGACCGTCGACGATGCTGGGACATTACATATGCATGGAACACAGTTGGGTGGAAACCGATGACTGGTGAGGATAACACCGCCGACATGACAGTGTCGGAACTCGATGCAGTCGAGTTAGAGATAGTTCGCAATCAACTCAAAAACGTTGCCGAGGAGATGGGTGAGGTGCTGGTACGGGGTGCCTCTTCACCCAACATCACGGAGCGTCGCGACTGCTCGACGGCATTATTCGACGCGGCAGGCCGGATGGTCGCACAGGCCGAACATATTCCCGTCCACCTCGGGGCAATGCCCGGCGCAGTTGAAACTGTCCGCAAGCAAGACCCTCAGCCGGGCGAGACGTACATCCTCAACGACCCGTTCCGTGGCGGAACCCACTTACCTGATATCACGCTCGTTTCGACTGTTGCACCCAACGATGTGATAGTGGGGTACGTCGTCTCGCGTGCACATCACGCCGATGTCGGTGGAATGGCTCCCGGGAGTATGCCAGCTGGTGCGCGTGACATCCAGCAGGAGGGTCTTCGTATCCCGCCAGTTCGGTTCGAAGCCAAAGGTACCATCGACGATGCGGTCGAATCACTGGTGCTTGCGAACGTCCGCAACCCGACGGAGCGACGAGCAGACTTACGGGCACAGTTCGGCGCTAACAAACGTGGCCGACAACGAGTCGCGGCGTTACTGACAGACCACGGCGACAAGCTGCTCGACGCTTTCGATGCAGTCATCGATTACTCTCGAAAACGTCTCAAAGCTGAACTCGCTGACATTCCCGATGGTACGTACGACGCCAGTGGCGTGATGGAAGGCGACGGTGTCACCGATGAGGATATCCCAATCAGCGTGACAGTTACCGTCGACGGGTCCGCAATTGAGGTAGATTTCACAGGAACCGCTGTGCAGGTTGCGGGCAATATCAACGCGCCGCTGGCAGTGGCAAAAAGTGCTATCTATTTTGTCGTCCGGACTGTGACCGACCCCGAGATACCGCCAAACCACGGCTGTTATGAGCCAGTAACCGTTCGTGCTCCAACGGGATGTCTGGTGAATCCGGAGCCGCCAGCAGCGGTTGTTGGGGGAAACGTTGAGACAAGCCAGCGCATTGCCGACGTGACCGCCAGCGCGCTTGCCAAAGCCGCGCCAGAACGGGTTCCGGCACAGGGTCAGGGAACGATGAACAACCTCATCATCGGCTCGTCGACATTTACCTACTACGAGACAATCGGCGGCGGTACAGGAGCAAACCCGGACAGTGACGGTCTGTCAGCCGTACAGGTTGGGATGACAAACACGCGTAACACGCCGATTGAAGCACTCGAAGCCACCTATCCGCTACACGTTGAGCGGTATGCTGTCCGCCGAGACAGTGGCGGCGACGGCCAGTATGAAGGCGGTGACGGCATTGTCCGGACGGTGACTCTACAAGAGGATGCCACAGTCTCGCTGCTGAGCGAGCGCCGGCAACACACACCAAATGGGAGTCTTGGGGGTACCGATGGAAAACGAGGGACCAATATTATCGATGACGAGACAGTTCCCTCGAAAGTAACAAGAGAAGTCACCGCCGGAACAAAAGTCACCGTTGAAACGCCGGGCGGTGGCGGGTACGGAACACCTGACTCCGCCGAGACAGAGTAAGCTAGCGCTGTTCGTCGATTGCGTCGAAGACCTCCTGTAGTTCTGGGCGGTCCCACGTTGAGGATCCCTCATGGGTGTAGACGATGTCTGGCTCGTCACCCCGACAGTCAAGCAGCACTGCTTTGGGCATCCTGCCAAGCAGGTCGCTGAACTTCCCAAGGGGGCCGAACCGAACTGGTTGGTCGTAGTCGCCGCCAACAGTTGCCTCCGGGTCAGCACAAAGTGGGTAAGGAAGGTCATACTCTGCCTGCCAAGACTGGATGCGGTCGCGTGGCTCGGGAACAATAGAGACAATTTCTGTGTTGCGGTCACGGAACTCGTCGTACCAGTCACCGAACACCTGCACTTGTTTACGACAGTTACCGCAGTGAAAGTCCCGCTGAAGTAACAGCAGGACGAACTCGTTAGTTTCGGCGAGTTCCGTAAGCGAGAGCGGGTCCGGGCCGGCACCGACGTTTGGCAACTCGAATGCTGATGCGAGAGTCACGTCTGTATATTGGGTGCTCAGACTGAAAAAGCTGCGTTGGGCGGCAATGCCTTCAGCACAGGAGATGACCGCTGTCAGACCTGACTACGCTAATTCCCTCCAGAAAGACGTCTGCTGTTTTCAGTTAGTCAGACTGGTGGCTGTAATTCTTTGAATCGCTGGTTCCTGATTCGCCAGACGAGTGTCCTCACGGACAGCTTTGAGAGACCCACAATAGAAGACTGATTTATTAGGGCAAGGGTCAATCAGTAGTTCTGTTCGAAGCAATCGAGGAGTGACACGACCGGGTAAATGCCAAGTACAACCAGTCCAAAGCAGTGATGTGACACGTGAGGCAGTTGTTGAGGGGTTTGAGCACTTCATCACGGATGCAATCGAGACAACAGTAGCGGAGTTCAGCGTGGCCCGTGCAGTTCAAAATGGTTCTCGCGGAGCGACCGGCGCAGCCGTTGACAGACTGTTGAAGAACTCGGAGACACTCCACAAGCGAGTCGTACAGCCAGAACTCAATGCGTACCGCCGACAGACACTCTCCCAGTTCCACGTCGTCCTCGACTGTGTGGAAGCAGGCGAAACTATCGACGACAACCGGTCGAAGATTCTCTCGACGGGCGGTGTCGCCGAATCAATTCGGACTGATATCTCTCAAGAGCGTCGGGAGCGAGTCATGACGCAACTCCTCGACCACCACCGCGGACTCGGGAATGCAGTCGAGCCGTTGCTCGCCTCACCCAAATCGGAGTTCTGGGCAGCCGCTCGGTCAGCATTGAATCGCAAGGAAGCCGAAAGGCTGGTGAGCGAGCATTTCGCGTTTGCCGACCCGCTGCGCCAGAATCGAGACGCCTTCGAGATGCTGACAACAATTGATATCAGCGCTGTGTTAGGCGGGTTAGCGACAGTCCTCCCGAGCAGTACTATTGAGGTCGAGTATACCGACGAGGCAGTCCGAGCGATGTACCGCGCCCAGCAGTCAGTGATTCAGTCCGCAACCAGTGAAGTAGACCACCGGTTCGAATAAGCGGGTGAGTGTGTCCGTGTCCAACAGAGCGGGAAACGCTCATGTAACTGGCAGTGTAATGAACAGCCGTGACTGAGGACCCTGTCGCTGTCTCCGAGCAGTTCCTGCGAGCGATTCGATACGATGATCCGACCGGCAGACTCGAAGAGCGACTTGCAGCCTACGATAGCGACGATCTCGCGGCTCGTCTCGACTCTAATGGCGCACGCATCGCGTTCTGGTGTAACCTCTACAACGGCGCGACACAGCAGTTGCTCGAAACCGACCGCGATATGTACGAATCACGCGGGAAGTTCTTCTCGTTGCCAGCCCTGACTATCGCGGGCGAGACGCTGAGCCTCGACGATATCGAGCATGGTATTCTCCGACGCTCCTACAGCAAGCTCGCGCTGGGCTACATCCGCAGCCCATTTCGGGATGCGTTCGCCGAAAAACACGAAATCAGCGAGCGTGACCCGCGTGTCCACTTCGCGCTCAACTGTGGGGCCGAAAGCTGTCCACCAATCGTCGCATACAGTCGAGACGACATCGAAACGCAGCTTGACCTCGCCACGCAAAGCTATCTCGACCAGACCGTCAAATACAATCCTGCAAGCGAACAGGTGCTTGTGCCGGTCATTATGCGTTGGTTCCGTGGCGACTTCAGGGTCACAGGCGGCCGTACCTTGTTCCTGCGCCGGTTCGACCAGATACCATCCGACGCGATGCCGGATATCGTCTACGACGACTGGAGTTGGTCGCTTACACCAAACAACTTCGCCGAGGACGACGACCTAGAAACGGCAGCCACAGACTGAGCAAATCACGCTTGAACTGTCCAGAGCCACCCCAGTAGCTGGAGCGTCACAAGTGCAGTCATCGCACTCACCGTTGGCCACGGCACATGTCGACGGGTGTATCCCCACGCACCCCACCCGACAAGTGGCGCGGTCGGCAGGCTCGCGAGCACGACCGGCGTTGGAATTACGACCGAATGTAACACCACAAGTGAGAGGCCCGCACTAAGCGCGATAGTCACGTAGGCAACCCGAAGGGTTGCCGGAGACCACCTGACGGCAAGCGTTCGTTTACCGACAGCCTCGTCGGCGTCTCGGTCGGGCCACTGCGTCGCAAAAAGGTTCAGTAGGACGATTAAAAAGAATGGGACAGATGCCAACGCGGCTGTCAAAAGTGGCCCCTCAAGCACCGCAGCACCATACACGGGTAGTATCAGGCCACCGAGAGCTGCGTTTGTCACTTCGCCAAGACCCCGCCACGCGAGTTTTAGCGGACGGACCGAATACTGCCAGCCCACGACCGTCCCACCAGCAAGGAGTGCCACCGCTGGTGTAGAGAGCACGTCACTGAACCAGAGCAGAATCGTCATGACTGCGCCTATCACGAACGTAAACGCACCGGCATACAGCGGAATTGTTCTGTCAAAACCCAGCTCTGGGAGCGCGCCACTGCCACCCGAAAACGGAGTTCTGTCGGTCAGCGTGTCGGTCTCAACGTCGGCAAACTCGTTTGCGTAGTGAACACTCGCCGAGAGGAACAAAAGCGGCACAGCACCGAGAGCAAACGTCTGTTCGGCAAATCGAGCAGCGTTTGCGACCGCAATTACGCCACCGAACAGGTAGACACCAGCAATGAGGAGCAGCTGAGAGGGCCGACTCGTCTGAAAGAGAGTGTACGTCAGCGTTCGGGTCCGCATTATCAGGGGATTGGCGCGAACTGGCTTATGTTCCCGGGGGTTGTGTTCTGATGGTCCACAACGGGCTGGTCAGTCGTCGTCGGAGTGGACGTGTGTGCCGAGGTCGACGTAATCGGACTGGTCTGGCACGTCAGCCTCTTCGTGTGTTCCCACGGGCGGCAGGTTTACCTCCGAGGCCGGTGAGGCTTCGAGATTGGTTTCGTCATCGAGTTCGTCCATATCACCCGCGTCTCGGGCGTCTTGATCGATGCGCATCGAGCAAAACTCGACGCCACACATCGAGCAGAATCGTGCATCCTTGTAGTTGTCACCGGGTAGTGTCTGGTCGTGATACTCTTTGGCTCGCTCGGGATCAAGCGCGAGGTCAAACTGTCGTCGCCAGTCGAAGTTATAGCGAGCCTCGGAGAGCGCATCATCCCAGTCACGAGCACCGGGATGTCCCTGACCAACATCAGCAGCGTGAGCGGCAATACGGTAAGCTGCCAGTCCGTCGCGCACGTCCTCGCGCTCGGGAAGGCCGAGGTGTTCTTTAGGCGTCACATAACAAAGCATCGCCGCGCCGGCCTGTCCGGCTATGGCGGCACCAATAGCAGACGTGATGTGATCGTAGCCCGGTGCGATATCCGTGACGAGCGGGCCGAGCACATAGAATGGGGCACCGTCACAGACTTCCTGTTGTCGTTCGACCTGTTCGGCGACCATGTCCATCGGAACATGACCTGGACCCTCAACCATCACTTGGACGCCGTAGTCCCACGCGACGCGAGTCAGTTCCCCGAGCGTGTCGAGTTCGGCGTACTGCGCCTCGTCACCGGCGTCGGCGATACTTCCCGGACGGAGGCTGTCGCCGAGGCTAAATGTCACATCGTGCTCGGCGAAGATATCACAGATTTCCTCGTACTTTGTGTAGAGTGGGTTCTGCATCCCTCGCTCTTCCATCCACTGTGCCATAATTGAGCCACCACGCGAGACGATGCCGGTCTTGCGCCCATCGGTTTTGGGGAGATGTTCCATCAGGATACCTGCGTGGATAGTCATGTAGTCGACGCCCTGCTTTGCCTGCTTCTCGATGACATCAAGGAGAAGTTCGTGGCTCAGGTCGGCAACATCGTCGACTTGTCTCCGGGCCTCGTAGAGCGGGACAGTTCCGACGGGAACCGGCGAGTGGTCGATATTGGCTTGCCGAATCCGATCGAGGTCGCCGCCACCAGTAGAGAGGTCCATTACCGTATCTGCTCCGTAATGAACCGCTGTATGGAGTTTCTCTACCTCCTCTTCGAGGTCACTTGTTGTCTCGCTTGCACCGATGTTCGCGTTGACCTTTGTCGAAAACTCGCTCCCAATTATCATCGCATCGAGAGCGTCATGGTGGCGGTTCGCCGGAATAACCGCCTGTCCTTGGGCAACGTGCTCGCGGACCAACTCAGGGTCGACGTTCTCGCGCTCGGCCACGCGCTCTATCTCTGGCGTTATTGTTCCCTCACGTGCGTGCTGAAGTTGTGTTTTCGCCATAAGAACTAGGTTGTAAAACTAAGTAATAATAGTTTCCCTCGGTATAGAAGACATCGAGAGTCAAGCCAGTTCTCTACTAACCCCTCCGAAACTGCAGCGGTTAGGGCCAGGGTGGCTCCAGAGAGTCCCGTCAAAGCAGACAGAGTAGAACCGAGAGAGCAAGAATGAGTATAAAGGCAGTCAGAAATTAGAGAGGTGCTGTCAACGAATGGTCGTATATGGAATCGAAACCACTTTCAAAAGCGACCAGATATAATCAGGTAAGCCGAGGTAGCCTAGCCCGGCCAAGGCGCCTGCTTCGAGAGCAGGTCTCCGCAAGGACTCATGAGTTCAAATCTCATCCTCGGCGTTTCTTCACGGACTACTCTTGTAGCGGCCGCTTTGTGTGTCGCTGGAGCCGCGAGTTTCTTTTCGGTTAACTAATCGGTAGACAGTGAGCAATGCGTGCGATTTGGACGAGAATAGCCGCTTACTCTTCGCACAGACGAAGGCGCTCAATGCGTGACTCGGTCGGCGGGTGAGTCCCGAGCAGACGGCGGTAGAAAAACCGAATGGCACCGTCGAGCACTTTTCGTTCCTCCCAGGGCGGCGGAACGATTCCGAACGCTGTCGAAGACCACTGCATCCGGAGGTCTCGTCGATAGTGGACCGCATACTCTTGGTCGAGTGTCGCCAGTGCGCTCGCCATCGCCGAGTGGGAGCCGATTAGTTCACCTGCCACGTAATCTGCGACGTACTCACGGTATCGCGTAACTGTAGGGACAACAAGTCGGTTCACGATGTAAACGGGCGTCGACACAATAAGTAGCGGAAAGATAATCACGTCTGCATCTGAGGACGCCGAAGGTTCGAACAGTAGATCAGCAATTTGTGCTATTTTGGCCCGTGGAAACGAGAGTGCCGTCAGCACTGCCGCATCTCGGTTGAGGAGATGTGCCAGTTCATGTGCAAGCACCGCATCAAGTTCGTCGCTATCAAGGGAGTCAACCAGCCCACGGGAGACAAGAATAACCGAATTCGACGGACGGTACCCGACGCTGGCCGCCTTTGGGAGCGTTGACGCCCCAACTTCAACAGCTGGTGCCGGACTATCTGCCTGTCGTGCGAGGCGGCGCACGCGGCGCTGAACGTCGTGTTCTCGCTCCGGGTCCGAAACAATATCGTACTCCGATTCAAGATCAGTGCGGATACTGCTCGTCGAGGACAACTCGTCGTAGACCAACCATCCGGTGAATCCGACGACAATAACAGCCCCGGAACCGACAGCGAACAGAACCGGTGAGACCTCAAAGGCCCCAAGGATGACGCTGTGTGTGAGCAACACGCCGACACCTGTACCGACGAGTATGGCAGTTGTGCGTTTTATCTTTTGAGCCGAAGGCAACTCGTCTGTGGAAATCCCCTCATCCGTGGAACACTGGTCGCCGGAAGCTTCGTCGTTGGGTGAAACACGCAGGTCCGACCACTCCACAGCTCCACGGCGGACGGCTATCAGCCACTGGAGTCCAAAGAAGACCAGAAGAAACCCTGCCCCAAAGAGCAGTAATCCCCCAAGCAGGGGCGCAAGCACAAGAGCAAAAAACGAGACACCAGCCGCAAGCACGAACTCAGCAGCAAGTAACACGAGGAGTCCACAGACGCTAAGCAGAACGGCTACCGTCATTCGTACCCACAGCCCGAGGTACAGTTCTCGGCTACCCATGCTGTGTCGGCATACGGAAGCAATTCATAAAAACGGCTAGAAAGCATCGCTAATTGTGAAACACGTGCCAGTCGATGCTGGCTAACAGTCAGAGAATCACAACGGCATCTCCAGCTTAGCGTAGCGCCTCAAGCATGCTCCGGATACTCTCAGGACCGTGTTCAACGAACGCTTTCGGGAACGACAGTGGTCCTGCATCGAGGGCGGTGTCGAGTGCCGTGGCTGCGTCTTTGTCGATTGGTTCTCCATGTCCGACCAGTATACGGTTGGGGTTCAGTCCACGGAGTTGTTTCGGCGGGCGAAGTCGACACAGCGTTACCAGCCCAAGCCGTTCGTCACGAATCCGATTTTGGTCACAGGTACCAAGAGAGTCAGGGATGACAAGAGTCTCAGTAGGGTCGTGATAAAGAAACACCTCCTGCCACCCAGGGAACGGGCGACACAAAAAAGTGTGAAACCCGGTCTCAGAGCCACCAGGAGCGAGCGTGTAGCGCTTAACTGGCGTGTCGAGACGTTCCGCAATGCGACCCATCCACTCGGGAACGTGAACTGGAACGTCGTGGCGGCGGGCAACGGTGTCAGCGTCCCGGGCGTGATAACACGAGAGGACGGCAACGCCAGCGACATCACCAAGGTCAGCAACGAGGTCGTCGACGTTTGGTGCGTCAAGAGGGTCCAGTATCCAGACACCCTCGTCGGTTCGGATGGCGTGGCTTGCCCGCTTGCCATCCTCGTCGGGATAGGAAATCCACGAAACGGCATCGCTCCACTCTCCGACGACCCGTGCGCGGCCTGCTGTGCTACGGTTGTACATCGTCATACCGAGAACTGTACACCGCGCTCTAATATAAGAGCTAGTTGTGTTTCTGTGGTGTGACCAGTCACCGGCAGTCAAAGCTCGGAGAGAATGACTGGTCACGAGCCACTACTGTCTCTGGTGAGAACTCGATAAATGACCAGCGCTCTGCATCAAGGTTGGCAAATCGGTCGTCCCACGTGTCGGTGTTCTCACCGAGATACCGTCGAAGAAGACGAGATACCCGGTCCATGTTCAGTGGCGAGAGAACAGCACGGCCACGCATGCCGACGTGTTCGACTCGGCCAGTGTGTACGTCGAAGTCAACAATTGCAACGGCAGTCTCAGGGTGTTGTTTGACTCGACTTGCGTAGGATTTCCCAACGGTGTCAGCGATAATCCAGAGACGGTTGTCCTCCCAGAGATACCACAACGGCGAGAGACGTGGTGCTCCGTCGGAGGAAATCTGTCCGAGAAAGCAAAACAGTGGGCGGTCGAGGAAGTCAGCGAGGGACGGTTCAAGTGAGTTCTCAATGACGTCCATCTAAAAAATATTGGCAACGCGATGCAAAAAGCTGCAGTAAACGGAACAAAAGGCCGCTACTCGCAGAGTGTGAGGAAGTTCTCGAACACTTCCTCGCCGCGCTCAGTGTGGGCAACTTCGGGATGCCACTGGACACCATAGAGGTCACGGGCAGTGTTACTCATCGCTTCGACACCGCACACGTCGCTTTTGGCGGTCCGCTCGAATCCTTCAGGGACATCTTTGACTTCATCAGCATGGCTAGCCCAGACACGGGTATCAGGGGCAAGCGAGCCGACAAGCGGGTCTGTATCGTCGGTCACTTCAACAGTCACGTCGGCGTACCCACCGTAGTCGCCGGAACCAACGTCGCCGTTGAGTTCTGTCGCAATTATCTGCATGCCAAGACAGATGCCGAATACGGGGATGTCGAGGTCGAGGTAGTCGGGACAGTTGCCGATACGGTCGATATCTGGTCCGCCAGAGAGGACGAGTCCGTCGGCGTCGATATTTTCCGGCGGCGTTTCGTTGTCCACGATGTCGACGTCGACACCCATATCGCGGAGTGCACGCTGTTCGAGGTGCGTGAACTGCCCGTGATTGTCAATAACGTCGATGCGCGTCATTACCCGCTGATAGTCGGTCAGGCATTAAATGTTGTCCGTTCTGTTCTCGGTAGCACCTATCTAGCGACCGGCCCAGCAAGTGACTCCGATGGGCTTAAGCAATCCAACAAAAAACGTTGAATTGCGCCAGGGTGGCAGAGTCCGGCCCAACGCATCCGCCTGCAGAGCGGAACCCCCGCCGGTTCGAATCCGGCCCCTGGCTTAACGTTCTTAATCTAAGTCCATCACACCCCGAGAGTCCAGAGTATTCGGTTTTAGGTGGAGCCAACTGGTTGTACTGCGGCTAGTCGCGAGCGGGAGACCCGGCGTACAAGTGTCGCCGACGACGGGCACGCAACCTATAGATACCCCAGAACGACATCATAATAGCACGAATCAAGGAACACTCCCCGGACACGGGTGGGGATATCGAGACGGTCAGACGGATTCAGCGAGCACAGGAGGAGTGCTCGATGAGTGACAAACTCGCTCAGTTTGGAAACGATATTTATCGATTGTCCTCACCCAGATATCATGATAAAGATACCGATAGCACCGATGCCCGTCATTCCAATCCCAATTACTCGAGTGAGAGCGATTCGCCAGTCCGCAGGTTCAATTTCAGACCACGATCGACGGCTCCCAATACCGTCAAGTCGCTCGTTGAACCGTGCGATCTTGTACGGCCAGACCGCAGCAGGGAGGCCGAAAACGAGCAAGACGAAGACCAGTACGAGCTCCATATTGGATGCTGACTAGGAAGTAGTATAGCTTTTATGGAATGTTACCACAGGCCATTAACCGCTGGCGCTTATCGGCGTCCTCGATTTTGACGGCAGTCTCGGGGTCAAGAACCTGCCCACAGCGAGCACAAAACGATGCTTGTCGGTCGTGGGGCTGCCACAAGTCGAGCAGTCGAGGGGACTGACCGTCTCTGGCTCAGTAGCCGAGAACGTCAATCAGTTTCGTCGTGATGCAAGCAGCCACTGCTGGTTTTGTCTCCTTACGGAAGCAACTCGTTCGTGTAGAGTGTCGACACGTCGATTTCGCTGGCGTGGATATGGTCACCGTCGACGGTCGTCAAAATCTCCTCGTCAGCAAGCCATTCAACGAACTGCTCCCAGCGCTCGCTGTTCATCCGGCCCCACATCCCGTCGTCGGTGAGGTAGTTACCCGTGAGGTGGTTTTGACTCTCTACAAGGAACGCTTCATCATCGAGCGAGTCCGGACCAGTAGCTGTCTCCCCGAGAATCCGGGCGGCATCGGCAGGATTGTCTGTTGCAAACTCGTAGCCACGACCCGTCGCATCGAGGAAGCGTTCGAGCGCATCGGCTCGTTTCGTGATTGTGTCTTCGCGGGCAAGCATGAGCGGCGTGTATCCGTATGGCACCCCGTACTCGTCAAGATAAAATGGTGTCAGTTCGATTCCGTCTCGTTTGGCCATTACACCTTCCCAGGGCATGAACACCCAGGTCGCATCGGCTTCGCCCTCGACAAGTGTGTTCCAGATACCTAGTTTCGGTGGGGTCGTGATGTCGAGAGTCCCGTCTCCACCGTCGTTTCGAACCAACTGTTCGACGATGTGGTCCTCGAAGCGCGCGTCGTAGGATGCATACGACTTGCCGTCGAGGTCCGCTGGGCGGTTAATATCG
Organism: Halovenus rubra; assembly: GCF_026586665.1. Classification (GTDB taxonomy): domain Archaea; phylum Halobacteriota; class Halobacteria; order Halobacteriales; family Haloarculaceae; genus Halovenus; species Halovenus rubra. The sequence goes on from NZ_JAODIY010000011.1 coordinate 219,257, forward strand.
CTGTCCCCAAGGGCGACAATTGCACTGGTGTCCTGTTGGCAGACAGCAGCGATTGCTGTCAGAGAGTCGTAGTCAGGATGCGTGTGGTAGCTGATTGCACTTTCTGAGGGAGCAATAGCGATCGTCGAGTCACCCGTTGCGACTCGCTTCGCCGGTGTTTCGTCGTAACTGTCCGTAGCTGGGGAACGAATCCTCACATCCAGTTCGACATCGTCGTAGTAGCCGTTGGCCTTGGCAACGTAGATTCCGGAATGGTTCGTGTTTGGCGTCCAGTCAAGTGCAAGTTCGATAGTAGACATCAAGGGCTGTTCGAGCGCGAAGGATATAACCAGCCGGTATTATCGAGTGGTAATGCGTGCTGCTGACCACACCATGCTGGCACAACCCGTGTTCTCACGGTGTCTCGTTTCGCGTACGCTTGTCGGGAATAGTAATGTGCACTGTCGTTCCTTCCATAACGTCGAACGAGAGTTCACCGTTGAGTTTGTCGACACTCCACCGGAGTTGCCAGAGGCCAAGCCCTCGCCCATGTCGGAGGTTGGTTTCGGTGCCAACTTCAATTGGGATGAGTTCTTCTTCCGGGATGCCTGGCCCATCATCATCGATTGTGAGAACGTAGCCGTCTGTGCACTCCTGTAACGCGACGGTCACTGACGACGCTGCGTAGGCAAATGCGTTTTCGAGTGCACTCTCGGCGGCGAGCGTGACTGCGTTTTCGTTGGTTGTCAGTCGCGCCGAGCCTGGTAACTCGGTGGTTACCGTTATACCGTTCAATTCTGTCGCCTTCGACTGGACGAGAGTGTCAATCACTCCAACAAGGTCGGTTTCACCGACAGTCTCCTCTGTAGACATAATTCGGTCAGTTTTCCGGGCACGAGCACCCATTGTTGCCAGTCCGTCGACGGCATCGATGATTCGCTCGGCGTGGTCGTCTGTCGACTGCTCGTCTAGGATTTCAGCATGAGTTCTGATGACATCAATCTGGTTTCGTAAGTTGTGACGTAAGATTCTGTTAAACACTTGAAGACGCTGTTCGCGGCGTTTGCGTTCGGTGATATCGTCAACGATACCAACAAATCGCCGCGTATCGCCCGGGAATTCGACGGAGTATCCGGTCGCGTTGACCCATCGCATTTCGCCGTTTGGCTGTCGGAGCCGAAACTCGAAGTCGTAGCTCTCGTCGTGATCGCCCTCCTGTATCTCACGGAGCATCTCGTCAAAGTCAGCCTCGAATCTGGCTCGGTCACGGTCGTCGACTGCATCAAGAAAGACTCTCGAATCGCTGTACAGCATCTCGACTGGCTGACCCCAGATTTCTTCGTAAGCGGGATTGACGTACAGAATCTCCGAGAAATCAGGCTCAGCAAGCGAGATTACCTCATCCATGCGTTCGGCAATCAGACGGAACCGCCGCTCGCTATCACGGACGGCTTTCTCCCGTTCGACTCGGTCAAGAGCTGTCGTGACGTGGTCCGTCAGTGCCTTCGCGATATCGAGAACAACACGATCAGCTTTGTTTTCGCAGTGTGTTCCAGCGACGACGAGACCGTGGTCAGCGAGGGGCAACAACACACCGGTCTCAAGCGGATTATCCACGCCGTGCTTGCTGGGCGTGTACTCGACGACAGTCCCCTCTCTGAACACCTCGTACTCGTAGCGCCCCGCTGAAATCGGCGAAACCAATCCGGCCTCGTGAACTGGTTCAGTCGCTGCAGCAGGCTTGAGCCGGTCGCTATCAGCGTCGTGGAACCAACAGAGTGCAAGTGGTAGGTCAAGCGCGTCGCTGGCCGCCTCGACAGCAATCGTAGCGACTGCATTGGGAGTCTGAGCTGACTGGAGCCGTTCGGTGGCATCCTGTAAGGCCTGAATTGCCTTTTCACGGCGCTTGCGCTCTGTAATGTCGCGCTGGATAGAGACAGTGCGTTGCTCCCCACCAATGCTGGCCGGCGTTACTTTGACCTCAAGCCAGAGGTGGTCTCCACTGCTGGTCTCACCTTTCCACTCGACGATCTCGGGCTGGCCACTCTCGACAACCCGCTGGTGAATCTCTCGTCCCCGTTGCTCAGTATACCCCTCCTCGGTGACGCTGAGGCCCGCAACACCTTCCTCACGAAGCTCGCTCTGGCTCTCGTACCCAAATAACTCAAGATAGGCCTCGTTGGCGTCAAGCGGGTTAAGCGTCTCTGGGTCCCAGACAACGATTGCATCCTCAACGCTGTTGAAAATCTGCTCGTACTCGCGTTTTCGACGTTTTCGCTCGGAGATGTCTCTGACACTCGCGAGAACATGCTCACGCCCCCGAATCTCGATTGTTCGAAGATGGACTTCACCGACAAATGTGTCCCCGTTTTGTCGTCTCCCCTTGAATTCGAACAGTTGGGTCCCCTCTTTGCGGGCTTGCTTGATGCGCGTCATAGCGTCGTCGTACGTGTACGCTGGGTTGTCAGGGATGATTTGTTGGATTGTGTCGTTGAGCAGTTCCTCACGGTCGTACCCAGTCAGCTCGCAGTACCGTTTGTTTACTTCGAGGATTTTACCAGTTTCTGGGTCATGAATAACCAGTCCATCCGAGACGTTCTGGAAAACCGCACGGGCAGGTTGCTCATCGAGCATCCTGCCAGCCGGTGATCTGTCAGCTTTACTAGCGAGCCGCTCATACACCAGTTCGTACTGCGTGACCGCTGTCGCCCGCGGAAAGACATCGATTGCACCTGCCTCGATTGTGTGGTGAACTGTTTCGTCGCCCACTGTTGAATCGCTCAAGATGACAACCGGGAGGTTCCATCTATTGGTCAGTTGCTCGACAACAGTTACTGGCTCTGCTATCGTAGCGTCAACAACGACACCGTCAAGACTTGCAATCTCATCTGCTGTCCATGTCGATACCGTGTCGGTCTGTCTTGTTGTGACAGTCCGGCCTGCCTCCTCGATTGCCTCTGTGACTTCGCTGCCAAATACCTGGTCTCTGGTAACGACCAGTAGCTCAAGTCCCCCTGAAGTGTCGGTCATACATCCACGTTAGCACAGTACACAGGCTGTCGATTAATATTCTTGTCGCTACTCAGGCTAAAAACAGTTGTCCGTTGCCCTTCGCAAAGTCAGGGTAAAAACGCGTGCCGGGCCGACAGCCAGAGTGTCAGTCTTGTGGTGCTGGGTCGAGGGTAACCTGTGAACTCGTCTCTGGCACCGTCGCATGGCGACTCCACAGTAGCAAGGCACTCGGCAAAACGACCAAACTGACAATGAATGCGGTCAGCAGTGCGATGACCACAATGCCACCGAAGCTCTGCATCTGTGGATGGGGCACAAGCCAGATAGAACCAAAGGCACCGACAGTCGTGAGCGTGCTACCGAGCAGTGCACCGCCGGTACCGGTGACAGCGACACGCAGGGCCGCAAGTGGCTTTTTGCCAGCAGCGAGTTCGTCGGCGAAGCGGTCGCCAATGTGGATGTTGTAATCAACGCCGAGTCCGACTACCAGACTCATCAACAACGCGGTCAGTAACGTGAGTGGGATTTCGAGCAGGTACATCCCCCCAACGACCAGGCCGACAACAAGAGTAATCGGCAAAGCGGTGACCGCACCTAGGGTCGCGCTCCCGTGCATATACCGGAACACGGCGACCAACGTGACGATTATTGCCAATAGGGCGATTATCATCGTCAAGAAAATACCGCCGACAATCTCGTCAAGAATTGCACTGCCGACACCGAATGAGCCGGCAGCGGTGGCGGTCCGCTGACTGTTCCCTTGCATTGTAGCGGCACCGTCATCGAGTTGCGAGACAACAGCCTTGCGATCGGAATGCTCGGCATCAAGCGCCAGCGTCACCAGTACGGTGCGGTACTCGCCATCGGTACGCTCAATGACCTGTGCTGCGGTCTGGCTGTCAGCAGCATAGAAGGCGTCGTAGACTGCTTCGAGATTTTGGTCGGGGACTCCGTTACCATTCGTGTCTGCTTGACTCAAGACTGTGGCGAAGGTCTCATTTTCCTTGGCGATGCGAGCCATTGCAGTCGTCGGTGACTGCTCTGCCTGACCGCTGGACTGAGTGACTAACAGCCCCTCCTCTTCGATGTCGGCAACACCCCTGTCGATATCTTCGAGCGTGCTGTCAGCCGTCACATTTCCGTCAACAAGGATAGTCGACTGGGCAGCGTCGTCGGCGTTTGCGGGCTGGTAGACCTCCTCGGTACGCAATAGCTGTTGTCGGAATTCGACAGGCTCCCAGGCCACCGGGTCAGGCAGTTGTTGTTTCCATTCTGCAACATCGCCGTTGCCTTGCTGGAAACTCTCCTGGCTGAGTTCTGTCCATGCGAGGCCACCGGCTCCAGCGATGAGTACTGACACCACCAACACGACTGGGGCCGCACGCCTTGCAAGGGAGACACTCAGTTCAAGCGCTGGGCGGAGATAGCTGCCGCGTCCAAGCACCGCCTTCCGACGGTCGAGACCAATCCATTCGAGTAGGCCGTCAATACTGATTTTTAGCGCGGGAACAATGGTGACGAAGATAGCGAGCGCAGAGATAACACCGAGTGTAATGCTCACGCCAAGGTCCTGAATTACCGGTAGTGGATTCGCCAGATTCGCCAAAAAACCGATTGAAGCAGTTACGGTTACCAAAATCAGGGCTGTCGATACAAATCGGATACCGCGTTCCATCGGGCTACGGATGCCGTCGTCAGGACCGCGCTCCTCACGATAGCGGTTGAATACGTGGAAGCCAAAGTCAATGCTGAGTCCAGTAATCAGGACGACTGGAACGACAGTTATCGTACTGGCCTGAACGCCGAGCCAGCCCATAATCCCGAGCATCCACAGAATCGAGAGCACAACGCCGCTCATCCCGACTGTGACGTCGACAATGTCGCGGTACGTGAAGACGAGAATACTCAGAATAAGCAACAACGCGACTGGAACAACCAATTCCAGCATTTCGCTGTTGAACTGACTTCTCATCTCCCCAAACGCGTCGTCGGTCGCGACGAAGAACCCGGAGTCGGAGTATTTGTTTGCAGTGTCATACAGCGTGGTGTCCACGGTATCGAGGGTTTCGTCGTCAACGCTCGTGTCTATCGCCACAAAGATGCGCCGGTCGGTCGAGCTCGCCGAACTGTCGTGGTCGGTTGGGAGGAACCGCTGTGCAATCGGGTCCTCGGCTATTGTCTGACCAACTAACTGTTCGACCCCGGCAGCACTCGTGTTCTCTATAGCACGAATTTGCTCGTCTACGGTGGCATTCTGTGTGCCCGCTGCACGCGTGGCAACGAGATTTTCGATGCCGACCACCCCATCGTCGTGGAGTGCCGTCCGCACAGCCTCGCTATCGGTAATTTCCTGCTGATAACGTAATCCAGTGAGCAGTGATTCTTTCGAGAGGGCGGTCCCGTTCTTCCGCTCAACGTAGACTGGCTCTATGACTCGTTCTGTCTGTTTAGCTGTGTCATTCCCGTAGTGTTCGTCGATATACTGGCTCGTCTCAACACGGTCAAGATTGTCAAATTCGTCTGCCGAACCACCAACCTGGTTTCCAAAGTCCAGTTGTGGAATACCGGCGACGACCAGTCCTGTCAAGACTAACATCACCAGTAACGTGACCCAGTTGTGTTTCGAGACGAAGGTTGTTGTCCGTTGCAGTATCTGTCGAATCATCGTGGTTCGATACATGTCTCTTTATCAATTCACTCATAGCGCTAGTTATCTCAACGGCTGTTCGATTAGCATCTAGCTATCCGGAAACGCGTATTTTCGGTACTATGCTACGTTATCATCTAACAAAGCAAGCAACTCAGACTGAAAACAGTGCGCTGGTCGGGCTGTCTCGAGTATGAATCGTCTCAGAGACAGTGGAGTCGATTCATCAAGGAACGGCTTGAGAGCGTACGAATCTAATCGAATCGGTGAGCAGAATCAACGCGGTGTCTGTGGGTCAATTACACCGATATCTACAGAAACAACCGGGTAGACGGTTCTGGCACTGAGGCGGGCACAATCAGCGAATATCGTTCGGAGCGACAAGACCGAACAGGGGTTCACTCAGGGGTTTCTGTATGGCTAGATAGACTGCTAGGTGAGAGTTCGAATACTAGCATGTTGAGTCAGGTAGACTGGGCGTGTTGTATCAAATACGATGTTGAGCCCAGACGAGAGCAAAGTTGATGGGGCCGGAAGTTACCTGACGCCCAGAGGCAGCACGGAAATACAGAACAGGGTTACTCGCCGGAGCGAAGAGATTCACATCCGGAACTTCGACGTAAGTCGAGATTACGACCTGACCATCGAGGTCCGTGACGCAGACAGCGTGGTCTTTTCGAGTCGGTACCACCTCACGCCGGGCAAGACGGTGAGTGAGTTCGGGCAGTTGTCACCCGGTACGTACGAGGTCTACGTCGAACTTGATGGGCATCGCCAGCAGACCGTTCGCTGTGAGGTCGACGAGTGGCCCGACCAGACAGTGCTGGTCGAAGTTGGAAACGGGACCGTCTCCGTGACTGAAGGACTCTATCCGTGATTCGCTGTACTTGATTATCAGAACCACACACGCGTTAGAAGAAATAACAGTATGTACCCACCCAGATTGCACCCACACCCAAAAGAACACCCACAACGGAGCTAACTCGCAATGTCCCAGATACCCGGGAAGAAAACAGCAACACAGCACTCAAAAACGGCTGACAAGAGGCGTCCGTTGAGTTGCGTACTGTACACCTTCGTACGCAGCGCGGTCCAGACTGCTAGCTTCTGGGGAGCCGTTGTCCTCCCATTTCTTTCGCTCCCGCTGTTGCTCACTGGCATCGACTCTCATTCTGGCCTCCTGGCGTTTCTTGTGTTGCTCGTCACTAACGTTGTCGCGTTGCTGGTTGGTCACACTCACCGGAAGTGACTCACCCCTCCCAGACCTACCTGACGGGCATTGGCCAGGTACGAACCCACCAAGACTCCCGTTTTAGCGCGTGGACTAACACAAGCAGTAGATATTTTACCGACACGGCCTGTCCGATAGCCATGGCACTCGTCGCGGAGTTCGATATCGACTGTGACCAGCTTCCGTTCGTCGAAGTTGCTACTATGGCCCCTGACGCGACCCTTGTTCTGGACCTGCAGTTCAATCACGACGAACTCCCGCTGTTTGTCCTTTCGGTGACCGATGGTAATCAGGAGCGAGTCGAGCAGGCAATCGAGAGCGCGCCAGTTACCGGAGGCTACAGCGTGCTCGGGGAAGCCGGGGACACCCGCCGATATCAAGTACAGCCGGGGCCGACGTTGGCAGAACATCTGGGCCCACATCTCGACGACCTCTCGGGGCTGAAGGCACTGGCCAGCACTGAGGCAGTTATCGAACGCATCGAGGTGCTTCAGACAGGGTGGCGGCAGTCAGGGTGGTTTGCGCACTACGGGGCATTCGACGAGTTTCGTCGGTTCTGGCAACGGAACTGTGGCTTCCATCTCCACCGGCTCACAAAAGAGGGTGACAGTGAGCCACCCGGAGATGGTCTCACAGATGGTCAGCGAGAAGCATTACGAATCGCCTACGAACGCGGCTACTTCGACATTCCGCGCAAGGCGTCCCTCGAAGATGTCGCCAAAGAGCTAGATATCTCTGCCTCATCGGCGTCCGAACGGCTCCGGCGTGCCCAGACCCAACTCATCGAGGAAACTGTAGCGACGACGTGGCCACCACTTCCCACGTAATAGGACCTGAACGGAGACGGTATTTAAACAGCCGAACAGCTGAGAGACATCTATTCCCCGGAACACCACCAAGACAGATGTACATGCAAAGAGTGACATCCGCTGATGGAACCAGTATCGCCTACGAGCAACACGGAGATGGACCGCCGCTGGTGCTCGTTCATGGGTCCTCTGGAACCCGCCACGCCTGGGATGCTGTGATCCCGCAGTTGGTCGATGACTTTCAGCTGATTGTGCCCGACCGCCGTGGGCGGGGTGACAGCGGTGACGCAAACGAGTACGACCTTGAGCGGGAGGTCGAGGATCTCCAGGCGTTGCTTGACACAATCGAGGGCGAGATAACAGTATTTGGTCATTCCTTTGGCGGCCTCGTTACACTGGCAGCCACAGAAAAAACAGCAATCGACCGGCTGATTCTGTACGAACCAGCCGTGCTCGTCGGTGAGTACCGCGATGACGATTTAGCCGCTCGAATGCAAGACTGCCTCAACGAGGACAATCGCAAGGCGGCGATGAAGCTGTTTTTCCAGGACGCGGGCGGGGTTCCTGCCCCCGAACAGCTCCCTATCTGGCCCGAGGAAGTACAGTTCGAACTCGCCGAAACCGTCGTCCGAGAGAACAAAGCAGTCGAGACATACGAACTGCCAGCCGACCCCGGTATTGCAGCCAGGACGCTACTGTTGACTGGCGAACGTGGCCCGACGCATCTGCGCGAGGCCGTCCAGACGCTTGCTGATCGACTGGCAAAGAGTGAGCTTGTTGAGTTTGAGGATATCGGCCACGTCGGAACCCAGTCAGCACCAGGTCAGATTGCCGCGGCTGTTCGGTCGTTCTGTCTCGAAGAGCAACCGCAGGCATAACTATCTGCTCCAAGCCGACGCTGGCACCGGCTTAGTTACACGCTCTTTGGCGACAACGTCACATAATCGGTTGTTCACTGTCTGGCTCGCAACAATCGCCTCACGCATTTTTAGATGGTACAGCCGATGAGCTTTCCTTTCGCTCCCGATACGATATGAGACAAGCAGTCGTTGATGGAGTCGCTTTTCAGTCTAGTTATCAGAGCGTTACCGGCGCTTCGCAATCGACGCTCTCATAGAGTGCATCGACGACACGCATCGTTCTGACGGCTTCGTTGCCGTCGGTTCGGGGCGATTCTCCCGACTCGACAGCGTCGAGGAACGCCTCAACCTCGAGCTTGTACTGGTCGACAGGGTCGAATCTCTCCTCGACAGTCCGGCCATCGACTGTGTAGCACAACGTTGTCTCACCATCGGGGACAAACGCGCGGTCGACTTCAAGGCGACCCTCGGTTCCCAAGACGGTGTACTGGTGGACAGATTCATCAAATCCTGACGAGATAGTCGCTGTCTTACCTCCTGAGAATGAAAGGTGGCCGGTCAAGTTGGTCTCAACCCCACAGCCCCGGTTGTCAACCGCGGTCGCGTAGACTGACTTCGGTTCTCCGAGGAACAACCGGGCCGCGGTAACGGTATAGCAGCCAACATCCATCAGACTCCCGCCAGCAAGGTCAGGGTCAAGCCGGACGTTGTACTCGTCGGGAAGCGTGAAGTGAAACTGTGCGTCGACACGGCGGATTTCTCCAAGATGGTTCGCTGCAATGTCGCGAGCACGCTGTGTTCGAGGGTGGTAGCGGTACATGAACGCCTCCATCAGCGTGACGCCCCGGTCCTCGCAGTAGGCGGTCATCTCTTTGGCTTCTTGAGCGTTGACGCCAAGTGGTTTCTCACAGAGGACGTCAAGCCCTGCGTCGGCCGACCGCTTCGTCCATTCGGCGTGGAGGCTGTTTGGCAGCGGGTTGTAGATGGCATCAATGCGATCATCCTCAAGCAACTCTGCATAGGAGCCGTATGCGGTCGGAATGTTGAACTCGGCTGCAACCTCCTCGGCGTGCGTTTGGTCACGGGAGGCGATAGCTGCGACTGTCGCGCCGTCAGTCTGTTGGATAGCTGGGATGACTCGCTTGCGGCCAATGGTAGCCGTACTGATGACGCCAAAATGCATACCTGAATGATACGTAGCAAGAAAAAAAGCGTTTGTGGTCCGTATGGTAGCGTTCCGTGAATGGGTTTCTATATCTATAAAGACATATGAGCAGCAGTATATTTTTGCCTGTTCGGCACTGTCTAGTTGAGGGATTGAGAAGTGAACAGGCCGTAGCGAGAACTGCTCGGGGAACGCACAGACCTGCTCAGCGGAGCGTTGGGCGGACAGTCGAGATGTTTGGGAGAACGAGCGTACCCCAACACCCATCCGGCGATTTGGGGTGCGTCTCCACGCGGCGGGGTTGTCGTAATCAGTGGGCTCTTTCTTGCTACTGGAAAGCAATCATTGGCCGAACTATTCATTGATTTATCGATTCTACTGTCCGGGTTTTACTTTGTCTTCGATATCGGATCGTATCTCAGTGACTCCCGAAAGCGGGGATATACTGGCGACTTCTCGGCACTCTGGAAACACTCCCCCATTGGCGCCATCGGAGTCATATTCTTCTTCGCAATCATGCATGGAAGTCTCTATTTCCTGTTGTAGGAGGAAATGAACGGAGAAAACGGATCCGGCCAGCAATGCGAGTACACCAGAAGACAAAGCACGCCTCGAAAAAGTCGCGGCGTTCGAGCAGACACCAGGCCGAGAGTTCCATATCGAGCCAACGGAGACATCCCGGGATGGTACCAACATTCCTGTCAATATACAGGGCGGTGTCATCCGACACAATGACGAGCTTAGCTGTATCGGGCTGCTGTGGCGACAGTCTCCAGAGCAGACGAGGGACGTACAGTAACCCAGAAGCCGACATCTCGGGTCAGGGTCTTCAGAACAGGATACTTCTATCAAACAGAGAACCGACCGTGGAAAACTAGTCGCTTGGGCTGATACTGACCGCAGAGTGCCCATCGGTTGCAGTAACCCCATCTTGTGTCGCAAACGCCTCGTGGAGCCGTTCGTACGTGTCATCAACGGCTTCGACGATAACGTTTGTCTCACTGATGGCTGGCATGAAATTTGTGTCGCCAGTCCATCGTGGGACAACGTGTGCATGGAGATGGTCATCAATTGAGCCGCCCGCGGCTGCTCCACCGAGGTTGTAGCCGACGTTATGGCCGTCGGGTGCCAGCCCTTCATTCATCGCGTCAAGCGTTCGCTGGAGCAGTGTGTTGAGTTCAAGCAACATGTCAGGTTCGAGGTCCTGATACCGGCCAGTATGTGTATGGGGAATGACCATCGCGTGCCCAGGATTGTACGGATAGTTGTTCAAGAGGACGTACGCAGTCTCACCTCGGGCAAGCAAGCGGTTCTCGCGGTCATTCGAGCGGTCGGGCAATTCACAGAAGACACAGTCATCGAACGAGTCGTTGCCGCCGTCCTGCTCAACCCAGTCGATACGCCACGGTGCGAACACCTGCTCCATACGCAATATGTGAGTTCACTGCTGAAAATCTTCCCGCCTCTTACCGGTAGGTTTCGGAGCTACCGTGTTGTCACTTCACAGCCATCCTCGGTGACGATGACAGTGTGTTCTTTCTGGCTGACTAGACTCCCCTTCTTTTCTTTGAGTACGGGGTAGCCGTGGACGATATCGCGCTGTTTGAGACGGCGAAGCGTCATCTCGGGACGGTCAACATCGAGCCACCGCGTTGCGAATGGCAGCGTTCTAAACTCCTCGGTAATCTGGTCGAGTGCTTCCCGAGCCTGTCGATTCCGGACCGATGTCTCGTGTTCCAGTGCGTAAATCTGCTCGGCGTTACCTTCACCGACACGCCCGCGGCCATCAGTGGCGAATGGCTCGATTGCAACAACATCGCCCACCTCCAGCTCAACGCCTTCTGGGACCTTTTTGTTCGGGATGTTCGGCGAAGTATGCTGTTCGTAGTGATCGAGGCCATGGCCAGTCAGGTTCACAACCGGCTGGTAGCCGTAGCCCTCGATAGTGCGGCCGATAACGTCACCGAGGACGCCGGTGTCGATGCCGGGTTCGACCATCTCGATAGCCGCATCAAGTGCTTCACCAGAGGCTTCAGCGAGTTCGTCGTTACCGGAGAGGTCAACCGTGATAGCGGCGTCGGCGATCCAGCCGTCGACGTGAACGCCGATGTCAACGTTGACCATCTCCTCGCCAAACGTGGACTCGTCATCCGCACTTGGCGTGCCGTGGGCGGCTTCCTCGTCGACACAGACGTTCATCGGGAACGCCGGTTCCCCACCGAGTTCGCGAATACGGGATTCGACGTGTTCAACAAGGTCGAGGTGGCTGGCTCCAACCTCGATTCGCTCAACTGCCTCTGCACGGACGGTCTGAAGTATTTCGCCCGCTTTTCTGTGTTTCTCGTATCGCTCGCTGTCGAGATCCATACTGCTCATGCCACCATCTTGGTCCATCTGCGTGATAGGCGTACCGTTCGAAGAGCGTGAATCGCGTCACAGTCGGTCGCAGGCCGTGGTGTTTTTGCTTTTACACCGAATGAATACAGTATGACCGAACAAAACGTCCTCGGCGAAGCGCTAGCAGATTGTAGCACGGATCCGATGACCGGTGTCAAACGGGATGGCTGTTGTGGAACTCACCCCGACGACCAGGGGCGTCACGAACTCTGTGCAGTGATGACCGATGAGTTTCTGACGTTCAGTAAACAGCGCGGCAACGACCTCATTACACCACGACCCGAGTTCCAATTTCCCGGATTGGATCCGGGTGACCGGTGGTGTCTCTGTCTTGGCCGCTGGGTCGAAGCACTCGAAGCGACCCGCGAACAGCGTCTCCCTGAGACAACAGTTCCGCCCGTTGTCCTTGCTGCAACCAACGAGTCAGTCCTCGATACTGTTGAGTTAGAGACTCTCAAAGCACACGCGTACGACGAACCGTAAGTCGCGCTACTGTGTGTCTTGGGCCGTCTGCATCGCACTGGAGTTGAATGCCTCGCCAGTTCGGCCCTCGCTGTCGACAGCGATAACACCAGCAGTTGCGTCCGTGGTCTCGTCAAATTCGTCGATGAGTCGCGTGGTGGCCTCGGCTGGCGTGTCTCCTGTTTCGATTGCGTCTGCGACGTGTCGAGCCAGACCGAATTTTGCAATTGCTTCGCCAGCACCAGTCGTACTGACAGCAGTGTTTTCGGTTGCGTAGAATCCCGCACCGACCTGTGGGACGTCACCGACTCGGCCAGCGACTGCACACCATCGTCCGCCGGTCGACGTGGCCGCGGCCATGTGTTCCCCATCACTCGCAACGGCACCGACAGTGTCGCTCCCACCGAACTTTTCGCGGAGCCACGAGAGATGCTCGCGCATGTTGTTGCTCTCGACCGGGTCAAGTTCTGTCCAGCGCGTGCGAGTGCGCTCGGTCCAGAGGTCTTGCTCGGTCGGGACATCAAATGCATCGGCAAGCGAGAGGGCGTGTTCGCCCGAAACCATGATGTGAGGTGTTTCCTCGGCAACAACACGTGCAACCTCGATAGCGTGTTCGACACCTGGCATCGAACAGGCCCCACCGGTTGTACCGTCACCGGTCATCAGTCCGGCGTCGGTCCGAACAACACCATCACTCTGGACCGCTCCACCAACGCCTGCGTTGAATCGCGGCCCGGATTCAAGCACCCGTGTTGCCTCGATGACAGCATCTGTTGGCGTCTCAGCCATCGCGCCCGTCGATGCGGCCTCGTCAAGCGTCTTCTGTCGTGGTTCTGGCTCCCGTGGCTCACTTCCTGCGCCGCCGTGGACGAGTAACTGCATGTATCGTCTCTTGACAGCGCCCGGTTTAACTGCCCTGTTTCCGTAGGGCGATGTCTTCCAAAGTGCATGGTACCAATCCACAATTGATTTGACAAAGAGAGCCAAAGGCAGAGATATGTCAACGGAGACAACTCCTGCAGTAGACCCCGAGACTCTTGCCAGCCTTCCAGAGTTTTACCATCCAATGGCATCGCCAGATGGTGACGAAATTGCGTTTTATTACGACGAACACGGCCGGAACGACCTCTATTTGCTCGATCGTGAAAGCGGCGACTACGAACGGGTCAGCGATGGTGATGTGCCACGAAACGCCCGCTGGCCTATTCTCTGGAGTCGAGACGGCGGCCGCGTCTACTTCCACCGTGACGAGGCCGGTAACGAACAGAACGATATCGCTGCCTGGAACCGCGACGGCGAGACCGAAACTGTCGTCGAGGTCGACGGACAGGGGATGCTCTCAGACACCACTCACGACGGACGGTACCTCCTCTATGCCAGCGACGAGGGCACACAGCTGAATCTCTACCGCTACGATACTGAGACTGACGAGTCAATTCAACTCACTGAGTACGCCCAACCGGCAGGCGGGGGCGTCTTCGGTCCAGACGACCAACGCATCGCGTACGTCACGAACGAGTCGGAGACACTCGAAAACAGCGACGTGTACGTGATGGATATCGACGGCAACAACAAGCGTCGGCTGGACATCGGCATCGACGGCTCGGAGTCGACTGTCGCAGAGTGGTTCCCGGGCGGCGAACGGTTGCTCATCGCAGACAACGCTGACGACCTCACGCGTGCTGGTATCTACGACCTCGATACGGACGAGATCGAGTGGCTGGGTCCACACGAGCACGAGGAGTCACCACAGACGGTGTCACCAACGGGCCGGTATGTTGTGGTCAGTCGTGTCGTCCGCGGTGCCTCCGTTCCGGTTGTCTACGACCGAGAAGACGAGACGGAGCGTGAACTCGACATTCCAGACGGTGTCGCGTCGTTCCCGCCGGGGCGAGAACGGACGTTCGTTGACGACACGACGCTCGTATTCTCGCATTCCCGTCCAGACGAGCGACAGGAGCTCTACCAGTACGAACTCACGACCGACGAACATGAAGTTCTACTCGAAGCTGCTTACGAGGATGTCGACCGTGATATCTTCGCCGACGCCGAGTACATTACCTACGAAAGCGAGGACGGCCTCGAAATCGGCGGCCTGCTCTATGACCCGCGGGGAACTCCCGCCTGCGACACGGACACAACAGATGTTCCCGCAGTCGTGTCGGTCCACGGTGGCCCACAGGCCCGGGCTTCGAAGTCGTTCAATCTGCTTGCACAGTTCCTCTTGACACGTGGCTATGCCGTCTTCCAGCCGAACTACCGCGGCTCAACCGGCCGTGGACGCGAGTTCAAGCACACAATTCACGACGACTGGGGTGGCATGGAACAGGTCGACGTGGCCGAGGGTGGCAAATGGCTCATGGACCGTGACTGGGTTGATGAAGACCGCGTCGCTGTCTTTGGTGGTAGCTATGGTGGTTACTCGGTGTACTCACAGCTTACACAGTATCCCGACCTCTGGACGACTGGCATCGCCTATATTGGCATCACAGACCTGCATCGGCTCTACGAAGAAGATATGGCCCACTTCCAGCACAGTCTGCGCATGCAGATGGGCGACCCCGAAGAGAACTATGACCTCTGGCGGGACCGCAGCCCTATCGAACACGTCGACAACGTAAAACAGCCACTCTACATGGTTCACGGCGTGAACGACCCTCGGTGTCCGGTCGAGCAAGCACGCATCTTCAGGGACGCACTCGAAGAGCGGGGCTGGGAGGAAGACGAAGACTTCGCCTACACCGAACTCACTGATGAGGGGCACGGCTCAACAGATATCGACCAGAAGATTCGGATGTTCACGCTCGTCAGTGATTATCTCGACGGCTGGCTCTGACGGTCACAGAGCCACAGAACAAAAGCGGGCATTACTTTAGACCGCGTTGAGAACGTGAGAGTATATGGAGTTCGACAAAATTGAGGTGCCCGACAAGGGCGAACCAGTAGAAGTAATCGACGAGGAGGCTGATAAATTCGAAGTCCCGGACACTCCTATTGTCCCGATTTTGCACGGTGACGGTATCGGCGAGGATGTCGGTCCGGCCGCCCAGCAAGTGCTCGAAGCCGCGGCCAACGCGACCGGCCGCGACATCGCCTGGATGCGCGTCTACGCCGGCGAGGCTGCCCGGGAGATGTACGACGAGAACCTGCCCGAGGACACCGTCAAGGCCATCGAAGAGTTCCGCGTCGCCATTAAGGGTCCGCTCACGACGCCGGTCGGGGCAGGCTTCCGCTCGCTGAACGTGGCACTGCGAAAGAAACTCGACCTCTATGCAAACGTCCGACCGACCTACCATCTCGACGGCGTCCCGTCGCCGGTCAAACGTCCCGAGCAGATGGACATGGTCACGTTCCGTGAGAACACCGAAGACGTCTACGCCGGCATCGAGTGGGAAGAAGGCACCGAGGAGGTCGAGCAGGTCCGTGAGTTCGTCGAAGACGAAATGGGCTACGACGAGACTATCCACAGCGGTGATGTCGGTATTGGTGTCAAGCCAATTACCGAGTTCGGCTCAAAGCGGCTCATCCGACGCGCAATCGACTACGCCCTCGAACACGACCGCGACTCGGTGACGCTTGTCCACAAGGGCAACATCATGAAGTTCACCGAGGGTCAGTTCCGCGACTGGGGCTACGAGGTCGCACAAGAGGAGTACGGCGAAGAGGTCATCACCGAGGACACCCTCTGGGAGGAACGCGACGGCGAACAGCCTGACGACGCCGTCGTCGTCAACGACCGAATCGCTGACAACATGCTCCAGCAGATTCTTACCCGGACCGACGAGTACGACGTTATCGCGACGATGAACCTCAACGGCGACTATATGTCCGACGCCTGTGGCGCCCAGATTGGCGGGCTCGGCATCGCGCCAGGTTCCAACTTCGGTGACGCCCGCTGTCTCGCCGAGCCGGTCCACGGTTCCGCGCCCAAGTACGCCGGCCAGGACAAGGTCAACCCGACCGCGATGATTCTCTCGGGTGTCCTGCTGTTCGATTACATGGGCTGGAAAGACGCCGCCCAGCTTGTCAAGGACGCTGTCGAGGAGACAATCTCCTCGAAACAGGTCACCTACGACCTCCACCGCCAGATTGAGGGCGGCGAGAAGCTCGCCACCTCCGAGTTCGCCGAGGCAGTCGTCGAGAATATCGAGAAGTCGGCGTAGGCCAATTGCTCGGACTCTCGCGGCTCCACCGCGAGAATATCAAGCGACTCGCGTAACTGCGAAAGTATCGCGCAATCGGCGTCGGCGGTCGCCAGCACACCGTCACCGCGAGTGTCGGGGGACCGCTCACACATGGACTATCCGCTGTTGCTCGGCCGGGACATTCTGGAGCACTACCAGGTCAACGTCCGCAAACGTGCCGACGGACCAGAAACGGAAACCGACGGCGAGATTCTCGAAGAGTAACGCTGTCCCCGACATCACGATAAGTCCGAAAGGGCCGTCTACCGGGAACACGCCAATTCCCACAGAATGACAACTGCGTGGTAGTTTTTCCTGCCAGCGAGCGTAGAACGAGATGGTATGACAGCAATAGACCTCTCGGGAGACGTGGCAGTCGTCACCGGCGGCGCCAGTGGCATCGGCCGCGAAATCAGTGTACAGTTCGCGGACGCGGGCGCTGACATCGTGGTTGCGGACCTGCGGGAGGAGCCACGTGAAGGTGGAACACCAACTGTCGAGCGGATTCGAGCGGAGACCGACAGCGACGCACAGTTCGTGGAGTGTGACGTGACCGAACAGGGTGACCGAGAGAACGTGGCGAAACGAGCCGCCGAGATGGGCGGTGCGGACGTGCTCGTCAACAACGCGGGCATCTTCCGTGGCGAGGAGTTCACCGAGGTGAGCGAAGCGGAGTTCGACCAGCTCATGGATGTCAACGTCAAGGGTGTGTTCTTCGTCACGCAGGCGCTCATTGACCAGTTGCTCGAAGACGGTGGGCGGGTCATCAATCTCTCCAGCGTCGCGGGCCTCGAAGGCTCCGGCGACTTCATCAGCTACTGTACGTCGAAAGGCGCAGTCAGGCTCATGACGTACTCTCTGGCGGACAAGTACGGCCCGGAAGACGTCCGCGTCAACGCCATCCATCCGGGCGTCATCGAGACGGCGATGGTCACCGAGGACGTGCCCATCATCGGTGGCGAGAGCGAAGCCGAGTTCCGCCAGACGGTACCGCTTCGCCAGTTCGGCCAGCCCGGCGACATCGCCGACGCCGCGCTCTACCTGGCGAGTGATTTGAGCGAGTACGTCAACGGCGAGTCACTCGTCGTCGACGGCGGGATAGCGAGCACGTAACTCCCGGGCTGTGGCTGGTCCGTCCGGCTACTGGGCTGTCAGCGGGTTACTGGTGACCTCCCGAACGATGAGGAGGTGCTGGCCCGGGAGAATGTCCGTCGTCGCTGAGTACTCGACCCGTCTGTCGACCCCGTCGGCACCAACGATAGTCGTCACGTCATACACCGACCCCGCCTGCTTAAACTCAGTCCACGCGGACTGGAAGTCAAAATCGTCCGGGAGAAACTCGGGGATTGACCGACCGAGCAGCTTCCGGGGTGCCAGCCCGTAGATGTCACTGGCTCTGGTGTTTGCCTCGACAATCACCGCGTCGTCGTTGATGAGTACCATCGCGTCCGACGACTTCTCAAACAGCGCCTGATACCGGTCGCGTGCCTGTTTGAGTTCTGTCACCGACGGGCCACTCTCAGCCTCGGGTATCCGTGGTATCGATACGCTCAGCGTCGTCCCGTCGGATGTGGCCGTCGCCTCGACGGAACCGCTGTGACTGGAGATGACCCAGTGGACAATCCAGAGACCGATGCCGCTCCCGTGAATCAGCGGCGATTCTTCCCCTGTTCTGAGAACACGCCGCTCGGCCTCCGAGATCCCGGGGCCATCGTCAGCGATGTGAACGTCGACAGCGTTCGGGACCTGCTCGACGGTGACGGTCACCGTTGGCGAATCACCGCCGTGTTTTGCGGCGTTTTCGACCAGTTCCTCGATAGCCCGCTCGAAGCTCTCGAAGACGGGGATCGTTACGTTTTCCTGCCCCTCCACGTGAAATGTCGCCTCCGAGTGCTCGGTCGCCGTTCGCTCGACGACACGCTCGACGAGTCCCGTCACGTCGACGGGCTGGCGCTCGAACTCTCTGTCAACAATCTGTTCTAAGTCACGGGCTTTCTGACTCAACTCGATGAGTTCGTCGATCTTCTTCATCGCTATCGTCCCATCAGAGTCATCTTCCAGCCGGTCGGTCATCAGCTGGACGCGCCCCCGGACGACGGATATATCGTTGCGAACGTTGTGCCGGAGCACGCGGTTCAGCACATTCACGAGGTTCGCCCGCCTGGTGAGTTCGGCCTCGTGTCGCTCGCGTTCGATTTCGTGTTCGAACAGCCGGGCGAGAAGTTCCGCGAACATGGTCTCCCTGTCGGTGAATTCTTGTTCCCGTGGCTCCTCGGCGACGAAACAGACCGTTCCGTACGGCTCCCCGTCGACGACCAGCGTCGTGCCGTGATAGCAATGGAGTCCGTGTTCCTCAAACGCGGGATCGTCCTCCCAGCCCTGCTCTAGTGCGTCGTGCAACGCAATCGACGAATCCGCTGCGAGAGTTCGACGACAATACGTCCGTGCGAAGTCGTGTTCCATCCCCGGAGGAAACTGCTCGTCGGGAGCGTCGGTGCTGACCATCGCCTCCCAGTGGTCCGTCTCGGTATCGATTCTCGTGAGATGACCGTTGTCCACGTTTAGATACTGTTCGCCGAGTTCGAGTGCCGCCTGGGCCTTCTCTTCGAATGATTCATCACGTCGCAGTATTTCGTAGAGCCTCTCTCTGGCCACCTGACAGGAAAGCTGAAGAGCCATCTACATAACACATGTAACCAATCAGCATACAAATATCCGCGTCTTTTTTCAGGTTCAAATTTCCTAAATATAAATACAGGAACAGCTTACTTGACAACAGTAACGGAGACGGGAGAGCGGCGGACGACCGTTTCGGCGACGCTGCCCAGGAGGAGACGGGTCAGCCCGTCCCGGCCCGTCGAGCCGAGGATAATCCGGTCAATGTCGTGGTCTTCGGCGTATTCGACAACTGCGCGAGCAGGCGTTCCATCGACGCTATCGGTCTCGACCGTACGGTCATGTTCCTTAGCAACTTCAGTCGCCGTTGAGAGTATCGACTCAACGTGGTCGGTCCGCTCTGTTTCCCAGTTTTCGAGGGTATCGAAGACATCTTGAAGGTCACTTTCCTCGTCGTCAGCTGGATATGCGACATAGAGCGCGGTCGTGGTCGTTTCGTCGTACTGTTCGAATGCAAACGAGAGCGCGTGTTCTGATGTCTCCGAGCCTTCAAAGGGAACGAGGACTCGGTCAGGATGTTCGTGGTTATCAGTCGGCTGTCGAACGACCGTTACCGGGACGGGTGAACGTCGCGCGACGGTTTCAGCGACACTTCCAAGGAGGAGTCGTGCTGCACCATCCCGACCGTGGCTCCCGATGAACACTTGGTCGATATCTTCCTCATCAATCGTCTGGAGAATACGGTGTACCGGGCGACCGTAGTGGACAACTGACTCGATGCGGTCGGAATCGTCGTACTCCGCTCGAACTGTCTCTATCAGCTCCTCAGTGTTTTCGAGTTGCTGTTTATACCGCGTCGTATCGTATCCGGCACCGCCTGTATAGTCGGTGAATGGTTCGATAACATGTTCAAGCACGATTGTTGCTGACTCGAACTCCGCAACGGCGTGTTCAAGCGCATACTCTGCTTGGTCTGAGTTGTCGAAGGGGACAAGCACGCGAGTGGTCATATCCAGATGTTGGACTGGCAGTATCAAGAAGAGTGGTGGTCAATCCCATCAGACGGGAAACTCACAACATTGTTGTTGTCTCCGTGCACCCAGACAACTGGTCAGAAACGAGTCGGTCAGATAAACCTGTCACTGGTTAGATGAAAAACAGTGACAGGGATAGTCACGAAGCACCGAAATCGGGAAATACATTACGCCACCGTAGGCACGACAACCTATGGGTATCGACTGGCGGGAACGAGCAGGCGAACTCTGGACGATACCGAATCTAGTATCGCTCGCTCGGCTTCCCCTGCTTATTGTTCTTGTAGTGCTTTTGGAGTCGCTCTGGCGGTATCCACTGTTTGCACTTATCGTGTTTACCGACGCTTTAGATGGGTGGCTCGCGCGACGACTCGACCAGACAACTGAGCTCGGCGCAATGCTTGATCCCGCACTCGATAAGCTTACTGCACTGTTGTTGTTTTTCGTGTTATTCCCACGAACAGAGCTGGCTATAGAGTATCTTGTTCTCTTTTTTGCTCGGGATGGGTTTGTTATCGCACTCGGTGTGCTCTCGCCGCTGCTTACAATCGACGCCGGAGACGTACAAGCAAACACACTCGGGAAAGTGGTGACAAATGTGCAGTTCATGACGATGGTCGCAATGCTCGTCCCACAGGTCCCGGCAACACAACTCTTGATGTGGCTACTGGGAGTGGCTTCGGTGCTTGCAATTGCCGATTATCTAGTTTTTGTCGGCCGTGAGATGACTGCTACAGGGCTATTCGAGAGCCGTGAAGCCGCCGCCGGGGTCTACGTGGGCACCGCGCTCGTCTTCCTCGTGGTCGTCCGGCTTCTGCTGTTCGAGGAGTTACAGGAGACGGTCGAACTTATCATCTGATAGTGCCATGTCGTGTTCACGACTCGGGACGCCACGTCTTCCGTTCTCGTCAGCTTTTTTTGGGCACCCACAAAAGGAGGGGGTATGCTGACTGTCCGGGCACCAGCGACAAGTGCAAATCTCGGTAGCGGGTTCGATGTCTTCGGTGTAGCGCTATCCGGGCCAGCGGACGTTTTACGAGTCGAAAAAGCCACACGGACAACACTTACCGTGGTGGGTTCTGGGAGCCAATACATCCCCGAGGACCCAAAAAAGAACACGGTCGGAGCAGTCGTCGACGAGTTGGACGCACCGGCACGCATCCGTATCGATAAAGGAGTTCGGCCAGCCTCGGGGTTAGGCTCCTCGGCAGCATCTGCCGCGGGTGCGGCAGTCGCGCTGAATGAACTCTACGACAGGGGCTACTCGCGGGAGGAACTCGTCCCTGTCGCCGCCAAAGGCGAGGCCGTCGCGACAGGTGAAGCCCACAAAGATAACGTCGCGCCATCACTCCTTGGCGGGTTCACAATCGTGGCCGACGGATGCGTGACCACAATGGAATCGGATCTCTCATTTGTTGTCTGTCTGCCTGATGTGGTGGTGTCGACAAGCAACGCCCGGAAGGTTTTGCCGGACGGTGCACGACTTGACGAACTGGTCGAAACAGTCGGAAACGCATCGACACTTACCGCAGGCATTGCACGCGATGACCCGTATCTCGTCGGACGTGGCATGTCAGACCCGGTGATTACGCCGGCCAGAGCGAGTCTCATTGATGGATACGAAACAGTACATAACCGGGCCGTTGAAGCAGGTGCGGCCGGTGTTACCGTCAGTGGGTCAGGCCCAGGCGTCATCGCAGTCTGTCCCGACGGCCTCCAGCGTCGGGTCGCTGCTGCGATGGTCGGCGGGTTCGAAGACTGCGGCGTGGATGCCCGAGCCTACCAGACTGGCGTCGGAGAAGGCGCACAGATAGTCAGGAACGAACGGAACTCAGAGTAAGCCCTCTGTTTCGGCAAGCAGGATACCCTCGATAGTTGCGTCGTTTGCCGGTTCGGCACGGGCAACATCAAGTGCGTTCTCGACGGGAAGTGTCTCGACGGTGAGGAACTCGTTTGTATCACGGGTCGGCATGCCGGGTTCGAGTCCTTCAGCGAAGACGATTCCCCGACGATGACGGAGTACACCTGTCGCCACCCAGAACTCCTCTAGCAGCGAAACGCCAGCCGGGTCGAACCCGGTCTCCTCACGGAGTTCTCGCGCACCAGCGGTGGTATAGGATTCACCGTTTTCCACAAGCCCAGCCGGAAGTTCGATACAGTGCTCGCCGATGGCCGGGCGGAACTGTTTGACCACGACTAGTTCGTCGTCGGCGACAGCAACGATGACCACAGCAGGTTGAATCTCTGCCCAGTAGTATCTCTTTTGCGTGCCGTCTGGCTGTTCAAGAAGGTCGTATCCACCCTGGTACCAGCCGGTTTCGTACTCAACAACGGAGTCGAGTACTTCCCAGTCGTCGTGAGTCGTGTTCTGGTCGGCGTGTTCGTCAGTCATCTGTCCTCACCCAAGAGATCCTTATATAGTCGCCCAAAGGCCTGTCGACGGAGCGTCGCAACTGCCGCGTCTTGCTCGTTTTCAAAGGTAGCGGCAATCGCAGTCTCCTGAAACGGCACAGCGTGCCAGACAACGCGGTCGGCTTCTGGGTGGCCCATCTGGATGGGTTCACACTCGTAGTCCTCACACCACTGTTCGTACTGGTCGTAGTCACCAATATGTACCTCTAACAGCGAGGCGTACATGGCTTCGCGTGCGGTTTCGATGATTTCGCCAGTAACCCGCTCGTCGTACTCCTCAGTCCCAAATTCCATCTCCTTTGCAACAGCCCGAACGACCTCGCTGGCCGCCGGTGCGAGCAGTTCGAACCGCTCCCGTGCCTCGCGCTCGGTCTCCGGCGCGAACAGCCCTTCGGATTCCATGGTATCCCGACTTGGACTGCCCGAAACTACCTTCTTTTCCTTTCGGCGCCCCCGAACGGTGAGCCGGCTCGCCCAACGCGTGGCGATGGTGTCGGTTACGAGTCGTCGTCAGAATCAGACTGCCGACGTTTTTCGGTCAGTTCTCGGGCTTGTTCGATTGCATCAGTAGCCTCCGACGAGAGGTCTTTTTCATCGGGAAGATCGGCGAGTGACATCTCGTCTGGAACGCCACTGCGACTGCCCTGTGTGTGGGTGTGCTTGTTTTCATGAGTGTGGTCACGCTGGGCGGCTGTATCCTCGAATACCTGTGGATACTCTGTTTCCTCGGCGATTTCAGTTACCTCTGGGGCAAGTGACTCCTCGTCCATCGACTCCCAGTCGGGGACGTGCTCGTCGAGCCAGTCCTCGTGGTCACCACCACGTACCAGTGCAGTAAAAGCCAGATGGTTGGCAAGATGGCGCGCGTCAGCCTGTGGGTCGCCACAGACCGGACAGCTGTATCCCATGTTCCATAGTTGTGGCCCGAAGACAAAGGCGTTTCACTCGACAGCCTCGGCGTCTCGCCAACTATAGTCGACCGAAAAAGTACTGTTACAGCCAAGGTTGGCAAGACGGGGCAGGATATCGGTCATTTGTCAGACGCACGTCAGACGTGGCCTCGGGCTTTAATACGACTGAACACGCGTATGTTACTGTGTCGTCGTTTCGTTCGGACCCCCTCGACGAACTCATCATCCCGGACGGGACTCACGTCCAAGAACACGACCTCGTGACCGAGGGTGACGTTATCGTTGGGGGCCAGAGTACTATTGCGTTTGGCGTTCGTGGCGGGAACGTCATTGCCGGCGAGCGCGTCGAGTTCGGTGGCCACATCGAAGCCGAGGGCGACTGCCGGCTCGATATGTGGTGTGATATTACCGATAACGTCCTCGTCGGCGAAGACGCCTATCTCGGCGAACGGGTCCACATCGAAGGAGAGCTACGCGTCGCAGGAAATCTCGATATCGGCGACGATGTAGATATCGAAGATGGGTTCGACGCCAGTGGCTGGATTGTCATCCGCAACCCGATGCCAACGATTGTCTTCCTGTTTATGTATCTCTCACAGCTCCTTCGCATCGGTGAAGAGGAGAAAGCCGAGGAGTTACTGAGTGCAGTTGTCGATGAAGACCAGGCCCATGACCCTGTCGTTATTCCGCGTGGCAGTTACGTCAGCGACGACGCCTGGCGTGTCTCGACACCGGGACGAGTCGGCAGCGACTGTCGCCTTCACGGGAACATCCGTGCACAGTCACTGATAGTCGGCCGTGATAACGAGATTTTCGGGAGTCTACGCGCCAAGGATGGTATCACCGTCGGTTCCGGAACCGAGGTTACCGGGAACGTCACGACTCGAAGCGGAACAGTCAGAATCGGCCCGGAAACCGATGTTCGCGGCGATATATCCGGCGAATACGTCGAAGTCCACCGAGATGCCGAAGTTGAGGGCGCTATCCGTGCACGCGAAGAGATGACCATCGTCTCCGAGCCAGTTCTTGATGACAGTGTCGTCGAGGGCGACGCAGAGACCGCTAACGGAGGGACGGGCGTTGAACAGGACGAAGCCACACCATCTACAGCGGCGTCGGACGACAATGCTGTATCGACACCGCCAACCGAGGACGAACCAGCAGCCACAGCCACCCCGGCCGACGACTCGTCCAAATCAGGCGGAGACAGCGTGAGTGACTCAAACGAGACAGTCACAGACGAAAAGACCGAAGACGGACATTCAGAGCCAACGGCTGACGCACGAACCGATGGCGAAAGAACTGAAAACGGTGCAGGCCCCAATTCGCGTCCGTACTACCCGCGGCGCGCTGAAGTCGACGACCGCTAACGCTGCTGTGAACCGAAAGTCAGTTTCTTCCCCCCGGACAATGGTGACTATGCTCTCGCTTGCGCTTGCCGGCAAACCCAATGCTGGCAAGTCGACGTTTTATACAGCAGCCACGATGGCCGATGTCGAAGTGGGGAACTACCCGTTTACGACAATTGATGCCAACCGAGGCGTAAGCTACGCCCGGACGAACTGTCCCTGTCTGGACCGCGACAGTCGCTGTGACAGCGATAACTGTCAGGCTGGCAAGCGATACGTTCCGGTGGACCTGTTTGATGTCGCCGGACTCGTTCCGGGTGCCCACGAAGGCCGTGGCCTTGGCAACCAGTTTCTCGACCAGTTAACCGACGCAAACGCAATCTTGCACGTCGTCGATGCCGCCGGTTCGACCAACGCCGAAGGTGAACCAATCGAAGTCGGAGAACACGACCCTGTTGAGGATATTAGCTTTATCGAAGAAGAGATGGACAAATGGCTCGCCACCATCATCTCTCGTAACTGGGAGTCGATTGCGCGACAGTCGCGTGCCCCCGACTTTGATATCGACGAAGGGCTTGCCGAGATGCTGACCGGTATCGGTGCAACCGAAGCGGATGTGGCGCGGGTTCTCCGTGGACTGGACTACCCGGAGGACCCACGCGAATGGACTGACGAGGACCGAACCCTGCTCGCGACAGATATTCGTGCGGAGACGAAACCACAGATTGCCGTCGCCAACAAAGCCGACATTGCCCCCGATGAGAACATCAAGCGTCTTCGGGATGCAACAGAGGAGGTGGTTCCCGCGACGGCGGATGGTGAACTCGCGCTTAGACGGGCCGCAGATGCTGGCGTCATCGAGTACGATGCAGGCGACGATGACTTTGACATTGTCGGTGACATCAGCACCCAACAGCAGGATGGTCTCGAACAGATTCGGGACGTCATGGGCGAATACGGCGGGACAGGTATTCAGAACGCACTCGATACCGTTGTCTATGACCTGCTCGACCACATGACGGTCTACCCCGTTGAAGACGAAACACACTGGACAGACAGTCAGGGCAGGATGTTGCCTGACGCTCACCTGCTACCGAGCGAATCGACACCCCTTGACCTTGCGTATGACGTTCACTCGGATATCGGCGACGGCTATATCCACGCTATCGACGCGCGCGAGGGCCGGCGTATCAGCGACGACCACGAACTCTCTGAAGGCGACGTGGTCAAGATTGTGAGTGACTCAAGCTGACCGACTGAGGCAGTATTTTATTCAGGACCGACACATAACGACGCCTATGGAAGCTGTACTTATCGGTGACTCCCACGTTCCCTCACGGGAGCCACACATTCCCGACGAGTTCGTCGACAAGATTCGGACCGCGGACCACGTCATCCATACTGGTGACTTCGATTCGAAAGGTGCACTGGCAGACGCCCAAGACCTCGCGTCGGAGTTGACGGCCGTACATGGAAACATCGACCCACAGATGGGGCTTCCTTCCGTTGCCACTGTCGAGCTTGGCGGCGTCGAGTTTGTCGTCACACACGGCACCGGCTCCAGGCGGGGCTGGGAGGACCGGGTCGCAACGGTGGTCCGCGACCACGCGCGTACGGAGACTGCTGTCGGCGTCGCGGGCCATACACACGAAGTGACCGATACCGAACACGAAGGTGTTCGGATTCTTAACCCTGGGAGTGTGACCGGCGCGAATCCGGCAAATAAAGCAACGATGATGACAGTCGTCGTCGACGACGGACTCCGTGACGTGACTGTTCAGACAAGAGTGTGATAACGGTTTGTCGACCCTCCAGAACGTATCGTTTGGCTGTGCTGTTATCAGTACTACTACTACTACTACAAGCCGGTCGATCCAAGCGTCAGTCGGTAGCGTCTCCTACTCGAAATGAACGCCGAGGTCATGCATCCCGTCGTTGTGCTGTGCAAGGTTGATGAGCAGCGGCGTCAGTGATTCGATCTCCGCGGCGTTCGAAAGGTCACCGGCGACCAGCGGACGAAGCCCGTCGATATCCGCAACGAGTGAGACAACTGGTTCTCGTGCCGCCTCGTCAGTGGCAACAACAGGTACATCCCAGTTGAGGTCTGCGTCAAGGGCGGCAAGTTTTCCGGCCGCAAGGTTGTGGAAAGCCCCGGCAACAGGAGTGTCACTCGGGGCTGTCTTCGCAGCGAGTTCAGTGACGCTCCCGACACCCGGCGGGTTATAATGCATCCCAGACTCGTCACGTTTCATCCCGACTGCCGGCGAGACCAGCACGGCATCACCAAGGTCGTCGGCAACTGCCTCGATAGTATCTGTTAGATGGTAGGCAGGAACACAGCAGATAGCAATATCGGCCTTTGCCGCGGCGTCGGGGTTTGCATGCCCGTCAAAACTGTTCCCCGTACCGAGTGCATCCGTGTAGTCGTCGGCGACTGCCTGTGCTTTCTCGGCGTCCCGCGAGCCAATTGTCACGTCGTGGTCGGTGTCGCGTCCCACTCTGAGTGCGAGTCCTTCGCCAATATCGCCCGTGCCACCAAGCAGTGCAACGTGCATATGTCCAACTTAGGCAAGGGGGTGACTAAGCGTTGGTGCTTGTCTATTGTCGACTTACAGAATCACAGGCTTCAGCCCGTCATTGTCCTGACGGTGGACCCGGAAGCGGTGTAGGTCTCGCCCGGTCAGGTTGTTGAGGTTGTGAATCCCGTCGTCATCGCACCACTCGGCAAACTGCTAGAGCCGATACACGTGTGATTTGAGAGCTTCAGACGAAATCTCGCCTTCGCGGTGCTGGACGTAGAGTTTCACAGCATCTTCGGGAGCTCCCCACACTGCTACTATCAAGGCATCTTCGCTACACGCCCAGTCACACGAGAACGCTGAAATACACTGAGTTGGCCGTCCTGTGGCTTCGAGAAACCGCCCTCACGAGACGTTGTTACCCCGCCATGTCCGCAACTCTTCGACGATCTCGATGCTGCGCTCTCTCTGTGACGAGTTCAGCCAGCTTCGACTGAGTCAAGCCTCACTCGCCGATACCCGACTCGTCACGATACCGACGTTGCTTTGAATTTCCCTCGAACTGGACAACGATCAGCTGCCGATGCATGGGGTCTCATCGATGCGATTAGCGACGCCCAGAACTGAGAGACGAGACAGCTACGTGCAACGAACTCGTTCGGTACTTGGGTTGTCCTGATACAAACCGGCCGGGGGTCGATTCGGGACTTGGGAGAGTGTCGGTACCGCCCCCCGAGAATTAATACTGTGCGCGGCCGTCCGTCCGGGTATGATCCCACTGTTGCACGACTTTGACGGCGAAACAGTGCTCGTCTTCGGCGGCGGCCCCGTCGGCGCGCGCAAGGCCCGCCGGTTCGCCGATGCGGGCACTGTTCTGGTCGTCAGTGCCTCGTTCGCCGGGACGGACTTCGGTGGTGCCGAGCAGGTCCGGGCCGCGGTAGACGCCGACTACGCACGCGAACTGTTGGCGCGGTGCGACCCGGCCTTGGTGGTCGTGGCGACCGACGACGAAGCGCTCAACGACGCGATCCAGGAGGCCGCCGACGTGACGACGTTGGTCAACCGCGCCGACAGACCGGGGGCACGCCAGCAAGGGAGCGTCGTCGTCCCGGCCACGCTCCGCTCCGGGCCTGTGACGGTTTCCGTGGCGACCGACGCAACCAGTCCGGCGGTGAGTCGGCACCTCCGGGAGCAGATAGAAGGCATCGTCGAAGGAGCCGGCCTCGTCGCCAAGGCCACTGGGGCGCTCAGGGCGGACCTCCGAGAGCGGCCGATCGCCCCCGAAAAGCGACAGAAAGCGGTGTCCGCTGCGGCCGACCACCCCGGGGTCTGGACGGCGGCACGCGACGGTGACCTCGAAGAAGTCCGGGACCTCGTTCGTACGGTCACAGAGGATACACTGGGTGGGTGACCCCGATCAGTCCTGGGCGTTCACCCGTGGGTAGTCGGCTCCGCGAAGCGCCGCCAAGGTATCTTCGGCCTCGCCCGAATCGATCGTCGCTGCGGCCACCTCAACGCCCTCCGCGATGGAATCGACGTCGCCACCGGCGTAGATCCGAATGCCAGCGTTGACCGCCACCGCATCGGCCAGCGAGTCTGTTCGCTCGCCCGCGAGGACGGCCTCGGTGGCACGGGCGGAGTCCGACCGGACGTTATCGACCTCGATGTCGCTTCGGTCGAAGTCAAACCCAAGGTTCGCAGGATCGAATTTGCTCGTCGCGATTTCGTCGGCGTCCGGGTGCAACTCGGCGAGGGGCACTCGCCCGTGTCGCACGTCGCCGTTGCCTTCGGCCCCCCGGAACATCAGAATGCGGTCGTAGGACAGGGTTTCGCTCCGTTGGACCGCTTCAATAGTCAACTCGGCGTAGGTGAGATGGTAGAAACTCCCGAGGTGAGCGGTGGCAGCCGCTGGGTTGACCAGCGTCTCGACAGTATTTATCGACGTCCGAACGGCCACGGACTTGCGGAGAGACCGGAGCGCGTCGACTCCCGGATTGAACCGTGGCTGGTAGTAGAACCCGAAGCCGAACTCGTCAGTCGTTCGGGCGCTCTCGGCGGGGGACAGGTCCGTCCGGATCCCGAGTTCCTGCAGGACGTCGCGATGGGTCACGCCGAGCTTGCCCGGGAGTCGCGGGCCACTGTGGACGACAACGGGCGTCCCCGCGGCCGCGGTGACCAGTCCAGCCGCAACACTCAACAGTGCAGTCTTGGCTTTGCCGTCGTAGTTGGCACCGACATCGACCGGATCGACGTTGGGAGCGACGGTGTCAACCGACCGGTCGCGGATCGCGTCGATAAAGCCCGCGAGCTCCGCCGGCGTACTCTCCTTCCAGCGGTTCGCCAGGAGGAACGCCGAGACGGTGGGTGGGTCAGGGTCGCCGTCAAGCAGCCGGACGAACCCCTCCTTTGCTTGATCGTAGGTGAGGTCCTCGGCCGACCGGGGACCGGACCCGATCCTCTCAGTGAGCAACCGCTTGAGCGGCCACTCGCCGAACGTCTCGTCAGTCACCGTGCTCCCCCTCCCCGTCGGCGTCGGCAACGACACCTGTCGGCGGCCAAGATGATGCCTCTGTGGCACCCGGTGTCGCACCGAGGTGGTTCTCGACTGTCTGGCGGACCGCTACCACGTCGCCGACGACAGTGACTGCCGGGGGCTTTACACCTGCGGCCTCGGCGACGTCCGCTATCGTCGCCAGGGTCGCAGTGACGACTCGTTCCTCCGGGAGCGTCGCTCGCTCGACCATCGCGACGGCTGTCCCGTCGTCGAGGCCGTTCGATTGCAGCGCCGCAACGTTGTCCTGGAGCCGACCCACACCCATCAGGACGACCAGGGTTCCACCGGCGGCGACGGTGTCGGCGAGGGCACTCCAGTCGAGGGCCGACCCCTCCTTGGTGGGGTCTTCGTGGCCGGTGACGACGGTCACGCTGGACGCGTACTCCCGGTGTGTCGCGGGGATCCCGGCGACTCCGCCAGCCGCGATGGCGCTAGTGACGCCCGGCACCACCACGAAGGGGACGTCGTGGCGGGCAAGGTGTTCTGCTTCCTCCCCGCCACGGCCGAAGATGGTCGGATCTCCACCCTTCAACCGGACGATGTCGTTGCCCGCCCTGGCCTGTCGGACCATTCGGGCGTTGATCTCCGACTGGGGCGTTCGCTCGCCGTTGGGGCGCTTCCCAACGTGTTCCGTCACCGTCTCGGAGAGAGAACTGACGATGGCGTCCCCGACCAGCGAGTCATGAAGCACCAAGTCGGCCGCCCCAAGGAGACGCTTGGCTTTGACGGTCAGCAGTTCCGGGTCGCCGGGACCGGCACCCACGAGGTAGACGGTTCCAGTGATCGCGCTCATTGGTTCGCCCCGTGGGCACTGGGGACCCGATTGGTTTCGCGGTACCGCACCCGGTATCGGTTGGCGGGGTCCGTGAGGTCCCCACGGGCCACCTCCGTCGGGTCGGCGTCGACTGGCTGATTTCCGA
Source organism: Halovenus rubra (assembly GCF_026586665.1). Classification (GTDB taxonomy): domain Archaea; phylum Halobacteriota; class Halobacteria; order Halobacteriales; family Haloarculaceae; genus Halovenus; species Halovenus rubra. The sequence continues at coordinate 250,318 of NZ_JAODIY010000011.1, forward strand.
CCGACTTCTCGTCAGCCTGGTGACACTCCCGTGCGGCGGCCACCAGAAACGAACACGGAACGGGACAGGGAAGCTCCCCGTCCTCGGGGACGGCGGTCTCGGATTCGGTCTCGGCAGCGGTCCAGGTTGGGCACCTCGAACACTCTCCGCAGACGGACTCGGCGACCCGTTCGACCTCTGAAGGGTCGAGGTCTGCCACGCTGGCGTAGATGCCGGTCTGTCTGTCCGCGACCGACTGCCAGTCGTCGGCGTCAAGGTCACCGTGGGCGTGGCCATACCAGTGTTCGATCGCGACGGGATAGACCGTCGCGAGGCCCTTCAGCAACTCGCCGGGCGTCGAAGCCGACAGTCGCCACCCCCGGGGCAGCGTGCGTTCCCCCGGGAAGGGGCGGTAGCGGCCGTCGTCGGCGTATCGCACCCGCTCTCGGAGGGTGTCGAGGGCCAGCGAGTCCAGGTCTTCGGTGTCGGTCCCGCGGTCGGACCGGTGGCGGAGTTCGTAGTCGTCACCGACGACCAGTAGTTCGCCGACAGTTCGCTCTGGATCCCCGGTTGCGCCGGGAGCCGCGGTGTCGAGCCACTCGATGAACGCCCGGCCGGCTTCGTCCCGGACCGGGACGTCCCCGTTTGTGGCGGGAGCGTCTGGGTCGAGTCCGGCCTCGGCAGCACGTTCGAGAATTACGTCGACCATCGAAGGATCGGTCCCGACGGCCGACAAGTAGTACACGCGCTTGCCGTCGACGCGGCCGGGGACCGGATGGTCGGCACCTTCCTCCTCGACCAGTCCCAGGAGCGCCGGGATCTCGTCGCGGGTGTGGAAGCCGTCGGCGACGAACAGGGGAACCACCACGACGTCCCGGCAGTCCAGTTTGTCGAGGACATCCGAGACAGGGGGTTCCTCGTCCATGAACCCGACGGCAACACCGGAGAGACACTCGCGGCCGCTGAGTGCCTCCGCGTGCTTTTGGACGGCCCGGGCGCTGTTCGGGTTGCGTTCGGTGCCGTGTCCAAGCAGTGCCAGTCCGACCTCGCCGTCCGGGGCACCGTAGGACCGCCGGACCCGATTGAGAACGACGTCCCGCATCGCAGGATGTGTCCCGACGGGGTCGGCGTACTGGACCTCAACTGGCGCATCGAGAGCCCGCCGGTCCGCCGCTCCGAGGCCGGCCTCCCGCGGCAGGATCCGCTCGGTAAAGTACCCCTCGCTGATAAAGAAGGGGACGATGACGGCCTTTGGGGTGTCTATGGTCCGGAGGACCGAACGGAACGACGGTTCCTCCTTCCAGAAGGCGCCACGAACGGGGATTTCGAGGCAGTCGCGGACCGCATTGACGGCGGACCACACCGGCGACGACGAGTCCGAGTTTCGGTGGGAACCGTGTCCCGCCAGGACGAGAGTGGTCTCACTCATCGTCGGACCCTCCCGTCTGGGGCGTCTCTTCTGATTCCGTCGCGTCCGCTACCCGGTCGGCGTACGTCTCCAGGTCGGCGGCGAGTGCCCGTGCGTCGGCTGGTGAGAGGGCAACGCTGTCCGCGTGAGGTGGCAGGTGGCCCAGATCGACGTTGTCGAGTTCGACCTGGAGTCTGACGTACTCGGGGTTTCCCCGCGGGGTGGTCACGTTCACCGTCGCTAGCGTCGACTCCTCGAAGTCGTGGCCCTCGGCGCGTGCCTCGACCATGTCCAGCGTCGTGAAGGAGTTGACCTTCATGAGTCGGTCGGCCATGGTCAGTCATCGGACGGGAGTGAGTTCCCCTCGCCATCGGTCGGAGCGGGACTGTCTGCCATGTCGTCGTCCTCGGCGTAAGGGTACCAGGTCATCTTCGTGTTGTGCATGTAGGGGTCCTCATAGGAGGTCTCCTCGGGGTCAGCCAACTCCTGGAGTTGCTCTTCGTCCAGGCGTGCAACGAACTCCCGGAACGACTCCCGGCCCTCCCGTCGATCCTCGAAGGCTGCCAGGAGGTTCTGGACGTACCCAGGGACCTCGTCGGCAGGCACCCGCATCGCTATCCACTCCGCGAACTGGGGGTTCTCTCCAAGCCCGCCGCCGAGACCGACATCGAAGGCTTCGACTGGGTCGCCGTCCTTCCGGGTCTTCATCCCCCGGAGCGAGATGTCGGCGATCTGTGGCTGGGCACACGATGCGGTACACCCCGAGAGGTGGATATGAAAGTCCGTGACGCCCTCCGGCACCGGGACGTTCTCGGTCAACCAGTCGGCATAGCGGACCATCCGGTTTTTTGTCTCGACGATAGACAGCGAGCAGTACTCATACTGTCGGCTGAATATTCTTTAGGCTAGAGTGTGACTGTTGGGTATGGCCACGCTTGACGCTACCACTCTCGACGACCTCCGCGACGCTCTCGCGGAGGTCGAGNAATGAGTAAGTCTGCCCGGTCAGTGTTCGACGAATCGATGCTGACCAGGGAGGTACGCAGCAGCTGTCTAGCTAATTCGGGAGCGACGTCGGCGACGACCCCCATCGGCCACGCGTCGTCGTCTGTCTCGCCCTGTGCCAACTGCTCGAGTCCGAACGGCAGGTCGTGACCTGCAGCGGCCAAGTGGCGCAACGCGGTCGCTGCTGCCTCGCGAGTCTCATCTTTCTCGTCGGTGATTAGCCCTACGAGCATATCGGTCCGAGAAGCGACGGTACTGGGCTGGACCGCAGCGAGTGTGGACAGTAACTGTGAAAGTTCCTTGCGTGCAGACACCCCAGACGAGCGATTCGTGACGATGCGGTCAAGAGAAGACGCCACTTCTTCGGGGGCAACATCGGCAACATTGTTCAGATCTCCCATCACATTGTATGCACTCGGTGAATCGTCCCCACTTGCTCCGTTGAACGCGGCCGCCGTCTGCGGATTGTATCGCTGATTTCAGGGGATTTGGACGCCGTCTGGCGGTATGGGGAGACTTAGAACCCTCGCAGAGAAGTATCACGAATTCACTACGACCCACGTGGAAGAGCCAGAGGAACCCGCTGTCGCCGACGGCGACGACGGGTACGACAAGTCCACGAAAATCGCACTCCTACTGCTCAAAGAGGAAATTAACAAACCGCTCCGGAAGCTCGAAGACTATCTCAACGAAATGCCCGGTATTCTCGATGTGTTTGGACTTGATGAATCCCCAGATCACACGTCGTTCAGTGTCTGGGACGGTGAATTCCCGATGCAGGAGTTGCGCCGCCTGCTCCGTCAGTCTGCGGAGCAGGCGGGGCTGTCGGGGACAGCGTCAATAGATGCAAGCGGCTTCCAGCGTGATCAGGCCAGTTCTCACTACCGCAATCGTGTCGGCTACTCGTTCAACGCCATGAAGACGACCCTGTTAGTCGACACTGATACTGTCGGCTGAATATTCTTTAGGCTAGAGTGTGACTGTTGGGTATGGCCACGCTTGACGCTACCACTCTCGACGACCTCCGCGACGCTCTCGCGGAGGTCGAGGACAAGAAGCCGACACAGCGGCTGATGGCAGTTATCAACTATCTCGAAGAAGACGACGCGACGATGGCAGAAGTTGCTGAACGGTACGGTTACACCGGTCCATGGCTGTCTCGATGGGTTGATCGGCTCGACCGGCTCGCTGATGAGCCGGTCGAGCAAGTCGCCTACGACGATCAGCGTGAAGGCAGACCAACGGAACTCTCCGACGAACAGCATGAGCAGTTCGTTGAAACACTCCACGACTCACCCGAGGAAGTCGGATATGATGCGCCCGCGTGGTCTGTTCCACTAGCACGGCACTATCTCGCCGAAGAATTCGACGTTGAGTACTGTGAACGCCACGTCCGACGATTGATGTCTGAGGCCGGGCTGTCCTGGAAGACAGCCCGGCCGGAGTTCCACAAATCCGACGAGAGAGCCCAAGAAGCCTGGAAAGAAGGCTTCAAAAAAAGCGCAACGACTTGGACGACGAATACACGATCCTGACCATCGATCAGACGCGACAGGTTCTCTCGACGCTGATCTATGCGTGGTTTCC
>NZ_JAODIY010000012.1 GCF_026586665.1 Halovenus rubra
ACCAAGAACTTGGCAACCGTCTGTTCGATACCCTCGACGATCTTCGTGATGCTGCGCTCTCTGCGCTCGATCGTATCGAAGTACCAGATGTCTTCACGTACTTATGTCCGTGAGTATGAATCTGTTCGAGCTCTTGATGGAAGCTCTCGTCCGAAACCATTTCTCTATCGACCTGCTATTTGAGCGGCTTCTTCGACCCAGTCTCCCAAGTTATCGTAGCCGCTATCCCGCTTCCAACGGTACGTGCTGAAGATATCATCGAAGAACTTCTTTTGCCCGTTCTCCTCGATGTAGATCTTGCTGAGCGGATTCTTTCCACGCGAGTCCGTGTATCCGCTCTTATCCTCTAAGTTGTGGATTCGGATGCCAACAATGCCGTTACCGTCTCTCCAGCTCTTCTTGATCTCGTATTCAACCCAGTCACGGTCGTAGGTCTCCTGGCCATTCGTTCTAGTTTAGTGGCGGTCAAAGCCGAACTCACCTCGTTCAACCTGCTCACGTAACCGATTTCTGTGTGGATTTGGATTTTGTGACGCCCACAACAACAGCTCGTCCAAATCCGGCAGCTCGTAGCCCAACTCAACCATGAGGTACAGCTGGATCAGATGAGCGTGGCGTTCAACGGCTAGCGAACAGCGACGGCGAGGAAGCCGCGACGCCGACTCGTCGGCGTCTGCGGCGGCTTCGGCCTCTCGCTGTCTTGCCTCAAGCGACCGTAACTCATCCACGATTACACGACTCATCATCAACGAAATCGCCGCCATGATGATCAGCGCCTCAATGATGTAGGTGTCGGTCGTGTTGATCTCGTCCAAGCCAAACCGCGACTTCAACTCCTTGAACAGCAGTTCGACCTCCCAGCGCGCCCGATAGAGCTGCGCGATATCGGGCGCGCTATAGTCCTCTTTGCCGAGGTTCGTCAGATAGAGATGGTACTCTTCGCTCTCCTTGTTTCGCAGGCCGACCAATCGGAACGTCCGGGTCGTGCTGGCGCCCGACCCTCGCTTTCGCTCAAACGAGAGTGTGATGCGTACGTCGATTTCCTGTCGCTGCAGGTCGTCGAGGACGTCCTGCAGCGACTCCCCCTCCAATGGGATACTGTTGCCCCGCCACGTCCGCAGTTCTTCGACGATCTCGAAGTTTGCGTTGTCTTTGACANCTTTGACACGGGAGACGAACCACCCGTCGTTCTGGTCGATACGATCGAACAACCAGAAGTCGTAGAAGCCGAGATCGAGCAGTATGAGGGCGTCAGCTACCCACTCGCCGGTGGGTAGCTGACTCCGGTCATGGGTTGTGCCGTCGGTTGTGCGGAATCGTGTTGGAAGACCTGTGGAGAGTGACTCGATAAGGTGGAGCTTCAGTTCGGCCTGGTCGTCGCCAGTTGCTGCATAGACATCGGCGGCGTCCTGGTACAGCGAAACGATGGTAGCGTCGGCAATGAGGACGTCTCGAAAGCGTTCGAGACGTCCGTTCAATTCGGCTCGTCCGGTATCGAGATTTTCGATGGCGTCATCGAGAATTTCTCGAAGGAGTGCAACGAAGCCCGGTTCGAACCAGTCGTGGAACGCCGCGTAGGACAGTTTGTCGCAATCAGCCATCTCGACGTAGCGTTCGAGAAACGCTTGCAGAGAGCGGTCTGTGCCAGCAGCAAAACCAAACGTGAGCGTGTAAAACAGCGCGACGATGTCGAATTTCCGCTCTCGTTCGACAAGATTCGTTGCGCGAGCGCGCTCGCGCAACTCATCGGAGGGAAACGCTCTTTGAATTCGATCAACAACTACCGAGTCCGGTGGTGAGTACACATCATCCACCGGGTTCTTCAGCCGGGTAGTTGCGACGATATCTAATCAACAAACAGCGACCGCATTCTCTGCTAAACTAGAACGCATGGTAAGTCCAGTTAGATCGCCGTCACCCAGCACCTGTGCCATCCGCTCCTTCGAGACGTAGACCTGGACCAGACTCGTGATCGTGAGGCCCATAATGATCGCCCACGCCGCCGTCCAGAGAAATCCGACACCGATACGGAGGGATTCAAGAACTCCGTCGATTATCGTCGCCTGCATAGTTGTATCATTGTAGGGATCATCTATTACGGTTTTGATTAGAATATGCTGCCTATGAGGGTATCAGTACTATGGTATCGTAACCGTCGGCCATAGATGATCTATTGTGAAGAGGGGAAAACCTTGCAAACCTCCACAATCTCCACGGACTCCGACTTCAGATTCAAAAGGGGAATCTGATTAAATCACGCCGACGTATTAGAGGCTAATGGGACCAGTAGAGACCGATGATATCCCAAATGAGGGGAACATCACCTGGAAGAACAGCGTTCGCCGGCCTGCTCGGTTGTCCAGTACGGTAACTGTCACATCCACCTCCTAATATACGATGGCTGTCGATCTGGCAATCCATGATGCACTCGTTCTCACAGCCGACGAGCGGAACCGCCTGTACGAGCGCGGCACAGTATGCATCACCGATGGCTGTATCGAAGAAGTCCGACCGTCACGTGCAGGAGACGGAGAATTAGAAGCGTCCACCGTTATCGACGGGAACGGGAAACTGGTGATGCCGGGGTTGGTGAACGCCCACACGCACCTGGAGATGACACCGCTCATCGGTGCGTTTAGCGAACTCGATCTGACGGAGATGCTCGGGAGTGGGACGGCCTTGTTTAACAGACTAGGGAACGGCGAATTCGAGTACCTCGTCGAGGCAGGCGTCGAGCTCGCAGCGCTCAATTTCCTCCTGGGCGGTGTCACGACCGTGAACTCGATGGACGCACGGCCTGCCGCAGGTGCAGAGGCGTTCGGGGAAGCAGGGCTCCGCGGATTTTTCGGCCCGGCGATCTCGGACCTCTTCTGGGACCAACCAGTCGATCAGCAGTTCTCCCGTGCTCGCGAGTTCGTCGAAACGTACCACGACACGTACGAGGGCCGAATCAGGGCGACGATCTGCCCGCACGACGACTGGTCGTGTACCAGGCAGCTGTGGGAACGGACCGCGTCCCTCGCCGCAGAGTACCCGGACCTGCTCGTCCACACGCACTTGCTCGAACTCGAGGAGAGTAACACGATGGCACGAGCGAACGGTGGCGAGGACTCGGTGGGATTGCTCGACGACGTTGGACTCCTGGACGACCGACTGGTCGCTGCTCACTTCCGCCTCGCCGACGAAGAGGACATCCAGCGAACCGCCGAGGCGGACGCGGCTGTTGCGCACTGCCCGTCCGTCTTCTGTTACTGGAATCCGAACGGGGAGACGCAGTGGACGCCCGTTCCCGAGCTTCGAGCCGCCGGCGTCGACGTCGGAGTAGGGATTGACGACCACTACTGGCACGACTCGTACAGCATGTTCGGAGAAGCGCGGCAAGCCCGTCTGGCGGCAAATCTCAAGCGTTCGGCCGGACAGCTCGACTCGACGGAACTGATACGAATGCTCACTATCGAGGGCGCACGCGCGCTGGGGATGGGCGACGAGATCGGCAGTATCGAAGCGGGAAAGCGCGCGGATATTATCCTCCTCGACGTCGACAAACCGAAGTTCACGCCACTGACCAACGTTCCCGCACACGTCGTGAACAACGCGGTCCCGGCCGACGTAGAGACAGTGATCGTCGACGGCGACATCGTTCTTCGGGACGGCGCACCCGAGACGATGGATTCGGACGACGTGCGACAGCGAGCAAACCAGGCTGTCGAACGCTTCGTGGACGAGACTGGCTGGGAGCTACACGTAGGTGGCAGTGAACCGCCCACCAGCATCGAGACAGTACGGGACCTCCCAAAGCGTGGCCCTGCGCGACTCCTGACCCGCCTCGCGATTCAATCTGTGCGTGATCGGTTCCCATTCTAAGCGGGTGGCAAAGAACAGTCCACACACCCTTCAGCGCGATAGACGGAGCAGCCGGTCTTGCAGTACACTCTTCAAGGAGACGCCGGCTATGTACAGCTATGCCCGGTAAACGGAGTGATTCCCCACTCGGTCGGGTGATTGGTCTCGGTGTCGCCGGCCTCGCTGTAGTGTTGCTGGTGTTGGATCAGACCACCGACCTGCCGGTTCCCTACGGATATGATGGAAGTGGCTTTAGCTTCCTAATCGGGGGTGTAGTGGCACTTCTGGTCGTTATTGTCCTGGGGTGGCAGTATCGTGATGTCCTGTTTGGGTAATTCGCTCGGGAAGCAACTCGCTTTTGCGCAATCAGTCGCGGGACTCGTACAGCTGTTGTCTCAGTTAGTTTTGAGTCGCTTCGCGATCGTCGCAATCTGATCCAGGAAAAATCCGAGATCGGCGTTCTCTTGGCTGGTGACTATCGGCGTCTCTCGAACGTATAGGTCCTCTTGAACGATTTGAAGCAGAAAATCGGCGACATCAGCCCGTGAAATCGGCCGAGCACTGGCATCAATATCGACACCGTGGACGTATTCTCCGGTTCGCGGTGTGTCCGTCAATCCACCGGGCCGTACGATCGTCCAGTCGAGGTCGCTTTGCATGACCAGTTCTTCTTGCCGGGCCTTGTCTGCCATCAGATCGTGGAGAGCGGTTGCGTTTGCAATTCGGACATACCACGGAACGGTTTCAGAGCTCGAACCGAGACCCATCGACGTTAACACGAGTAATCGGCTGACTGGCCGGTCATCCATCGCCTCGATGATGTTTCGAGTTCCCCGCGACACGACATCCGGTGGGTTGTTCGGCGTTCGTCCAAGGAGACAAACCACGGCGTCTGTATTCTCGACTGTTTCAGAGACTGCCCCTGGATCCAAGACATTTCCCTCGATAGCTGTGATCTGCTCACCTGGCGGGAGTTTAGCCTGGGATCGGGTGAGGGCCCGAACGTCATAATCGGCGGCCAGGGCCTGCGTTATCAAACGTCGTCCTGTCCCACCAGTCGCCCCGAACACAGCGAGTTTCATGAGAGTGAACCGGTAAAGCGGTTGTACAACTCAGCAAACAGGTAGGTGAATACACCTGTAATGACCACTGCTTCAAGGATTCCAGCGATAGTCCCAGCAGGTGTCGGCGTGAAGAACAAATGCCACTGCTCCATCATCTCGACCCCACCTTCGTAGATTCCGATCGCCCCGAAGAGGCCGAGTAAAAGCATAATCACAGCTGCGACAGTAGCTGCTGCCGCAGCAAATGGAAGCGGATCGAGACGCGGTGATTCCTGACTGGATTCCAGGGTCTCAACGTCGGTTTGCTCAGATGGGGTGCTCATAAGGAACACTACGAGCGGGTAATTCACTGGGTTTGTGGATACGATTCGAAACCCGACTATCTCGAACTGCCACCAGCCATAATATGAAGGCAGAAAAGCACCACAGCACGGGGTTTGACCCATTACTGAACCCTTCTCTTAGCACGATCCAGCCCGATGAGTCAGCGTGACAGCGCGAAGGCCCCAGAATGGGATTGGATTCAAACGCAGAACCGGTGCAAAGCTGGGATGTCAAAAGTATTCCCGAGGTAGACCACAAGAAGGGAAGACACAATCGCATTGAATAGGGAACCCGTATTGAGTACTGGAGACGGATCTCACGGAGGGAAAACTATGCCTGACAAAACAGACGATACACGACTCATCACGATTGTTCTCATTATCATCGGTGCGTTCGTCCTCTTCCCGATGTTCTTCATGGGCTTCGGGATGATGGGAGTTGGCCCGATGATGGGTGGCACATGGGGCGGCCATATGTGGGGAGACGGGACGATACCAACCTGGATGTTTATCGCCGGTGTCATCATGCAGCTCCTCTTCTTAGCTGCCCTCGTCGGCGGTGCCTACCTCCTCTACCAGGCAATGACGGGAAGTGAGAGCGACTCAGACCAGGCACTCGAAGAACTCCGACTCGCGTACGCTCGTGGCGAATTGACCGACGAGGAATACGAACAGCGACGGGAAGCACTCGAACGCGATACCTGAACACCGTCAGCTGACGGAGAAAGTCATGCTTCGGACCACACTTTATAAATCTGAACCACTCACCGCTCCGTATCAATCCCTGCTCGATATGAGTTACTTAGTTATGATAAGATGGTTAGGATTCAAAGTGGAAATCGCAATAGGAAGTGACTACGAATGTCGCGATATGGTAAGTTTGATATCATCGACTTCAAATTCTTCTCACAGATCGCTGGCCTCTTCGGAAAGTTATCGAACTTCGCCGGATGATTTGCCCATAAATAGCCGATTAACGCGGTACGGTTTGTCGACGAAGGTCGTGCCCAGCGCCAACGGTATCAGAGTGATACGAAGGCCAGTGAATGAGTGACTCAGCTATCCTCTCAAGGGTTTCGCGTCTTCGTGCCTACGTTACCAAGCAGGATACTCTCGTAGGCCTGTGGATGATCGGGACGGTCATCGCGTTCTATCACAACTTTCTTTTCACCCAATTAACCGCGTTATCCTATCTCTATGCGTTGGGCTTCTATGGGATTGGCTTGGTGTACGCGACGGTCAACGAGAGAATCAGACATTTGACCGCAATCGGGACTCTCGGCGGATTTCTGGAGCTCCTCGGAGATTACTTCCTCGTTCATATTGCGGGATCTCTCGTGTATCCTACAGGCTACCCATTCTTGCTGAGTTCTCCTGCCTACATGCCATTTGCGTGGGCGCTTCTTATCACGTTCATGGGCTACATCGGCCTTCGTCTCCACGAGGAGATCAGTACCTTCGCTGCGTACCTTGGGCCAGCAGTCTTCGCATTCGTCGCGGAGAGCGGGTTCGAATCGCTTGCTAGCCAGGGTGGTGGATGGATCTACACGACTGCGCCGCTTGGCTGGGTTGGGCATGCACCCCTGTTTATCGTCGTCGCAGAGGCCGTGATGTTCGCGTCCAGTTTACTATTGGGCGAAGCAGGATGCCCTCACGGGAGGTTTTGGAATCGGGGTCACGATCAACCTGAGTTACGTCGGCGTCTATTACCTGTTCGTTCTAGTCTCGAATCTGGGGTGATCCCGAATGGGAATGAACGGCCTTGTTTAGACGCCAGCGTTCAGCGATCTGCCACCTCGATTGCGCGTTCGATGTTTCGCACCGCTGATTTCATGACAAGTTCGCGGAATTGACCGAACCACGTTCTGGCCCACAGCGTCTCACCATATCGCTGCCGCAATCCGAAAAACACGGATTCAGCGTTCGAACGCTGGTTATACTCCCGATCGTGAATGAGTAAGTTTCTCGCCCATCCTCGGAAGCCGGGGCCGCGTTGTGGAATCAGTGGTGTGATACTTTCAGCCCGCAACCTCGTCCGGAGAGCTTCCCAATCATATCCTTTATCCGCCGCTACAGCCGTCAGATCGTCGATATTCCGCACTAACACCTGCAAACCAACTTGGGTATCGTGCGGTTGTTTCATCGAGCAGTGTATATCGATGATCGCGCTCGTTTCACAATCGATGAGTAGCGTGGTTTTGACCGCCTCAAACGTGTAATCTGTTCGTTTCGCGTAGTGCTGACTAGCTTGAACGCGATCCACGCCGGTTGCGTCGATTGCTTGGACATCTCCGAGTTGATACAGTTCGACCGACGCGTTGAGGATCGCTCGCCACCGCTTCATCGGGATCGCTTGCTTGCGCGCACAGACGGTCGAAAAGTGTGGCAGCGTCTCGACCGTCAAACCAAGTGAGTCTGCTACTCTCGGCATCTCTCGGAGAACATCCATTAATTTCCGGTAATCGTGTTCAAGATACTCTTTGAACCCCTGAACGGCGAGAATCACCCAGTCGGCATACCCCTCTTTCCCGGGGCGGTATGCCGGAGCTGGCTCACCAGCGACGGCTTTTTGAGAGAGGGATACAACCGTCTCTGCGAAGCGGGCGGTCTTGGTTTGCACATCACATCCGTCCCGCTTCAGTTCCTAGAAAATGAGCACTCCTGCGGAGAGACGAGTACGGCAATCCGAGTGACACAGCTCTCAGACTGATCGGATTCAACCGTCTAAACAAGGCCGGAATGAACTATTCGCTGACCTCAGTCTTCACGACAGTGGCCGGCTTGTGCGTCAGTCGAAGAACGCGGTCAGTTACGCTTCCGAGGAGCGCACGGTATTCTTCGGGCCGTCGCTTCGTCCCGAGTACGAGCAGATCGATGTCGTTGTCGTCGGCGTATTTGACGATCGTTTCGGCGGGTAGACCGTGCTGCATCGCCTCGACGACGTTGACCCCTGCGTCGGACGCTTCCGATTGGACTTCTGCGAGGGTTTCCTGACCTAGTTCTTCGAGACCGTGCTCCGGTCCTTCAGCCTCGTCGACGTATTCGTCACCGCTGTATGCAGTCACAACGTTCTCATCGACGACATAGAGCACGTGAAGGACGGCGTCGTGAGCCGCTGCAAGATCGATTACATGTGATTTAGCTTCCTCAGAAGCAACTGTACCATCCGTCGAGAGCAAAATCCGGTCGTACATTCGATCTAATTTCGACCAACGGTACAATAAAACCAGCCTCTGAGTCCCACCACCCAAGAGAACTACTGAGAGTTCTCGCCGGAATAATACATGTCAAGAGCCCTTTCTTGCGGCCCGACAGCTGAATCGACGGCTTAGTTTCATCACGCCGAATCAGCAAACCTGTAGATATGCTTCGCAAACTGCTCACGACGATCTGTACCGTCGAAACTCTTGCGCCAGAAGCGCTCATCAATACGGCAGAGCGAATCGCATTGGATAATCCCGAGGAGTGTGAACTCAAGTCTTGGGTCATACCAGACGCCAGACTCGAAGGCCTGCTCTTTCTTGGGTTGATGTGGCGGAGCGACGCCTCCTATTCCTCGTTTAAGAAATTCTTGGGCGTGATCGGTCTGCTCGCACTGCTCTACCCACGCACCTACGTGGACTATGGGGCCAAATATGCGTACATAGACGCCTCAAGCTGTGAATGGAAGCCGTGGGTGTACATCGGAACACGCCTAGTCGGACTACTCTACGTGGTCATTGCCATCAACGATCTACGAAGCGAGGCGTGAGCGGTCGTTTCCCGTCGGACGGACCGTCAAAGGGCAGTAGCTAGGGGGGGTCGAAGCTTAGTTTCGGTACGAACGGACGAACGCACGTCGCAGAACAGTCAGAAGCACATACGTCTCGTACTTCTGGGTCCGGCAGTGCTCGCAGGGCTGCATATCCGCGACGATCTCCTCAATAGCGTCGTCGTACTCGTCGGTGAGCGTAGTGAGCGCGTCCGTGATCTGGGGCTGGACAGCGTCGATCATCTCTTCGACGGCGGCGTCGGCCGAATCTGGTAGTGAGTACGAGAGAACGATCGTGTTTGCGTGGTAGTACTTCGTCGTCCCACCACGACCCTCCTCGAACCGAACGACGTTGACGAGGTCGGCGTCCCGGAGCTCGTTGATGTGATGGCGAACCGTGTTCTCCGTCCGGTCGACGCCGCGATCGTCGAGGCGTTCGTGGACCTCGGTCGCGGTCAGGGCCTCCTCGGCCAGAATATCGAGGATCATCGCCCGCATCGGCTCGTCGATGGCGTCCGAAACCCGAGTGTCTCGCACCGCGATGTCGTCGAGACGGTGGTCGGTATCGGAATCACTCATACGAGTAACTGAGCGCGAGCACGCAGGAAAAGGTAGCGGGGCAGGAGTCGGGCAGGTGTCTGTCGAGGTATCGAGTACAGGATGGACCCGCAATAGCGAAAGCTCTAGACGACCCGTTTGACTGTTCCAACGACCCGTATCCGAATTCTAACATATCATCTAAAAAATACTTATTGGGGTGCGGGCACTACCTCAAACTGTAATGAGCGACACAACCCAATTCCGCGTCCTCGACTTCGACTGCCCGACCTGCGCGAGTACCGTCGAACGCGCCCTGTCGAACGTCGACGGCGTCCAGCACGTCGAAGTCCACTACGCGACCGGCCGCGTCGAGATCGAGTACGACGACAGCGTCACCGACCCCGACGCATTCGCACAGACCATCGAAAACCAGGGGTACACGCCCCAGCCCGCCTAACACCATGAACAAACAATCGATCACGCAGTACTACCGGAAACACCGGAAGGCCATCGTCACAGCGACGAGCGGCCTGCTCTACGGCGGCGGCTGGAGCCTGGGCTACCTCACGAATTTCAATACGGCGAGCGCCGCCATCCTCGTCCTGGCGACGATCGTGGGTGGCTACGACATCGCCAAGACCGCCTACCACGAGGTCACCAACCGAACCCTCGGTATCAAGACGCTCGTGACGCTGGCTGCTATCGGCGCCATCGTCATCGGGGAGTACTGGGAGGCCGCCGCCGTCGTCTTCCTGTTCAGCCTCGGCAGCTACCTCGAGGGCCGGACGATGCGGAAGACCCGGACAGCCCTCCAGGAGCTGCTGGAGATGACGCCTGACACGGCGACCGTCCGTCGCGACGGGGAGCTCCGGGAGGTCCCCGCCCGCAAGGTCGAAGCGGGCGAAGTCGTCGTCGTAAAGCCGGGCGGGAAGATTCCGGTCGACGGGACCGTCGTCGACGGCGAGAGCGCCGTCAATCAAGCGCCGGTCACCGGCGAGAGCGCGCCCGTCCACAAGGCCGACGGCGACGAGGTCTACGCCGGAACGGTCAACCAGGAGGGCGCACTAGAAATCCGAACGACGGGGGCGGGCTCGGATACGACACTCGAACGCATCATCCGCCGCGTCGAGGAGGCCCAAGAGGCTCAGTCGCCCACGGAGAGTCTCATCGACCGGTTCGCGAAGTATTACACGCCGGCAGTCATCGTGCTCGCTATCGGTGCGTACGCCGTCACGCAGAACGCGATCCTGTCGCTGACCCTGTTGGTCATCGGCTGTCCCGGCGCGCTGGTCATCGGGCCACCGGTCAGCATCGTCTCGGCCATCGGCAACGCCGCTCGGTCTGGCGTGCTGATGAAGGGCGGCGAACACCTCGAACGCGCCGGCAAGATCGACCTTGTCGCCTTCGACAAGACCGGCACCCTCACGAAGGGCGAGACCACCGTCGCCGATGTTGAGGGGTTCGGCGTTGCTGATGACGAGGTCCTCTCACTCGCGGCGACCGCCGAGAAGAAGAGCGAACACCACCTCGCTGACGCCATCGTCGACGCGGCCCGCGAGGGCCCGACCGCCGCAACGGACGGCGGAACGACGGTCGCCCAGGCGGACGATACGGACGCGGGGCGCAGGTCGGTCCCCGATCCGAATGACTTCGACGTAGTCGCTGGCAAGGGCGTCATCGCCCATGCCGATGGCCAGGAAGTTGTTGTCGGCAACCGCGCACTGCTGGCCGACCGCGACATTGACGTCCCCAGCCGGGTCGCCGACTACGTCCGCGAGCGTGAGGGGCGCGGCGAGACAGTCGTCCACGTCGTTCGGGACGGAGACATCATCGGCGCGATTGCGATGCGGGACGAGCTCCGGGAGGCCGCTCCTGGGGTCGTCGCGGCGCTCCAAGACGCTGGCATCGAGACGGTGATGCTCACCGGCGACAACGAGCGGACGGCCGCTGCCGTTGCCGAGGAGGTCGGTATCGACGAGTACCGTGCCGAACTCCTCCCTGAGGACAAGCAGTCCGTCATCGAGGGCTACCAGGCCGACGGCCACGTCGTCGCGATGGTCGGCGACGGCATCAACGACGCGCCATCGCTGGCGACCGCCGACGTCGGCATCGCGATGGGTGCTGCGGGGACGGACACCGCCATCGAGACGGCTGACATGGCGTTGATGGCCGACGATCTCGAACGGATCCCGTACGCGGTCAAACTCAGCAAGGCGACGCGCTGGAACGTCCTCGAGAACGTCGGGCTCGCGGTGCTGACCGTAACCGTCCTCCTCGCGGGCGTGCTCACCAGCTACGTCACTCTCGCGTCGGGAATGCTGGTCCACGAGGCCAGCGTCCTCCTCGTCATCCTCAACGGGATGCGACTGCTCCGCTACTGACCACGAGACACGATCACAACCACAACTCATGACATCGAATTCGACTGCGACTGACACGACCCAGACGAGAACCAATTGGCAGGTCGACTACGACGTCGACCCGATCGAAATCCGCGACCCCGTCGCGGAGGCCCTCGGCGTCCTCGAACCGGGCGAGCCGTTCGTCGTCACCTATCGGGACGCGGTGAAAGAAGCGGGCCACTCCTGTCCGACAGCCTCGGGCGCCTACCGGATCGCCCAGCTCGGGCTCGACCCCCTGTATCCCGACGGCTATCCAGTCCGGAGCGAAATCGAGGTCCAGACGGCCGGCCCGCAGGACGATGCCGCGTACGGCGTGATGAGCCGCATCATCTCGTACGTGACTGGCGCGACCGGCGATGACGGATTCAGCGGGCTCGCCGGCGGCCATGGCGGCCGCCGCGACCTCCTCGTCTTCGACGCGTTCGACCCGGACACGGCGGACCCGACGTTCCGGTTCCGGCGAACCGACACGGACGAGACCGTCGAAGTGGCCTACCACGTCAGCGACGTTCCTGGCGGTGGACCCGCGATCGGGAACCTCCAGGGGATTCTCGACGGATCGGCAAGCGACCAGCAACGGGAGGCCTTTGCTGACGCCTGGCACCGCCGGGTACAGGTCGTCCTCAGCGACGACTCGCTGTTCACCGTCGACGCGGTGTGAACGCGACGGTCTACCCCTCACACTCGAAATATGTTACTACGGTATACTATCGATCTCCTCGAGCGCCTCAGTAGCGACATCACCGAGTTCTCCGGCCTCGATATGTGAATACCGCTCTCTCACCATCTCCTCCGAATTGTCGAGATACCGGGCGGCAACCGTGTATCCGAATGCTCGAACGAGAACTTCACCCATTCCACGCCGGCCGCCGTGTGGAGCAAGGTAATCGTGTTTCGGATGGTCGATGTCTATCTCTGCAGCTTCTGAGAGCCGTTGGAGAATCGATCGTGTGCCGTCCGTCGTAATCGAGGGCGGTCGAATATCCTCATCGAGCGCCAGGAGGAGGTCGCGAGCGTACTCCCCACGGCGTTCGGCGATTGCCTCCGTATGTTCCCCTCGGTCGGCGAGCTCATCTTGGACGAGCCCTGCGAGCGTCCGCTGGTCAAACGTGGGAAACACCGGCCAGCGCTCCGTCGGTGGGTCCATCAGTTTTCGGTAGCTCCGCAGCGGCGAGATTACCGGATCGGGGAGACTGGCGGCGTCCCACTGCTGTTTCTTCCGGTAGACGTCCATACTCCCATCGTCGAGGGAGAGGTCCTCCCAGCGGACGCCGCGCCGGCGCGGGTCGTTTGGATCTCGGAGGAGTTCGCCAACGCGGACGGCGGTGTACGCGAGGACGAACACCAGAGCCCGGTCACGAGCCGCCTTCAGCGCCGCGTAGCGTGCTCGCTGCTTGTCGAGGGGATCAGTATCCTCCGGGAGTGTCGTGAATGCCTCGACGGCGTCGCGGGCCCGTTCGTCGGCGTGGCGGGTGAGGGCGTGGCGCTGTTCGGACGTCCAGGCCTGCTGGTCACCGGGCTTGCGGCCGTCATCCTCGGGCAGCGGCGCCATCGCACTGGCCCGCTGCGCGTAGTGGGCCTCAAGATATCCCTCGTTGACACACCACCCACACCACGCAGAGATATAGCGGTAATAGGTTTGTACCGTGTTCTGCTTGAGTCCCCGATCTCCCCCGAGATGCCGAGCGTACTCCCGGAACACGCGTTCGTCGAGATCGTCAAAGGTGGGCTCCCGGTCGACGTCGTCGGGGACGATCCCGGTCCAGTCGTCGTCGCCGCGGTCGCCGGCGGCCCACTCGGCGAACCGCTCGAGCTCGCGGGCTGCGTTTCGTCGATAGTTCCCACCGTCGCCACCGCGACCCTTCCCCTTGTCCTGGAGATACCGTTCGAAGGAGCTCGCGAGTGACCGATCGGCGCGTTCTCGGGGTGTCATGGTTCCTCGTTCGCGTACTGGTAGGTCGGACGGACGTCCTCAAGGAGCTCTTCGACGATTTCCCAGAGAATCAGGGAGGGAGTCTCGTGTTCGAAGGTGATCCCCCAGCGGTCCTCCGTATCGGCGACTGAGTACTGGAAATGCGTCCGTCCCAGATCGGGATGGTCTTCGTCCTGGTGCCAGCCGGCGTGAAAGCCCGTGTTCGGATCGGTGTAATTGATACGGAACCAATCATGTGGCTCCTGCCGGTACCACTTGATGGACAGTTCCGGCGACTCAGGCCCTGTCGAAGGGTCGAGACGGGCTGGATCAAACCGTGCCCGCAGCTGTTTGGCCTCGATATCATCAGGAACGAACTCGACTGTCGTGATCTGTGGCACACGGTCGAGGACGTCCCGCTTTAGCTGGGCGTAGAAGTTTGCGTTCGGGTCACCACCGGGATGCGGGACCGACATCCGTCAGCTACTGGCCTCGGCAGGCTCTGTTGTCGGAGCGAGGAAGTCCCATTCTCGGATGGCGAACCCAACGATCTGGATACGCCGCTGAAGATGCTCCCACTCACGGGCAATCTCACGGCGACTATCTTCCTCCTCAGCGTCAAGGGACTCGTCAGCGAGCGTCCCGCGAAGCTGGTTCGGTGACTCAACGCCGAATTCGTCCTCCCAGTCGCGAATCTGCGTCTTCATATCGGCGAGACGGTCCGTGAGCTCCTCGACAGTGTGGCCGCTGTCTCGAAGACGCATCGCCTCCTGCATCGCTTGGCGGCGATAATCAGGGTAATACGTCGTGTGAGTACCGCTTTCGTCACGATGGAGGATGCCATCGTCGACGAGCCGTTCGAGGACGCGTTTGGTCGGCTCGTGTGACCAGCCCGCTTCGGAAGCGATCCAGTTGGCTGTCCGCGGCTCCGACAGCTGCCGAGCAACCATCCGCACGCGGTCTTCACCCGTGGTCTGGCGTTCCATCAGACCCTCGGAGTTCGATTCATCTTCGGTCATACAACATCGTTCGGGCTTTGTCTTAATATAGGTTGAGGCCATTAGTTCTATATCGAATCGACTTCTTCGCCATCGCCCCGATCTCAGCTGTGGGTAGCCAGAGTAAACACGGAGCCCGGTCTTGGCGGCTCTACCCTGGGGGAAGCGCCGTTCTGAGCCGGTTGCAGCATTCGTGCTTCACCGACGGCGGCGGGGTACTTCAAAGTGGTCGTGATTACCAGAATAATCAGGACCAGTAATGATAGGAGTCTCATAACGATTTTTCCCATGATAGAAGGGTTCTATCCCCCGAAATCCGGATTTGGCCAACGGTATGAATCATATGCCGCTATACCAAAACCGCGACCCCTGGAGTTGAGACTACACCAGCTGTAGCGGGGCTGTGATGCGTAGTTTCGACGAATGGTCGACCGAAAGTTGATTCAAATCGCTCTCTAAACGAAGGTTCTTATTGTATTTCCAACACCAAAGCCGAATTTCAGCGACTTTCGGCAGTGTCGCCACTCAGACGGCGTTCTATCCCAGTCATGGGGTCTTGCTATCCAATTCCAGTCTCCTTCTTCAGCAGAGTCAGTGTATTATCTGCCGTCACCATCGGCGAGTGCTCGTACTCACCAGTCAACTCAACCTGAACGAGTAAATCGACGGCTCGCCAGATTGAGTACAACAGACACGCGAACGCGAAATAGAAGAACCGCAACCCGAAGTCCTTCGACGTCGTCGCCGCCATGAACCGCTTGATCGATCGGTAGCCACTCTCGATTTCCCACCGGTAGCCGTACTCCGTGAGGTGTCCGCTCCCCCGATTCGTCATGAACACCGAGTACTGTCGATGATCGTCGTGCTCTGAGTCCTCTTTCCGCCGATAGATCAGCGTCGTCTCGTGCCACTCGTTCTTGCCCAGATGGAGCTTGCGGTCGGTTTCATACCGGTCTTGGCCCCGCTGGAGTAACCGCTTGGCCTGGGCTTTCTCGCTGGTCTGCATCCGCTTGGGAACGACGTAGGAGAGTCCACGCTGGCTGATCATCTCCAAGACGTGCTGACTGTCGAACTCCCGGTCCATTAGCACGTTATCGACGTGGACGAGCCCTTCAGTCGAATCCAGCAAGTCCTCGACTATCTCCTTGCGTGACTCGTCTTTCCGTACCGGACGGGCATCAAGGACGAGTGGGACAGCGTTGCCGACCAACTGGACTGTCGCCCATTGGTAGGCGTATTCGTCGTTCTTCTCCTTCGTCCCGATTATCTCGTCTTCGTGGCCCGTTCGGTCACCTGTGAAAGGATCGGCTTCAGTGATATCGATCGCTACGATCCCGGCACGATAGAACGCCTCCGTCGCTGCGACCTCTTCTAAGAGGCGACCCACCGCTTGCCGATACATCTCTCGAATCTGTTCGATCGAGAGATCACGAAGATGGTCACGATGCGCGTGTCCCATCGGAGTCCGGTCACGAGTCGACTCGTGGATGAAACTGCGAGCTCCCTCGTTCGCGGCGAGATTCTGTCGCAACCCCAGATACGTTTGCAAGTCCCAAAACGCATTTTCGTGGATCTCACAGCCCTCACCACGATTAAGCGAGAACGCGGGGAAGATGATGCGGCTGACGTGGTCGGTGATCTCGCTCGCCTGGTCAAGAACGTCTCCATCATCTGGCTCCGGCTGATCGGATTCAGTATCGTGGTGACGGAGCGTTCGGGCCGGTTCACGCGGGATCGTGATGCCCGCGTTCTGAGCGGTGATGAGGATCGTTCGAGCAACCGTTTCGATAGTCTCGCGGAGATCTTCCGTGAAGCGTGTGTGCCAACTTCGCCACAGCGTCGACTGATCGGGAATCGATTCGATACCCAGTTGCTCACGGATAACAGATCGACTTTTGAGGTACTCAACGAGTGCTGTCTCGTGGTCCCACCCGTGGAGTTCTTTCAGCACGAACAGGCGAAAGAGCGTGGCCATCTCATAGCGTACCGAGTTCGCGTAGCGATCGTGAGGATCGAATCGAAAGTAGGCAAGCGGAACCGTACAGACGAACAGCTCAACGGAGGTATGGACGTCCTGATCGAACCACGCTTCCGACACAGTACGAATGTCCGACTCCAGTCCGGCTAGCGAACTCCGGTCATACAACGGTGTCGAGTCGTACTTCGGCCACTCGACGTGCGATTTTCGGGCGATCCCACGAAAGACACTCCGGCGAGACTCACAGGTTGGTGCCACTACGAAACGCTGGACATTTCACAGCCAAGAACTCGTTCTCTTCGGCAGACAGTTAAGAGAGCAGCCTACAGGTGGCCGTATCCTATGCGCTCGAGTTCTGCTTCCAGTTCGACGTGCATCGCTTCGACAGTCTCCTCGTCGAAATGCTGCCCTGTCATCGCCCCCGATATCTCCGCAATTTCAGCGTGCCATCCACGTACTGCGTCCGCAAGGGCCGCGAGGAGTGCTTCCTCCGTCTTGTCTATCCCGTCGACTTCCTCGACGACCTGCCACCCCGGCTGAAAGTTTTCGAGGACGTATCCCCTCTCTTCGAACTGAATCGCGAACCGCTCGCAGACCGCCCCGAATCCGGTTTCGAGACTGAGCAGTGGTATGACGTGGACGATACCATCTCGCTTCTCCAACTCACGCAGATCCGCAACGGGGACAGCAGTTTCAGGGAGCACCGAATAGAGTGGGTCAGGGAGAGGCGAATCGCTTTCAGCGGCTCCTAGTGCGTCGTACTGGTCGTCGATGGACTCGCCTTTCTCTTTCACACCCTCGGGTGGTTTGTCGCTCGGCTCATCGCTGAGAATCTCTTTCAAGATTGCGTAGAACCGCCATTCGTCGCCGTAGTCATAGAGGTAGCAGATACGGTCATACTGTTCGAGGCCGAGCTGGCGAGTCATCTCGCCGATCGTCACCTCGTCAGCGTTCTCAATCCGTTCCGTACGCAATACCGGATCACCACCAAGCGACTCGTCGTACCCCTGCGGGCACTGGTATTTGACGGCGCTGTCCCAATAGTCTTCATCCTCCCCGACGAACCAGAGGTGGCCCTGATCGAGCCCGACTTCAGCGTTGATCGCCGACTGAAATTCGGCGATCGTTCTGTCCGCACCGACGACGATATCCCGCCACAGCGACGTCGGGTCGGGGTCGAATTTGACGCGAAAGCGGTAGGCAGTCATCCTTGCATCTCCGTACCTGTGCGGAAGCTGGTGAGCTCGTCGATACGCTGCTCGAGCTCCTCGATTTCTTCGCGAAGTTGGTTCGCCTCATCGTCCTCGCTGGCAGCAAGGCGGTCTTTCAACCCCTGCAATCGGGAGTCTTTCACCTCTTCATCGACCTCCGCTTTGCGAACGTATTCGCTTTCTTCGACTTCGTACACATCGGATTCGGAGAGCGTGGTGACGTCCAGCGCTTCATCGACTTTCGAGCGATCGACGCTCAGCACACGTTCGCGGTCGATGCCAGCGTTCTCGAGGCGTTCCAGCACCTCCTCGTCGTCTTTGAGCGAGCGGTTGCGGCGACTCGTCCGCTGGACGGAGCCGTACTGCCCGGCAACCGGACGGTCGTGATGAAGCCGAGCAAGGAGGACATCCGCGATCTCCTTGCGGAATTCGTTAGCATCTCGCTGGACATCCGAAAGCAGGGTGTAGAGATTCACCAACGCGTCGGTCTCCAGTTCAGAGAGAGTAGTCACATCGTGGCGTTCGAGTGCATCGATGAGGAGAAGTGCATCCGAATAGACATCAAGTCCGTCGGGTTCAGTTCGTTCCTCGTCCGTAGATTCCTGTTCCGCGCCCACCACCTGCGTTGCCGTCGAAACCTCCGATTGTGTGATGATGCCAGCGTCCTCATCAACCTCGAACTGTGGATGGACACTCCATACCGCCGGGTATGGGTCGGCATCCGGCGGGAGACGGTCAAGATCAAACCCGTCGGGAGAATCCTCGATTCGTCGATAGAGCGTTTCGAACTGGTCGCGCTGGAGTGGTCGTGTCTCGTCTCTATCTTCGAACTGAATGATGACGCGAGCGTCCTGCACGTCAGTAATACGAAATCGCTGATGGGAGAGCGGCGTGATGAGCGTCGCGCTCTCGGGAAGGTCGTCGAGTTCGTCGAGAAGCGTGTGCCAGCTGGCGGTGAAAGACATATACGAAGGTTGTGATCCAGTCCGACTAAATCTTGTTCACGACGCGGCTACTGGCAGACAGTCTCTGTAACAGACACTCTGATACGTGGCTCTTCGAAATTACCGATATGGCTGATACGTACGCACTCCGTGTTCAGGTCGAGTCACACGAGTACGACGGCGAGTTCTATCTCGTCGGCGACAGATACGGAACCCCAGCAGACGTGTTAGACAACGTCGCTGCCGACCATCTCTTGCGGATCGCGAATGCGCCACGTATCGAAGAGTACCTGCTCGATGTGCTGAAGCACGGAGAGAATACAAGTAAAGCCGAATATGAGGCGACAGACAGCGACGTCGAATGCTGGATTCACGTCGACGTCTCCTACCGGAGATACGCCTTCGGTGTCGGAAACAGAGTATTCGAGTTCTCAAGCGAACCGAGCAAAAGCGAAATCGCATCGACTGTCACGCAACTCCAGTCGTAAGCTATTGACTCTCGTTCAGGGATCGAAGTGGTAGACGTAGGGGTAATCAGCCTTCCCAGCGGGCATAATCTCTTCGAGTAACTCGCGAACCTCGGATTCGGAGGGAGCACTGGTGATGATTCGATCGTCGTAGATTGCTACATAGGCTTCGTTAAGGCCTAACTCTCGTAGTTCACGTCCCAAGCTTCGGGCACGGGCTTTCCCCATCTCTTGATGGTAAATCCGCTCCAGTTCGTCGGTTTTCTCCCGCAACTGCTCGATCTCCGACGCGTATCGTTCGCGGTTGCGCTTGTTCTTCATGTAGAAGAGCAACTCCTCGGCGTCCGTCTTTTGGTCTTCCTCGGGTGCTGGAAGCGAGTCGATGATGCCGAAGCGATGTTTGGCCTCCTCGTATTCGTCGTCGATGTCTGCGCTGAGCGAGCCCCCGAAGATGATGTTCTTGACCCCGATCCACCCGTCGTAGACGATCTGGTCCTCGAACGGCAACAGGACGACACTCGAAACTGGGACTGGAAGTGCGGACTCGTCCCACACCTCGGCGAACGGAAGTCGAGCCGGGCGGACTGCGTATGCTTTCGGCGGTTCTGTCCAATCGAGGAAGATCGCATCGTCCTCTCGATAGCGGACGACGACGAACTCTCCGGCGACGGAGTCAGTCCACGCTGCGATCTGTTCGAGATCAGCCTCCGACAAACCGGGAGGATTCTCTTGAACGAAGTCCTCTATCAGGTCCGCCGTCGACTCGTTGTACAGCGTGTTTCGGAGCGGGAGAAGCTCGTCAGTGTAGTGCTGTTCAAGATCAGCGACCGTTTCGATTTCTTCGATGACCTCGAATCGGTCGTTGACATACACCAACAGATGGGCGTACAGGTCTAGAAACCGTTGCTCGCTCTCCTCGGACAGCCGTCTGTCGGCTTCACTCATCGGTAATAGACGTGTTCACGGCCACACTAATCAGGTGTTTCGAACTCGAAATCAGTCATCGATACTCCGAGATCGTTCGATACGGGACGTAGTAGCCGATCTCGTCGATCCACGTCGACAGCCACTCATCAGCGGTTGATTCATCGATCTTCCCAGCATCGATTGCAGCCAACAGAACGCCAACCGACCCGACAACGGTCACGCCCTGGTCTTTCGCAAACGATCGGGCATCTCCGTCGTCTGTCAGCAGCCGACCGTCGTGTGCGTCGGCGAGGGCGAACGCCTGTGCTTCCCCGGGGTCGAGATGCTCACCAACAAAGGCTTCTCTGTTTGCGACAGTATCCGAGATCGGCGCGACCGGGATCTCGTCATCAAGCATATCGAGTGCTTCCTGGAGATATGGGTAGTTATCGACGCCGTGTTCGAGCTCCTCACCCACGACTGGTACCGTACAGATTCCAGAGAGGCCAGTAACTACCCACAGCTGATCGATGTACGCAAAATTCGAGAGGACAGTCGTGTTCAAGACGCTCGGGTTCGCTGGGAGATCGTTACCTGTCATTTAGCACGTGACTCCTCATCAGGCGAGTCCTCATCATCGAATTCGAGTTCACGTGCTGCCTCTGCCTCGTAGGCTGCGTCGTCTTCGTCAACGAGTCCGAGGCGGAGTTCAACACCATGCTCCCGGAGGATGTCACGCATCGTCCAGCGGTCGACATCAGCGAGTCTGGCGGCATCACCGAGTGTGATCCGCTCGCGTTCGTAGAGGGCGACCGCAGCTGCAATACGTTCGTTCTCGTGGTCCTCGAAGTATTCACGCACGAACTCGCGCAACGCGTCGCTCTTTCCCCCGAACACACCAGCCTCGACAGCACCCTCGATGAGCAGGTCGAGATCGTCTGGATAAGAGCCGGTGATTCGTGCCATTGTTCTATCCCAAACTACGTCTTCATACTATTTATGAACTGCGCCAGACTGCGATATGCATTGAGACGACCGGTCTCAACTACTACGGGCCTCGCTCTGCGCGAGGTCATTCGTCGCCGAGTTCCGAAAGCCGAGCTTGAATTTCCTCTGCATCCGACTCAGAGAGCGCCTCAACACCGAACTGGACGAGTAGTGGGTAGAAATGACGGTTCTTCTTGAACTCATCCTGGCCCGCCTTGCGGAGCTTCAGCTGGGACTCGAGGTAGGTATCCTCCATCTTGTCGAGGACATCGTCGGGAATGTAGATCGTCCGCCCATTCCATTCGTCCTTGATGTTCGTCTTCGTTTTGCTCGTTTCGTTCGTTTCACTCATTGAACTCGATTCGGTCGTTTCGGTCGATGAACTCGTTTCCACCGGTTCACTCACCTCACTCGTTTCGCCGGATTCGACCTCATCGTCCTCCTCTTCGTAGTTGCCCTCGATGCCGGAAGCATCGCCCCAGCCGTCGGTCATGCTTCCACCTCCTCAGGTGCGGTCTTCTCAAACGTCTCATCGAACAGGTCGGCAATCTCGTTGAACAGGTCGCGTGCATCTTCGACGCGCTGGTTCTCCTTGCCGAAGCCGAAGACGGACACCCCCTCGCCGATCGACTGGGAGAGGTCGGTCCGCTTCGGGATCTCGAACACCGGGAGGGAGTACGCCGACTTGATCTCCTCGATGGTGTCGCGGTGTTCAGCGTTCTGCTCGACGCGGTTACAGACAATCGCGAGCCGATTGATGTCTCCGTACGCCTGTTCGAGGGAACTCAGCTGCTTCGCGAAAATCTGGAGGCTGTTGGCGTTGAGCTTCTCGGGAATGACGGGGATGACGACGTTACCGGTCGCGACGAGCGCGTTGTCGGTGAGGACGTTCAGTGATGGCGGCGTGTCGACGATGATGTAGTCGTAGTCCTTGTCGAGCTCGTCGAGTGTCATCTCCAGCCGCTCGCGACTCTTCGGCGCCTCAAGCAGCGTCTGGATGTTCTTGTTGTTCGCGAGCTTCTCGCTGGCGGGAAGGATGTCGAATTCCTCGTGCTCGACGATGATGTCGTTCACCGACTCCATCTGATCAAAGTCGAGGACGTCGAACAGCGTTGTGCGGTCGGTGTCGTAGTACAGATCGTTGTAGCCAAGCGAGCAGGTGAGCCCCCCGTGATAGTCGATATCGACCAAGAGGACGTCGTGGCCTCGGGCGGCGAGTACGCCGCCTGTATGAATGACGTCGGTCGTCTTCCCTGCGCCGCCTTTCTGATTCGCCACCGTGATTCGTGCGGTATTGGTGTCGGTCATTATCTTCGTTTTTCTCGTTATGTTCGTTTTGTTCGTTTTGGTCGTTTAGTTCGGTGCGTTCGGCGAGGGTGTTTCACTCGGTGAGAGGATTACTACGGTGTTAAAACCAACTGTTCGTTCCACTCGTTGAAGGGAATACGTTCATTTTCATCATATTGTTCGTTTTGTTCGTTTTGTTCGTTACGTTCACCGAGCACTCTCAGTTCCGGCGTCGGTTCGGCTCGTTCCAGTAAATTCGTTCATTACTCGAAATACCCTCGTTGCGTTCGTTTCGTTCGTTCTATTCGTTTTTCAATGACTGCCACCCAGAGTTCGCCCTGATCTATCGCAAGTTGAGCGTATTGGGCGAAATCAGAGGCCTAATCTACCAAATCCACCATTGACCGTAGTTCAGATTCCATCTCCGTCATCTGATCCGACACCCAATGGAACCGCTCCTCTATCCCCTCGTCAGTAAACCGGAGTGAAGCTCGTACGTCACGATTCCGGTCATGTTGGAGGAGGGCAAGAGCGTACGCGAGCATCTGCGGTCGATAATGTTCCGCGAGCTCATCCGATGTCGTAGCGGAGAGGTCGTTGGTCTTGTAGTCGATAATGTGGAATGCGTCCGGCGTGACGAGCAGCCGGTCAATATCACCCACAATCCGCGACTCATCGATTCGAGCGACAACAGAGTATTCGTCGTAAACCTCCTGAAGCTCGGTATCGGACTCGATGCGATCAACAAATTCGACTGCATCAGCAGCATGGTTGACAGCATCACGGAGGTCCGATTCTGACGGCTCCTCACCAGCCATCTGACTCAAACGACGGATCAGGGTGGTCCATTCGTCTCTCGGTGGACGAAGTTCGTTGATCCGGTGGACGACCGTCCCAAACGTCGTTGGACTCAGGCCGGCCGACTCCTCACGCTGAGAGTAACTGTGACCGTCTGGAGACGCATCCGCCACCGCATTCACGAGGGTCGTCGCCGCGATCCGTTTCGCCGGCGGTAGCGACGGCGGTGAGGGGATCGATATCTCCAGCGCTGAATCGACAGCGTCGTCGTCGGTGTCCCAGTCTACTGGGCGCGGCGGCCTGCGAACAGTATAGCTGGCTCCATCTATCTCACCACGGGCCTGTCCGTCACGAACCGCCTCGGCGACGAGTGCTCCGTTGAGGAGGGCTGGCTGTAACCAGTCGCGCCACCGGTCTGCGTCGTCGAAGGCTGCAGGCTCGCCGAGTTCGATTGTACCAGACTCGTCGACATCGATGTCGTGCGTGCCGCAGAGAAGGAGGTGATCCCGCATTCGTGTACACGCTACATAGAGGAGGCGTTTCGACTCCGCCCGCTCCTGTGGACGCGACCGTCGGTCGGCGTACTCGTGGACGGCCGTTTTCTCGATGGAGAACGCATCGCCCGGATTCGGCCCGCCGACCGCCGGGACCGGCGGCGCGTCATCAGTTCCGTCCACGAGTCGAACGTAGCCATGGTCGTCGACGGACCGCCCGAAATTGAGGTCACTTCCGAGATCGGGGACGGTGACGATCGGGAACTCGAGTCCCTTCGCGGCGTGAATCGTCATTATCCGGACGCCCTCCGCATCGCCGGGGATGTCAGCCTCCCCTTCTCGGGGGTCGATCTCGGCTTGGCGGTCGATCCGGTGGAGCAACCCGGCAGCTGTGTGAACATCGTTCTCGCTCCACGTACGGACCTGGTCGCGGAATTTCTCGACGTTCGCGACGGCCTGCTGACCGCGTTCGTCAGCACTCACGCTCGCCAGATACCCCGTGTCATCAATCACTCGAGACAACAGACGGTTCCACGGGAGAACGCCATCCCCAGACGGCGTCGCGCAGCCGCTAAGCGTCCGCCACGTCGTGAGGAGATCGAACGCGTCTGAAAGCTGTGGATCGTCCGTCTCGGCCAGCGCGTCCCACACTGAATCAGCCTCGGCAACTGCCGGTGCGAGGCGGTCATCGGTGAAGCCAAACAGCGGCGATCGAAGTACCCCATAGAGAGAGACGTCGTCCTGCGGATCGCCAAGTACCCGAAGTAGGTTCGTCAACGCCTGAACCTCGGGCGTATCGTAGAATCCGACACCACCGACGACAGTGTAGGGAATGTCGTACTCCTCGAGTGCGCGCTGATACCGATCCAGATGGGTTCGCCGGCGGAGGAGGATTGCCGTGTCGTCCGGCGTAGCGTCACGATGAGCACCTGTGTCGGGATCTTGGACTTGCGGCGGATCGTCGAACAGGTGGGTCAATCGAGCAGCGAGCGCTTGCGCCTCGGCCTCGATGGTGTGATCGAGCGCGCCTTCGGCGACCGGATGGTCGTCGCCGAAGAGCTCTGCCGCCGTGTCAGCGTCGTGGGGCACAGCGAGATACTCGACGCCCCCAGTCAGTCCCTCGATGTCCTCGATACGGTCACGCTGTGTGGTCAACTCCTGCGGTGGCGCTTCGTAGGGCTCGTGGATGTCGCCTTCTGGTTGGAACAGGAACTCGAAGAGCTCGTTCAGGAACGACAGCGGCTCGTCTAGCGTCCGGAAGTTCCCGGAGAGTTCGAGTACCGTCGGACTCTCGGCGTCGCTGTCGGGGACATAGTCGACCTTACGGGCTTCGTTGACGGCCTGAAGTTCCGCTCTCGCTTCCCCGAACGTCGTCACGTCTGCACCACGGAATCCGTAGATACTCTGTTTCTCGTCGCCGACCAGGAAGATGTTCGACGCCGTCTGCTCGTCGACGCCCGTGAGGAGCTTGACTAACTCCCACTGGCGCGGGCCCGTGTCCTGGAACTCGTCGACCATCACGGCCGCAAACTGGTCTTGAAGCCGCTTCGTGACGGCATCGTTAGCTCGCAAGAACTCGAGCGTCGTCTCGATAACGTCGGGAAAGTCGAGTGTCTCGCGGCGCTCCTTCTCGTCAGTGTAGGCGGCGAGATCGTCGACGAGTTTTGTTTCAATCCCTTGCTGGGTTTTCTAGGTGTCTCGACTGGAGGTGAGGCGATGAGCAACTCAGGTTGCACTGTTTCAATCCCTTGCTGGGTTTTCTAGGTGTCTCGACAGACTCCTGTCGACACTCACGGAGGCGTGGGCGGAGGTTTCAATCCCTTGCTGGGTTTTCTAGGTGTCTCGACGCCAGTTGATCCAGTCCTCTTTGAGGTGGACTAACTGTTTCAATCCCTTGCTGGGTTTTCTAGGTGTCTCGACCTGGGTCCGGAGCCGGGTCGTCACCAGGGCCGACGAGTTTCAATCCCTTGCTGGGTTTTCTAGGTGTCTCGACTGGATATCGGGGAGATCTCTATCGAGCCACCAGAGTTTCAATCCCTTGCTGGGTTTTCTAGGTGTCTCGACTTTGGCTGTTAAGACGGGTCAAGAATGGTTGTCTAAGTTTCAATCCCTTGCTGGGTTTTCTAGGTGTCTCGACGTCGTTCCGGTACACCGCGTCGAACGAGTAGCCGACATGTTTCAATCCCTTGCTGGGTTTTCTAGGTGTCTCGACGCGTGATCACACGACCGCAACAGCAGTCCAGTGGTGTTTCAATCCCTTGCTGGGTTTTCTAGGTGTCTCGACGAGACAGCGTCGGGAAGGACGCCGATAAACCAGAGCGGTTTCAATCCCTTGCTGGGTTTTCTAGGTGTCTCGACGTCGCGGTTGACGACCTCGTGGTGGAGCATCATCAGGTTTCAATCCCTTGCTGGGTTTTCTAGGTGTCTCGACTCGAGCAATGGGCGCGTCTCGACGAGCTGGACGCGTTTCAATCCCTTGCTGGGTTTTCTAGGTGTCTCGACCCGCTCAGAGGCGGCCCTACCGGCCGTTGTCGTTGCGTTTCAATCCCTTGCTGGGTTTTCTAGGTGTCTCGACAACCGACAAAGAGATTCAACGGGACAACTTCGAGGAGTTTCAATCCCTTGCTGGGTTTTCTAGGTGTCTCGACCTTATCGAGTCCCGCGAGGACCCCGCGGATGTTCAGTTTCAATCCCTTGCTGGGTTTTCTAGGTGTCTCGACGTCACCGGCATACGGGCCGACGAGTCACCCGCTCGGTTTCAATCCCTTGCTGGGTTTTCTAGGTGTCTCGACGCGTGACACATCCGACGGACGGCGGTCTACCATGCCGTTTCAATCCCTTGCTGGGTTTTCTAGGTGTCTCGACTATTCCGGTCGGAGAGGGCGATATGCGTCGGTTTATGTTTCAATCCCTTGCTGGGTTTTCTAGGTGTCTCGACCTCTTGATACGTATCGTACGGCTCGCCCTCCTTTGCCGTTTCAATCCCTTGCTGGGTTTTCTAGGTGTCTCGACAACGCTTCCTCCTCTTCGGGTGCGAGTTCGTTTTTGTTTCAATCCCTTGCTGGGTTTTCTAGGTGTCTCGACGTTGAGTGAGTCTTCTTGGCCGGCCGTCAGGTTGGCGTTTCAATCCCTTGCTGGGTTTTCTAGGTGTCTCGACGTTCCTCGCCAGCCACTCCTTTCTTCCACACAGTTTCAATCCCTTGCTGGGTTTTCTAGGTGTCTCGACCGTACACCGAGTTATCGTCAGAGCCGACATACAACAGTTTCAATCCCTTGCTGGGTTTTCTAGGTGTCTCGACCGCCGAGCTCGTGTGTGGTCGTCTGGTCAACCTCGTTTCAATCCCTTGCTGGGTTTTCTAGGTGTCTCGACGGCGCGTTTTGACCGGCGTATCGTGGACTTCGAGGTGTTTCAATCCCTTGCTGGGTTTTCTAGGTGTCTCGACCGGATGGCGTCGCTCGCTTGATTCGCTCGGCCGCTTTGTTTCAATCCCTTGCTGGGTTTTCTAGGTGTCTCGACCGCTGAAGACTGGGTACTTGTTCATCACTTTGTGATGTTTCAATCCCTTGCTGGGTTTTCTAGGTGTCTCGACAGGGGGTGAAAATACGGTCGTATGCGTCAAAAAGCTTTCTCAGCCCGTGAAATTGAGAGGCGATTACGTCAACCGGGGCTGTACAGAGATAATAAAAAGGTCGACGTAGATCTACTCAGAGGACGTTGGATTGTTCGCCAGGTGGATCAGATCCCAGATCGGTCGTATTGTCCTGACATGACCGACAGAGCCTGTACATTCGAATCCGGTCACCATCTGCCGGCTCGATATGCGATTCCAGTTCGTCTTCTAACTCTACACGCTCAGACTTCGAGACATCCACCTCAAACAGACTGAATTGTCTCCAAGCTCCGTAGCGTTCAAGCGTTCGATAGACCTGCCGTCGGTTCGTGTCGTCGCTCACATCGTATGCGATTGCCAGCCGCATCGTTATTTCGAGAACGTCAGCGCATGGTATTCGTCTAACTCTTCGGTAATTGCTTTTCGCAACAGGATGGCTTGCTGTCTCACAGCCTTCCGGCGCGTGACCGTGTACTCGAAGTAGGGATGGGTGAATTCCTCCTGCATGAATTCGTCGAACTTCGAACAGTATGTTTTGAACGCTTCGTCTGCGAGGTGATTATCTTTGGTGAACTCGTCGTGGGTGATCACACCGCGGTTCACCAATCGAGTGACGAACGCATCGCAGAATATCGGCCTGAATTCCTCTTGGAGATCCAGCGCCAGCGATGGTCTCCCATGACGGTCCGCATGCAGAACCCCCAAGAACGGATCAAGATTATACTGCCGTAATGCGCTCAACACCTCGTTTTTCATGAAGACGTATGTCAGTGACAGCAGCGAGTTGATGTGATCCTCCGGCGGGCGCTTCGTTCGCTTCTCGAAGGTCCAGCCGTCAGTGAGTGTTTCATCAAGGCGGCTGAAGTATCGCTCGCTGGCCTCGCCCTCAACACCACGGAGGTCATCCTTCGTTGTTACCGTCGTCGCCCGAACGCCGAGGTCTTTGAGTATGTCGGTGCCGTGAACACCTTTCCGGGAGAGGAGTGTCCGGGCATTGCGGATTTTCGCGGCAATCATCGACGCCGCGATATCTATCTCAGCCGTTTCGTCAAGTGCGTACTGCGCCCGCCGCACCTCGGCAATGGTGTTCTTTTCCGGCACGAAACTGCCGCGGTACTTCCCGTTCTCGGTGAAGTAGTTGAGGATGATGCCGTGTTCGTTCGCTTCCGCGATGAAAGGTGTCGAGAAGTTCACGCCACCGAAGACGTTGATTGTTTCGAGCTTTTCAGTGGGGAACGCAGCGAGTTCGCCCTCGTCGCCATCGACATCCCAGACGACGATCCGCCCACCGTCTTGCCGGACCTGCGTGCCCTGCTTTGTGACGTAGACGACCGACTCGTCAAACATCCCCTCGGTCGCCTTCATACTTCCTCCTCCCAGCCCGTCCCGCGAGCTTTCTTCGGTTCGAGAATTGCGGTCTCTTTGGGCATGCAATACTCCCTGGCGGAGCAGGCTTTGCACTTGTCCGGGTTATCCGTGAGTGGTGGGATCGTATCGACTGACATGGTCTCGATTCTGTGAACTATCTCCTTGACAGTGTCTCGATGTCGCTGTGTGATGCGGATTGCGTGGCGCACGTCCGTTGAGTAGAGATAGATGTACCCGACGTTTACTGGTTCCCCGATGGCTGATTCGAGAAGCATACAGTAGCCAGCAAGTTGGACTTCGTCGCTCGGATAATATTCACCACTTTCGGCACGCTTGCGCTCTACCGGAGTCAATACGTCATCGTCAGTCTCGATAAGGTCAATCTTCCCATGGAGACCGAGATTATCTGACCGAAAGTAGCGTTCAGTGATCCAGCCACCTCGATCTGCCTGGTTTTGGTGCTTGGATCGGCCATCGACGAGCTCGTACGGTGTCCCGATTTGGTCCTGATACCGCTGGTAGTAGAACCGCCGCGGACAGTACACGTATTCGTTGAAAGCACTGACCTGAACGAGTTCATCCCTGAAGCTTGCATCAGTCATCGCTAGCCCTCTCTAATCAGTACGTGTTTACCCCCAATCGATTTCGATAGTCTCTCGTAGGAGCCGCGAAATTGGTTGCGTAGATCGATGCAACAGGCGGACAAACGTATCTCGGAGGGATGGT